>NZ_JBALDD010000062.1:0-16382 GCF_036917555.1 Nostoc sp. | reverse complement strand
CCCCTCCCCCGCCCACGATTATCATTTTTATTAAAGCTATTTTAAGTATTTTAACTGATTGACAAAAATGCAATTATCTTAACCTCTCACGGATGATCACATAGAAGAGCTTTAGATTGTCTATGCCGATGAATCGGGAATGGATAACCGAGATGATTATGGCTATGGCTGGAATCAGCGTGGTGAGAGATTTTACGCCCTCAAGTCAGGGCGAAGACAAGGACGAGTCAACATGATCGCGGCTTATTGTAATCACCAGTTGATAGTGTAGAAGTATAAAAAAGTTGTACAATTTTACAGTTTGTAACCACTATATTACCGTTGGCATTCACGCGACTTATAAAAATAAAGTTGTACAATTTTCCCAAAATTCGTCATTCATATTGATGATAAATAAAAAAGTTGTACAATATCTCAAAAGCAAACTTTGTAAGGGTTTGGAACTATTTACTACAAAATTCAATGGCGATGCCTACGGCGGGCTGCGCCTACGCATCCCAAGTGCAAAACTGAATTAATAGGTTGAGTTTGCGATGGATGCGATCGCACTCTATTTCACTTTACCTATAGCCAGTAGCATTGAGCGATCGCTTAAAATCAGCTTTTCAATTAAGCAACGTCAAGCTACCACAGCCAAAAACAGTAAATATACTAGCTACTAACCAGCCTAGTGTCTCTTATGGTCATAAGGAGCAATGTCCGGCCAACAAACATTGGTATCTACATTGCTACTGACATCTGCCAAAAGTGAAAACACCGCAATATGGTTAGACTTGAGGATTTGACAAAAGGCACGCAAGTACAAGGTATCCTGCCAAATAGTATTGTCGCCATCGTTGATGCTCAGTGGCATGGCTCTGATGTTGTGGAATTAACATACAAAGATGCTAACGGCACGCTTGGAAATGAGTTAGTCTTTCGAGACAAAGAACCTACCCTGGAAATAATCACCTCTGGTGGTGCTTGGAGTTTCACTGCTGATGGAGCTAATTTTCGTCTGGCATCAGAAGCGCATCGCATCCGTCTAGCTTATCTCTTCGACCCCTTGCTAGCTGTTCACACCTCTCTAGTCGAACCTTTACCACACCAAATAACCGCCGTTTACGGAGAAATGTTGACTCGACAACCTCTGCGTTTTCTCTTAGCAGATGACCCAGGTGCAGGTAAAACTATTATGGCGGGTTTGCTGATGCGGGAATTGCTGATCCGAGGTGATTTGCATCGTTGCCTTGTGATTTGTCCCGGCAGTTTAGCCCCACAATGGCAAGATGAATTGTCGCAAAAGTTTCATTTACGCTTTGAAATTCTCACCAACGATCGCATTGAATCAGCAGTAACTGGAAATGCTTTTGCTGAAATGCCGTTGCTGATTGTGCGACTGGACAAACTCAGCCGTAATCAAGATTTACAAGCAAAGCTAGCGCAGATAGACTGGGATTTGGTTGTTTGTGACGAAGCTCATAAAATGTCAGCTTCGTTTTTTGGTGGTGAAATCAAAGAGACGAAACGCTACAAACTTGGTAAGTTACTCTCAAGTTTGACTAGACATTTTTTATTAATGTCAGCGACACCACATAACGGCAAAGAGGAAGACTTCCAGTTGTTTATGGCGTTATTGGATGGTGACAGATTTGAAGGACGCTTCCGCGATGGTGTTCATGTAGCAGATACTTCCGACTTGATGCGGCGATTGGTTAAAGAAGATTTACTGAAATTTGATGGAAAACCCCTATTTCCAGAACGCCAAGCTAGCACTATAGAATATGAACTATCGGATTTAGAAGCAGTACTGTATAAGCGAGTTACTGAGTACGTCCGTGAGGAATTTAATCGTGCCGATACTTTAGAAAATGAAGGACGCAAAGGTAATGTTGGCTTTGCTTTGACTATTTTGCAACGTCGGCTTGCTTCTTCCCCAGAAGCTATCTATCAATCGCTGCTACGCCGTCGGGAAAGGTTGCAAAAACGGCTGAGGCAAGAAGAAGTTTTGAGGCGGGGAAGTAATGCAATCATCATTGAATTTAAGCAGGTTCTGGATCTGGAAGACTTAGAAGATGATTTAGAGGATATTCCTGGTGAAGAACGAGAAGCAACAGAACAGGAAGTAGTTGATCTAGCTACAGCATCACGGACGATCGCAGAATTACAAACAGAAATTAAGCTTTTAGAAGAATTAGAGCAATTGGCACTACGAGTGCGACGTAGTGGTAAAGATAAAAAATGGGAAGAACTCTCGAATCTCTTGCAAAATGATGCCGAAATGTTCAACACCCAAGGACATCGGCGCAAGCTCGTGATTTTTACCGAGTACCGAGACACATTAAATTATTTGACTGATCGGATTCGGACGCTACTTGGACGTAATGAAGCTGTGGTAAATATACATGGGGCAATGGGACGCGAAGAACGCCGCAAAGCGCAGGAGGCGTTTACCCAAGATATTGAAGTACAAGTCTTAATAGCTACGGATGCTGCGGGTGAAGGGATTAACTTGCAAAGGGCGCACCTTATGGTTAATTACGATTTACCTTGGAATCCTACCCGCCTAGAACAGCGTTTTGGGCGAATTCACCGGATTGGGCAGACGGAGGTTTGTCACTTATGGAATTTAGTGGCAAAAGGCACTCGTGAAGGCGATGTCTATTTGGCGTTATTGAAAAAGATAGAGGCAGAGCAGAAGGCACTGGGGGGTCAAGTATTTGATGTATTGGGAAAAGCGATCGCAGGGACAGAATTACGAGAGTTATTAATTGAAGCAATTCGCTATGGCGATCAACCAGAAGTGCGAGACAGACTCAACCAAGTCGTACATGATAAACTCGACCAACAGCGACTACGCGAACTTTTAGAAGAACGGGCTTTGGCACGAGATTCGATGGATATCGCCAAAGTGCAGCAAATTCGAGAAGAAATGGAAAGGGCACAAGCACGGCGGCTGCAACCTCATTTTATTGCTTCTTTCTTCCTAGAAGCATTTACCCAATTAGGTGGAACATTGCGTCAACGTGAACCCCAGCGTTACGAAATCAGTCATGTTCCGGCAGTTATTCGCAATCGAGGGCGGCAAATTGGTGTAGGAGAACCGTTGCTGCTACGTTACGAACGTGTCTGCTTTGAAAAAGATTTGATCAGCATTTCTGGTAAACCCTTAGCTGCTTTCATCTGTTCTGGACATTCTCTACTGGATGCCACAATTGACCTGACTTTGGAACGGCATCGGGATTTGTTAAAACAAGGTACTATCCTGGTGGATGAAAATGATTCTAGCGAAGGAACCCGTGCCCTAGTTTATTTAGAACATTCTATACAAGACGCGCGGACAAATTTAAATGGCTCTAGGCGTTTAGTATCGCGGCGGATGCAATATGTAGAAATCAACCCAGAAGGCAATACCTACAATGCAGGTTACGCACCTTACCTCAATTACCGTCCGCTAACAGACGAGGAAAAGGGTGTTGTGGAAAAAGTTTTAGAAGAATCTTGGTTGCGAGAAGATTTAGAAGCAAAAGCCAAGAGTTATGCGATCGCTCACCTTGTTCCCCAACATCTTCAAGAACTCAAGCAGCGCAAAGAGGAACTTATTGCTAAGACGATGACAGCAGTAAAAGATAGATTAACCAAGGAGATTAATTACTGGGATCATCGGGCAGAAGAACTGAAAATGCAAGAGGAAGCTGGCAAGCCTAATGCCAAAATTAACTCAGGTAAGGCACGTCAGCGAGCTGATGATTTGCAAGCACGGTTAATGCAACGCTTGGAAGAATTAGAGCAAGAACGTAGATTATCGCCATTACCGCCTGTGGTGGTTGGGGGTGCGTTGATAGTTTCAGTAGGCTTGCTGCAACGAATGCAAGGCAAACAACACGTAACAACGGCGATGTTTGCCAGGGAGACGGAACGAGTAGAACAGGCAGCAATGAAGGCTGTGATGGAAGTAGAACGCGATTTAGGGTACGAACCAACTGATGTGAGTACCCAGAAATGCGGCTATGATATTGAGTCACGCATCCCTAAAACAGGGCAGTTGCGGTTTATTGAAGTCAAGGGAAGAATTGCAACTGGACAGACAGTGACAGTAACTAAGAATGAAATTATCACTGCCTTAAATAAGCCTAAGAACTTTATTTTGGCACTAGTGAAAGTGCCTCCGGCAGATGTAATCGATTGTAATTGTTTAATTCGCTATGTGCAGCAACCGTTTCATAAAGAGCCAGATTTCGCAGTCACGAGTGTAAATTACAATTTACAAGAATTGTGGCAGATGGGGACAGAACCGCAATAATTGGAGATTTTAGAGAATTGATCTGCGATCGCAATTTTGTCAGAGTAATCGCTCTTGGATCTGCCTACTTTATTGGATAGCGAGTTATCCAGGTAAAAAGGGATGCTTTTGGTGAGAGCAATAACAGGACTAAACTAACTCCTTAGCAGAAATCCTCAGAGGCTCAACTTTGTGCGATCGCTTTCCTTTAGGTGCTACAAAGCGAATCTCGACATCGTAACCTGCACCCCTAGCGAGTTTTGCTAGGGTTTCAATTTTAGGAACCTGTTTCCCAGATTCAATCCGAGCCAGCTGTGGCTGTTTAATGCCAACCAACTTAGCAAAATCCCGTTGATTTAAGCCGCTAGCCTTCCTTAAAGCAATAACTTGTTTTGCACACTGGAATTCTGACTCTAAGGCATCGTATTCAGCCTTTACCTCTGGATCTGCTAAAACCTCATCACGGATAGAATCCCAAGAAATTGTGTTAGAATTCATCGTTTTTTACCCTTCTTGGACTTATTACCTTCTGGAGAAGAAGCTTTCTCCTGCTGATTTTTCTCTTGATTCACAAACTCTTTCATCCGTTGTTTCGCCAAGTCCAACTCTTTTTTAGGTAGCTTTGGACTTTTCTTTTGAAAGCCGTGAAGTAATATGAATCGCCTGCCAGTGTAGGCAAAATAAATTACACGATAGGTATTTGTGTTTTGTTCTGCTCGAATTTCATAAAGCTTGTCTTCAACGTGCTTAACATGAGGCTCCCCTACAGATGTGCCTTGCTCCTGCAAGAGGTCGAAAATACGACCTAATCTAGCCTTGACCTTTGCCTCCTGTTCATCAAACCAATCTTTTGCTGGGGATTGACCGTCAGCAGATTGATAAAATTCAATTTTCCACTCGCTCACTTAAATGCACTCTTTTGATAACGTTAATGTTATCAGAACTGTTGGTTATATTCAACGTCTTGTACTTGCCAAAACTGAAAAGTTTTTCATAACCTTACAATAGATAATGCACCCTACGAATTATCACTGAACCAGATAGCTGAGTATCGTGACTATAATTGCCGGACGAAGCTCTGTAACTAAGTTAAGTAAGTAGCAATTAACAAAGACTAATTAGCCCACTAAATTCTTTGATACAATCATTCCGTAAACCCACTCATTCGGAATATTTTGCGCTGCTTGCTGGTAGAAAAACAGACTTCAATTATACAAGTCTGGGAAAATGAATGAACTACCGCAAGAAGCTAATCGAAGTCGCTTTACCACTGGAAGCAATTAATCAAGAATCTGCTAGAGAAAAATCAATTAGGCATGGGCACCCTTCTACGCTACATTTGTGGTGGGCGCGGCGACCTTTGGCAGCTTGTCGAGCAGTTTTGTTTGCATCTTTGGTAGATGATCCCTCAAGTCATCCTGACAAATTTCCAACTGTTGAGGAACAAGAAAAAGAACGCCAACGATTACATGACTTAATTGGGCGAATTGAAAATGTTGAAACAAGGGGAAAGTCAACCCAAAGTGTTCGCGGTTTAGTATCTTGGGATGACATAACAAATAACAGTGTAGTTGAGGAAGCACAAAGAGAAATTGCCCGTTGTATTGCTTGGGAACGAGGTGATAAGCCACCAACTCAACCGGAAGAAGTAACAGAGTATTTAAGCAAACACGCACCACCTATTTATGATCCCTTTTGTGGTGGGGGCAGTATACCCTTGGAAGCCCAAAGATTGGGGTTAGAGGCACATGGAAGTGATATTAATCCTGTGGCAGTTTTGATTACTAAAGCTTTGATTGAAATTCCGCCGAAGTTTGCAAATTTGCCTCCTGTTAACCCTGATTCTCGGAAAAATTCTCTAAAAACTAAAACATGGTATGGGGCACAGGGTTTAGCTGAAGATGTGCGCTATTACGGGCAATGGATGCGGGAGCAAGCTTTTAAGCAAATTGGACATTTATATCCCAAGGTGAATTTATCGCAGGAGTATGGGGACACTGAAGCAACGGTGATTGCTTGGCTGTGGGCAAGAACTGTGAAATGTCCTAATCCAGCTTGTGGTTGTCAAATGCCGTTGGTACGTTCTTTTGAGCTTTCAACTAAAAAAGGGAAGGAAGCTTGGATAGAACCAACTATTAACTATAGTCAGCAACCACCTCTGGTAAGTTTTCAAGTAAAGTCTGGCAAGGGTAAAGCACCAGAACCACCAAAGACTGGACGCGGTGCCAAGTTTGACTGTTTGGCTTGTAAACAGCCTGTTGATGATAAACATATTAAGGCTGAAGGTGTAGCTGGACGGATGAACGCACAACTCTTGGCAATAGTTGCTGAAGGTAAAAACAGCAGGGACTATCTTCAGCCAATACAAAAACATGAAGAAATTGCACACAGCGCACAACCATCTTGGTATCCCACTGCTCAGATCCCTGATGACCGTCGATCAATGTTCACCCCGCTTTATGGTTTAACCCATTTTCATCATCTTTTTACCCCACGTCAGCTTGTAACACTAAACACTTTTTGCGAATTAGTAAGCGAAGCACGGGAAAAGATACTTTCTGATGCTGTAACTTTTGAAATACCAGACGATAGTTTACCTCTTTGTGAAGGTGGTAAGAGTGCGACTGCTTACGCGGATGCAGTGGCGACTTATTTAGCGATCGCAGTAGATCGAATGAGTGATTACAGTTCAACTATTTGCAGTTGGAATTCAGGGCGTGACAATATCCGTAACACCTTTGCCCGTCAAGCCATTCCTATGACTTGGGACTTTGCAGAAGCGAATCCTTTAAGTGAGTCAACTGGTAACTTTATCGGTGCAGTTAATTGGATAGCCAAAGTAATTGAAATTTCTCCTTGTAGCACTCAAGGATTTGTCGAACGCATAGATGCTACTAAATCAGATATTTACGCAAAATCAATAGTTGTTTCTACAGACCCACCATACTACGATAATATTGGTTACGCTGACCTCTCGGAGTTTTTTTATGTCTGGCTACGACGTTCTCTAAGTTTTATTTATCCCGACCTTTTCAGTACTATACTTATTCCTGATAAAGAACGAGAATTAGTAGCTACGCCTTACCGCTTTGGTGGTAATAAACAAAAGGCAAAAGAATTTTTTGAGACAGGATTGGGTGAAACTTTTAAACGGATGCGTGAGATGGCGCATGACGGATATCCTTTGACTGTTTATTATGCCTTCAAGCAAACAGAAACCGATGATGAAGTTTCTCTAACTGAAGCAAAAGGGAACAGTGAGAGTAGAGCTTCAACCGGATGGGAAACTATGCTTGAAGGACTTATAAAAGCTGGTTTTACCATTACTGGCACTTGGCCAATGCGAACAGAACGGAGCGCCCGTAGTGTTAGCATAGGCACCAATGCCCTTGCCTCATCCATCGCTCTTGTATGCCGTCCTCGCCCAGAAACCGCATCATCCACAACCCGCCGTCAATTCGTCAACATTCTCAAACGTGAACTGCCCGACGCGCTGCAAAAACTCCAACAAGGTAACATCGCCCCGGTAGACTTGGCACAAGCCAGCATTGGGCCAGGTATGGAAATATACTCTCGTTATAGCAAAGTGTTGGAATCAGACGGTGAACGAATGCCTGTGCGTATTGCACTACAACTGATTAACCAAACTTTAGATGAATTCTTCGCCGAACAAGAAGGAGAATTTGACGCTGAAACTTGCTTTGCGTTGATTTGGTATGAACAGCACACCTTTAGTGAAGGGTTATTTGGCGATGCCGAAACCCTCTCCAAAGCTAAGAATACAGCAGTACGAGGCTTAGTAGACGCTGGTATCCTCACTGCCAAAGCAGGTAAAGTGCGACTATTGCGCCGCGACGAATTACCCAAAAATTGGAACCCACAAACCGATAACCGCCTCACCGTCTGGGAAGCGACACAACACATGATTCGGGAATTGCAAGACGGTACTGGAAATCAAGGTGCTGCAAATTTGCTTTCTCAACTGGGAATCATAGGAGAAGCAGCAAGGGAATTAGCTTATCGGCTGTATAACATTTGCGACAGAAAAGGCTGGGCTGCTGAAGGTGTCGCTTACAACAGCTTAGTGATTTCCTGGCCAGAAATATCTCGCCTCGCTGCTGAAACCGAAGAATCGACTCCCTTACAAATGGCTTTACTTTAATTACTTTCGACTCCAGTTATTAGCCTCAGCCCATTAATACATTCTGGGTGGCTCTAACGCCCAGAGTAGATGTAGCTATTGTGAGGCAGCAGCCCTGAGTTAAAAGAAAAACTAGTATAAAAAATCTATGTCCGTAAGTAACCGCGAACGAGTTGGCAGGGTGCTAGACCTTTTGAGAGATGGCTTATATCCTTTTGTAGAAAGGGAAATGCGTTCCGTTTATGGCGATAAGTGGGTAGTTGCCGCTACACCTTTTGTTCCAGAAGACCACAGCCTAAGACGTAGTGTCCAGCAAATTCTCAAGCAGGACGAATCAGTACTGCTGAAACTCATGTCTAATCAATGGCGTGAGGTGTTCAAGAAGACTCTGGGCAATGCTGAAAGAAGCTTGGTTGGGGAATTAATTGACACGCGCAACTCTTGGGCGCACAACAAGCCACTCTCTACAGATGATGCCTATCGCGCTCTTGATAGCGTATCGCGGTTACTTTCTGCCTTTTCCGCACCTGAAGCAGATGAAGTTGATAAACAAAAACAAGAACTTTTGCGATTACGCTTTACAGAACAAGCCCGTCGTGAAACTCGTCGTGCTACTCTCCAACCTCTAGAAGGCAATCCTGTAGGCGGTTTAAAACCCTGGCGGGAAATTGTCACGCCTCACCCAGATGTTGCCTCTGGTAGCTACCAACAAGCAGAATTTGCTGCTGACCTTTGGCAAGTTTATTTAGATGAAGGTTCCGACGAATACCGCATACCTACAGAGTTTTTTAGTCGTACTTTTCTCACTGAAGGGCTAAAACAACTGCTCACAAATGCCTTGCTACGTCTTGCTAGCAATCAAGGCGACCCCGTTATCGAACTCCAAACTAACTTTGGTGGCGGCAAAACCCACGCGATGCTGGCACTATACCACCTGTTCATAGGAGTTCCAGCATCCAAGTTACCTGGATTGGAACCAGTGCTGGAAGCCGCAAATGTTTTACCTCCGCCAAAAGTTAACACAGCAGTGCTGGTAGGAAATAAAATTTCTCCCGGTCAGCCTCAACCTAAAAAAGATGGCACAGTTGTCCGCACACTCTGGGGCGAATTAGCTTGGCAACTGGGCGGTAGGGAAGCCTACGATATGATTCGAGAAGCAGATGAAACTTCAACGAACCCTGGCGATACCCTACGGCTCGTGTTTAACCGCTATGCACCCTGCCTGATTTTAATTGATGAATGGGTAGCTTATGCGCGACAGCTTCACGAAGTAAACGACCTTCCGGGGGGCAGCTTTGACACTCACTTTACCTTTGCCCAGACTTTGAGTGAGTCGGCAAAAAATGCTAACCAAACTCTCTTAGTCGTGAGTATCCCTGCATCTGATAATGAGATTGGAGGCGATCGCGGTAAAGCAGCCTTAAGTAGACTCAAAAATGCTATTGGCAGAGTTGAATCTCCTTGGCGACCAGCAACTGCCGATGAAAGCTTTGAAATTGTGCGGCGGCGGCTGTTTCAACCCATCACGGAAGAAAATGGCTTTATTGCCCGTGATGCCATCATCCGTGCCTTTGCAGAAATGTACCAAAATCAATCTCAGGAATTTCCTAGTGAATGCCGAGAAGCTAGTTATAAACGACGGCTAGAAAATGCCTATCCTATCCATCCAGAACTGTTTGACCGACTTTATAATGACTGGTCAACTCTCGACAAATTCCAACGCACGCGGGGTGTGCTGCGACTGATGGCAAAGGTGATTCATTCACTTTGGGAAGGACAGGACAAGAGTTTGTTAATCATGCCTGCCAGCGTCCCAATGGATGACGGACAGGTACAAACAGAATTGACTCGCTACCTCGAAGATAACTGGGTGCCAGTGATTGAAAAAGATGTAGATGGATATAATTCTCTCCCATTGGCGTGCGATCGCCAAAATCCGAACTTAGGACGTTACTCTGCCTGTCGCCGCGTCGCTCGGACAATTTACCTTGGTTCTGCTCCTACTCTGAGAGCAGCTAATCGCGGCGTAGAAGATCATCGGATCAAGTTGGGGTGTGTTCAACCAGGGGAAAGTGCAGCAACTTTTGGCGATGCTTTGCGCCGACTTACCGACCAGTCCACACATCTTTATGTCGATAACACTCGTTACTGGTTCTCAACTCAGCCTAGTGTCACCAGACTTGCCCAAGATCGAGCCGAGCAAATCCAACAGGATCAGGATAAAGTTTGGGATGAAATCATTCTCCGATTAAAGGCTGACAAGCAGCGCGGCGAGTTTGCTGGAGTACATATTGCTCCCGGCTCCTCCGCAGATGTTCCTGATGAAATGGCCGTAAGGCTGGTTGTCATGGGGCCACAGCACCCCCATAAAAATAAGGAAAGCGAAACCCAAGCCCGCACCAGAGCCGAAGAAATACTGAACCAAAAGGGAGCCAGTCCTCGGTACTGCAAAAATATGTTGCTGTTCCTGGCACCAGATAAGGCAAAACTGGAGCTATTAGAACAATCTGTTTGCCAGTACCTCGCCTGGAATTCGATTATTCGGGATAAAGAAGCCTTAAACTTAGATGTTTTTCAAAGCAATCAGGCGACGACTAAACAACAGCAAACCGACAAAGATGTAAAAAGTTTAATTCAGGAAGCTTACATTTGGTTGTTAGTGCCGATGCAACCCGACCCCCAAGGAGAGATTGAATGGCAAGAAATTCGATTGCAAAAGCAAGACTCTCCTATTGTGCAAGCAAGTCGCAAAGCAGTTCATGAAGAACATTTGATTGCTAACTATGCCGCCAGCCGCCTGCGCCTGGAAGCCCTCGATCCATACCTCTGGCGCGATGTAAACCACCTCGACCTTAAGAAGTTGTGGGAGTATTTAGCATACTACCTTTACCTGCCACGCATCAAAAATCAACAAGTGCTATTAGAAGTGATCGCACTTGGAGTTGCAGCATTACTGTGGAATGAAAACTTTGCTTATGCCACAGGCTGGGATGAATCCAAAGGACGTTACCTTGGTTTGAAAGCAGCTGAACACATTACCGTAACCCTTAGCAGTCAAAATCTGATAGTTAAGCCAGAAGTAGCGCAACGCCAGTTTGAGGCAGATGCTGCTAAACCTGTAACTCCACCATCAGTTAAAGAAAAAACAGGAAGCTATAAGACTGACAAGGAAAAAACTATTGACACTGTAGTAACAGCAGATGACTCCTCTGATAGCCAAGTAACTGTCATAGTTCCACCAAAACGTTTCTATGGTTCAGTCAAATTGGACGCATTGCGGCTAAGACGTGACGTAGCACAAATAGCAGACGAGGTTATTCAACACCTCAGTAGTTTGGTAGATGCTGAAGTAGAAATTACCTTGGAACTTCAGGTCACTGTCCCTGAAGGAGTACCAGAGAACGTGATTCGCACAGTCAGCGAGAATTGTCGGGTTCTCAAATTTAGTAATCAGGGATTTGAACAAGAATGAAGTTGAGGTAGATAAACTTGTTAGATAGTAATGAGGTAAAGCATTAAGTCACACCCAAAGAAGTAAGGGAAAGTCTTGTGGGTTAACGGATTTGAGTGCGATCGCAGTCATCGTCTCAGTTACTACTTTTTGATTACCTGTAGTAACTATATAACTTCCCATAGTTAGTCTCCTTAACAAAACTAAACCCATCAGGTATCTGACGGGTTTTTTGGGTTCTTAGGGGCAGAACTGATAATTTGATCTATCCATAGCCTGAGAGAATCGTTCTCTTCTCTCAGGCTGCTAATTTTCCCAAGTATTCATTTTGGAGTACAGCAACTTGTTGTTTTAGATTCTCCAAGTCCGTTTGCATTTTGGCTAAGTCTGGAGTTCCTTGGAGTTCTTCAGCCATGTAAGAACGAATCCATCCCATGATCAATTCTGAGGCTGTCTTGCCTTCAGCCTTAGCTTTATTCATAAAAGCTTCCTTTGTCTGATCATCCATTCTAACAATGATCTGATTGCTCAATTTTGTTGTCTGCCGCTTTGCCATACTACTTTTTGGTGAAAACTTTCAATCTGTAATAACTCTATTTACCTTAATTGTGGCGAATTTTGAAAATTTTGTAGTAACGCTCTACTTTTAGTAGTAACTAGTAATTACAATAGAGTAACAAGACAAAGGCGATCGCCCTCCGTCCAAAGATTGCGATCGCCTTTTGTTAAACCCCATCAATGAGGTTACTCAGATGATTGTACAAGATGAATTTGACAACCAAGCCTCGGCTCAAGCAGAGTTTGAGGAATATGTTGACCATTTAGCTGACGCAGTAGCACCAGAAATTGAAATTGACTCAGTACCAGATGATTTGGGAGAACTGTATCGAGTTTGGAACGGTTCCCAACTTCTGGGAACTTTTTACCAGAATCTTGAAAGCAAATGGGTAGCACAACCCTGTAATAGCGATAAAAGACACTGCTGTGATACTTCTGATTCAGCACTGCTTTTGATTGTTGCTGTCAACGGCTTACTGGTTGCAGATGTAGCTTAGAACTCAATATTCTTCCCATCACCTAGAGACGTGTTAAATTCACGTCTCTTTCTTCTTTGGAACTTTTGCTCAACATAACTATGATCAACAAAGTGTTATTAACTTAAATCCGGTTGTTTATAAAGCTCGCTTTCTAAAGCTGCTTTTACTCTCTGTGAGGAATTTTCTCGTAGCGCAGCAAGTCTAATCACCTTCCAAGGCTGAATTTCTTCTCCACAATCATCAAGCCGCTGAATTGCCCACTTAATACGCCTAATCTGAAAATCCTCTACAGTTTCTGTCACTGATTCTAGATAAACCTTAGTCACTGGCATTTCTGACAAATGTTTTTCAAGTAGTGCCAGTAAGCCAATAGCTTTGCCTATCTTGCCAAGAGTTATTCTCGTGGGTTTTTCTGCACTCAGAAGCGATCGCACAGCATTTTTTACCTTTTCGAGAACTTGCCTGTCTCTTTCTACCCAGTCAACTTTACCGACGCAAGCCAGAGGCATTTTTAAAGAAGGCGAATTTTTGTTGAGCCACTCTTTATCGTTTCTGTATAGCCAAATATATGTTGCCTTAGCTAATGCCCTGAGAGTAGTTTTCGATGCCTCTGGGTACTGCTTTTGTAAAGCTTTCCAAGCTTCCCTGTATTTTATTTTGCGATCGCTGGCTAAATTTAGATTTGAGTCTAAAACTTCCTGTAAGTCTACTAGCTGATTTTCCTGTGAAGATTTCCAAAAAGTTTTGAGCTTCAGTAGGGTAGTATAGCGGTTTACTGTTCTGGGATCGACATTGAGCCGTCTTGCTGTCTCTCGTAGACCTAATTTTTGAATTTCTACGAGTTGTTTTAGCTTCTGCTCCCAAAATTGACCGTAAGTCAAGACTTTGCCAATTCGCTGCTTATCTTCATCAGTTTGATCAGGGCCAGTTCTGCAATAAACCATCTCACAGGAACAAGAAAAAGTACCTAATGGCTTTTTATTATCCAAACAGTGAGTGACAACAAGATTAGTTATGACTGGCTTGAGATAATGGTCTACAGCAGCATTTAGACACAGCCAAGGCCCTTCACCAAAAGGTTTATACTGGTAATCCGTGTTGAAAAATTCCTCGATAGAATTCGTCAGAAATCTAATTATGAGTAGATGTCTGATGGGATGAAATGACTTTCTATGCTTCCTGACAATGCTGAATAGCCAGTTTTGCTCATTTTCGTAATTCACCATTGAGTCAACAGCCTCAAGCACTTCAGCACCATAGAAGAACAAGAAATTATCTAGTAGTTTCTTCTGGTTTACTCGCCCGGTTGCCGTTGCAAAATCTTTTTCAATCAATAAAGCTATATATTTTCTTTGAAACCACTCTAGTTCTCTAGAGAAAAGATTACTAGTTATCAACCATGAAATATCTTGAGCTAGCAGTCGCAACTTCTTTAAAGTCTCTTGAGTGTAAGTCTGTTGTATCGGTACAACGGGACAGTTTTCTTGGCTTGCAGCATAGTATTCATGCCTATTAAAACCTTGCATGGGAATTGTGCTATCTTGCAAAGTCATACCATGAACTGGGCAAACCAGAACCCCTGGCGTTTGGTGTAACCTATGCCAGTAAGACTCCCCATACCTTTGCAAATCTTCTTCCAAACATTTTGGGCAAAATCGCAGATATTTCTGCATCTTCAACGAACTCGCCATGATTCCGGTTCTGGTATGAATGTCTCCTCCGAAATCTGCCTTCATAGACTCCATCACCTGACTGGCTCTTTTCGGTGGTAGAAAAACACTGTAGAAAGGATAGAGGGTATATTTATATATCAAATCTTCTACTTGATAATTTGAGAGAAATTGGAGATTTTCAATCAACGAATTCAGGTTAGAAGGTAAGTCAACAGTAGCTATTACATCTTGAGAATTAAATAGCTCCTTTAAAGTTATTTTTGGACTGGTGTTACCACTCCTAATGTGGTAACGAGCTAAGATACTGTATAAAATTTCATCTGGATAAGGGGCTGGAAAAAAGCCAAGCATAGATTCTTTCTCATGTTGAAACCGGAAAAGAATATTTTTGTAAATTCCAAGAGTGTTTCAAGTTTGTGGCGATCGCATTTCACACCTTTCTCTCCACAGCAAACAAAATTATCAGGATTTTTGTCCTCTATCATCAATCTTTTAGGTATTACACAACGCCTATTTTACCGTCAATTCAGGTATTACACAATAACTAAATATCTTTGAGCAATTTATAGAATCTACCCATAGTTCTTGCTGATGACTATGATTTAGGAGGTATGTAATAGCTGGGTAGTAATGGGAAAGAAAGGGCACAAAGGACAAAAAGACGTACCAGAGATGTACGACGAGGTGAAGAAAAGGGTCAACCTAGCCCTAACTCCCACTGGTATTGAAGGATTAGATGCGATCGCCTCCAACTTTGATCTAAGCAGGTCGGAGCTTGTAGAGAGAATTGGCAGACGACTGATTTGCCTAGATATAAATTCCTTCACACAGGAGGAGATAAAAGCTGTAAAAAAGCACTGACCGAATTGATTGCTATTTACCGCGATCAGTTGAATGGTCAGGGTTTGTTTACTGGTCTTGGTGCAGTTGAGGGCGATCGCAAATTGCAGCTACAAAAGCAGATTGAGCAATGGGAACAAATCCGCACAAAAATTTCTCATGAAGAGGGTTGAGGGAGCTTTTTGAAGCATAAATTGGTTCTTGGCAACTTTTGGTGATCTCGGTTGGGGGAAGGCAGAGGGCAGAAGGCAGGAGGCAGAAGTCGGAAGGGTAGAAGTAATAAATTCAAGCTTTGAGTTTGTTTAAGCTAGCAACTAATATACTTTGCATTTCCTCGACCTCATTCAATAGGGGAGTGAAAAGGTTTTTGTCAGCTAAATCTACTTCTTTAGCAATGATTAATTGGGTATCAAGTTCTCTCAAAGAGCCTAATGCAATATGTAAAAACTGTATGTATTCTGGCTTTGAGCGCCTTCCATAGCCTTCAGCTATATTGGATGCTACAGATACAGAAGAACGTCGGATTTGGCTGGTTAAACCATACAATTCTGATTGAGGAAATAGGCGGGTAAATTTATAACAATTGATAGCAAGTTGAACCGCCCTTTGCCAGATAAACTGATTTCTATAACTCATATAATCAAGTGTAACTTGTCAAAATTTTCTCCTCAAATAGCCAACAAAAATCGTCGTTCCAGTAAGTCTATCTTGGCGCGACCATACATCTGCCGCTTTAACATTTTCAGTCGATTAATATGCCCTTCAACTGGGCCATTACTAACTGACATAGTTACACCTGCTTTCACAGCATCGTAGTCAGACTCTAAACTAACAGCAAAGGAGCGCAACAAAGAAACCGAGCTGTTTTTAGCTTTGTTTAACCAACTGGAGTTTAGACTAAGCAGCAAGAAATGGCTCAGCAGTGCTGAGTTTAGAAAAGACAAACTTCAAATGATGAAAATATTTGAGATTAAGCAGA
>NZ_JBALDD010000061.1:0-2781 GCF_036917555.1 Nostoc sp. | reverse complement strand
AAACGTCCGGATATTCCTATGTTTATTGTCTAGTTGTTTGGCGCTTGGCACGGCTGCGCCGCGCCCTCGCTTGTGACAGTTGCGTAAGTCCTGATATTCATCCGTCCAACCAGGAACGGGGTAACGCCCATCTCCCTTAGCGCGGATGGGGAATTTACCAGGCATTTGGTAGCCAATATTGCCATCAATGTCAGCGTAGACCAAGTTTTGAGCCGGGACATCATAATTGCTGGCAGCAGTGCGAAATTCCTGCCAGTTTTGAGCACGATTAATTTGGGGAATGGCATACCCTAGTTTGGAAGGTGCTAAGGCTGTCCAGCGTAGGGCTACGGCGTAGTTTTGCGGTAATTTTAGCGGCTGACTTGGCTTGAATTGCTTCAGATTGGGCGAAACATCAGAGAGAATCGGCCCGTGTTGGGTATAGCGCACCGTTTGGACAATCGGCTGACTTCCGGCTATTTGAATCGTCTCTTGCACGAGTTGCATATCAACCCACTTGCCATTCACCTCATACTGATTGGGGTTTTTTGGGTTGATTTTCTCGATGTATAAATCCATTACATCAGATTGTACATTGGTGACACCCCAGGCAATGCGATCGCTATGACCGATAATTACTCCAATCATTCCTGCAAAGGAAAAGCCAGAAACGTTGTAGGGACATTCTGCACTTTTGGGTGTACAGTGCAAACCAACCTCATACCAGATAGAGGGTATTTGCACACCTAAGTGGGGGTCATTCGCCAAGATTGGCTTACCTGTTGCCGTCCGCTGACCAGATATTACCCAGTTGTTTGAGCCAATACCTATTCCTGTAGGCCCAATGAGTTGTTCTAAAGCCATCATTGGCTTAGTAATTGACTCTAAGGCAGGTAATACATCTGGAGAATTGAGAAGGACTTCAACATTATTGTCCCTCTCTTCTGCTGCTTCCCCTATTTCTTGCTGCAACTCAGGTAAAATGACTGGCAAGTCTTTAGGGTAAGGTGGAAAAAGTTCCTCTACTTGATTTGGGTTAAGGGTTTTGAGCAAAATAGCACGTTCAATTTCGTTCTCGAAATTTCTCCCCAAATCGTAAGCCATTACCTTACCCCAAGTCAGAGAATGCAGTATTTGCCAAGGTTCTGGCTTATACCCAGGATTGAGGAATTTTAGCACAGCGTATTCTAGACTCAGGGCGCTGCCTTGATGCTCTGCCAAATAGCCATTGACACCATCGGCGTAAGCTTCCAGGTATGCCTTCATCTCTGCATTAATTTCCTGAATTTCTTGCTGCGCCACCCTTGCCCAACCCATTGTCCGCAGATATTTATCAGTATTAACCTGAGAAGAACCAAACATTTCTGAGAGTCGCCCGGAACCAATGTGTCGCCAAAAGTCCATTTGCCAAAAGCGGTCTTGGGCGTGGATATAACCTTGCGCCATAAATAAATCATGAGAATTGGCAGCATAAATATGGGGAATTCCCCATTTATCATGCTGGACAGTTACTTCAGCTTTCAGTTCAAATAATTGAATTGTGCCACTCTCTTGAGCAAAGGATTGACGCACAGTGTAGGTGACAAATCCCACTAACAATAGCCCTAGTACTAACAGGAAAATCAGAGTAATTTTGAGTCTTTTACGTAACCAACCTTTCCTGGAGTTTTTCATGTGAGCTTCTTGTGGCATTGTTTAGTGAAATCAGGCAATACTACAGGGTATTAAATCAGAATCTTTAGAAAAGTGCGATCTGCTAATTTAAAATACGCCTGAGTACACAGCTACAATTTTGTTGTACTAGCTGCCAGTAGAACAATAGTATCGCTCTCCTATTTTCCAAAGCTTGAGCGCAACCATCAGAAAGATAATGCCTGCGATTGGCGAAACATAACAAAACCACAAAGGCACTGAAAACGCATCTTCTTTTTCAAGTACTGCAAGCAAAGGAAAATAGCTGACGCAAGCAAGCGGTATCAAGAAAGTAAAAAATCGCTGAAACCACTTGCTATAAATTGCAAGAGGATACTGAGCCGTTTCGACTCCTCCATAAGTTAGGATATTCATAATTTCGAGAGATTCAATAGTCCAGAATGTCAGGGTTGCTTGCATAATGACAATGCCAACAAAGAGTGCAACTCCACCAAAAAATGAAATACCTAAAAGCCATAAAATTTTAAAAGTTAAAGGGATGTGGAGAGATGAAAGTGACCACCCCATAACAACAATTCCTTGAAAAAATCTTCCGATTCGTTTCAAAGTAAACTCTTTCCCTAAAAGTTGAAGTGCTGTGGTGCGTGGACGAACAAGTAAACGGTCAAAGTCTCCACTTTTAATTATTGTTGTAAATGAGTCAAACCCTTTGCCAAGGGCATCAGCACAGGCAAAAGAAATATTAACTATTCCATAAAAGATAGCAACTTCATTCAAAGTCCATGTACCAATACTATTAAAACGGCTAAAAAGTGCCCAAACTCCAAAAAATTCAACAGCAGTTCCTAAAAGCTGCCCCATGACTTGCAGCCAGAAGGAAACTTTGTACTGCATTTGCGACTTGAAAGATACAGAAATATATCGAAGGTAAAGTAAAAAATCATTCATAGCCGCTTTGTGATTTTTATCTAAAATCAATTACCTAACTTAGCTTCCTGCTTGACAAAATTACGAATTATGTAGCTTGCTTCTCGCCGGAGGCGAGTATTACGAATTATATCATGTTCGCATAATCGCTTATGATAAAAGTCAAGAGTGCATCTATGAACTATGCCGAAACGGATCAATATAGCGACACATTTAAATATT
>NZ_JBALDD010000060.1:0-38070 GCF_036917555.1 Nostoc sp. | reverse complement strand
AATAACAAATGAGTACCCCGAAATAACAAATGAGTTCGCCGAAATAACAAATGAGTTCGCCGAAATAACAAATGAGTACCCCGAAATAACAAATGAGTACCCCGAAATAACAAATGAGTTCGCCGAAATAACAAATGAGTTCGCCGAAATAACAAATGAGTACCCCGAAATAACAAATGCGTTGGCGTAGCTAGCACTTCTCTACAAGACGCGCAACCAATGGTTATCGCTGGCGATTGCTACGTGATTCTTCATTGAGTACAAGAGCCGACTGAAAGCATAAAAGCTCTTTGCAGCCGTTTAAATTGCCCCGAAAAGGTAGATTAATTAAGTATCAATATAAAAGGAGTTAAAAAAAACGCATTTTTTTAACTCTATATTCCCTATTTTATTTCAGTTTTTTCATCTGAAAATTTGCTTTCAAAATTTCATTTACTTTTTTACATACCCCAAACTCCTGTTCAAAAGCTGCACGTTAGATATAAAATTACCCTGTAATAACCTGATAATCAAGGGGGAAGAAAAAACATCCTACTTTTCCTACCTTTCTTACTTTTTATCTATAAATAGGACTTACGTATTGACGCAAAATGCAAAGTACGCAGAGCTTGAAAAACCACATCTTTTGTAGGGGCACAGCAACGCTCTGCCCCTACAGCGCGGGTTTGCCGATTATTAAAGAACAATTAATAAAGGACTGAAAATACCTGTTTTCGTGAATTTATACCATGATTAATTTGTACAGTGCGTAAGTCCTCTATAATCTTTTCCTATACATGACTAATTTCCAATCAAATGTAAAGATGAATATTAAAATTAACTTATGAAATATTTTTTATGAGATATTGATAATACACTAAAAAATTATTCACCACTAATGAGCTAGAAAATTTATTATGTCTTTTTTAAATCGGAAAAGCCGATTTTTCAGTAAGTTTAATCGCCGAGATTTAAGGACTAACCAGTTAAGTTGGCTGATTATATCTAGTATCTTTTTATTTTTAGGAACTACTGGTGGTGTGGTGCAAGTTAAAACAGCACAGAAGTCAGAGTTCACACTACAACTTTTACATACTTCCGACCAAGAAGCAGGTGTCCCAGCGCTAAAGGATGCACCAAACTTTTCGGCGGTGTTGAATGCACTCAAAAATCAGGATGCTAATCGTGATGGTAAACCTGATTATCCTAATACCTTAATCCTTTCATCTGGAGATGCTTATATTCCCAGTCCTTTCTTATTTGCCAGTGACACAGCTTTTAGTGGTCAGGGACGAGGAGATATTTTAATTCTAAATGCTCTTGGTTTTAGTGCGATCGCCTTTGGTAATCACGAATTTGACTTAGGTACGGGTGTTGTTGCCGACTTACTCCGTGCTAAAGAAGATTACCCAGGTACAAAATTTCCTTATCTCAGCACGAATCTCAACTTCAGCACTGATAAAAACCTGGCAAAATTAGTTACTACTGATGGACAAGAGGCAAGTAAAATTCCGAATAAAATTGCCCGTAGCACCATTATTACCGTCAATGGTGAAAAAATTGCTGTGGTTGGGGCGACAACTCCCACACTGCGGACTATTTCTTCTCCTGGTGGTGTAACTGTGTTACCTAAAGAATTTAATGACCGTGATGCCGCAGATATCGCCGCCTTAGCTGCTGAAATTCAAACTTCTGTTGATACACTGCTGAGAAAAAATCCCAAGATTAATAAAGTCATTTTATTGGCACACATGCAGCAAATTGCCATTGAGCAAAAGCTAGCAACATTACTCAAGGGAGTAGATATTATTGTTGCTGGTGGTTCCAATACCTTACTAGCCGACAAAACAGACCGTCTGCGAGTGAGTGATAAATCTGCTGGAACTTATCCAATCATCAAAAAAGCCGCAGATGGTAATCCGATAGCTGTAGTTAATACCGATGGTAACTATCGCTATGTTGGTCGTCTAGTAGTTAACTTTGATGCCAATGGAATGATTATTCCTAAAAGTATTGACCCCAAAATCAGCGGTGCTTATGCGACTGATTCCCAAGGTGTAGCAGCTGTAGGTGGGAAACCCGATGCCAAAATTGTCGCCATTACAGAGGCGCTCAAAAAAGTGATTATTGCCCAAGATGGTCAGATTTTTGGGAAAACCAACGTTTTCCTTAACGGCTGGCGGGGTGATGTCCGCACACAAGAAACCAATTTCGGGAATTTGACAGCCGAAGCTAATTTAGTGATCGCTAAACGATATGATCCTAAAACTGTCGTTTCTATCAAAAATGGCGGTGGTATCCGTGACAATATTGGTATATATACCTTTCCCCCAGGTTCGACTCGCTCACAGGATGTTATCAAACTACCACCCCAAGCAAATCCTGTAGCAGGCAAGAAAGAAAAAGAAATTTCTCAACTTGATATCACCAATGCTTTACGGTTTAACAATGGCTTGACTTTAGTTACTTTGAATGCTAAAGAACTACTAGCAGTGATTGAACACAGTGTAGCAGCCATAGCGCCGGGTGCTACCCCTGGCAGTTTTCCCCAAGTAGCGGGATTAGCCTTTAGCTTTGACCCAGACTTGCCAGCAGGTAAGCGTGTTAAATCCCTGGCTATCAAAGATGGGAATGGCAAAATTATTGATGTAGTGGTGAAAAATGCAGAGTTAGTGGGTGACTCTAATCGCATCTTCCGCACTGTCACCCTAAACTTCTTAGCAAGTGGTGGTGATGGCTATCCTTTTCCCAAAAGAGAGCGAGTTGATTTGACATCAAAAGATGCTGATAAAAGCGAACGCACAGGTTTAGCCACCTTTGCTGCTGATGGTTCTGAACAAGATGCATTAGCAGAATATCTGGCTGCTAACTTTAAGCAGATTCCATTTGCTCAGGAGGATGTACCACCCACCGAAGATACTCGCATTCAAAATCTGAAGTTGCGTAAAGATGTGGTGTTTTGAATCAATGGTCAGAATTCCAGTAATTGATTTCACTAATTTTACTAAGGGCAACGCAATAACTCGGCAAGCTGTCATCAAACAAATCTATGAAGCTTGTGATGAAATTGGCTTCATGTATTTGCAAAATTCGGCAATATCAAAAGACCTAATCAAACAAGCATTCACTCACAGCAAATCTTTTTTCAATTTCCCTTTAGAAGTTAAGCAAAAGCAAGCTTGGAGTGATGAATTTAGTAATATGGGTTACGTTGGGATTGAGAGAGAACGTCTTAACCCCAATAAACCAGGCGACTTAAAAGAGGCATTTAATATAAATAAACAAGCAGCTATGGGGATAGATGCTTCTATTGTCACCTTCTACGATCGTTGCACAGAATTTGCTAACACGATATTACAAGCTTATGCGTTGGCGTTAGAATTGCCAGAAGATTTTTTTACTATAAGACATAATCAACAAAATCATACCTTGCGACTATTACACTATCCCCCATCGCAGACACCAGCGAAACCCGGACAACTGCGTGCTGGTGAACATTCTGATTATGGCAGTATTACCTTACTTTTCCAAGATGACGTTGGGGGGTTGGAAGTACAGACAGCATCTGGAGAGTGGATTGCCGCACCTGCAATTCCTTATACTGTAATAGTCAATACTGGCGATTTAATGCAACAATGGACAAATCATCTATTTTGCTCAACTAAGCACCGAGTAATGATTCCCAATGATAACAGGGTGAACCAATCCCGGTATTCTATTGCTTTTTTCTGTCATCCTAATGATGATACAGAAATTGCTTGTTTGGAGACTTGCCAGAAAGAACAATTGCCTATTTATCCCCCTATCCTTGCGGGAGAATATCTTTTACAACGTTTACAAGCAACTTATGGTAATTCGTAATATTTCGACTGCGCTCAATACAAGTTCGTAATTCGTAATTACTGGACTTTAGACTAGTTCGCAGTGCGAAACTCCACTTCCTGCCAGCCTTTGATAGCACCAACAATAAAAGCACCTGCTGGGTTATCAATAGCTTTCTCAAACGCAGCTAAACCACCTTCCTTAACAGCATTTATTACTCGTTTTTTCAAGGTTGGGTTGCTTTCAATTCGATTTATGGCTTCTGCTGCTACTACCATTTGCTGTGATGTAGTAGTGGTCGGGTAAGTTTGCTCTAAGAGCTGATTCGTAAACAAAATCTTAAGATGCCATTCGCTTAACCATCAGACGAATTAATGAGCCATAAATCATGGCTTCACTTAACTCTGTGTACAACTCATAATCCTTACTCAAACGGCGAAATCGATTGAGCCACCCAAATGTCCTTTTTTATCCAAACTAATCCTTGAAATTTTGGAGCAAAAAATTCCGCCAAGGCAAGGTAGAACAAATCCCAGAGTCGTTAAAAAACCTCGTTCAAAGTTTCCAGCGAGAATTCCAATCCACAGAGGAACGGGTACTAAACTTCAACCACGCACTTTTTTTATTCTCAATACTGCTTAATTCTTAACCGAGAAGTATTGGGTCATAAGTGGCAATAACTATTTGTTGTTGCCGAGATACTCGTCTTATGGATGTAGTAATATTTCGCTGATTTAAAGTTTGTTGAACTTCCTTGTCAGCTAAAGCTATTACTGCATCTGGATAATCTTGTGGCAGACAAGGAAACACTATTTGTTGCACTTCACGACCAGCATTAATGATGACTTGCAGCATGTGGTTTTTAGCTTGTTCAACTACGGGCTGAGGAATATAAAACTCAACAGAAATTTCCTTTTGCACAAGCATCTGCTGAATATCAAACTGTCTAAGTGCTTGCTGAAATACAACTAAATTGGCAACATCAGCAACTAATTTTGGTATCGATTCAGTGGCGATCGCACAAATTCCACAAAGGGCGATCGCCAAAAATTTTAGTTAAAACCCGTCGGGGACACCCCCAGCTTCAAAAGGGATATCATCTATATGTGGTTCGGGTGGCTCATCCTTGATTTTTCCAAGCTTTTTGAGTTCATATTTTAGGTTGGCAACTTCTGAAGCTAATTTTTCTTTTTGCGCTTCAAGCTGTAGCATTTGCCTGTGGTATTCTTTGTTTAGCGATTCTCGGATTGTGCGCTCGACTGTATCCGCAAGTTGTAAGATTGCTTTTTCCTCGTCTTCCCCGGACTTAACTTCAGCAAACAGTTCTAGTAGTGCTTTTGCACTTGCTGAAGTCGTTCAGGGAGAAGTTATCTATGCTGAAGCTATTGCTAATGAAGCCTTAGCAATATCCTTTGAACTTAGAGGCGAAATTGTCTTATTTGAGGATGTTGCTACAACTGCGCTGACTCTGGCAAAAGAGGAAAAAATACGGCTTCAACAAATTAACCGTCTTGCCAACTAGATAACCCAGATAGCAGGCTTTTTACACAGAAAAACTGGGTTTCAGATCAGAGATAACAAGTTTTAATTACTCACTGGGGATTCTTTTATACCAGATGTCTAATGGACTGGAAATGCGATCGCTAATAAAGAGATGCCAACACTTTATCTGCTCCTCCTCGGAATGCAGTTGCAGCACCAGCACTCATATCCCGTGGCGCACAGATGCGATTTCTCACATAGGCGAGTGTGATAGCACCAATCGCAGCCGCAGTCGGATCGGCATTGTCTTTACCACCCACACGTCCCCACGGTAATGCTGCACCATTGCCATTGACGAGATAGTCAGCCAGCAATCTGAGGTGAAAATCAACCGCTTCTTTAACGGCTGTTGTGTCGCCATTAACCGCCAATGCTTGCACCCCAGAGTTTTTTAGAATATCTCCTAAAGCAACTTCTCGGTTATCAGTCAACCTCTCAGCCGCTTCTGCCCGAAATTGGATTTCTTGGCTAACAGCTGGGTCAGGGGGTAAGGGATTGCCGATTGGTGTTACGCCCCACCGACGACGCAAAAGTAAATTGTTGGTGGTATCATCCGATTTGACGCGGTGATAAGCGGGGCGCTGTTTGAGCGCTTCAAACCAAGCATTGATCCGAGGATAGCGGGGATTTCCCTTGAGTTGATATCCCCGATAAACGGGTAAGTTAGCTGCCAATCTGTCTAAATGGGGACTATAGGTAATATCTACCACGCTAAATGTTGACAAAAAGTATGGGCCAGGATACTTTCCGAGAAGTTGCTCCAGTTCATCTAATTTCGCTTCAAAAGCTGCCTGTAAGCTTGCTAATTCATTCGGATCTTCCGGGGCTTGTCTGAGAAATTTGTAAGCGATATCTCTCACACCATTGGTTTCAGCATCATCAAGCCACTGCCTAGCAACGGCGTTTTCTTCTGGGTTTTCAGGGAGCAAGGTTGGCCCAAATCGTTCTTCTAAGGCTAACAGAATATCTTTGGATTCATAAACTAACTTGTCTTCAATTTTCGCTGCTGGGACAAGGGTTGTGGGAACTAAATCGGTATACCATTTAGGCTTGTTGCTCAAGTCGATAAACTCTGTTGCAAAGGGAATTTCTTTTTCTTCGAGAGCAAACCAAACTCGTTCGCAAAATGGACACCAAGAGTTAGTATCGCGGTAGAGCAGTACTGGCGGTTCTGTATCTGGTGGCAGTTTATGAAGACTGCTAGGGATGGGAGCGGTAGAAGGAGATTGCCCTGGTCTACGCACCCGTCGAGCCGGAGTATTTTTTTGGGCAATTTCTAACAGTTCTTCCCAATTAGGTACTGTGTCTTGAATTGACATATTTCACCTTAGTTTAAGTTAACTTTATTTGAACAAATGAGTCAAGAGTTAGAAGTTATATCATTGGTTATTAAGTTTATTATCTCTTGAGGATAGTAATTTAGACGGTCGAATAGAAATATAAAAAGTGGCATGAAAAATTTATCTGTCACCGTTTATAAGTTCAATCTAAAGTATGCATAGATGTGTACTACAACGCAAAGCAGCAAACTTTTTCTAGATAGCAGACTTCAAGCTATAGACTAGTATGTTTACAGCTTTTAAATAGATAACAATCTGAGCTTTTGAACTTTCATTATAAGTAGGTGGGTGTAAATATTTGTCGTTGGGATAAAGCAGGAGGCAGGAGAGAAGAGGGTTTTAGCCTCGTTTATTTTTGTTAACATAGTTTGGTTTTATTCTGCCGACATACTTAAGCTACGGTAAATACATAAATTTACCGGAGTTAATGGTAATTATCACATGAAAATAGTTTGAAAGCAAGATTTTGCAATTTTATCGAGTGTAGCCCAAGAGTGAAGCACCCCATCCAATGAAGGCGCTACCAAAGACTAGCCATGCAGCATTGATGCGAAAGTGAATAGCTAAAATAGCTGAGACGATCGCGATCGCTAAACCGAGAAAATCTACAAATGGGTGTTGTGGTAATGTTAAAGTCGCTGCCCCCAGTTGCAGAGTAGTAACAACCATTAGCGCTACAGCACTAACATTCACAGCATCCAAAAATGCTCTAGTCCAAGAAGAGGCTTGTAAGCGGGGGATTAGGGGATTTAGGGCAGCAACGAAAACAAAAGAAGGTAGAAAAATTCCAATGGTGGCAACAATTGCGCCAGGTATGCCAGCAATGACATAACCGATAAACGTAGCAGTGGAAAGTACTGGTCCAGGCGTAAATTGACCAATTGCGATCGCATCTAATAATTGTTGTTGTGTCAGCCAGCCGTGTTCTTGAACTAATCCCCCTTGCAGAAAAGCTACTAAAAGGTAGCCACCACCAAATAAGACACTACCGACTTTGAGAAAAAACCAACCCAATTGCCATAAAGAAACGTTGTTTACAGTAGATGCAGTAGCTACCGATGCTGCAAATACAGCTGATACTTTCAAAGTTGCACCTGTGATGAGACTAGCAATCAGAAAGTTGGCTTTATCTCCTGGTTTGTCGTTTTTCTCGCCAGAATGTAACCAAACCATACCCAGCAATCCCCCAATTAATAGGGCAATTACTTCATTTAATTTGAATAACAATGTTAGCAATGCCACAGCAAAAGCGATTACTAGTAATTGGCGAGTTTTCACAGCCTTTTTTGCCAAGCCCCACAGGGCATTGATGATGATTGCTAAAACAGCCGGTTTAATGCCATAAAGTAAAGGAGCGACTTGGGGTAGAGTGCCGTAAGCAACATAAACCCAAGCAAACCCACCAGTAATCAGAACCGCAGGTAAGACGAAACAAACGCCTGACACAATCAGCCCCAGCCATCCTGCATAGATGTATCCTATATGGATAGCCATTTCTGTAGAATTTGGCCCAGGAATTAGGTTAGTTGCGCCCAGCAAATCCAGAAAATGCTCCCTTGTCAACCACTGACGACGTTTAACCACTTCATCTTCAATCATGGCAATATGGGCAACTGGGCCCCCAAAGCCGATGACGCCCAGTTTAAAAAATAGGTTGGCGAGTTCACCCAAACGACTTGGTGCTGAGTTAGTCATTTTTGCTTGGCAATATACTTTTCAAGTAAGAATTGCTTGAGGTGCGGTTGTTCTAAATTTAAACCAAGCTCTTGCGCTTTCTGACTAATTTCCTCATAAGTTAGACCTTCACTAATAGCATTGGCAATCAAGGCAATACCACCAGCCCTTGCTCCAGCAGCACAATGAATTAAGATTGGTTTGGGTAAGTTCTCAATCTCCTGAATTGCTAATTCTGTTTGCTCTTGATTTGGTTCTGAAGGCTTTAATGGGACATTGGCATATTGCAGTCCAGCCGCTTGAGCTTGCTGCTGTTCGTCACTGAGAAAACCTGCTTCATCGGGAGAACGCAGATTCAGCACTGACTTAAATCCCTCTTGGGCTGCCTGTTTTAACTCCTCAGAAGTTAGTTGAGGAGCAGCGCTCAAATCATCACTAACTTTTTTAGTGTTGCTCATAATCTTTAAACACACTTTTTCGATAGCTTTATCGTAGTTTATTCTGTAATGGCTGGCTGTATGCCTACTGGGTGCGATCGCGTGAAAAATACTGACCGACAGCAAAATCTATAACAACGGTTTCATGTTGCTACACTTGAACCGAGCAGACTGGCATCATGAAAGTGCGATCGCATCGCAGTCGGGCATAGCCAGCAAAAGCAGAACGTTTTCGTCAATATAGTAAATAATTCTTCGCCTGTCCGGTGATGCTGGACGTTAGGGCTGAACTTCGCGCAGCCGACGCTCCAGAAAGCGGCGTTCGCTGTCATTTGTAACCAGCATGAGCGCGAGCGCGTAGCTCTGTGCGGCTGACACTGAGGCTCCGATGCGGCGCAGCATCTCGGCACGGCTGGCGTGAAATAGATGGTAGCCATTAAGTTGGGGAGCAAGCCCATCAATGAGTTCGAGGGCCGTCTGAGGAGTCTCTATCATTGAGATCGCCACCGCCCGGTTCAGCGAAATAATCGGCGAGGGCTGCAAGCGTTCGAGCAAATCGTAGAAGCGGACAATTTGTAACCAGTCTGTTTCTTCTGCTTGTGCTGCCTGACAATGTAGTGCGGCGATCGCTGCTTGCACTGCAAACGAACCAATCTCGACCCGCAATGTCTCTTCAACGAGCGGTAGCGCCTCAGCAATCTGCTGTTGGTTCCAGCGACGACGATCCTGATCTTCGAGTAACACCAGATCGCCTGCCTCATCCAAACGGGCATCGCGCCGGGAGTCGTGCAGCAACATCAGCGCCAAAAGTGCAGTCACTTCTGAGGGCGGTTGCGGTGCCATCAACGTCCTCACGAGGCGACCCAGCCGAATCGCTTCTGTGCAGAGGTCAGCCCTCACCATCGTCTCGCCCCTAGTCGTCGCGTAGCCCTCATTGAAAATCAGATAGATCGCCGTCAGCACTGCGTTTACCCGCACAGACAGATCGGTTGTGTCCGGCACTTTATAGGGAATACCTGCATCCCGAATCTTGCGCTTGGCACGCACTAGCCGTTGCGCCATCGTTGCCGTGGGCACGAGAAACGCCCGCGCAATTTCATCTGTCTCAAGTCCACCCAACAGCCGCAGCGTCAAAGCAACCTGCGCCTCGATCGCCAGTGCTGGGTGGCAGCAAGTAAAGATCAGCCGCAGCCGATCGTCTGGAATTTCGTCTGTGTCATAAGTTGGCTCCTCGCGGGTTGGAATCAACCCGGAGGCGGCGTACCATTCCAGTTTTTCCGTCAGCCGTGTTCGCCGTCGCAGGCGATCAATGGCTTTGTATCGGGCTGTTTTGATGATCCATGCACAGGGGAGATCGGGCACGCCGCTGGACTGCCATTGATTCACGGCGGCTATAAAGGCTTCCTGTACCGCTTCTTCAGCCACATCGAAATCCCCCACCAACCGGATGAGGATGGCGACGATCCGTCCCCATTCAGCCCGGTAAAGGGAGGCGATCGCTTGTTTTACGTCTGTTTTTGCGTTTGGGATTATACCTGACATAAAAAATTTTTGGCGAGGTGTCGATTTGAGGCAGCACCGTTCGACTTACTAACAAAGGGAAACAACGGAGGTATACCCCGATCGTACTAAATGATAAAAATTTTTGGTGGAGTGTCGATTTGAGTCAGCACCGTTCGACTTACTAACAAAGGGAAACAACGGAGGTATACCCCGATGAAATATTTGCTGCTGATTTACCTGGAGGAAAATGCCCTGAGCCAAACCGAACGGGAACATTGTTATGTAGAATCCGCGCAACTGGCACAACAACTCAACTCCAAGGGGCAGTATCTTGCGACCGCCCCGCTCCACCCTGTCGCAACTGCAACCAGCATTCGGGTGCGCGACGGCAAATCGCTAGTAACTGACGGGCCGTTCGCAGAAACCCGCGAACAATTGGGCGGTTTTTTTCTGATTAATGCTCAGGATCTCGACGAAGCGATCGCAATCGCCGCGCGGATTCCAGGCGCGAGCGTCGGCACCGTTGAAATTCGACCTGTAATTGAAGTTGCAGGCTTGCCAGAGAATTTGTAACTGCACTCAACCTCAACCCAAAAGGAGAGATAACGATGACAACCAAAAGCACGATCGCAACTAACGAAGTTCAGATTCGCCAACTAATTGCCGAGCAACAACGTGCCATCTGCACCAAGGATGTTGAGCAAATCATGTCCCATTATGCCACTGAGGTCATCGTCTTCGATGTTAAACCTCCCTTCCAAACCCAAGGAAAAGATGCTTGGGGTCAAGTGTGGTCAGAATGTTTGCCTTACTTCCCCGACACCTTTGAGATTGAAACACGAGACCTCAAGATTACCGTCAGTGAAGACTTAGCAGTTGCACATTGGCTATTTCGCTTCACAGGAACCCAAGACCATCCAGCAATGCAGACGTGGATGCGCGTCACCGCTGTCTGCCAGAAAAATCAAGGCGAATGGCAGATATTACACGAACATCTCTCGGTTCCATTCGATCCAGAGACTTCTCAAGCTGTATTCACGCTCAACCCATAGCCCAATCTACTGAGCCAACGCCATGAAACTCAATCCTTATCTCATGTTCAACGGCAACTGTGAAGCAGCGTTCAAGTTCTATGAACACTGTCTTGGCGGCAAAATTGTCATGATGATGACCCACAAAGATGCACCCTCAGCCGAGCATATACCTGCCGGATGGCATGACAAAATCATGCACGTCTGCCTCGATCTGGGCGATCGCCTCTTAATGGGGTCTGACAGTCCGCCTGGATATTTTGAAACACCCCAAGGCTTTTACGTGCAAATCAGCGTTGACGAGCCAGCGGAGGCAGAACGCATCTTTCAGACCCTGGCAGAAAACGGAAAAGTGAAGATGCCGATCGATCAAACCTTTTGGTCTGTCCGCTTTGGTATGTTGGTCGATCAATTCGGTATTCCGTGGATGGTCAACTGCCAGAAAACTGCTTGACTTGTGGGGAGGTGCTTATGGGCATCTTCCCTAGAGTAAAACCTCAGCGCTTTTTCGCCGCTCCTTCACTGTGGAATAATTCAAAAGAAGAACCCATGAGTACTCAAATTTTTGTTAATCTGCCAGTCAAAAACCTCAATCAATCGATCGAGTTCTTTACTCAACTCGGCTTTGAGTTTAATTCTCAATTTACTGACGAAACTTCCACCTGTATGATTGTGTCCGAAAACATTTTCGTCATGCTCTTGACCCATGAGAAGTTTAAGACGTTTACTCCCAAAGAAATTTGTGATGCCACAAAAAGCACAGAAGTGCTTGTGTGTTTATCTTCTGATAGCCGAGAACAAGTCGATGAAATAGTTCGCAAGGCTGTCGCCGCTGGTGGAACAACCTACAATGAACCGCAAGATCACGGTTTTATGTATGGACATGGATTTGCTGACTTAGATAGCCACATTTGGGAAATTATCTACATGGAGCCAAGCGCAATAAGTCAAGGTTGAAAATGCAATGTTTGAGGAATTCCCATTCAGATGCGATATAACGTTGTACAGCATCTGAATGGGAACCGCTATAGCTGTAATACAAAAATGCAAATACTCCTACCTTCTTCAAATAGCTCTTTGCCGCACATGTCGCCCATCAAACCCTTGCTTAATCCAATTCAGACATTCATATTCAGATTTGAATAACTTTGGAGCTGCAATATTATTCAATAACTCTGGTGGGTAATGGTCATAAAAATATTTATCTCCTTCTTGGAAGATGATAATCAAATTGTTCCGATAAATGTAGCGAGACTTAAAACTATCCCCTCGATGAACAAACTCGGAATTTTGCTCGATATGCTCTTTAGCAATATCAATGATATTACTAACGTCACTTCCACAGATTCCTGCTGGATTTCCTGCTTTGTGAAATTGGCTTCTGTGCCCAATTTCAGATAGCATTTTATACGAATAAATTTCGTAATTATCCGCTTTACCAAAAACAAATGGAATTATGAGATATCCTTTATATGAGACTGATTTTTCATAAAGAAGACGACTCATCTCAACCTCCTTTTGTGGAATTGCTCTGAAAAAATTCGCTTTAACAGAAAAATATTACAACACCAATTGTCTACTAAATACGATCACCATAAACTGAGCTGATTAGGGGGATGCTCAAGGTTATTCCAAGGTAGGGGTAGAACTAGTGTACCATTTTGTTCCAATAGCTGTTGGAAGTGACGGGCTGTGTTGGGCGATCGCGCTTCTATTGGACAATGGACAAAGAAATAAATTTGCACTCCCATCTGTAACCATTGCTGAATCTGCCTCACCCACTCTTCCATAAATGGCTGATTCACTGATAAATTCGGATGAGAAATAAACCGAATCAGAGTAAAAGGTGCTGTTACACTCAATTGCAACGGTAATTTAGGTTTGCGTCGTTCCGATTGTAATTGGGGATCGTCATCTCCAGTATAAATGGGGCGCGAGTCTAACAGTACCCTTCCGACACCTAACTTTTCTAAAAGCGCCGTCAAATTACTAGCATGGGGTTCCTTAAACCAGTCAGGATGGCGAACTTCCACTGCTAGGGGTGCTTCTGTACGTGGCCAAGCTTCCAGAAAGTTGGACAAATCGTCAAGTAATGCAGGTGCATAGCTGGGTGGTAACTGGGCAAAGATTGGGCCAAGATGCTTACCTAAAGGGCGCATCCCCTCCAGAAATTTTAAAGCAGCTGGAATATAAGGTTTTAGCAACCCTTGATGGGTAATATCTCGCGGTAATTTTAGACAAAATTCAAAACCTGCTGGTGTTTCAGCAGCCCAACGGGTTACAGTTTCTTGGTTAGGCACGGCATAAAAGGTGGTATTACCTTCTACAGTAGTGAAGCGACGACTGTAGAGATGGAGAAAATCGGCAGTGCGAGTACCTTGGGGATAGAGTTCGCCTACCCAACCTTTATATGCCCAAACAGCACAACCGATAAAAAAGTTCACAGTGCCTACAACCCTTGATGTATCTTCAATTTTACACGTAGGTTGTAGGGATGGATGAAGCGAGGTCAAATTCCCGACTTGTTAAAATCACAGATTTTTTTCTCAAAATGCTTGATTGCTTTCTCATTTCAGTAGATTTAGCAAGCAAAAAGGCATATTGCTTTCTCAAAATGCTTGATTGCTTTCTCATTTCGGTAGATTCAGCAAGCGAAAAGGCATATTGCTTTCTCATTTGGGTAGATCGCGTATTCATTTTAGTGTTTTAAGCAAGCAAATAGGCATATAGCAGTTTTGAATTGCATTGCATAAGAGTAATTTATGCACCAATACGTTTCAGTTAAGGGTTATTGGTGTAGATAATTGGTTTTTTAAGACGCAATAAATCGCGTCTCTACATGAAAATTTTGGTGTTATGGCGCAACCTCACTTATTGATAAATTGAACCATCAGGCATAATCGCCCCTGCTAAGTTAGTCCCAACTAATTTAACCAGAAGACGCTCACCAGAGCGAATCCGCGCTCCCGTCAAGTCGGCTCCTCGCAAGTCGGCCCCACTGAGATCCGCTCCAATCAAATTAGCAGCGCGTAAATTCGCTTCCCTGAGATCGGCTAAAAGTAGATTTGCCCGAAATAAATTTGCTTCAGATAAATTTGCACCTCTGAGGTTGACTTTGTGCATAAAAGTATCGCTGAGATTAGCACCACTCAAATTGGCATAACTCAGATTTCTGCCAGATAAGTCTTTATTGCTCAAATTTGCCCGACTGTAGTCTTTGCCGCTTAAATCTGAGTTTTGTTTTGGTGGTTGCTGAGTTGGTTGAGATGGTTTTTCCTGTTGAGGTGACGGTGAGTGATGTGTGGTTTGATATGTAGTTTGATGTGTGGTTTGAGGTTTGGTTTTTAGAGAGCGCAACTTTTCACGAGCTTCATTTATAGCTTTCAGCTTGTCTTGTGCTTTCTGCTGTAAACGGAGATTGTCTTTGGGAATGCGATCGGGATGCCAAACAAAGACTAAATCTTTGTAAGCCTGGTTCACTTCTTCAAGTGTTGCTCCAGGCTCTAATTCCAAAACTCTATAGTACTGCTCCAGATCGCTCATACGATATTTTGGTGGACAATCAACTTAATTATGAGTGATGGAGCCATCTATACGCTGCATTATTTGTTATAGATTATGGGGCAGGGGGCAGGAGGCAGGGGGCAGAAGTTTTTTAATTTTTAATTTTGAATTGATTTCTTTCATCTTCCCATCTCTCCATTTCTCCATCGAGCGATCGCTCTAAAATATGCTGCAACTGGAATCTGATAGACTTCAATATAAATCCAAGCAATAATTGATAAATGTGATAAGAAGGTTAATATTGTCCAAATATATGGCATCCAAGTAATGGGTTCCTTCAGATTAGCAGGAAAATAGTAAGCTACTATGCCAATTAGAGTAGTGGGAAGAATTATAAAAATTGCTGCTGCTAGTCCATAACCCCAACCTAATTCCACACCTTCCAACTGGCCTTCTGCCCAACTCAAGCCATTCCAACGCCAAGTTAAAGGTGGTTGCCTAGAAGGCATCTTGATTTGCTGTTGTTCTAAGTTGACTGTAAAAATCTCTTGGCAAAAGTCACAAGCCATAGCTTCCATCAATGGCATGTGAGAAATCTTACCTATTCGACAGACTGGGCAGGGGTAAGCTCCATAATAGTCGAAAGATTGGGTTAAGATTTTGGAACTGGGCATAATGAGACAGATGATCCTAAAAAGTTGATCTGGTCAATAAGGACTTGGGTAAGAATAATGTATGGCGGTTGTCAATTCCCTGCAAGAAGCTTTCGCAAGATGAAGTCATAAGTCAGGAGAATTATATATTTTAACTTCTCAATCCTGGCTTTTTAAGCTTCTGAGGTTATATAACTATCGTGATGTCTAATGACAAGCCGCTTTTTTCGTCTACGCAAATAAGTAACTAGTACAATCAGAACAGGGCGTGATTTTGAATTGTGCAAAGCGTTATTAGTCTTAATCCCCAGAGTTGTACTGAGTCTATCGCTTTTTTATAGTTTGTGCAGGTCTTGACAAAGCCTACTCTTCCTGCTAATGTTAAATTAGATAGGTATATTTATTAAGTTTTCCAGCAAAAACCCCACAAATGCTTAACACAAATTCCTACTTTTATTTTTGGTTTAGGGTGGTTCACCGGGAGTGAATTAAGTTTCCTAATGGAAACCGCCCGGTGAACCGCAGAGCAAATTCTGCGGTTTTTGTTTTTTTAAGGAGAATTTCATTGTCATGACTTATTTCAGTTGTTGGTTTTATGATTTTTACTTTTGGCCCAGAATAAATTCCGGGTAAATAGCGTCATGCCAATGAATTCAGAACGCGCCCGGAACTTTTAAAGGTTTCGGGCTTTTTTGTTATTTGGAAATGGGAATGGGGTATGGGGAATTGACAGACAAGGGGAATAACCAATGCCCAATACAACTCTTGGAGAGGCTGCGCCAACGACTTTGCCCAATCCCCAATGCCCAATCTCCAATACTTAATACTTAATTTTTCAGGAGAATGTAACCATGATTAATGCCAAACTTGCTGCACAATCCCATTTAAATCACCAGACAATCGTTAAAATCTCGAAAGAAGTCGCTTTCGGCGGTAAAGAACTGGTAATTATCAGCGGTCCCTGCACTGTTGAAAGCTTAGAACAAATGGAGATAGTCGCCCAAAAGCTATCTACTACATCAGTACAGGGGTTGCGTGGCGGTGTCTACAAACCCCGCACATCTCCCTACGCTTTCCAAGGTATGGGAGAGTCAGGATTAGAGATTTTAGCTAGGGTGCGATCGCATTACAATATGCCAGTTGTCACAGAGGTGATGTCAATTTCCCAAATTGAAGTAGTCGCCGCCCACGCTGATATGCTTCAAGTTGGTAGCCGCAATATGCAAAACTTCGACTTGCTCAAAGCTTTGGGACAAGCTGGTAAACCAATATTACTCAAACGTGGTTTAGCAGCGACAATTGAAGAATTTGTTATGGCTGCTGAATATATCCTTAGCCACGGGAATCCTGATGTGGTGTTGTGCGAAAGAGGTATTCGCAGTTTCGATGATTACACCCGTAACGTCCTAGATTTAGCGGCAGTGGCAGCACTCAAGCAAATAACTCACTTGCCTGTAATTGTAGATCCTTCTCATGCTGTCGGGAAACGGGAGTTGGTCGCACCTGTGGCTAGGGCTGCGATCGCTTGCGGTGCAGATGGATTAATTATTGAATGTCACCCAGAACCAGAAAAATCTGTTTCTGATGCCCGTCAAGCACTTTCTTTAGAAGATATGGTGCATTTAGTTAATAGTTTAAAGCCTGTAGCAACAGCTGTTGGGCGTAGTATATTAGATGTCGGGGCGGGTTTGTCACCTGCCCCGATTTTTTATGCTGCTTAAATTTCATACAAGGCGATTGCTTGAATATCTCAGTCAAAATATTTCTTTTGGCTTAAGTACAAATAGCGATCGCCTTCATAAAATAAACTTGTTACTTTAGCTATTCCATATTGTTCTCAAACAATTTTTGCAATACAATCTTCTATATATAAATCTAAATTATCGTTTTAACAAATAAGACTACTTGATTTTATTCCCCAAGTCGTTTTATCCTGAAATCAGTAGATATTTTAACTTTTGCTAAATTGCCTAAAGCAGTTTTGAGTATACCGATCTTTCAACTTTGAGAACCTAAAGAAGGACAATAACTAAATGCTAGAGCAGCAGATTGATTGCCCCATCAAACCTAAGACAAGTGCAATGATTATGAAACTTTTTCAAATCACTATAGTGGTCTTAGTACTTTTGATCAACTTAGCAATTGCTTTCCCCTCTTGGGCAGAAAGTACGCCTTCTTTAACTAGCAATTCTAACAGCTTTCAAGTTGGGCAAAAAGTCATTTGGCTTTACAAGCCCCGCACAGATTCTGGCGATGTCCAAAAAATTCCTGCCGAAATAGTTAAGTTAAGTTCCAAGCAAGTGCAAATCAAGATTTACAAACATAACAACGAATTTGTCAATCGTTGGGTGAATCCAAACAAGCTTGAGAATTCGACAAAAGTTAAATAGTCAGTACTCTAAAATTTCGCTAACGGGACTTAAACATTTTTGATGGATAAACAAGACTCAAATCCGTACAAGGCAAGGAAAATACACCAAATGCTCAAGAATGCTTGAAACCCAGATATCTCAAGAAACTAGACAAAACGATGTCAAAGTCTCTCTGCATATAGATTTAAGGCTTTTTTATGGCTATTTTTTGTCTAAGTCCCACTAGATAGAATTAAAACTCCCTTGTGTGGGTTTCGTTTTCATATTTAGGATCTTCAGTACCAAGCAGTTTGTCCCAGAACGTAAAATACAAACCGTAGTGTACTTTATACTTGCGATGATGTATGGAATGATGCATAGAACCAATAAGCCACCTTCCAATCCAGTAACTTTTAGATGAGGAGGGAAATAGTTCAAATCCGAGATGGGTAAACACTGCCCATACTGTCATAGTTATAAGTGCGGCAACTAAGGTGACAAAATGCAGCGGAACTATAAAGCTTACACCTACAAAAAAAAGTGCTTGTACGATCGCTTCTGGTAAGTCGAAGGCAGAGGAACTCCAGGGCGTTGGCTCGCCTGAACGGTGGTGTCCATAATGCATCCATCTAAAAATTCGAGGGTGGTGAAATATCCGATGGATAAAATAAAAGTAAGTGTCCTGAAGAATTAGCACTGCAATAAAGCTAACTATTAAATACCACAGTCCGTATTTCCAGATGTCAGCGTATAACAGCGTTGCTCCCAAATTATACTCTGAGATCATAAACGCTCCAGAAATAGCAAAAACTACTGTGGAGATTACTGATAATTCAATATCCTTTTTAATCGAACAACTCATCAACGGTTTCAAACGCAAACTCTTGTTAACGAGAGACTTCCCTAAAACTAAATAAAAGAGCAAGTATGCTCCCCCAGCAATCAGAAAGTATCGGGCAAGAGTGATACCGAAGAAGAAAAAGCAATAATACCAAAATGAGTGGTTCGTCAATTAGACCCATCCGTAATATTAATTCGGTGAAATGAAAATGCTGATTATGTCCAATTATTTTGGTCTTGATCACCAAAAATAACCAAATTAAGATTTAATTTGTTAATCGACAAAATCCATTGCTTATTTTACAGCATCAAGTAGTTCAGATATATATTAAATTTTGTTAATAAAAATTAAACTAATTTTATTGCATATATAAATATAAATTACTACTATTCATAAAAAAAACGTTCTTGGTCAACTTAAATTGTAGTAAATAGCTAATTTTGCAACTAAGTTACAATTTATTTAAGTCGTTCGTTTAGATGATGTATTTCAACAACAATTGAATTGATTTTTACCCATTGTATTTTTTAACACCTAAAAAAACTTTTAAATCACTTTTCCCTACGTCTACTTTTGATAAATTAATTTACTATAGATTTTGTTCTACTTTTCTAGACTCCAGCCCAACGCTAAGGCTACTTCAGCAGCTAATTCTAAAGGATTGAATGGTTTAGCGATCGCACTTCTGCATAACTAGCAACTTGGGTTAGTACACAGAGGCTCAGATCCCGAACTTTTTCAAGAAGCCGCTCCAGTTCCAGTTCTCCCATGTCAGGGTGGTTTCATAGGAAAAAAGAAAAATATATAAGTCTTGATTTCTCGTTTTGTGTCCAGGCTTTTTCCCTCACTCCATTCCTCTCCCCCACCGGGGGCTACGGTGTACACACAAGTACTTTCGTTCACAACACAAGTACTTTCATTCACAACACAAGTCTTTTTTGAGCCTTTGAGGGAATGAAACAGCTTTTTTTTTCGAGAGGGGTTGGGGGGATTAAAAGTCTGTGGAGCCACTCTAAAAGACTTGTGTGTACACCGTAGCCCATGTTGGGAGAAGGGGTTAGGGGATGAGGGCGTGAGGTGATCTGTAAAACACCTACCCAATATAGCTTTTACCTTAAGTTGACACCAATGGTACAGCTAGCTGTACGCCCCTACAGCCGATTTATGTGTTGCAAAGATTTTTGGAAATGGTGCTATGTATGTTGAGGTAGGAGCAGTGTCCTTCTCTTGCCTTGCTCGTTCGTGCAACTTACCGTAAAGAAAGACTGATAAAACTCTCAATACGCTACAACAGAAAAAATCCTCTGCTAAACCTGTGAAAAAACGAGTAACACTTACCTTCCCGAAACGCGCCGTGCAAATGCCAGTCACTTATGTACTGGCCAAAGAGTTCAACGTCGCCGCCAACATTATCCGCGCCCAAGTTGCCCCAAATCAAATTGGCAAACTGGTAGTGGAATTATCAGGAGACATCGATCAATTAGATGCGGCGATCGAGTGGATGCGATCGCGTAATGTTAATGTTTCTTCTACATTAGGCGAAATTGCGATCGACGAGGATGTGTGTGTCCACTGTGGCTTGTGTACTGGGGTTTGTCCTACCGAAGCCCTCACCCTCCACCCAGAGACATACAAGTTGACATTCACGCGATCGCGCTGTATTGTCTGCGAACAGTGTATTCCCACCTGTCCCGTACAAGCAATCTCTACTAACATTTAAAATTACCGCACACACTACAGACGATTGCCTATCCAACTTTCTCAGCAATCCAAAATCTAAAATTGAAGTTAGCCCAACTTAAACACATCCGCGATTACCCCACCATCACCCACCAGCCTACTTTTTGCTGGAGAGTCATAAACTACCAATAGCGAAGGTATGCCAGCTACATCCTGAAACATCGTCATTCCCTCAGCGTGTTCTTCTCGATTTCCATAAGGAATATCTTGCACAAAATCGGGATTGCTGAAGACATTTTCTCGTAAATTAACGCCATTTACCCAGCGATAAACTTGCACGGGTCCATCTAAATCCATCGTTGGCCCGGCTAAAATCAACAAATCTTTATCATCTACATACAAATCCCGAATTCCCAAACCATTCAACCAGATAAAATGCTTTTTATATAACTCCTGCAATCCCCCAATTTGCTTTAGCTTCATCAGTCCAGGGGTAGAATCTTCTAACTCTATTTCCAGCACCACAGCCCAACCCCGCAATACAGGGCCCCGCAAACCCAGAAAGACGCGGTTTTGATAAATGCCTATTCCTTCAATATCAAAGCCATTATCCTTTCCGGGAATTCCTGCTTGAATAAACAAGCCTAAATGGGCATCATCTGCTAAAGCTGTCATCAGCAAATTACCCTGATTCGTCACTTCTAATTTAGCGGCATTCAATTGCACATCTGGCTTTTCGGGGTGTGGGCAAGATGAGAATAGCTTACCGTCTATCAGAGGAATTCGTCCTAAAATGTAACGGTTAGGTTCCGATTCAATTTTTGCTAGCCTTTTAAAGTTTTTGGCATCTGTATTTTCAGGTTTGAATTTTTTGCGTTTGTAACTGTGAGAACCAACAAACCATAAGTAATAATCAGCGTAAGCCAGTCCTTCTATATCAATCTCTTTATCTTCTGGTGCAGGTAAATTGATAAACTCTGCTACTCGAAATTGCTGATGATCTGTAAATTTATCAGTATTAACCAAAGAGAGCCGCTCAATAGTTGAGGTTTCATCTGACCCCAACCATAAATACTTCTGATCTGTTAGCAGCAATGCTGATAAGTCTTCTCTATGTTCTTGAAAAGAATCTATAAAAGTCAATAAAACTTGATTTAGCAAATGTAAGTTTGGCATTTTGAATCATATTAAGAGTTATAAATATGCTAGCCATAGTATTATAATATATGATTCAATTATCGTAAAAATTTATCTCAAAGCTATAGTTTATATTAACTTAAGAGGATGAAGTACTATTTAAACCTTTGATAGATATTGTATATTTATAGCAGAGTATGCAACTATCAATAGTCATAAGCATAGCTGAAAATCTTCATACCATAAAAAATATCAAAAGTAGATGTATTCTTTTAAATAATGTTGTTATTATGCAATAACCTCATGAGGTAATCATTCAGACCAATTATGAAATTAGCCACAGAACCCACAGTAAAAACTCTTGGTGACTACGCCTACCAAGCGATTGAAAAACATTGTAAGAAAACCTTCAAGTGGGAAAAATCAGTCAAAAAAGATGAAGATCCAGAAGCGTTGCACCAAATGCGAGTGGGAATGCGTCGCCTACGGACAGCGGTAACTCGGTTTGGGCTAGCAGTGAATGTGTCAAAACCAGTCAGCGATAAAAATATTGGTAAAATCGCCCGTCGTCTTGGTAATCTGCGAGATTTAGACGTACTCAAAGAAAGTTTGGAAAACAATTACAAACCAAACTTACCCCGCAAAGAACAGGAATCTCTACAAACAGCTTTTACAGCTTTAGCGAAACAACGTGAAGATGTAGAATCGAGTGTGCAGAAAACATTAAACGATGAATCTTACAAGTCTTTAAAAGATGCATTAGATAAGTGGCTAGAAAAACCCAGTTATCAACCTTTGGCATCTGTTTCTATTCAGCAAGTGCTACCAGACTTACTTTTACCAGAAGTAAGTAACTTCTTACTGCATCCAGGTTGGCTAGTTGGTACTGAATTTGTAGAATCAGAAGTGAAGATCCGAAAAAACTGGAAACCAAAAAAGATAGAAAAACAATTGACAACAGAAGGTGAAAGTCTTCATAGTTTACGAAAAGAAGCTAAACGTATACGCTATCAGATGGAGTTATTTACTGACTTATATGGCGATTCTTACGAAGCTTATATTACAGAAGTGAAAAATATTCAAGAAATTTTGGGTACGATGCAAGATAGTGCCGTTTTAACTGACTGGCTTGCAGATGTATACAAGTCAGAAATTCAGACTGAGTTGCCCTCCCTTGCTAATTTATTAACTGAAAATCGTTACCAGTCGTGGCAGCAGTGGCAACCTTTGCAAGAACGGTATCTGAAAACTGAAACTAGACATAGTTTTCATTTAACAATATTGCACCCGCTTTCAGGAGTAATAAGTTAAAAGTTACTCTTTATTGAGAAAGGATTGGACTAACGAAGAGATAATTGAATAGGAGCTTCTAGAGACAAAAGATAAACACTGCTCTAGGAAATTTGTGCAATACAGGTCTTTTCAGCAGAACCCAAACCTGAAATTAGTCTAATAGTGCTTTCTACCATTACTCCCCGCTCAAACTGAGCGGGGAGCGCCTTGGCTGAAAAAGTTCAAGATGCTTCCACCAATCCTGCCCCAAACAGAGCTATTCTTGACGGCTTTATCATTAACTCGCATGAATTTAGACGAACTTAATATTTGAATCTAGCGGTATCTAGCAGTTCCCTTAAGTGGGAAAGTCTTATATGATTGTAGTTGCCCAAATATTGGTCTTCGGATTAATCCTGATGTTTTTTCGGTAGTGAGAATTGCTTGAGTTTGGACAGTAGTTTCTCTATCACCAATAGGTAAGTTAACAGTGGGTAACAAAAAACTGAGTTTGACTGTATTGCCTCCGACAGTAGGATTTGGACTACTAATAATTACTGTAATCAGTGTCCCGATATCAGTAGTTAATGTCTTAATGTCATCGCCACTGAAATGAAGGGAAGTATTTTGAGTTTTGTAATCAAGCTGTGAAACTTCGTTAAAGATAGAATACTTAATCTGAGTACCATTGCCATTAAGTGTAAACTCATTTGGTCGTTGCACAACAATTGCTTGTGCTTTTTTGGTAGATTTGGTCATCAACAAAGATACTAATGATGTCGTAGTTAAGCCAGTCACAAAGGTGAGAGCAGCTTTGAGAATTTGACGGCGGGGCAAATTTGAGGACATATCTTTCAAGTTAGGATTCATAGTTTTTTCTTCTGATGCTGATTGTGACTTGTTGAAAGCTACGTAATTTTATTGCTTTCTTTATTTTAGTGGTTGTTTTTAGTCTTTTTTACATCCTCTAAACGTTTATAAATTTTTAGAAGTTGAAAAGTTCAATTTCTGTTGAATACTTTTGGCGTCATTATACAAATTTGTGACTTTAGAATCATTACTTGGACAGCTAATATCTGGAGATTTCTGCCCGGAATAATTGACTTTAGTTGATGTCCCGAATGAAACAGATTTCGGACACGATCTATATGGTAATTTTGACAGTGGTTTAGCTGCTGAAATATCATTGAAAAATTTAGTGGCTGTGCTCAGTTTAATTTCACCTATACCTTTTGTATTGCAAACAGTGTAAGTTGCCTTTCCTGATGGCAATACAGAAATGTTATACTTGCAAGTATTCGTAGAACCGCTATTAATAATAATAGCTGACTCTTGAATAGTTGGAGTTTTTGCAAGTATTTTAAGAGAAAAAATACATAAAGGTGTAGCTAGTAAAACTGAAGCCAAGCTAATTTTATAGGATGCAAAAAGTTTCATTATCACCTCATATTTATCTTTTTAATTATTTAGACTTGTCTAACTGCTTGAAAATATTTTTTACAAAAAAATTATTTAATAGTAACTTTTTGGTTAATGCTTGATTAAGAAAAACTAGATTCATAAGTAGCATAGTGTGAACCGGAAATTATAGATAATATTTAAAACTATAGTTGACTGTATACTTTTTAGATATGTCATTATTGTGTCAACTTTGTGTCAGAAAAATATCTGATTTTAATGTGGTATCCCTATTAAATATATGTTTGGGCCTTTGTAGCAAAAAAATTCAGTGACATAACTTTGACAGGAATACTGCACAGTTGAACCCTACAGTTCTCGCTAGATGCTGACCTCTGCTTTGGGGTACAGGACTTTTATTTGTGTAAAAAAATTCTCTGCGAAAGTGGATTGTTTATTTTCAAGTTTGATAAATCAATACAAGACAAGCGTGAGATTGTTGGCTGGATAATTGGTCAATTATTTCAGTATAAATACTTATACTATAAAATACATATAAATAGATTCTGAAACTGTTGGTTAATTAGTTTTTCAGATAAAAAATCTGTCGGCATTAACTCGACAGTGTAAATTTTATCTGCATCTACCTCATAATCAAGAACAACACTAGGAGAACTTTTCCTTCTTAGACCGGGAAACAATAATTTATAAGATTTAAAAAAATCTGGCCATAAATAAAGACGGGTTGCAGCCCGTCTAAATAGCTTGAAAGTGCAAATACACCTTGTATAGGATTGAAAATAACACAATTGATTTTATCAGAGTTGCCAATTTGCCAATTTATAAAAAAACATCTCCATAAATTAAATATACATTATCCAAAACCCTTGTAAAGATGTAGCAGTTCTATGTATCTATATTTTTTTCACTCATGTCTATAAAGAACAGATGTTAGAATCGTCCTAAAAGTCTTGGTATTTGCAGCTAAATCATTTACCCATGTATATTTGAGGCTTTTTATAAATTACGATTGCACTCCTCACACTCATGAGCAATTTTCAGCTACTCCCTGCTCTCAAAACAGTAATAATCGCTCTAACAAGATATTGCTATGTCTAAATCAGTCATAGTAGAAGTTACAGCTAGTGGATATAGAAGCTCCTCTAATGTGTTATTACGACTGGTTTAGTTTGACCTGAACTCAACCAGCAACAAAAATCAAGGTTTATAACCATCAAATATGAACATTTTACTTCTATACCCCCGCTTTCCAAAAAGTTTTTGGTCTTTTGAAAAAACACTAGCTTTATTAGACCGTAAAGCAATGCTACCGCCTTTAGGCTTGGTAACTGTAGCAGCGATTTTACCGCAAGAATGGGATTTCAAGCTAGTAGATCGAAATGTTCGCGTCTGTACAGAAGCCGAATGGGCTTGGGCTGATTTGGTTATTATGTCGGCGATGATTGTGCAAAAAGAGGATTTGCTCTCTCAGATATTGGAAGCAAAGCACAGAGGTAAGCAAGTCGCTGTGGGTGGGCCTTTCCCGACAGCGCTACCGAATGAAATGACATCCGCAGGAGCTGACTATTTGATATTAGACGAGGGGGAAATTACCCTACCCTTATTTGTAGCAGCGATCGCACGCGGCGATCGCACAGGCATTTTTCGCTCTGACGGTGAAAAACCAGATGTCACCAATACTCCAACTCCTCGCTTTGACTTGCTAGAGTTTGAAGCATACGCAGAGATGTCAGTGCAATTTTCCCGTGGATGTCCCTTCCAGTGTGAATTTTGTGACATTATTGTGCTATATGGTCGCAAACCCCGCACCAAAAACCCAGAACAACTATTAGCAGAACTTGATTATCTCTACAAACTGGGTTGGCGACGCAGTATTTTTATGGTGGATGACAACTTCATCGGTAATAAACGGAATGTGAAATTATTTTTGAAGTCCCTTCTACCCTGGATGGTGGAGCATAATTATCCCTTTTCCTTTGCCACAGAGGCTTCGGTTGATTTAGCCCAAGATCAAGAACTGATGGATTTGATGGTAGCGTGTAATTTTGGAGCCGTTTTTCTGGGAATTGAAACCCCCGATGAAGAAAGTCTTACTTTCACTCAGAAATATCAGAATACCAGAGATTCACTCAGTGAGGCGGTGAATAAAATTACCCGCTCCGGGCTGCGAGTCATGGCAGGCTTTATCATTGGGTTTGATGGCGAGAAAGTAGGAGCCGGCGCCCGAATTGTCAAGTTTGTGGAGCAAACAGCAATTCCCACAGCCTTATTTAGTATGTTGCAAGCACTTCCAGATACAGCCCTCTGGCATAGATTAGAAAAGGAAGGACGACTCCGCAATAAATCTGCCAATATCAACCAAACCACGTTGATGAATTTTGTACCAACTCGACCGTTAGAAGACATCGCTCGTGAATATGTGCAGGCGTTCTGTGATTTGTATGAGCCAGAGCGGTTTTTGGAACGTACATACAAACACTTCCGTCTTTTGGGTGAAGCAACCTATCCGAAAAAGGGGAAAGCTGCTAAAAAACCATTGAACTGGAAAGTACTCCGGGCGTTGCTGGTGATTTGTTGGCGTCAAGGTTTACGTCGTCAGACGCGCTGGCAATTCTGGCGCAACTTGTGGAACATGTATCAGCATAATCCGGGTGGGGTGAGTAGCTACTTAGCTGTTTGTGCCCAAATAGAGCATTTCTTGGAATATCGCCAAATTGTTCGGGATGAAATTGAGGCTCAAGTAGCTGAATTTCTGGACGCAGAAGCTAGGGTAAAACCGCAAGCAGAAGTCATGGAAGTATACTCGTAGCATTTAGAGCAAGAGTTTAAGACCTCCACTGAATAGACATCTTGTAAAAGTACTTTTGCAAGATGTTGGGGAAAGTTTAAAGGGTGAATGGCACTAAGAAAACGTGAGTTCGACAGGTTGAAAAAGGTGCCTTATACCTACTTACCTAACAAACCGTCTATTAATATTTACCCTAAAGCACTGCCTGCACTACCTCCTGCCCTTTTTTAGTCCTATCGAACTCACGTTAACTAAGAGCAACACCAAGTTAAACGCGAAGTAGCAAGAGTCCACTTCTTAAAGCTTGATTCCATAGAGATAATTTTTGAACTTCTGGCAAAGAAAGAGGCTGATTTACTGATAGCGGTGGCTCTTGTTGCAGAGATAGTTGCCACCAACCGACATTGTGCCACTTACTAAATTTATACCCAACTCTGTAAAATACACCTACAGGGGAAAAACCGACAGCCTCATGCATGGCTACACTTGCTGGGTTGGGTAGAGCGATCGCAGCAAAAACGTTATAAAATCCTTGGAGTCGCAGCAACCCAAAAAGGGAAGTGTACAAAGCTTTGGCAACTCCTTTTCTGCGATATTCAACATTTACGTACACAGATGATTCTACAGACCATTGGTAAGCAGCACGAGTCCGGTAGGGAGTAGCATAGGCATAACCTAGAATCTCATCGTTAATTTCACACACTAGCCAAGGCATCTGCTGTTGATAGTTATTGATGCGTCCTTCAAATTCCGTTTTGCTGGGAGGCTCTATCTCAAAGGAAATTGAAGTTTCCCGCACAACTGGTGCATAAATTGCCAGCATTTTTAAGGCATCACTTTCATTAGCTAGTCTGATTACAACATTCACAACAGATTCTTTTTGGGTCTTAATAATTTCTTGCTAGAAACGAGGTTTGAAAAGGATTTTGGCACAGAGGGAAAAAAGAGATTTTACAAGTCACCTTGAAAGGGCTGGTTCTGAAACTTAGCCAAAATCGCAGTCATTCTGACCAGAGTAATGTTGTAGATGCTTTGCTACAAAGTACAGAGCCAACTATTCATGCCATCGGTGCTGCCATAAAACATAATCTTGAAACCAATGAACAATTGCCAGAATGAAAACCAGCGCTTTCTAGTACAGGTCGGCGGAAATAAACCTACCATTATTCAAAACAGCCAGAAAGTCCAAAATTTAAGCATAGGTGACTTTTGACTTCCGCTTTGCGGTATTAGAGCATTGTTTAACAAGCCTTAAGTATCATATATAATTATTTAGCGAATTAATAATTTGCAATACTTAATGTTCGGTTAGCTAATAATTAGTAATTCATGATATTGTGATTTCCAACACATCTTTTTTTGGATTGATCGTGTAGGCTGATATCTGCTGGGTAAAATTACTAGATAAATTTATGGTAATTCAAGCACCAAGCAGCAGAATCCTTAATTCTGCTGTAGCATTACACTTGCTCACAGTTCGATTATTTGATTTTTGAGCAATTAATAAGCAACTGAACCGCAAGTTTGGTTGTTAGAGAGCATTCCATGATTGCATTCAGTGTATAGCACAGAGTGAATGCCTGAGTGCCTGACACGAATACCTCAAAGTTTTATGAGGAAAAGATTTTGTCGATATGCTATCCGAGTATTTTTTGGACTTATATATATCAACGGTTAAAACCCTAATGCTGTCGTCTTGTCATCAGTCACTTGCCATGTAGGCATCTGGATTTGAGCTAGATGTGTCAGGCATTTGAGCAATTAGGAATTAGCCAACCTATGGTAGCAGCAGTCAAATAATAACTGACGTAGCTATATACAAATCAGTGATACCAACCATAGAGATACTGCTAAGGCAATTTTAAGAAAAGAAAAAAGCATGAGTACAACACGTAAAATTCATTTAGGTGCATTCATTCAAGCTACCGGACACCATGTCTCTGCTTGGCGACACCCCGATTCACAAGCAGATGCTGGGCTGAATTTCGAGCATTACAAAGAAATTACCCAAACTGCCGAACGTGGCTTATTCGATGCAGTTTTCTTGGCAGACAGTCCAGGAGTCTGGGGCGGCGCTCCAGAAACTCAGCATCGCAATGGTAAAATTGCCCATTTCGAGCCTGTCACCCTCTTCTCGGCTTTGTCCTCTGTAACCCAAAACATCGGCTTCATTTCCACTGCCTCGACTACTTATGAAGAACCTTACACCTTGGCACGTAAGTTTGCTTCTCTAGACTACTTGAGTAAGGGTCGGGCCGGGTGGAATGTAGTCACAACAGGCAATGAGAATGCTGCACGTAATTTCGGACTTGAGCATCACCCAGAACACAGCCAGCGTTATGAACGCGCTGAAGAGTTTGTGGAAGTGGTGAAAGGTCTATGGGATAGTTGGGAAGACGATGCTTTCATCCGTGATAAAGAGTCTGGTATTTATTTCGATCCAGACAAAGTGCATACATTGAACCACAAAGGCAAATATTTCTCTGTAAAAGGCCCTTTAAACGTTGGTCGTCCGCCCCAAGGCTACCCGGTGATTGTTCAAGCTGGAGCCTCGGAATCGGGACGGGACTTAGCCGCACGTACTGCCGAGGTAATTTTCACCGCCAATCAAACCCTAGCTGATGCCCAGGAATTTTATGCTGATATCAAAGGTAGGCTAGCACAATATGAGCGATCGCCAGATGATCTAAAAATTATGCCTGGTGCTTTTCCAATCATTGGGCGTACCGAATTAGAAGCTCAAGAGAAGTACGAATTCCTGCAATCGTTAATCCATCCCGATGTTGCCTGGGGTATTTTAAAGAATTATTACAAAGGTGTGGATCTGTCGAAATATTCTTTAGATGATGTAGCTCCCGAATTACCCAGTGACACCAACACTAACAAAAGTCGTCTCAAACTAGTCAAAGATTTAGCTACTCGTGGCACTCTCACACTGCGTCAGTTGTATCTCTCTCTTGCTACTGCACGAGGACATCGCACCATACTTGGTACTCCCGAAACCATTGCCGACCAGCTAGAAGAATGGTTCAACAACGGTGCAGCCGATGGCTTTAATATCATGCCACCAATCCTTCCCACAGGATTAGATGACTTCGTTAACCTAGTCGTTCCTGTCCTTCAGAAACGTGGACTGTTCCGTACTGAATACGAGGGCAGTACCTTGCGTGAAAACCTGGGATTGCGTCGTCCGACCAATCCTTTTGCTGCTAAACAATTAGCTGAAAGATTGGTGTTGGCGTAAATGACTTTTCATGTCTGCACTGTGCTTACAGTGCTGTAGCGTAAATGAATTTTTCACCGATGCTTAAGCCATACCTTTTAAACTCTACCTTCTGTAGATCGCCGCCCTACAGAATTTGAAAATTGTAGAGAGACACGCGATAAATCGCCGTCTCTACAGAAAATGTATTCGTCAATGGCAGCATTGGATGCTGAAAAAAACCCTGTAATTTTTGTGCCATAGGCAAGGAAAAAATATGACTGAATATAGCCGATTAAAGACCTCACGTTCTGCTGCAATCAGAGCAACCCTTGATTATCCGGTAATCGACACCGACGTTCACACCAATGATTTCACCCCAGCTTTTGAGGATTACATTGCTAAGTACGGCGGTGTAAAACTTGTAGATGAGTTACGTAAGACGGAAGCCTCGCGTCTTAACTCCAAGAGCAACGGTAAAGACTGGTATCAACAAACTCCTGAAGAACGTCAATACAACCGCACAATTCGATCGCCTTGGTGGGCTAGAGTTACCAAAAACACATTGGATCTCGCTACTTACACCCTCCCCGGACTGCTCTATGAGCGTCAGGCGGAGCAAGGATCGGACTATTCGGTGCTGTTTCCCAATAATGTTTTAGCACCGGCTGGAGCGAGTGCAGAGAATCGTCAGGCCCTGCAACGTGCAGTCAATCACTATCATGCTGATATCTACCGGAAATATAGCGATCGCTTGACACCGGTAGCTGGTATCCCATTAACTACTCCTGAAGAAGGTATTGAGGAGCTAGAGTTTGCTGTGAAAACACTGGGCTTAAAGGTGATTAATATCACTGGTGGTGTGAAACGGCCAATCAAAGCGATCGCTGATAAATATCCAGCCGATAAATTTCCCGAAATCGCCAAGTATGCTTCTTATATCGACTTCTACGGATTAGATAGTGAATACGACTACGATCCTTTCTGGGCAAAGGTCGTGGAACTTGGCGTACCTGTCACCACCCATTACGGCAGTCAGGGTTGGACTGGCCGTTCCTCCATCAGTAACTACATGAACAACCATATCGGCCACTTCGCCGATGGTTCAGAAGCATTTGCGAAGGCGCTGTTCTTCGGCGGTGTTACCAAGCGTTTTCCGCAGTTGCGCGTAGCGATGCTGGAAGGTGGTGCAGATTGGGGTGCCCGTGTCTACATCCATTTGGTAGATCGGTTCTCCAAGCGCAATATCAAGGCACTGGAAAACTACAATCCAGCGTTGACAAATGCCGATGAGTTGTTTGAAATATTTGAGCGCTACGGTGCAGAAATTACTCAAGGACATTCTCTCGATAAGGATGAATTGACTAAGACTGTACTGGGAGCTTCATTTAGCCGTCATAGCCGTGCGCCGATTGATAGCGAATTGGACGATTTTGCAGCCGCAGGTATTGAAACAATTGAAGACATCCGCGATCGCTGGGTGAACAGTTTCTTCTTTGGTTCCGAGTCTGACGATCGCACGATCGCTACGGCATTCAATGACAAAGCTAATCCCTTGGGAGTCAAGATCAACGCCATCTATTCCTCCGATGTTGGTCACTGGGATGTACCAGACTTGACTTCACCCTTGGCTGAAAGCTGGGATTTGGTTCAAGAAGGCGTCCTGACCGAAGCCGACTTCAAATCCTATGTATTCGCTAATCCCTACAAGTTTTACACTCAAGCTAACCCCGAATTCTTCAAGGGTACAGCGATCGAATCCAAAGTAGGTAACACCGAATTTAAACAAGTAGACAAGAACCTAGTAGTGGCATAAAAGGCGAGATGAGGAAGTAGGGGGACATGAGGGAGCAGGGAAGAAGTTGCAATAAGTTTTTCCCCTCTGCTCCTTTCTCCCTGCGCCTCTTCCAATCCCCAAATCAAATTAGGAGTCACAACAATGCCTGTTGAACAACGCTCTCACGACACCAACAATGGTTCCTTGCCTTATCTTTTCTCGCCTGTTTCTGACAATGCCAACAAACCTGCACCCTTAGTACTTTTTCTACACGGAGGACGCGATCGCGGGACTGATCTAAATGTGCTACTGAAATGGGGTCTACCTCGTTTCGTAGATTTATCCGACTCCTTACCTTATGTCTTTGCCGCACCCCAGATTCCGGCTGAACAGACTTGGGCAGATCGAGCAGATGATGTGCTTACTTTGCTTGATGAACTGATCGGTTCTCAGCCTGTCGATCCAGGGCGGGTGATATTGGCTGGGTTCAGCTTAGGCTCGGCGGGTATCTGGCATCTCGCTGCTTTACATCCCGATCGCTTCGCAGGTCTGATACCTGTGTCTGGACGTGTACCGAAAACATTAGCAGAAAGCGAACTAGCTGCACTCAAAAACATTCCCATTCAGATATTCCAAGGTGGACAGGACAAAAATCTGCCGATTGAGGATACAGAGAATTTTGTTGAGCGCTTACGCAAAGTAGGGGGGAAAGTTGATTTGACAGTGCTGCCGGAAGGCGATCATTTTATTGCAGATGAAGTATACGGCGATCCGAAATTGCAGCACTGGCTAATTTCCCAGAACCGTCGTGAAATTTCTGTAGTTGTCTAATGGATTATGTCTTACGCACCACCCGATCACTGGAATCAAGTCTTCGCTAAATGGAAGGATGCTGGCACCGATCTAGATTGGGGAACCCAATGGACGAAAGTTCACCTTCCGTTCCTCAAGTCCGCCAATGTTAAAACTGTGCTTGACCTTGGTTGCGGGACAGGGAACGACGTGTTACGTCTTGTACAACAAGGTTTTACAGTAATTGGTGTGGATTTTTCAGATGAAGCAGTGCAACAAGGATGCGAGAAAGCAAAAAAGCTAGGACTAAGCGCGCAGTTTGTAGTTGCGGATATGGCAAAACGTTTGCCTTTTGATAGTGCAACATTGGATGCTGTCATGTCCAATGTTGCCATCCACATGTTTTCAGATCAGATTACACGCCAGTTGTTTAAAGAAATTCGACGAATAGTACGCCCCAACGGATTATTTGTTTTCCATGTTAATTCTACAGAAGACGCTTTAGTTCGGGCAGAACGCCACTCACCCATACGCGAAATCGAGCCAAATTACTTTCTAGAACATGATGGACAAACTATGCATTTTTTCTCTAAAGAATATTTGCTAGACCTTTTATCTGACTGGAAAGATGTAGAGCTAAAACATTACGAAATATTGCATGAGCAAACGGGTAAGCTGTTTAAACGAGTTTGGTGGGGTAAGGCAATACAGCCTGACTAATATTACGTTAGCGTTGGCGTAGCCTCTCGTAGACAAGCGGGGCGGAACGCACCTCGCAAGTTAAAACCGAACTTAATTCACCAAAATTCAGGTTACTAATGTCAGATTCTCGCAAAGAAATCAGAATTTGTTTTATTGGTGAATCGTTTGTCAATGGCACAGGCGATCCAGAGTTTCTGGGTTGGACAGGTAGAGTGTGTCGTAATACTGAGTCAAAAGGATATGCAATCACCCACTACAACTTGGGGGTGCGGGCTGAGACAACTCGGTATCTCAAACAACGTTGGCGCTCGGAAGTATCCTATCGTCTCCCTCCAGAACACGATGGTCGAGTAGTGTTTTCCTTTGGGGTAAACGATTCAGGATGGGCGGGTAAACAGCAAGGAATCGAACTTTCAGAGTCGATCGCAAATGCTCGCAGTATCTTAAGTCAAGCAAAGCAACTCTATCCGATTTTGATGGTTAGTCCGCCACCCTGTGGTGATGTCGATCAAGAAAAAAGAAATCAAATTCTTGCAAATCTATCAGAGGAATTCGCATTGGTTTGCGATCAACTAGATGTTCCGTATCTTGATGTGTTTTCTAGTTTGCTGAAGTCACCGATCTGGCTAGCAGAAGCAAAAGCCAATGACGGCGCTCACCCAAAAGCAGATGGTTATGCAGAATTTGCTGCGATCGTACAAAACTGGGAAAGTTGGTTAAATTGGTTCACACCTTGAAAATGCCGACATTGTTATCTTATTGGCTAATTAGGGCTGAGTTGATATATCGCATAGGGTTTTAGTTGTGCGTTAGCGTCAGCGGGGCGGAACGCACGTCGCATTTTATTTAAAAATTTCAACACTTTCTCAATTAACAACATCTCTATGACCTTACCAACTACTAATCTCGGTAAAACTGGATTGACCGTTTCACGCCTCTGTCTCGGCACCATGACCTTTGGATTGCAGACTGACGAAGAAACTTCCAGGCACATCCTCGACACCGCCGCTGATGGTGGAATTAACTTTTTAGATACAGCCGACGTTTATCCCCTCGGTGGCGGGCTTACTACTGCGGGACGCACCGAAGAAATCGTTGGGCGCTGGCTCAAAGGTAAACGCGAACATTTTATCTTGGCTACCAAGTGCGTCGGTCGAGTTGGCCCTGCACCTTGGGATCAGGGGGCTTCGCGGAAACATATTTTGGATGCGATCGATGCTTCCCTACGGCGGCTGGGAACTGATTATATCGACCTGTATCAATTACACTCCGACGATGCTTCAACCCCCCTTGATGAAACTCTGGAAGCGCTGGATGCAGTGGTTCGTGCTGGCAAGGTGCGCTACATCGGAGTTTCCAACTTCTTAGCCTACCGACTCGCCCGCGCGTTGGGTCGTGCTGAGAGCCGCAATCTAACCAAGTTCATCTCAATTCAGCCCCGTTACAACCTATTGTTCCGCGAAATTGAGCGAGAACTATTACCCCTTGCCAAAGAAGAAGGACTGGGTGTAATTTCCTACAATCCTTTGGCTGGCGGTCTACTTACGGGTAAACACAATTTTACTCAAGGCCCCACCTCAGGTACGCGTTTTACGCTAGGTGCTGCCGCAGAACGTTATCAAGAACGCTACTGGCGCGATCGCGAGTTCAATACTGTCGAAGATTTACGCACAGTAGCGGATCTCGCTGGATTTTCCCTCACCACCCTAGCAGTGGCTTGGGTTTTGTCTAATCCCATTATCACTGCCCCCATCATTGGCGCTAGCCGTCCAGAACAACTTGCTGACAGCCTCAAGGCGGTAGAACTAAAACTTGACGACAATTTGAAACAAAAGTTAGACGACCTAACCGCCGAATATCGAAGAGGAGATTCCCTGCGTTAGGGATTGAGGAAATAACAAATGACAAATGACAAATGACAAATGCTGCAATCGCACCACCAGAAATTATGGTCTAGTGGAGTACTTCTAAAAGTCTCTAATGCCATCGGACGGCTTATCCAGTCGTCCATTTTTATCTTGTAGAAAAGCTAAAATGATGCTAAGAGATCGACTTTCATGACGAAAAAAGCTAGACAATCCAAATCCTTTCAACGTGCTCCTGATGCACCAGATTTGCCATCAACTCCATTCAGGTTCATTTGCTATTTCGTTAACCAGTTTCGCTGGTGGTATGTGTTACTGGTGATTCTGGAGGTAATACACGCAACCTGTGGCATCATGTTGCCTTACGCTATTGGCGAGATCATCCGGGGTGTGACGCGATCGACGGGCGACAGTAAGCCCATTTTTGATGCCATGAAGCAACCCTTGATGTTATTCATCGGCTTGAGTGTGGGTGAAGTGGTATTCGGGCGATCAGCTGGACTCTTGCAGACGATTCTCCATCCGATCCACCGACAGCACATTGTGCGATCGCTATATGCCTACTTGCAATACCATTCGCATCGCTACTTGAGCAGTAGTTTTTCCGGGGCATTGGCACATCGAATTAGTGAAACTTCTCTGGGTGTTACCCAGACGATGCAAATGATGATTACTGAATTTATGCCAGTAATCGTTGTGTATTCCGTCGCTACGACGATACTGTATCGCGCCTATCCTCCGCTGGCTGCACTCGTGGGGATATGGGCAGTTCTCTTCATCAGTATTTCGTTCTGGCTGGCAACTCGCTGCCGATTTTACTCCCGGAAAGCTGCAGCTGCAAGAAGTGAGACAACTGGGATTATCGTAGATGCAGTAACAAATCTCACCAGTAGCCGACTGTTTGCTCGCTTCGGTTTTGAACGACGCTATTTAAATGAGCAATTAAGGCACGAAATCAAACACGTGAGAGAGTCCAACTGGTACTCAGAGCGCATTCGCTGGTTTCAGTTCATCTCAGCAGCCATTCTAAAAATCAGCACCTTGTATTACTCGCTCTCTCTTTGGAGTCAAGGAAAGATCGCTACTGCTGACTTTGTTGTAGCAACCAGTCTGTCACTGTTGATTATTAGTGAGGCGCGTAATTTGAGCCGCCGCTTTCTGGAATTTTTTGAACATGTCGGTAATGTCGCCAATGGTGTCTTTATCATCGTTCAACCCCACGAGTTGATTGATCGCGAGAAGGCGATCGCACACTCAATCACCCAAGGTAAGATTGAGTTTCGGCGGGTGAATTTCAACTACACAGAAGAGAAGAAAGTTTTCAACAACCTTTCTGTCACCATCCAAGCGGGACAGCGTGTCGGATTGGTGGGTTTATCTGGCTCTGGAAAATCCACCTTTGTCAATCTGATTCTGCGTTTATTCGACCCACAATCTGGACAGATTATCATTGATGGGGTCGATATTCGAGATATGACTCAGGATGCTTTACACGCTCAGATCAGCTTAATTCCCCAAGATCCGTCTCTGTTTCATCGCACTTTGCTAGAAAATATTCGTTACGGACGCTTGGATGCAACTGATGAGGAAGTAATGGAGGCTTCACAAAAAGCTCATGCTCACGATTTCATCGTCCAAAGTAAGGATGGTTATAATTCTCTGGTGGGCGAACGTGGTGTCAAGTTGTCTGGAGGGCAGAGACAGCGAATTGTAATCGCACGGGTAATCCTCAAAGATGCACCAATTCTGATTTTAGATGAAGCCACCTCTAGCCTTGATTCAATCACTGAAAAAGCAATCCAGGATACCCTCGACTTAGCAATGAATGAGAAAACGGTCATCGTGGTAGCTCACCGGCTATCTACTATCGTCCATCTAGATAGAATTCTGGTGTTCGACAAAGGTCGGATTATCGAAGATGGTTCCCACACCAAACTGCTGGCACTCGGCGGCGCTTACCACAGATTATGGAAAATGCAAGCAGGTGGATTTCTACCGGAAAATCTCAGTGAGGAACGCATACACGAGGTTATTACTGGCACAGATAACGTTGAAAAGGGAATGATCGCTTGACTCCTGCTACTTGAGATGCAGCAAAGTCAATTCAGGAAGTGCCCCGTCATTCATCCCAACACTGACAGCTTTACAGGTACAGTGTGGGGCTTCTGTCGGGGCCAGCTAAAGTGATGTAACCTATATTCCGCTCTTTGGAGGTGGAGAAATAATTAAGAATCTGGCTCAGGAATGAAGTAGTAGCGACTACATACTGTACTGAAAAATCGCAGTATGTGTTGTCACTGATCTCTTTTGATGATAATGCACGTATTTACTTAGTTGATGATTGGAGTAGTTATGGCTCCCACATACATTAGACCTCTTGCATAAATTAAAAATAAAGAACCCCACCCCGCATTTGAGTAAAGCAAACGCTCCCCTCACCTTGGCATCGGGGAGGGATTGGGGGTAAGGTGTTAGGGACTTTTGGAAGAGGTCTATTTTATTAGGCTAGGAATTATTTGTTTGTTGGCTGATTTAATAGCGATTCTGCCATACAGACGCTTTGTAAACGCATAGGTTTAGCAAATATGCGTAACAGAACTTTACAAGGTGTCCCAATTTGCCATTATCTTGGCAGACATCCTAATAAGCTATAGCAAAAATTACCTTACAGCAGTTTTCAGATGAATAGACTACAGTGGACAAACCAACCCCAAGAATCGTCAGAGGAGATTTGCTCATTCAGAATCTGAGTTAAAACT
>NZ_JBALDD010000059.1:0-17343 GCF_036917555.1 Nostoc sp. | reverse complement strand
TTCAACAGCAAGATTTGATTCAAGGCTTAACTGGTTTTCATTGGTGGATTCAAATCGAGGCTTAATCATAAGTAATTTACCGAACATGATATTACTATCAGTTTTGGAAAATAAATAATTTTTATCGAGCATAGGACTTACGCATTAAGGAGGTGGTAAAGTAATGCAAAAGTATGCAAGTCATATTCTAAATATCTGTATTGCTCTGTTGGTTTTTTGAAAGCTTCAACACGTTCTTTCTTCTTAGATCTAGATCAATTAATTTCAATACATCTGCTTATGGCTGTTTCAACTGGATCTCTGGTAGCTATTCATTTGGGTTGGATCAATCAATTTCAATACATCTGCTTGTGGCTGTTTCAACTGGATCTCTGGTAGCCATTCATCCGGGTTGGTATATAGCAAATCTAAATTAGCTGAAATCTTCGCTAACTCCCAATCCCACCAAGATAGTTCTAGCAAACGTTCTACGGTCTTAGGCTCAAAGCGATACCGAATTATCTTAGCTGGATTACCGACCACAATTGCATACGCAGGAACATCGGAAGTAACAACAGCCTGTGCGCCCACAACTGCACCGTTGCCAATTTTCACCCCTGATAAAATCGTTGCCCCGTACCCAACCCAAACATCATGACCAATAATCGTTACCCCCTTAGAACTTGCATCGGTGTGACTTTCTTCAAAAGAAGTGTGTGCAGATAACCACTTGAAAGGAAATGTCGTTACTCTTGTCATAACATGGTTTCCTCAACCAAAAATGATGACATCCCTGGCTAGGGAACAAAACTTTCCGATCTCAATCTGGTCTGTGGGGGTAAATATTCCCAAACTGATGCGCCGATCAAAATAGGTGTAATCTCCAACTTTGATACGCGGGTCTTGAATGTGAGCATTTAGCCAAATAGGAGGAGAAGCGTATTCAAGCATAGGCATAAAAAATATCTACACTTCAAAAGTCTAATCAATTTGCTTCATTTATAATGGCATAGGGCTGAGATCCTTACAAGAGTGGAAATAGAGGCTCTTACTTGAGTTCGACGTAAAAAAAGACTGAAAACTAGACAGGATAAATTTTATAGCAATACACAGCTTTCCATCTTAATGTCAATAAGATGAGATAAATGATAATAAGAGTGAATGGTACTGTTTGGAGTATGATGAATCCGTGATGAATTCATTACAGAAATGACTACTAAAAAATTGTTGAAACGGGACACAAGAGGGGGAAGACGTGAAAATGCTGGCATCCAACGTGCACCGGAATAAAACAGAAACCTTCTCAACACCAAGTGGGTGTGTTTGTACTCTAACGATCAAGTAATAAAGGTTTCCGTTTTATTCTTTTTTCATGCGTCGGCAGAAAGTCAAATTGGAAAAATAAAGACACAATTACAATTCGTGTGCCGAGGGCGATCGTATTTCAAGTGATTGACTTAGCTCATAGAATTGATTCTGGGGAGAACATTGAATTAGACACACAATCAAAAACTAATGAGGATGAAATAATCACACCACCGAATCAAGAAGGTCAAGAATTGAAATCAGATAAAGATTTTTTCAACTGATTCATAAAGATAAGTTTGATTCTTTTTCAAGGTAATTACATAATCTGCTTCTCGCTGTGCAATCAACTTTACAATCTCTTTCTAGCAACCAATTGCATCAATCGTCACGATACATCCAGATAGTTCCGCCCTGGATTGAAATAGCACTCATAAATTCTTAAATCTAAAAAATCAGCACGAATATCAGTCGCCAAAATAATTTCAGAAATTTACCAACAAATCTTGTCTCCTGAGGATTTAAAATCATAGCTTTTGTGTAATATTTTGATTATGTGATTATTTCATTTTTGAATAAAAATATGGAATTAGAAAAATTGTTTTGTGACGTAGATGATTTTTGTGCATATTTTGAAAAGAAATGGCAACAAGAAGTACTCTCTTCAAGTGAGCATAAACGTCAAAAAAAATTAATTTATCCTGAAGGGAAATTATGACAATAATTATTTATTTTCATCAATCATCGTATAGAAATTTTAAAGACTTTTATACTAAACACGTATGTAATTTTTTACAAAAGCATTTTCCTAATCTTGTAAGTTACAACCGATTTGTAGAATTAAAAAAAAGTGCTTTAGTACCGTTATGTTGGTATCTCCATCTACGCCGTGGAAATAGCACTGGTATTAACTTCATTGATGCAACTTCATTAGAAATCTGTTTAAATCCAAGAGCTAAACGTAATAAAGTTTTTAAAGGATTAGCCAATTGGGGTAAAAGTTCTGTAAGATGGTACTTTGGCTTTAAATTATATTTGATTATTAATGAATTTGGGGAAATTTTATCTTTCATGATTACCCCAGCCAACGTAGATGATCGTAGACCAGTACCGGAAATGACCAAAAATGTGTTTGGTAAACTATTCGGTGACAAAGGGTATATTTCTCAAAAATTATTTGATCTTCTCCTCCAACAAAATCTTCAACTTATTACAACGATTAAAAAAAATATGAAGAATTGTTTAATACCTTTAATTGATAAAATTTTATTGAGAAAGTGTTCTCTTATAGAAACACTTAACGACCAATTAAAAAATATATCCCAAATTCAACATACTCGTCATCGTAGCGTTTGTAATTTTATGGTTAATGTTATAGCTGTTTTAATTGCTTATACATATCAAGATAAAAAACCTGAATTGAATTTAACAACAGAAGATTTAAATTCAATTCAGGAAGCACATTTCTTCCCTCCTGAACCGTTGGCACTCACTATTATCTAAGCGACTTCCAAAAAAACTTGATTTCTACTTCAGGATAAGTGATTATAGATTGTGTGATTATTTCATTAATAATATTTTTTGGATTTCATCACAAAATCATTATCTTTAGTTTTTGATACCTTATAGCTTCGATTATGTGATTATTTCATGAATTTTGATTTAATTACGAAATCATATTATTTAGTTTTTTGATTTTGTGTCTAATTTAATATCCTTCCCAGAATCAATTTTATTAGTTACAATCGCCCTTGGCAGAGTAGCTCTCCAGCATCGATCTTCGCACACAAATTGTAATTATATATCTCCAAAAATGAATATGTCACAAATTCTTTTTACTCCATTTCAGCACCATTCACGCCTCCAGATCATTTATTAAATCTTATTCACATTAAGCCCTACAACCCTGTATTCCTAGAAAGTTTATCTGTCTAGTATTCAGTCCTTTTTTTACGTCGAACTCAGGTTAAAACAGATTCCATTCATTCATCAACTAATCAAAATGTGACCCATAATATCAATCCCCAAATACTGGGAGTATCCGCGTTTGTGCTTAAAACAACGTACAGAACAAGGCAATTCCAGATTTAACTTATGTCGATCCCTACCTTATATTTAGAGTTTCGCACTTCCGACTAGTCTAGATTATTACTCAATATGCAAATTACAGAATAATCAGCACCGCCTAAAAATTAAGTAACTTTCTGATATCTAAAAATTATATATTCGTTATGTAAATATGAAAAAATAGATTGCACATTTTTTAACTCTTCCTCACTCATTTTGTATATATGAATTTCTTTACCCCAATGTGATAATTCAAGAATGATTGACTTTTCAGTGTTTTTTTTGAAAGTTAAATTAAAAGCTTTTCCCAAAGATAAACCAAACCACTTTACTCGTCCATACTCGTCAAAAGGCTTGATTAGTAACTCGTCAACTATCGTTGGTGAAAGTTCACTAACTAAGCGAACAGGAGTATCAAGAGTTAAATGAGTAGGAGGATGGTCTATTTTCTGCAATATTCCCTTTCCCTTTGAACATATTTTTTGCTCAGCATCCTGTAATACTTCCGCTTCTTCTCGCCAGCAGCTTAACTCAAAAAAATTACATCTAGGCGCAAAAAGATAAATTAGCTGTTGATAATGAACTGTATGTATCGGAACCATTACACCAGATATCGGCTCGTGATACACTCGTATCTCTATATGAGCTTCATACATATAGCAGTCCTATTTAATTTTTGAAAAAACAAAGTGCATTTGTAATCTTTTAACCCCATTGCCTGTCTCAACGAGTAATTTCACAACTTATACCAATTTTCAAAAAGTTTGCAATAGATAAAGCGTTCAGAATGAAATCATAACTCATTAAGGAAGCAATAACTCCTATTGTCAAAAAATGGAAGGCTATTGTTTACTCAGGGTAAACGCATCATGTCAACAAGACCCTTTGATTATCAATAAGCTGAAAAATAGTCGCATTAATTGCTGCTTATTGACAAATATTTTGGCGATCGCTTTGGGCTTGGAAAACAAATCAAACGAGAAATGCTGATTTTTTCGTTGGTTTTTAAGATTGGTCGTGATCAGGAGTAATTTAGATGCGTTTGCCCTGATTGTTTACTGAGACTGACGAAACAGGGTTAAAATCCCCCCACCATTCCTATAGCTTTACAGAAGCACACCTCAAATTTGCTGTCCTTCGCTATCTGTCGCGTTAACAACTGCTTTGCATCAGTTACTCCTGCTGTACTCTAGCTGTTGGACAACAGGAGTGCAAATTTGTGTGGATACAGCCTCAAAATCACATTTCAGCACCCTTAACACCACCAAAATCTTCCTAAAAGCCGCCTTCCCCCCCTACAACTCCTGAAATCGCTTCAGCAGCCGCTTAGGAAGCAACCAGAGCAGCGCCAATTTGAGGGGTTCTGAAGCTGACGATGAAGCTTTCTTAAGAGCAATTATGCATTTAAGTAATATTTGCCGTATTCTGTAAACAGACTCTTTAGCAGTGCCAATATTTATACTGAAATCTGGAATTAGATAAATATCACTGATGAAACTTAAAAATTTTTTACAGCAGTCACAACAAGTTACTAGATTATCAGAACAAAAAACTCCCGTTGTGTCACAACTGGAGCCAACTAACACTTCTAGTAAATCAAACAATGCTTTTAAGGAAAGATTATCATCTCCTTGGGTTCGGCATCTGCTACTACTTACAGGATTGGGAGTGTTGTTTAGTACAATTGCAGTTTATATAGCTAATTATGCTTATGAGCAATGGCAATATATGCAAAAATATCTAGAAACTGATAATGCTTATGTTAGCGCAGAGATTAACCCTGTGATTAGTCGTGTATCAGGAATAGTCACTGAAATTAGATTCAATGATAACCAAATGGTATCTCCAGGCATGGTATTAGTGAAACTTGATAAAAGCAACTATCAATTATCTTTGGCACGGGCAAAAGTGTCTTTAGAATTAGCTAAACAGCAAGCAGCATTGGCACAAGAGAAAATTCCCAAAATTGCTATTGAGATTCCATCACCACAACCAGTTCCTGAAAATAAAAAGGCTCAAATACAACAACAAGCTTTCAGAAAAAAAAGAACTTTACAACTACAAATCCTAAATCAGCAAAAGAAGATAAATGAGCAACAATATAAGGTAGCTAACGTTACTTTTGCTCAAAAGCAGTTAGAGGTAACAAAAGCACAACTGGAGTTGAACTATACTAACATTGCGACTTTGATCGGTGGAGTAGTTGGGAATAAAAATGTACAGGTAGGACAGCAGGTGCTTCCAGGGCAAACTCTTTTATCAATAATACAGCCACGTCCTTGGATTATTGCTTATTTTCCTGAAAAGCAGTTAGAAAAAATACAGCCAGAGCAAAAGGTAAAAATTACAGTTTCAGCCTTTGCTAATCGGCAGTTTCAAGGCAAGGTAGATAGTATCGCTTTTATGCCACAAGATAATCTGACAACCAATTCAGCTTCTAGTAATTCATTACATGAAATTCCTGTCAAGATTCTATTTGATAAGTCAAGTCTTCAAGGTTACGAATCTCGATTTACTCCGGGAATGTCAGCAGTTGTAAAAGTTGAAATTAAGTAAAACTTCTTCAAATTGCTGATTAATATAGGTTGCTCTCATTCTTTTGGTCTGTCAGAATCCCAACCAAGAATTTTATGATTTACCAATTTCATAACTTAGTGTCTAAATACCTTTATCTATTGTGCCTCACTGGTCTTTTTCAGTGTGCATTGGCACAACCAACACTTTACGAAGAACAGAAAGGATTTGTTGTACTTCCCAAACGTTGGCTTGTTGAAAGAACTTTTGGTTGGTTTAACTGGTGTCGCAGGTTAAGCAAGGACTATGAAATTTTACCTCAAACAACAGAGGCTTTTATTTATGTTGCGATAATTCGTTTAATGTTAAAGCAACTTGCGTAGTGAAAATCACCTCCTTAAAATTTTTCAGACATACTCTTAGAGCTTTGATGTATTTAACCTGCATAAAAACCTCCAAGTTCAATGGCTATTCTATAACGTTCTATACGAAGGCTGTGCATTGTTTGCGGTGGCCCATTAAGAACACCATTGCTGAGTAAGTCATTTAGATGAACTACTTGACTAAGCGGCATAAGGAAATCGAACTTAACAGCCTGCTGTTCTTGTTCCTCACTACCGATCTCTTCTAAGGTGAGAACACCTTTCATACCTAAATCACTATACAGTTTAGTAGGTGTTCCAATGTATCGATTAACAATTCTGGCGATCGCTACTATACCAGATATAAAACGGCTGGCATAGAACAATATTAACGATCTTTTCATGTCATCTTGTTTACAACTACATCGTCCATAGTAAACCGTCTTGCCAGCTTGAAATATCTGAATTAAGAATTGAGGGCGAATTGGTATAACATTTTCGACTTTCATTGCCTTTGAATATTACTCAGGTAAAGTCAAAATATACTTGCTTTAGTTTTTCAACGCGATCGCCTGCTTGATGAATGCTTCTAAATTTTGGGTAGCAGTGGGATTGTCAAACAGAACGTTGCTTGAGACTTTTAGGGCTTCACGAACTGAGTATCGCCAATCAATATCTACAGCTAATCGCACTGCAATCTGAATATATTGCGAGGTATCATCTGCAATTGTCTGTGTTACAGCGATCGCTTGCAAAAAACCATAAGAATGACGCCCCCGCATAAACTCACCAGGACAAGTGACAATCGGTAAATGACAGGCGATCGCATCCAATGTTGTGTTACCACCCGCCCAGTCGAAGGTATCTAAATAAATGTCTGCCAAAGAAAGCAAGTCAAAGTAATCATCACGCGGTAGGACAGGAGAGAATACACAATAGTCAAGACTCTAATAGAAGAAATCAGATGTACCTGACCCCATTGCGGATAATTTGCCGCCATAATTTGGTGAACTAGCTGTCCATATTGCTGCTGTAATACCAGGTCATTTTTTGCCTGATATGCAAGAAAAAAGTTTGTATGATGGCTGATTCCGATGAAAGCTTTTTTCTGTGCAGATGGGCTATTCATTATTATTTCTTGAATCAATTTTTCTAGCCCATCTTGAAACCATGCTCGATAGGTATCAATTTCTTGAGGAGTATGATAAGTTTCTGGGAGCATAAGATAGCTTAACATCTTAAATACGTAGTTTTCAGGAAACTTCTCTGTAACCTGTTGAGCAAAGTTACGAGCTTCCAGATAGTTCTGGCTTTGCTTTAGACGAATAATCAGCCAGTAATAGAGTTCTTCTGCTTGAGGGCAATTGCTAATACCATTTTGCAATTTTTTGATAGCCGCTGGCATCTGACCAGTTTTATACAAAACATCACTTAACTTCAGATAATAGTTAATCTGGTGCGGACAACTAGATAAATACTTGCTGTAATATGAGATAGCGTTTTCAGGCGATTCACTGTCTGCGAAATAGTCACCCCATCTGTGCCAAGATTCTAACCGAGCCGCTTCATAAATAGTTGGCTGTTCAATTTCTGACAAATCACATCTGGGAACTTGTACAATTTCTGGCTGCTGGATAATGTAACGATCTTCGTTATTAATCGGGATACAGAAATTAATGAATGATTTAATAATAGACCATTCTTGGGTGGTTAATTGACCTGTAAGCCCTGCATTCAGGTCTTGCGAGACAGTTTCTTCTAAACTAAGTTTCAGAACTATCTCAAAAAGTAATGAGTTAGCATTATCCTGTAGTTCATCCGATAAACTTTGACTGTAAATTAGCAGTGTTATATCTTGTCTAGCTGGATGTGTGAAAAGAGTTCTGAGAACATTAGTCAAGTCTTCTGCGATCGCAGTTTCTAAATTAGACCAGTCAGGAAAAATAATAAAATTAATATCTCTTAATTCATTAATTAACATAGCGTTGCAATTACTAATAATAACCTACCTTGCATATAGGCACTACTATATATGTTTTCACAGCAATGTCATCAGTAATATCAAAACAAAAATATCCCCGACTTCTTTAAGAAGTCAGGGATCTGAGGTTCTAGGGATTTGCAAATCAAATAGAATTACCAAAGCTATTTAATTGCACATAATATCACTCAAATTGCACAAGCGATCGCTCTTGAGCAAAACTGCGATTCTTGGAAATAGTGGAAATCCTGCGGCTGCATTATCGCTTAGTCACAATTGCCTGCATGCGGTTGTCCAAAGCACTGGTCGCCTCATCCATCAAGATAATTTTAGGCTTTGAAACAAGCGATCGCGCAATCAATAATCTTTGCCGTTGTCCACCAGAAAGATTACTACCTCCCTCAGCAACGATCATATGCATCTCCATTGGCATTTGCTTGATATCACTCCGTTGGAGACTCACGTAAATTTAGAATTGCTGAAGAAGATTTGCCTTTCATGTCGCTTGAATAAAGAAAATGATAGAGTTAAAGGCGATCGCATAGCGAAAAATGTAAATAAGATATGGCTGACCAAAAAGATAAAGCTCAAGAAAAAAACCGTCTTGAACAGCTTCAAGAAGAACAAGGCAACACTGATTCTAAACACTCAGGCGGTGCTGGCGCTTCTGGTGGCAACTCGGGTGCAGGTAAATCTGGCACATCAAAAATTTCTGCCACTGGTACACCTGATGATATCGAAAAAGTTGATCAAGAGTAAAGCTAATTTTGACGATGAGTCAAGGTTTAACTGCCTCGACAATCATTAGCAACTCAACAATGGTGGATTGAATACCTGATTATTCAGTCCACCATAGCGATCGCAACGCTAAACTTTTAACTTTACCTAATCTCATCCTGACTGGAATGGCACGCTTGAAAAGCTCTAAGCTATGCAGATCGGGTTCGGTTAAAGACTTATCATTAGGACTGATATCAAGTTCGGATAATTACTTATTATTCAAAACTCTCCGCGTAAGAGCGTCCCCGCATCAGGCTCAATCATCTCATTATTCAGCAACGCCCTCTAACTCTACGCTCTTTGGGTTTGATCGTGTAACTTTGGCTTCTCTTGAAATTTGCTACAGAATCAACCGCCCCATCAATGAATCTATCCTTCTTCTGCCACTCTGGGAAGAGAAAAATAATTTTTTGTTGGGTTTGACTGGGTTCAACTCAATAAAAGTAAGGTTTTTTGGAGTTGGGTTTTGTTCCTCAATCCAACAAATGCCTACATTCATCAAAGTCTTTAAATAGGATTATCCTGCCATAGCTTTTTCTTTATACCCGATTTATGCTAAAAAGCCAATACCCTAAACGAAGTATTTATTTTGAGGTATATTTTGTATTTCAGTTAACAAAAAAAGTTTATTTTCTATTAATAAATAAAAAAGCTCCTATCTTTAATAATAAATATCCCTGATGGGGGGATTGTAAGCTATTAAATATTATGGTTTTAATTATTTAACACCTGATTTAGGAAGGAAGTTTTAGATGGTTATCAAAAGATGGCAAGAGTTGCTATTAGCAGTGGCAATGTTACCTTTGTTTATCCAACCAGCTTCAGCACATATTATCTGGTTTGACTATGAAAATGGAGAATATAATCTCTTATTTGGTCATCCAGAAGACGGACCAGAAGCTTACCAGACATCTAAATTTAAGCAAGCTAGAGCTTATGATTCTAATAGACAAATACTTCCGTTTAATATCAATCAGAAAAAAGACGGGCTATCTCTAACTTCTAATAGTGAAATTGCAGCATTAACTGGATTTTTTGATAATGGCTATTATGCTAAGATAGGCGATGAATATCGCAGTATTTCCGAACAAGAAATTGGACAATATCAAGATGTTAGCCATTATCTGAAGTATACTAAAGCTCTTTATGATTGGTCTGACACTCTGGCTCAACCATTCAACTTGCCTTTAGAAATCATCTCATTACAGAATCCTCTTGTAGTCAAACCAGGAGAAAATTTGAAAGTTCAAGTTCTTTATCAAGGAAAACAAATTCCAGATGTAACAGTAGAATATTTGGGCAAAAAGTTAACTGGCGACCAAAATGGTACTTATTTGGTTCCTATTGGTGATGAAGGATTACAACAAATAGAGGCTAGTTACACAGTTACTTCAGCTACCAACCCTAGCATTTCTTACGAAACTGGCTTTACAGCACAAAAAATTTCTGTACCTGAGCCATCGGCATTACTTGGTCTTAGTGTAGTTGGATTACTGGGATTATACAAAAAAAGGTTTTTCGCCTAAAGCTTAATGACAAAAGGGACGCACCTGAGAAAATTCAAAATCTAATGTTTTAGTGTAAAGTCTTGCTATTCTAGCACAGTTAAGCAAATTGTCGCTGACCTGAATTTGAGCGAATATACAGCAGAACTCAAAATTTGGAATGGGCTACGCCCCGCTGTGCTAACAGAATTCAGAAATAAAACACACTTTATACCTGGGTAACATACTTAAAAATAAGCTACTAACTACAATAAGCCAGACTGCTTAATCCAGGAGTATTTACTAAGTCAGTGTTGACTATCCAACCATTACCAGATAATTCTCCAGGGAAACTTCTGGAAAGGTCGATTTCTACCCAAATGTAATTTTCAGATTTGTATGACTTAACGATATTACCTGTAACCAAGTTCACAAACACAATTGTGTTTGGATAAAGTGTTGTAATAAAAGGTTCTTTTGTACTTGGTTGGCGACGTATAGTTTCCTGTCGTACAATTTGCCGACATACACTGCCAATAGTAGGTTTACTCCATAGGTTTTGAGCCTTGTTATTCGTCTGACAAAATTTTAGCGCAGCAGTTTGAATAAATCCTGAAGTCGGAGATTTAATTCTGACAAATCTATCTCCACTAACTGGTATATATGCTAAAGTAATCCTTGTTTTTGCCGATAATATTCTGATAGCGTTAGATGATGTTGAAGGTTCTTTGAAAATTGGAGTATTTACTTTAGTTGCACGACAACTCGACTGTGAAGAATTAAAGGGAGTCTGTGTGATTTGAGCAAATACAGGTACACTCAGAGCAAACGTAGCAATCTTTACTAGAGTAAAAATATACAATAATTTCTGAAATTCCACGTTTTTTCCTCAATATCACTTACGAAAGACTAAGGATTAAGCTTTCTTAACTTGGCGATATGTCACTGTTCGCGCAGCGTGGCAATAGCCAAGTTTTGCACAGTTTAAGTGCTTACCCCACATCTGATAATATCTTTTGTGGAGAGCAATACAATGGTTATAAATTACCCCAGAAGCGTTAATCATTCGCTTGAAGAATCTATTTCGCTTGTATTGGTACAACTTTAACTTCAGTGTTTTCATGGGATGATAATACAATAAAATAGTTGTGTTGTCTATGCCAAATACAATCCCGCACTTTATTGGATATTTGATAGAGCAAATACCTGAAATGCTTGTAGAAAACAGAAAACGTTTAGAACTTACCCAAAAACAAGTAGCTGAAAAATGGGATTAAAGGAACAACAAATTCAGAGGTAGGAAACTAGTTGTTATCAGTTTGCCAGCCTAAGACGGTTGTGTGAAGTAGCACAGACTATTATTGAACTTATATCTGAACAATCCATGACTGAATGAATTCAGTCATTAGCTTATATCCCCTGCATAAATGACGGGGGCTTTTTGCATCAGGCATCATAACTTATAAACTCTGATGTTAAAAGAGCCTAAAAAAATTATTTTTAACTATTAGACTATCATATAATGACTGATTACTACTAATTACCAACTACGCGCAATCTCTTAGTTATGAATCAATCCAAGAATAGTGGAATAGTTGAGCAGTTTGTCAATACAGTGATGGGGGTAAAACCTGGCAAACAACAACAGTCTCCAAGTACATTAATAGCTCCTACACAAGAACTAGATATGAAAGCAGTTTTAATTTATACAATAGGAACTACTCTACAAATATTAGTGATGATTATCGTGTTACTAGGAATGGAAAAATTAGTAATGTTCATTGATAATAATTCTTCTTTTCCCAGTTGGTTTAGCACTTTGTTAACTGGATTATTTTTTACTCTATTAAGTATCCGTTCTCGAATTTTTTCTCTTTTAGATAATACCCGTTCTCGTCAGACCTATGACGAGGTAATCAGACCAAGATGGTCTCCTCCACCTTTAGTATTTCCCATCGTTTGGATGATAATTGCTGTTTTGCGGGTAATTTCTTCTGTATTGGTTTGGCAGCAAATGAATCACCAGTTTTTAGTGTTGCCTTTAATTTTGTTTGTAGTACATTTGGCTCTAGGGGATACTTGGAATACGATTTTTACTGTAGAACGGAGATTAGGTGCTGCTGTACCTGTAGTTATTTTAGGCCCTTGGTTATCTGCTGTAGTGGTGACGGCAATTTATTGGCAAACTAATCCTATAGCAGGAATGACCTTATCATTTTCTTGTGTGTGGTTAACTGTAGCTGCTGTATTGGTATTTAGAATTTGGCAATTAAATGGATCTGAGCCATTGTATCCTTTAAAACTAACACCTGTGGATCAATAAATACCCAAAATTCACCTTGACATGAAAGCCAGGAAAAATATTATTTGACTTTTGAGTACCGCATTCAACATATATAAAAAACGGTAGAGCAATTAACAATCTACCGTTTTTTATACTCTTTCAGGGGGTTGGTTTTTAAAGCAATTTTATCTAAATCTTTTTTCTTAATCATATATAATGACAAGCATCACCAAGTTCTAAATAGTGCCGAAAGTAACACCCTGTTGTTTGAGCCACTTCCGGTATGCTATAGAATAGCGATCGCTCGGTAAATGTACTTCTGCTTGCAAATCCAAAGGTAAGCGTCGGGGTTGCTGGGACTCGACAATGGCAATATCTTGACTAGCAACTTGATTTTGAATATCTAGATACACTTCCACTTTTAGGTCGCGGGCACTGTTTACCATTAACCAATATTGCACCACGCACTCATCTTCATCGACTGGCGTAATTGTATAGAAGACATTTAAACGATGATCTCCAGGCCCAAGTTTAAAGTATGCCACTAGCGGACGGAAAATGCGGTAATCGTAAGTGTTGAAAATCAGTGGTGCTGACAGAGGATTACCGGAATTAAAATCTAGTTCCCACAAACCACATTTGAAACTAATCCCATCTGGAAGAGACTCTAATTCATAGTGCGTCAACTCAGGATGACTGGCGTGGGCAAATAATCCCGAATGTATAATTGGGAAGTGTGCCGGATCGATGAAATTTTCTAGCACCCGCAAAGGGCTAGAGTGATAGTAGTAAGGGCCACAGAAAATCTTTTGATAGACCGGATCGTACCACTCAGAAAACGGAGCTATGTCTTGTTTTGGTGTCCCTAAACAAACCCACAGCAGATCGTAACGCTCTTGAACTTGGTAAGTTTTAACACAAGCTTGGGCAGGGGGCGATTGTTCGGGATTAGCCGGAACTTGTACACATTTTCCCTCGCTATTAAAGGCTAAACCGTGGTAAGGGCAAACAAGAGTCTCTTTGTTGACATATCCTAGAGAAAGACGAGCACCACGATGAGGGCAAACGTCTTGCCAAGCTAAAACTTTGTCGCCATTATGCCAAAGCACTATATCTGAGCCTAATAAGCGCTTGTGCAGGACTGTTCCAGGTTGGAGGTCTTGCGATCGCCCTATTACATGCCAATCATTCAGCAAAATCTGGTCTTGCACCATGAGTATCGACACCCGTCAGGTCAAATACTTATATCTTAATCATCCTGTGGAAAAACTATCAAAGCACTTTTAGGATTTGTTAACAGAGAAATGTCCGATCTCCACTTATGCAAAAACTCAAAGTGGCGGGAAATTCAGGTTAATGTATAAGTCTTATAAGTTTATCAAAGCGATGGAAAACAAAACAATGGAGCGGCAAACCCCAACTCAAATACAGCAAGATTTACTGATAAAAGCCTATGCTGCCTTCAACGCCCGTCATATTGATTCCGTTCTCGCGTTGATGCACTCTGATGTGGAATGGGCGAATGGTATGGAAGGCGGATATGTTCGCGGCCATGCGGCGGTGCGTGATTATTGGACTCGCCAGTGGAGCTTAATCGATCCTCATGTTGAACCTCAAGGTTTTCAAGTTGATGAAAGTGGGCGGATAGTGGTTCATGTTCATCAAGTAGTGCAGGATCTAGATGGAAACTTGATACACGAGCAAATGGTTCAGCATATTTACACTATCGAGAATGGATTAATCCGACAAATGGATATTCAGGCTTTGTGAATTAAGGAGCCTTGGTTTTAATCTTGTGCAGTTTTTCAACAACTATATTTATATTGTTACAACAGATGGTTATTTGGCTGGCGCAGATTTGCAAATAGCAACATTTATTTCCAAAAATCACGGTGAAAGCGGATATAGTAATTAACTGGATTCGCCGCCTCTGTTATTGATTAGGGAAGCGGTAGTTCGATATTTAATTTGTTCCCTATTTCCATAACATTGTTTGCAAAGTCTGTCATCCCTGCGATCGGGCCAGCGATTAGAGTAGCAGCAGTTAGTAAAGCTACTAGACGCTTTTTGAGTTTGGGTAAATTGCGTTCTTTTTCTGGCTTTTGAATTTCTACTTCTACATCATCAATATCAATGATGATATCATCGCGGATATCTGGTGGGAATTGGGCGGCAGTTTGGCGCAGGTTGCCGATCAGTTGCAGAATTTCGCTGATGTTTGCGCCGCTTGTTTGGTTGAAATTAGAGGCTTGCTGTCTGGCGTTGTCTTTGACTTGGTTGGCTAAGTTGGCGATGTTTGCGCCTTGAAGGTTGTTTGTGAATTGAGGATTTTCTGACATAGCATTTGCCTCGGCTTTATTAATAATTGTTCTGCTGACAGCTAGTTTAGCAATATCTCGCATATCTTCGTATGCAGTCCTATCATCTAAATCATTATCTCCTTTTTGTGATTTTCGACGCGATTCTAATGATTCATAGCCATCTAAAAGTTGACGCAAATCGAGTTTTAATCTTAGTTTGCCAATGGTGATTGTACTTTCACCCATTGATTCTTGTCCGAGAAGTTCTTGGTAGTCGAGGGGCGGATGGTTGCGATAGTTGGGGACGGGAACCCATTCGCTGATTTCGAGATTGGGAAGACTTTTGTGGATTTTTTGGAAGACATCGCGGAGGATGCCAAGAAATAAGCGGCGGGTTTCTTTGCGTCCGCTAATGGTGATGAAGATTTTTTTGTCTTCGGGATCGGCTTTGATCCGAGCGATGTTGTAGATTTCGTTGTTTTCTTGATATTGCAGCATTACGCCACTGCGCCAATAGATTTGGTTATGAATTTTTTCGTGGGTGATGACGATGAAGCGGGAGATGATGCTTTCGGGGAGAACTTTGTAATGGTATTGAAATTCCAGGGTTTCGCCGTGGAGTTCTGTTTCGTCTGGTTGGTCTTTAGGCAAAAGTCCCGCAATCAGAAATTGTGGTGGTTGACATTCTAGTGCAAAGCAAAGCTCAAATTTTTTCATCAGCCCGATCAGATAACTGTGACGCTCGGTGGGATATCGCTCTGGATTGAGAATGCGGGTGAGATCGGCGTGGGTGAAAATGCCTTTGGTTTTAGTTTTGAGGTTTTCATCGCTCAGGAGCGCGTAAATACCTTCTGTCACCCAGTTGGGTTTGAGGACGTTGGTATCTTTGAGGATGGGATGATCGCGGAAGTTGAGAACTAAGCCGAGTCGATGCAGCAAGTCGATTAGTTGCTCTTGGTTTTGTTCTTCGGGAATTTTGTTTTCGTAGCAGATGCCGATATAGCGGTTGTAGCTGATGAAGTCTTCAGTCATGGATTCGAGTTGTTGTTTAACCTCAAACCATGAGAGGGGTAGAGGGTCGTAGACTTCTTTGAGTTTGGCGATTTGCTGCAAAATTGTGGTGCGAAGTTCATCAATGCCGATATTGTCTTGGCATGAGGTTTCGATAATGTCTTGGATGTTAGGATATTTTTCGCGTAATGCTTTGCGGTTGATGTCGAGGGGTTGTTCGTCTTTTTTGTTGCCAACGATAATCACGGGGGACTGTCCGCCGAAGCTTTCGATTAGTTTCAGCCAATATTCGATGCGGTTTTCTTCTTCGCTGGTGCGACAATTACAAACGAGGAGATAGAGGCTGCGCTTAGTCAGAAAAAACTGATGGGTGGCATGATAAATTTCCTGTCCGCCAAAGTCCCAAACATTGAGGCGGATGTCTTTGCTATTGACCTGCACGTTCCAAGTTTCTACATTGAGTCCGTCGGTTTGGGATTGATTTTTGTCATATTTATTGCGAATTAGTCGCTCGATCAGGGATGTTTTGCCGACGCTGCCTTGTCCGATGAGCAAGAGTTTGGCTTCGTTGAGTGGACGCACTTCACCGCTTCGGAGTAATTGCAAGTAATTGAAAATCTTTTTAACTGAACCAACACGATCAAAAGATCCTAAAATCTCTGGCGAAATAGGAAGCGGATTTCCCCGTAAATCTAGTGTTTCCAATTCCGGCAAACTTTCGATCGCCTCTGGTATCTGGGTTATTTGGTTGTTATAGAGGTGAAGCTGCGTCAGATTGGTTAATTTCGCGATCGCCTCTGGTATCTGGGTTATTTCGTTGCCATCAAGGTGAAGCTGCGTCAGATTGGTTAATTTCGCGATCGCCTCTGGTATCTGGGTTATTTCGTTGCCATCAAGGTGAAGCTGCGTCAGATTAGTTAATTTCGCGATCGCCTCTGGTATCTGGGTTATTTGGTTGTTATAGAGGTGAAGCTGCGTCAGATTGGTTAAATTAGCGATCGCCTCTGGAATCTGGGTTATTTGGTTGCCACTGAGGTGAAGCTGCGTCAGATTGGTTAAATTAGCGATCGCCTCTGGAATCTGGGTTATTTGGTTGTTATAGAGGTGAAGCTGCGTCAGATCGGTTAAATTAGCGATCGCCTCTGGAATCTGGGTTATTTGGTTGTTATAGAGGTGAAGCCGCGTCAGATTGGTTAAATTAGCGATCGCCTCTGGAATCTGGGTTATTTGGTTGTTATAGAGGTGAAGCTGCGTCAGATCGGTTAAATTAGCGATC
>NZ_JBALDD010000058.1:0-57140 GCF_036917555.1 Nostoc sp. | reverse complement strand
CTTCAACAGCAAGATTTGATTCAAGGCTTAACTGGTTTTCATTGGTGGATTCAAATCGAGGCTTAATCATAAGTAATTTACCGAACATGATATAAGAGGTGAGATTATGCTTTATTTTTGCTAGAGATAAATTATCAGCCAGCGTCACCGCAGAGGTTAATCATTTCCAGTAGAGAAAGACCAAGTTAATGGAGGAATTATGAACGCTTATAAAAAATACATCACCATTACAGATACAAGTCAATTAATATTATCTGATTTACCTTTTCAGGTCGGACAGAGAGTAGAAATAATTATATTAGCTGAGGATAACCCAAGAGCGGAAATCAGTAAAAAGCTGAAAGATTTATTTGACAAAACACAGTCTTTACCAGGAGTGCAAGATATTACAGAAGCAGAAATTGAAGCTTATCAACGCGGAGAATGAAAGTTGTTATTGATACTAATATTTTAGTTTCTGCTGTCCTTAAGGGTAGAGTACCAAGAGATGTTCTTCAGTTTATTTTTGATAATCCTAATTGGTAATGGATAGCTTCTGAAGAAATTGTTGTGGAATATAAAGAGGTATTAAGTCGCAGAAAGTTTAAGTTGACGGATGAAGTGATATGTGAATGGATTGAAATTATCGATACATTTCTAACAATAATTGATGTCAATTTGGAAGTTGATTTTCCCACAGATAGAAAAGATGAAAAGTTTCTAGCTTGTGCTATTGCAGCAGAAGTAGATTTTTTGATTACGAGTGATTCTGATTTTAATCAGGCGCAAACCTTGGTAAATACAACGATTATTTCTGTCTCTTTATTTAACAGGTTAGTTTGCGATGTAGGGGGGTGAGTATTGGACATTAGTAACTGTCCCCCATTCCCCACTCCCCATTCTCTTACAGATTGCTCTCAATCAACTGGCGGTATTCACTCTTTTGCTTCACGCCTTTGACTTCCTTTACTAGTTCCTTATTTTTGAACAGTTGAACCGTTGGTGTTCCTGTCACACCAGCATTTTCAGCAATATCTCGGTCTTTGTCGATGTCAATTTCCACAAAGTGAATTTTGCTGTCAAATTCATCTACCACTTTATTTAAAATTGGCTTCAGGGTATGACAAGGGCCGCAACCAGGAGAGACGTATTTAACAAGGAGTAAGCGATCGCTTTCATGGAACAATTTCCGTAAAGCATAACCTCCCTCATGGCGCGTCCCATCCAAATTAAATCCAGCTTCTTCCTCAGCTTCAGTCTTTTTGGCTGGCTGATGTTCTAATTCATTATCTGCTGTTTCTTGCTGTTGATGGAATTCTTGAATCAAGCCAGTGAATGACAACCAACGTTCTGCCAACATCGCCGCCATACACCCAGTACCCGCAGCCGTAATTGCTTGCCGAAACTCATGATCTTGTACGTCGCCAGCAGCAAAAACGCCTTCTACACTGGTTTCCACTGTACCGTGCTTGGTGACAACGTAACCTATCTCATCCAGTTCTAATTGTCCTTTAAATAAAGAGGTATTGGGACTGTGACCAACTGCGTAGAATAAACCTTTAGCGTGCAGTTGGCTCTCTTCACCAGTTTTAGTATTGCGGACTTTCACCCCTTCCATGTGACCATTACCGAAGATATCCACGGCTTCCGTGTTCCAATGCACTTGGATTTTTGGGTTGCTTAAAACCCTGTCTTGCATAGCTTTAGAAGCCCGCATCTTATCGGTGCGTACCAGCATATTCACCTTAGAGCCGTATTTAGTAAGGTAAATTGACTCTTCCGCCGCCGAGTCGCCAGCACCAATCACAGCCAATTCTGCACCGTGAAAAATCGGTGTCGCACCATCGCAAATCGCACAAGCGGAGATACCTCGACTCCAAAATTCGTGTTCGTTGGGTAAACCCAAACGCTTTGCAGTTGCACCAGTAGCAATAACGATGCTGTTGGTTTTTATTTCCCTTTCTTGCGATCGCACTGTAAATGGACGCTGACTCAAGTCAACTGAGATAACATCTTCAGTATATAGTTCAGCCCCCCAGCGCTCCGCCTGTGCCTTCATCTGATCCATCAGTTCCGGCCCGGTAATTCCTTTAGGAAATCCTGGAAAGTTCTCAACTTCCGTCGTTGTCATTAATTGCCCACCAGGTAATCCCCCAGCTTGGAAACCTTCAAAGACAACGGGTTTCAGGTTAGCGCGTCCAGCATAGATAGCGGCTGTGTAGCCTGCTGGCCCAGAACCGATAATTACCAAGTTTTCTACAGTTGGGTTAGTCATGCAAATATACGAACTCATAACGACTACGCTTAATATAGCATAACAAACTGTGATTGGCTATGCCAGGTGGTAAGCGATGTCTGCGACGGGCTACGCCTACGCAAAATGCCTACGGTACTACGGGTTCAATACTTGCCAAAGATGCTCTCAACCGCTAAAAGTTTTCTCACAGATATTTCCTGATAACTTCAACATCTATTTCTAGCAATTCTGCGATTTCTTGAATACTCATACCTTTCTCACTAAGTTTTGGGGCTAATATATAAAAGCGTTATTTAGTGTATTATGTCCTTTGCGATTACAGACTTAGAGCAGCTACAAACCGAGCATCCAGAATGGCAGATGGAGCTGGTAGACGGAAAAATCATAGTTATGGGCCCATCAGATTACGAGTCAGAGGAAATTGGCGCTCGTCTCATTACCTTCTTGAATAACTGGGTAATGTCGCGCAAACTAGGACGTATAACTGGTTCTAGCGCAGGATTTATCCTACCGAATATAGAAGAGGACGACTCGGAAAAAAGAAACTTGCGTGCCCCTGATGTGTCGTTTGTTCGTGCTGACCGATTGAAGAAGACCAAGCGCGACTTTGTAGAGTTAGTTCCAGACTTGATGGTTGAGATTAAATATAAGAGTGACAGAATCAAACCGCTTGAAGAGAAGATTCAGCTATTCTTGCAACTTGGGTCTGTAGTCGGCATACTGATTGACCCTGACAAATTGACAGTAACGGTTTATCGAATAAATCAAACTCCAGTGGTATTGGAGAATGGCAACACGCTCATATTGCCAGACTTACTACCAGGTTGGGAATTGGCGGTATTAGAGCTGTGGCCACCTGAGTTTGAATAAGGCACTTCCACAACGAAGTTAAGAATCTCGCCCTTGGTCAACACCATTGGCTCAGTGATGTTTGTGCCATTTGGGATACAAGGATTTTGGATTGTGTAACCGCATTTCACCAAACTTTTTTTCTCAAGGTGATAGGAAAGCGATCGCAGTTGGGTAAGTTACATCTAGAACACCCAAACACTTCCTACCTCAGGGTAAACACTTATGAAAACCGAATTAAAAGCCAAGTTTCTCCAACACATCCTCGACAAAAAGAAAGGAGATGAGGGTTTTACACTTATTGAATTACTAGTAGTAATTATCATCATCGGTATTTTGTCTGCGATCGCTCTACCTTCTTTCTTGAACCAAGCTAACAAAGCCAAGCAGTCAGAAGCTAAAACTTATACAGGTTCGATGAACCGCGCGCAGCAAGCTTTTTACTTAGAAAATACTTCATTTTCAAATGAAATTGGTACTTTAGGCCTTGGTATTGCAACACAAACCGTAAATTACAAATACCAAATTAACGGTGGTGGTACTGGTTCTAGTCAAGTAACCAACCAAGCAGCAACAGTACTTTCAAATGCACCTCTCAAAAGTTATTTAGGTAATGTGGGTGTAACAACGCAAGCTGCTACCAGTGAAGCTACCACCATAGCTGTTTTATGTGAAGCTTCACAAGCTAGAGTTAACGGTGGTTCAGATGTAGTTAACACGGGCAATTTCAACTCCACTACTAATTCACCTACTTGCCCCGCCAACTTTGTAAGTTTAGCTAAGTAGACACGTGAGTTATAGGAGAAATATTACTCATCTACACCACTTGAGATAAAAGTTAACTTGTCACAACAGCTTTTATTAAGCTAAATTACGTATTTTCCCAAGTGGGTAGATTTTTCTATCCACTTTATTTCAATTTTGTAATTTATTTACAATCATATTGCCCATACCTCTTTCTATGAAAATTAAAATGATTACTGATATATATAATTGGCAAAATCAGGCGGAAGAATACTTAATTAAAGAAAACTATGTGCAAGCAGCAACGTTATATGAGCAAGCAATAGCGATAGAACCAAATACTATCCCCTATTATTGGCATTTAGGATTACTGTTGCTACTACAAAACCAAGAAGCAGAAGCTCAAATGACTTGGATGCTGCCAATGACAGAGGCAGATGAAGAACAGTTACCAATTTGGACAAATGAATTATTTCAATTTTTACAAAGAGAAGCAGAAAGGCGCGAAACCCTGGCAGAATATTCTTTAGCTTGGTTAATTCGCCAGCACATGCGGGAAATTCATCCTAGTTATATAAATAATTTGCTTCAAATCCTTATACTTTCTTTTAGGTTAGAAAGATTTGAAGAAGTTGATGATTTGAATCAGTGGGGATTAATTGAATGCTTAAAAGCACAAGAAGATATAGAAATCGATATTCAATTATTGATACAAGTTTTAAAAGAGTTTTTAAATACTATACCTTTACATCCAGTCAATCTGAATTTAATAGAAGCTAGTCTTCCTTATTTTTCTGATACTCATCAATGCTTCTCTATACTGCTTCCTGCTGCTATGCAAATTGGTCATACTTTGCGGCAGCCTATGCTAGCAGCATCTATTCTTAGCTTGCATTTACGATTGGAACCAGATAATGTAGAAGTTTTGCGGCATTTAGCGACTTTTCATCAAGATGCTCGTAATTATTCTCAAGGGATAGAGACAGCTAGGTTATGTTATTCCCTATCAGAAGGTTTGGCTGATAAAATTTTTGCGCTCCATCTGCTGTTAAGGGGTCTAATGTCAGCAGGGGGATATTGGCAAGAAATATCTAAAACTTGCCAAGAATTGAAAACTGTATATAAAGACTTTATTGAAGCCCAACCAATTCTTTTAGAAGAAGGAAGAATATTAAGGTTACTTACGCCATCATTTGCAATACCTCACGTTAAAGATGTTCCTGCTGAATTTCGAGCTATTCATAATCAGGTAGCTGAAGTTTTTAACTTTTATATTAAAGCTTTTGGCCAATCAGAAGGAAAAAATTATTGTCACAAAAATAGCAATAATCGAAATTTATCTTCTCCTACTAAAAAATTAAAAATTGGTTATGTCTCTTACGCTTTAAGAAATCATTCTGTTGGTTGGTTAGCTCGTTGGCTATTTCAGCATCATGACCGAGATAAATTTGATATTCATACTTATTTTGTTAACTATCAATTAGTCAATGACTATCTCCAAGAGTGGTATCTAGGTCAGGCAGGAAAACCTCGTCAATTAGGTATGAATGGTTTAGAGATTGCTGACCAAATATATCAAGATGAAATTGATATTTTAATTGACCTTGATAGCATCACTCTAGATATTACTTGTGAAGTGATGGCACTTAAGCCAGCCCCAATTCAAGTTACTTGGCTAGGATGGGATGCATCAGGCATACCTGCAATTGATTACTTTATCGCAGATCCTTATGTATTGCCAAATGATGCACAAGATTACTATACAGAAAAAATCTGGCGATTACCCCAAACTTACATAGCAGTAGATGGTTTTGAAGTTGGTGTCCCAACTCTCCGCCGCGATGACCTGGATATTCCTCTGAATGCCGTTGTATATCTCAGTGCCCAAAGAGGATATAAACGCCATCCAGAAACGACAAAGTGGCAAATGCAAATTATCAAACAAGTACCTAACAGCTACTTTTTGATTAAGGGGCCTGCTGAGGAGGAAACAATTAAACGCTTCTTTTACCAAATTGCCGAACAAGAAGGTGTAGATTGTTCTCGGTTACGATTTTTACCACAAGTTTATTTAGAGTCAGTTCATCGCGCTAATTTAGGCATTGCTGATATTGTATTAGATACATTTCCCTACAACGGAGCGACAACAACCTTAGAAACATTATGGATGGGTATCCCGTTGGTGACGCGAGTCGGCGAACAATTTGCAGCGCGTAATAGCTACACCATGATGATGAATGCGGGTATCACAGAAGGTATTGCCTGGACAGATGAAGAGTATATAGAATGGGGTGTGCGCTTGGGGAAAGATGAGGCCTTACGTCAGCAGGTGGCTTTGAAACTGAAAGCATCTCGACAAACAGCACCCTTGTGGAATGGCAAACAGTTTACCCGTGAGATGGAAAAGGCTTACGAGCAGATGTGGCAAAGGTATTTGCAAGAACAATCAGGTTAGAAAATCTCTTATAAACGATAAAAAGCCTGGAAAACCAGGCTTTTTATGTGAAATGCTAAGGTATTATTCAGTATGACGATGTTTGCCTACAGCTAGACAGTTGTCATCTTTAATTTGGATATAATTAAGCTATCCAACTCGCACGATGGGAGATTTTCTGCTTTGGCTTGTGCGATCGCAGATTGATTATCTGTTGCTAAAGTAATTCGAGTATTAATTCTAAGCAAAAGAGTTTTCCATTGTGCATCACTTATCTTACCTAGCAAAGAAATTTCTGGTCCCTCCGTTATATCCACATCATCTTCCATGAGCAAATTCATGGTCAAAGACGATAAAAGCATATCGGCTTCCTCATCAGAAATATTTTGAGTATCTACCAGAAGAGTTATGTTACTTTTATCTGGGTGAGTAGTGAGGGTAGAAATTACACTTGCTAAATCTTGATAGAGTAGGTCTTCTGACTGTAACCAGTCTGGGAAAATAATTAGGTTGATATCTCCTAAGCGGAAATTTTGACTTAGGGTATCTGCAAGATATTTACTAAATAGTTCTTGGAAGAGGCTGCCTATTTTAGCTGAGTAAGAGCGGCTATCTAGAAAACTAGGATTATCTTGCATTCTTTCCTTGATTTGGGCGCTCTTTTGTTGGCGTAATTCAGGGTTAGTGCCAAGTGCGATCGCTAACTTAATATAATCCATCTCGTTGTTTGTTATTAAGTCAGGTATTTGGATTTCTCGTAAGTAGGCAGCTGCATGTCTCGACCTGAGAGCATCACCTTCCAAAACTACAGTTGTTAATCCTACCTCTAAAGCATCTACAAGGGAATGACCGCCTGAATGTCGGTAGGAATCTAAATATATATCAGCTAGCTTTAAAACTTCTCTAACATCGGCACGACTAGGTAGCGCATCAAGAACAATGAGACGGCTTTTCTCAACATTGTACCTAGCTAAAACTGCATACATTTGGTTAAGGAAAGAATTAGCCGGATAAGAATCGCTCCAGCTAGGAGCAAATGGATACAAAACGAGAATTGAATCAGGTACAGCAGCAAGAATTTTTGCCCAAGTTTCTCTCAGTTCTGGAATGATCTTGTAGCAATTAGCACCTGAAATAAATACAACAGTTTTTTCAGTCGCACCCCAGTTTTCTCGATTTGGTTTAATTTTAAGGATCTCTAGTTCACAAGGGTAATCAAAACAGTAACCTACTCCATCAAGAGTTACTAACTTTTCCCTATAATGCTCTTGTCCGCCCGATACAGGTTCTGATAAACTGCCAGAAATAAAATAGTCAATGTTCCGTATGCCTGTTGTGGCAGGGCAAGAGCCAAAGGTCAACTGTACCCTTGCCAGTCGATGCAAGGCAAGTAATGTAATCTGATTTGTGACTGCTGTAACGTTCGTCGCAATTAAGAGAAGATCAATATCTCCATCACGAATCGTTTGTACCTGACCTTGTAGGTCTGGAGGTAGAGTAACTAAAGCATCTACATGACCTGTACAATAACGCTCTAAACGACTATTATTTGCAGTTAGGGTATAGAGAATAATTTCAAAATTATTCCAATCTAAATGTTTGTATGCTGGCAGTGTATGGAAGGTTTCTGTACTTGCTTGAAAATGACCAGCAAGAACTCCTAGACGAATTTTTTTGCGTTCTGGCGAGCGCTCTGAAAAGTCGTAGTCGATTTCGTAGCCTTGAGTTTTCAAGGTATATTCCATGATATCAGCGCGTTTGCTATAAATCTCTTTTAAGTTTTCTGTAGTGAAATATAGAGGGATGAAATTGGCAGTTTGAAGGAAAAATTTGGCTATATACTGCCATAGTGCCGATTCTTGATTACTAGATAGATTTTCTATTAAATAATCTAGCCATTGTTCTAAATAATAATAGTAATTATTTGCCTCTCCCTTTTCTTGAAATAGGCGCGGAAATTCAAATATAAATTTCAGATAATCAGCTAGCAACCATTGGGGAATATGAGTTAGATCATGTTGCAGGGGTAGCTGGTCAGCACGGCGGTACAACATTCCTGCTAACAGGTATTGGATAGCTTGTGGTTCGCCAAAACCTTTAGCAATATGATCTGATAGAGTATTAACAAAATTCTGCTCATCATCTGTCAGAGGCTCATGTTTAATACCGCTATTTAGCAAATTTTGATGTGCATTACCTAGATATGCAGAGTAATCAACAATCAATTGTTCTGCTGAGATAGTGAGTAATTTTTCTGTCAATCTCTGGCGAACTTGGCAGAGGTTCCCTATTGCTGAGTTACTGCTTGGTTGTTGCTGATACTGATTAACGCAGCTATTTATTTGAAATAAAAGCCCTTCTAACTCATTGCTAAGTTCATTTGACTTTTTAATCAACCCAAATGAAAGCAACAGATTTTCTGATTCTTTAATTATTGTTGGGTTAAAAATCTCAGAGTTGTAAGCAACGATTAAGGCAAACTTATTATGATGTTGGGTAAAAGCTCGATTTCCAGTCGAATCAATACTTCTGCGGTAATATATTACTATTTCTCTTAAACCATAGAAGTTGATTTTATGTTTTAAGCAATTAAGCCAAAATTCCCAATCCTCATAACCAATTAAAGCAACATCCTCTTTGTAACCGTTAACTAAATCCCACGCTTTCCTTGAATAAAGTGAAGAGTTATGAAGCATATTAAATCGCTTCATATTTTCTTTAGAGAACAAGTCAGCGCTGATAATAAGTTTATTTTCTACTCCAAACATTTGGTAAGAACCAAATGTCACACAAGGAGAATCTTGATTTAATACCACACTTAGCAGACTCTCAATTCCTGTTGAGCTTAACTTGTCATCAGCATCCAATGAAAGTATATATTTACCCTTGGATACTCTGATACCAGCATTTCTAGCACTAGCAGGCCCACCGTTTGATTTCTCAACAAGTCGTATCTTTTTATTAAAATACGTTGATATCAACTGTTGCGCGACTTTACTGGTATTATCTTTACTCCCATCATTGACAATAATGATTTCCCAGTTCTCGTATGTCTGAGCAATGACACTGGCCACTGTTTCTGGTAAAAACTGAGCTAGGTTGTAACAGGCAATAATCACAGATACAAGTGGCATATTTGACAAAGCAGGTAAAACTTGATTTCTTAGTGGCAAGAGTGCGCGTTCTACTACTGCTACTGTGTTTGTCAGCATCAGTTCTTGCCTAAACATTGCTTCTGCACGTTGCTTGCCAGATTGACCTTGTTTGTAGCGATATTCTGATTTGATAGCCCAAGCATGAATTGTATTCACTAATTCTCGTACAGTGGCTTGCGGATCAATTTTAGGGTCGGGTAACAATTTACCCGTATCACCCAACTCTTCGGGAATACCACTGACTGCCGCCGCAATGATCGGTAATCCTTTTGCCATTGCTTCCATTATGGATAATGGCATTCCCTCTAATTCTGAAGGCAAAACAAAAATATCAGCAGCATCAAGCCAATCTGTAATATCAGAACGTTCTCCAATTAACTTGACTTGTTTAGTGGCTCCAAGTTGCTCTAGTTCAGCTTTTAATTGGGTTTCTAAAGTTCCAGTACCAGCCCAAATAAAGTAAAGTTGAGACCAAATTCCACTTTGCTTGAGTTGTTGAATTGCTTCTAGTTGATACTGAAAACCTTTGACAGGCTCCAAACGACCAGCTGTAAAGCAAACTACAGCATCGGCGGGTATTTCTAAATCTTGACGCAGGCGATCGCGAACAGATGGTGTAGGAGGAGCAAAGTAATGTTCTGGTCGCCCGTAATAAATCACCTGTCCTTTGTTTTTTGGAAGTCTGAAGAGCTGGTGTAATAAATTCAAATTCTCGGTTGACACAGCAATAACTGCTCTTGCTTGAGCATAAATTTGCTCTAATTCTTCCAAGTATGAGACAAATCGATCTGCCAAATAGGGAGCGACAAATCCCTCGACGATAATATATGGTATCCCCCTCTGATTAGCAACTTTTTTAGCAGCTAGATTGGATAGGGGACAGCAATCACTAAAAATCACAAGGTCAGGCTTAACACTAGCTAAAATCTTTTGAGCATCAGATATACTCGTTAAGGTACGTGAAAATTCTTGAAGAGTATTGTAGTCAAGCCATAAATGTTGAATGCCCAACTGCTGGCGCTGTTTAATAAACTGATTAGATACTTGGCTCTGTACACAAGTTACCTGATAGCCTAATTTCGCTAATTCACAAAGAACTGTGTGGTTGTATTGCCCAACCCCATAAATGCTTGGATCGTCTGTATATAGTAAGATATGTTGATTTTGATTCATTGAACCATCAGTATCTAATTGTTCTGATGGTAAATAATTGGATTTAGGAGATTTATTTTCTGGTTGAATATCTTGATTTAACTCAGTATCTAACTGGTGAATAATTAACATTGGTAGTTCTACCCTGTGGATAGCTGGCTGCTTGAGAAGACTAAACATACTTGCAGCAGATTCACTCAAAGTAGATACAGAATTAACATCCGTTAAAAACTGTAACAAGAAATCCTTGCGAATTAGCCCAAAAGAAAGCAGGTTTTGAGGTAATGTTAGTACTGGTAAAATCTGAACAGCTTCTAAATAAGTTTTTGCAGGTACACGTTCAGTAAAAATTTGTTGATTGATTCTATTAGAAGATGCAATCCAAGCTCCAAATATAACTCCAGCAGTTTGTTTGTGTTCTGCTGCAAAAAGTATATCTAAAGCCGATGAAAGGAAAGACTCGTCATACTGAATATAATCATTCGTAATCAGAACATATTCTTCTTCAACAATGGAAATAACATTAATAATTGAGTCTATGATGCTTTGGTAGTCATACAAATCTAAATTATTACAATCATAAACAATCAGATTTTGATGCCGAGATTGATTTTTCCATGCTTGTAAAAGCTGGTTGTCAGTCTTTTTAATGTTTGTATAATTCATCTGAATTATAGCTACTGAGGGTTGGGCAGAGAAATTTTCACTTTCTAAAGTTTGAAACTTAACTTTTTGCCGATATTCTTCTATCTCTTGCAACTCGCTGTTAAAGAAATCCAACTCCTCAAAATTTGAGTTGTTTTTACGCTCATCTGTTGGTAAATCGTAGATAGAACTGTTATGTATGATTCTATTGCAAATTCTATCTAAAGCTGGATCAATACCAGGCTTCAAATCATCTAAAGTTTTAATCCTTATATCGGGGTAATGATAGTCTTTTATGCCAATTGAGCGAAACTTAGTAGAAAACTTAAAGAAATAAGCATCAGTGAAGCGATACAACCTGAGCAAGTCCTTGACAGTTGGCTGAGAGGATACAGAAAGTAGCCTATCGACTAATTCTCCTAAAGATTTTTTACTGGTGTCTTGAAAAGCATGTCGTACTGCTCCCCGATATGGAGATAGTTCAAATGTTGCTGTTGGTACACCTCTAGCCAATGCCTCAAGTGCTACAGTGCTAAAGAAAGCGATCGCTGCATCAGAATGCCATAAAATTGCATATGAAGTTAACTGTTCACAGGGCATGACAATCCGCACATTTTTAGGAGCAGAAAGTACTTGCTGATAAGCTCTTGACAAAAAGTCATATGCTACAGCATGTGGGAATGTCTTACTTCCTATACCTGCGATAAAGGGATGATGGCGAATTACCAAATATTCATCTCTATCTCTGAATATTTCCATCAAGCTTTCAATCATATCTAGTTGGCTTGTAATGCACTTATAATCATCAGACATTGCAAGTTCATCGTCGCTTGAGGTGAAAACAGTGATTATTTTTGCGTCTAATGGGATTCTTAATTGTTGACGAATATTCATATGATTTGAATGGAAATCATAAAAAGATGGCCAACTAAGATTATGACCATTTTCCCGCTCAATGAAATAATTTTTTACTTGTAAAATTTCTTGTTTATTTAGGGTAATATCTTCCCACCTTCCCACACAATCAAGTGGAGTTTTAGGACTTAAACAATTGGAATTATCAAAAAAACAAAAACTATCAGCAATAAATCCCCTTTCATGAGTGACAACATCAATTTGTCGCTGCCTTGCTACCTCAAATGCTACGCTGTAAGGTGCAAAGCGAGCATTAAATAAAAATAAGTTTGTTGGATTATAAGTATCTAGTAATCTAGAAATAGCCTTATAAGTTATCAATCCATCAATTAAATATTGTTTGTGAACTTTTCTCACATCTGGTCTGGACAGTTCTTTATCAGAAGATATTCTAAAATAAGTATAAATAGATGAAGTGACCCATTTACCAATTGGTAAGTCAAAATAGACAGCATTTTTATAATCTTGTTGTCCAAGATTTTGTACCCATTGATTAGCAATCTTGTAGTCATTCTCAGTGATAGAATCACGCAATTGTAGATAAGGTAAATTAAAAGATGAGCCCAAAAACTGTTTACTAGTTTGTGAACAAGCTTGACAAGCATCAGTATATTGATAACCAACCTGAGTTGCGAGATGTGCAAGATTGCAATTTTTATACACTCCATCACAACCAACTACAAAAATCTCACAATTCCGCAATCTCAATGCTGAAGCAACCACTGCATCTACTTGACTATGAACTGACCACCATGCGTAGGGCACAAAAAACATAATTTTTTTGATTCCAGTCATTGCTCTAATCCTTTATTTGTAATTTTCAATAACGTACACTAAATATTGGCTCTGTTGATAGTATAAGTAAAGTAATTATGCTTAATAAATAGTTTATTTATTGTGTTAATTTATGGGTCTGATAGTAAAAACAAAAGCAATTTTTACTCAATTACTCTAGTATAATTTCCCATTTTAAAGGAGTCCCTCTTTTCAAGTTTTGGGTAACTTTTTTGCCTAATAAAACTTGATAATATTTCGGTGGTAATCCAAATCCTGGACGTATTGCTCTCAAATTTTCCGGTGTAAAAACATCCCCTGCTTTCATATCTTGAGTAACGTAGAGCGATCGCCTAAAGTTTAATGATGCATTCTCCGCTTCTGTCGTACCGTAATTTATATTACCCAGTGCTTGCCAAGCTTTTTCAGTTTCCACAACCAGTTGCTGCATTTCTTCTGGTTCTATTGAAAAAGCGGAATCAACGCCACCATCAGCCCGACGTAGGGTAAAGTGTTTCTCAATAAATGTCGCCCCTAAAGCAACACTCGCAACAGCAACACCAATTCCCATAGTGTGATCTGATAACCCCACCTGTATGTTGAACAAATCGCGCAGATGAGGGATAGTCAACAAGTTGCTATCCTTTGGTGTCGCCGGATAAGTACTTGTGCATTTGAGTAGTATTACATCTTGACAACCAGCTTCCCGCGCTGTCCGCACTGTTTCATCTAACTCCGAAATTGTCGCCATACCAGTAGAGATAATCATCGGTTTACCAGTGCTAGCAACTTTACGGATTAGAGGTAAATCAGTATTTTCAAAAGAGGCAATTTTGTAGCAAGGTATCTCTAAGGATTCGAGAAAATCTACAGCGCTGGCATCAAAAGGTGTACTAAAGCAGATAATTCGTCGTTCCTTGCAACGGTCAAAAATCTGTTTATGCCATTCCCAAGGAGTGTAAGCCTTTAGGTAAAGCTGATACAGCGATTGACCATGCCAAAGACTATTGGGAGCATCAATATAAAAATCACCCTCATTGATATCCAAGGTCATAGTATCTGCTGTATAAGTCTGAAGTTTAAGGGCGTGTGCCCCACTCTTGGCAACTGCGTCAACTATTTCTAGAGCTACTTCTAATGATTGGTTATGATTGCCAGACATTTCAGCAACCACAAACGGTAGATGGTCAGCACCTATTTTTTTACCTGCAATATTAATTTCTCTCATTTGATTTTGTCATAGTGATTTTATTTATTTCTGATTAAATGAATGGCTTCATGTTTTCCTAATTTAGTTTTCCCTATCTTTTGAAAACCAGCTTTATCGAAAGCTTTGATTGATACTTTATTGTCAGGTTTTATATAGGCATAAATTCTCTTAATTTTGTAATCAAAAAATATTTGTTTGCATCCTAAATTAATCAGGTTCTGGCTATAACCCTGATAACGAAACTTTTTATCAATACTGATGGAAATAATGGCTTTATCGCCTTCTATGTCATAGCGAATTTGACCGATAGGCACATCATTTATATCAACACCAATGTAAAAAATAGAATTTTGAGAGTACAGTCGTGATTGGAACCATTGAATATGATCTTTCCAAGGTATAGATTTTGTGCAAAAGGAAACAGCCCTTACCTCTGGATCATTTGACCATTCCCATAACAATCGACAATCTTCTCGGCAAGCACAGCGTAATTTCAACAACTTGGTTTCTAAATTTCTCAATACGCGCTTACTTCCTTCACCATCTACTAACTTTTGACCGCGTCTAGTAATTTCTACTCGTGTATGTGCAACTATTAGTAAATCAGTAACCGCCGACCCTATTTCAGCAACAGAAACATCCTCATGCCAACCAAGATAGATAGATACCCCCATCTCATCTAATTTTTGTGCGATCGCTCGTTGATTGTCAGCTAAAACTAACACAATACTTGGTAAACCCATAAAAGCCAATTCCCAGCTAGTAGAGCCACCAGATGCGATCGCCACATCAGCCCAAGCCATTAGTTCGGGCATATTAGTTACATTCCTCTTCAAGTGGATGGGAAACCTTGAATCTAAGGAAGCTGATTGCAATTGTTCATAATGAGGATTACTTCCACCCACTACCACAACAGTTTCCAAGACATCCAATTCCACTAATTGCAGGGCTTTTATAACTTTAAGAGTTACATTATCTGGATCGCTACCGCCCAATGTTACCAAAACCTTACGAGCAATCGTCGGGGTCTCTCTCTCCCACCCACGCCACTGCCAAAACTCCCGGCGTAATAGAGCGTATTTCAGACCTAGCAGAAGCTGAGTATAGGGTTCTCTGTTCGCGTATAGCCCCTCATGGGCATAAATATTCTGATTTAAGACCATATCTGCATAGTAGTGGTCTGCATGTGCATAATCATCAATAAATAGCAGACTTAGGCCAGCATCTTTGATTACTCGTTGATACTCAGCACCAAAGTGGTATCCATCCGCTACTAACCAATTTGCATCTAGCTGGCGTGCAAAACTAGTAGTTTCCCTTGCATCCTCAATACTTCCCCAAGGAACTGACAGGTGAACTACTTTTATTCCCTCTGATAACAGCCTCTGTTCTAACGTAGGAACTGAGTTAGACATTAAAAAAATTGCCTGTTTTTCAGTGTTCTGCCAAGCTTGAGCTAATGCCAAACAACGCATTAAGTGACCAGTACCAATTTGGGTAGATGCATCAACACGAAAAACTAAATTCATCTGATTTTAAATAACGGTTCTAAGGGTTGGCACTTGAGATATTTCTCTAAGGATTGATTGTCAACTATCTCTTTTAAAATTTGAAAAACTTGAGTGTAAGCTGTTAGTAGGGTTTCTACATCAGAATCACTATGGGTATAACTCATATTATGAGTTCCAAGGGTCAGAATTCCTCTAGCAAACATTTCTTGGAGAAAAAGGGTTTTAATCTGCAATTGGCTATATGGGTTTACTTCTTTAAAAAGTAAGAACGACCAACAAGAGTGGCCAGATATAGATAAGATATAAGAGATTTTATAATGCTCAATAAGTTGCTGGACACCTGATATGATTTTTTGTCCCTGCTTTTTCAGGGTTTCAATAACTGGTAGCTGCTGCAACTTAGTCATTGTTGCTTTAGCTGCTGCTAAAGAAAGTGTTTCACCTCCAAATGTAAAAGAGAAAAAGACTTCCTCCATTAACTGCATAATCTCCGCTTTACCTGTTACAGCAGATACAGGATAACCATTGGCTAATCCTTTTCCAAAAGTTGCTAGGTCTGGTATTACACCGAAATATTCTTGTGCCCCCCCATTTGCAAAACGAAATCCTGTAATATTTTCATCAAAAATTAGAAGTGCGCCATTTTGATGAGCTAACTGTTTGACATCTTCTAAAAAGCCTTCTTTGGGTTCAACTACATTCATCGGTTCCATTATTACCGCAGCAACTTCATTGGGGTACTGCGTAAATATCTGATGCAATGAATCTAAGTCATTGTAATTAAAAGAGTGAGTCAAAGCTCGAACTGGCTTTGGTATTCCTCGATTGCGAGTAGTAGAGGAAATATACCAATCGTGCCAACCATGATAGCCGCATACAGCAACATGATCTCGTCCTGTATAAGCCCTAGCTAAGCGAATTGCTCCTGATGTTGCATCTGAACCATTCTTGCCAAAGCGTACCATTTCGGCACAAGGTACTATCTCAACCAGTTTTTCAGCCACCTGCATCTCAATAGGGTGAGGTAAGGAAAAAAGCACTCCTTGTTCTATTTGTTGAAGCACCGCCGTATTTACATCTGGGTCACTGTACCCAAGTGTTATGGCTGCCAAACCATTGATGAAGTCAATATACTCATTCCCATCAACATCCCAAACATGGCTACCAAACCCTTTATGTATGAAATAAGGAGAAACACCAAAGGGATATTGAGTTTTACTCTTACTAAAGGTTTGCGTTCCCAATGGTATAGCTTGAAGTGCCCTTGCCAAAAATATTTCTGAATTATAATAACGTTCTGACACAGTTAATCTTCTCCAATGTTTTTTAGAAACAATTCATCAACCAGTAATGATTTTTGTAAACCTTCGTTACGCTGATAGCAAGTATTGAAATTTTTCAAATAGGAATTTACTTCTAAAAAATCTAAAATATCTTGAGTCGTAAACTTAGAGTTATTTGGATATAAAGCTTCGTAGATATTTGCAATTAATGAAAAGTCTAATTGTTCATCAACAGTCCAACGTAAATGGGACAAGTTAGTATTATTCTTATAACCTCCTATATAAAAAAGGTGCGGCTGTTGATTCATAAAAGGAGTTACATGCTCCCTTTGTGAAGGAAGCTTTGCCTCTTTCCAAGCTTGTTCTAAGCATTTGAAACAGAATATTTCTATATCCAAGCCATCAGGATAGGTGGGTTCAAGAGCATTACTAACATAATCAAAATATCCAGTTAAATAAAATTTAATAACGTTATCAATTAAATCTGGATCGGCTAGTGGGCAATCACCTGTTAACCTAACTATATGCTCTGGAGAATGCAATTTAGCCGCTTGGTAAAAGCGATCTAGGACATCATATAAATTTCCACGGTAACATTCTACATTGATATTTATACACAAATTTTCAATAGCATCGTCTGTAACATCTTTGCTTGTGGCAACCAGAATATTATCAATCAGCTTTGCACGCTTTATTCGTTCAATTTGTAGTGCTAACATCGGTACACCAAGAATTGGCTTGAGCACCTTTCCCCTAAAACGGGATGAAGAAAACCGTGCTTGAAGAATTGCCAAAATCATGTGGCCTCCTGATAAAAACCTTGTAAAGACTTTTGCAGAAGAGTACAAACCCACCTAGAGGAGGAATCACAAACTTGTATAGCTAACTCTCGCTGATCGTGATTGGATGTAATTTTAGCAATTTCTTGATAAGTGACTAATGCCTCAAATATTTTGGCGTAGTCTTGTTTATAGGTATAAATTTTTTCGTTTGGCAAGTGGTGATAGTGGCGACGTTGAGGATAATCTGGTAAAAAATCACCTAAAAGTAAAATACCACCATCGGCGGTTAATCTATCTATTTCAGCTATAGTTTTCACTAGATTTTCACGGTCTATCCAGTGCATTACAGCACCAATTATCACTAAATCAAACTGATACTTAATAGGGATATTTGTTAGTAAACCTTGATACAACTTTAAATTTGGATAACGCTGCTTACCATCTTGAATTGCTTCTAAACTTGCATCAATACCAACTAAATTTATATCTCCAAATTTTTCACTTAGCTTATTAAGCCGCCAACCATTAGCACAACCCAAATCAACAATGTTTTTAATTTCTCTTTTTGGCTTTAATAAATCGATAAGATACAAAGCCCAATCAATCTCAGTAGGACCAACTAATACTGCCTTATTTCGTTTAAACCACTGATTACCTTCACATTCTAGAAAAATCTGATCTTGGTTCATATTAAAATTTCCAATTTGTAGGATTTAATATAAAGTTATCTGTTAAAGCAAATTGTAAAAATGCATTTGCCTCTAACAAAAAGTTGGCTTTAAACGCTAATAAAATTTCTGATAAATGTTGAAAATTATTAATACCAATAACTATAGAGTCAATTTCTTGGATGTTTTTAATGAAACTTATAGATGCTTGCAATGGTGAGATATTATACTGCGATACCATTTCATGATATTTTTTTAAATGATTTTTAATAGAATCAAAATAAGATGGCAGAGATTCTGGCTCCATTAATAATAAACCTTGAAAAAATATGGAACGCGCATGAATTTCTATACCATTTTTTTTCAGATAACTTAAATTTCCACTGAGTAATAGCCTTTGATCCAAGACGTTAATAGGTAACTGAATTAAATCTATTGGATACTTTTCTAAAACACTTTCAATTTCTTCTTGAGAATAAACAGATACTCCTATTTTTTTGATCATTTTTTTTTCTTTAAAATGGAGCATTTTCTCCATCAGAGATTGTCCATTATTTGCTAGTAAATCTTTAGCTTGATGTATCAATAAACTATAAATAGAGGATTGATTTAATGTAGATAAAGATTGATAGAAAGTATTCTCTAAAAGTTTAACATCATCAGATGTAATACAATTTGGAGAAAATTTAGGAGTTTTTGTTACAATTTCAAAGTTATGATTATCAGGAATTAACTTTCCCAATATTTCTTCACTAGTTCCATAAACAGGGGCTGTATCTAAAACATGTATTTCATTTTGACCTGCTAGAGCTAATATTTTTACTACTTCCTCTGTTGGTGTTTTTCCTTCTTTATTAGATATTCCATAATCTAAACCAAATTGTGCAGTACCAATACCTAATTTCATGACATAATCTTCTCTAATAGTAAAGTTTGTTTTATAGCCATTACTACTTGATCTTGCTCATTCTGAGTTAATGCGTAATAAATAGGAATACTAATAGCTTCCTGGTAATATGTCTCAGTGTTTGGAAAATCTCCTAACTTAAAACCAAGTTTTTGATAATATGGCTGAGTGTGAATTGGAATATAGTGCAAACTAACACCAATTCCATCTCGACGCATTTCTTCAAATACCTGTTGGTGAGTTTTATTAATCTTGTCTAATTTCAAACGCATCACATACAAATGCCAGCTAGACATTGTATCTGGATGTTGCCAAGGTAAGACTAGTGGTAAATCTTGCAGCATCTGATTGTAGCGTTCAGCTAAAAAGCGACGGCGTTCTACAAACTCATCTATCCTTTGCATTTGGCTACTACCCAAGCTTGCTTGGATATCTGTCATCCGATAGTTAAAGCCTAAATCTAACTGCTGATAATACCAAGAACCATGAGGTTCACCTTCCATTAACTCTGGATTGCGAGTGATACCATGACTTCGCAATCTAATCAATCTCTGATATAACTCCTCCTGATTTGTTAAGACCATACCGCCTTCACCAGTTGTAATAATTTTTACCGGATGAAAGCTAAAAATCGCTATATCGGAAAATTTGCAGGAACCAATAGGTTGTGCCTGATAGCTTCCACCAATCGCATGAGAAGCATCTTCGATAATTTTGAAACCATAACGCTGTGATAAAGCAGCAATTTGTTCCATCTCACAAGATTGTCCTGCAAAATGTACGGGTATTAATACTTTAGGCAAACAACCTTGCTTTTCTGCCCCAGCCAACTTACGTTTTAATTCATCGATGCTCAAATTGTAGGTATTCGGGTCAATATCAACAAAGTCAACCTTTGCACCACAGTAAAGTCCACAATTAGCTGAAGCAACAAAGGTGTTTGGTGATGTCCAGAGAATATCTCCTTGTCCCAAACCAGCAGCAAGACAAGCAATATGTAATGCAGCTGTCGCGCTAGAAACCGCTACAGCATATTTCGCTCCACAATAGTTGGCAACAGCTTGCTCAAATCTTTCTATAGTTGGGCCTTGAGTAATCCAGTCTGAGCGCAAAATTTCAATTACAGCATCAATATCTTGTTGATTTATATCTTGTTTCCCATAAGGAATGTAGTCACTCATTGCTTCAGCATATCCAGTAGTTGAAAACCTTTTAGCCATTCTGTATTTATCTCAGAGCTATACTCAAACCCTTCAGAAACGGAGACTCCTTTTTCACTTAAAGCGTTGCAAGCGTAATCCACAGAATGAGCATATTCAATAGTTGGTCTAATTACATAATGATCGGTAAACTCAAAGACTAAATGTGAAACTTCAGAAGAAAACATTGCTTCATGTAATTTTTCCCCTGGTCTAATACCAACAATTTTAATTGGAACTCCCGGTGCAAGCGTTTCAGCTAAATCGGTAATTTTCATTGAAGGGATTTTTGGAACAAATATTTCTCCGCCATGCATTCTTTCAAAACTGTTAATGACTAAATCTACACACTGTTGGAGGGTAATCCAAAAGCGGGTCATACGTGGATCTGTAATAGGAATTTCTGTGGCTTTTTCTTGAATCAGTTTTTGAAAAAAAGGCACTACTGAGCCTCTTGACCCGACAACATTACCGTAGCGAACTACAGCAAACCTGGTTTTCATTGTTCCAACAATATTATTTGCTGCAACAAAGAGTTTATCAGCAGCTAGCTTGGTTGCACCATAGAGATTAATTGGATTAACTGCCTTATCTGTTGAAAGGGCAATCACTTTTTCTACTTCCCGATCAAGGGCAATATCAATAACATTATTTGCTCCATGAATATTAGTTTTTATACATTCCATTGGGTTGTATTCAGCAGCAGGAATATGCTTGAGTGCCGCAGCATGAATAACATAATCAACACCCCGCATTGCCAGACGCAGCCGATCGCGATCGCGCACATCTCCAATGAAATAGCGCATCGCAGGTGCATTAAACTCTTGCGCCATCTCATACTGCTTCAATTCATCCCGTGAATAAACTATGATTTTCTGAGGCTGATATCGGCTGAGAATCGTTTTCACAAATTGCTTGCCAAAGGAGCCTGTACCACCAGTGATTAAAATCGATTTGCCATTAAACATCTTGTATTTATTTGTAATCTCAAAATTATTTTTTCCAAAAATATTTAAGTGAAATTGTTACTTAGATTTTGGCGGCTTGTTTGTGCTGCGATCGCTATTTTCCTCTTGCTTTTTAATCTTCTCTAATACAACTTTGTAATCTTGCCGCTCAGGATGTAACTTCACCAGCTTCTCCAAAAGTTTCATCGCACCTTTAGCATCCTTCAATTGCAACCGCAGCACAGACAGTTTCTCTAAAGCAAGTTGGTTTTCTGGTTCCCGTTGTAAAACCAACTCGTAGCCCTGCGCCTGTTGCTGTAATCCTGATTCAGGAGAAGCAGACGCAGTTGCTGGCTTAGGTTGGGTAGCCTGTTGAATTGCTGGAATAACCGCAAATGCCGTAGAACCAAAAAACGAGAACATCGACACTATCGTGACAATTTTTTGTCGCCGCTGAATCTTCTTTTTGCGGGTAATTAGGTATTCTTCGTCTGAACCAGCCATGCCTCACATACTTGCTGCGGTAAATACTTAGGTATCAGCAAGCCTCCCGTTTTGAGGATACCCATCTGCTCAACAGAAACTAACATCTTCGCTAAAAATTTTTTACACAAACTTCAAATGCTGACTCTGAAGACGGGGGAACTTTATGTTAAACCCATACTGCACCGAGATTTTGCCATGCGATCGCTCCTATACCTCAAAGCAAAACCCTACCCTGTGCCCTAACAGTCCTTATTCTCTGAGCAAAACATTAAAATTATATAAAGATTTGCAATTATTTTGCCTAAGGCCAGATGTTTGCGATATTCTAAATAACATTTAAATCAACAGAAATGAGTAGACATTTCTACTCAATTGCAAATTCCCTGTCAGTCATAAACTTTCAAACTAGCCCGTATCCTATAGCTTCTTCAACAAGCAAGCATATTTTTCCTAATTTAAACAAACAGAATTTTCCCAGTAGTCCTCAGTCACACTACTTAGTGGAACTTCCCTGAGGACTATTTATTCTGCTCGGCGTCCACAATAGATATCTTACGAAAGGTAGTGTTGCACTGTTGCAGAAAAAAGATAGAGGTAAAGAGGAAAACAAAAGGGGCAAAGGTTAAAGGAAAAAGGGGAAACATGAACATCCCTTACTCCTTCTCCCAAAACTTTTGTCTGGCTTCTGCAAAAAGTTTAAGGACTGCTTGGTAAAATTGGGATTTTCTGGTGGTAATTACCGTACAAAACCGAATTTACCAGTAACTTAGTAGAGTTTGTTATGGTATAGTTAAAAAGTTAAGACTAGCTTTACCAAATTACACCACTCTACGGGCCGGCAACAATTGCAGAATGGGAAGCAGTTTTAATTAAGCATTTACCCACAAAATCAGAATTCAATCGAGGTTATGACTCAGCAAGTGATTCACCCAATGGTGAAATTGCAGCGCAACGTGCAATCACTCATAGAATCTAATATTATCAAGCCAAGCGATAGCATCTGGAAAATCGCTCTGCTCTATGGTAATGAATGGCAGCACTGGAAACAAGAACTGCTTGACTTTGGCTTTAGTATGCAAGACCCAGTTAGTGAATTGCTAGCTGTAGAAACTTGGGATGAGGAATAGGGAATAAGGAATAAGGGATAGGGGATAGGAATTTTTAATATTCACCACTCCCTAGACGCGATTAATCGCTTCTCTACTCCCCACTCTCTAAACTTTGCAAGCAGCTAAAGCCGCAGCCAATTCCTTTGCATTTTGGTAGCGATCGCGTGGCAATGGTTCTGTAACGCGATCAATCACATCTCTTAATTGGGAACTAATGGTGGGAACTTTTGCCACATCAAACCTGAAGTTTCGCCCTCGTTGGCGGTAATACTTGAAAGGGTTTTCGCCTGTGAGCAAAAAAATCAGCGTTGGGCCAATTGCATACAAATCAGATTGAGTCAAAGGTTGTCCTCGTTCTTGTTCAGGAGCGCAGTAACCTTCTGCACCAATTCGAGTACCGGGCGCTGTGCCAATTTCCTTAACTGCGCCAAAATCTAGCACTACGATGCGATTTCCTGAACTTCGCACCATTAAATTGGCGGGTTTAATATCGCGGTGAATCAGTGGAGGCTCTTGGCTATGAAGATAGTCTAAAATATCGCAGGTTTGGATCATCCAAGCGATCGCTTGGTTTGGTGTCACTGGGCCAGTGGTATAGACGCGTTTCTCCAAATCTTGTCCGTGGATTAGTTCCATTGCCAAGTATTTTTTTCCGCCTTCTACAAAGAAGTCATAATACTTGGGAATTCCAGGATGGTTAAGGGATTTGAGAGTGTGCGCCTCTCGCTCAAATAGCTCTTGAGCTTTGACAATTTTCAGCATATCAGCATTCATTTGCTTCAACACCAGCAGTTGTGGCATACCCGCAATCAGACCAGCCTCATCCCAAGCGAGATAGGTAGTACCCATACCTCCTTGTCCGAGAGTTTGCAACACCTGATAATGGCGAATTCTCTGTTGGACTGTAAGAGGTTGACCGCAGTGGATGCAAAATAGATTTTTTGGGGAGTTGCCTTCGTGTATGCAAGTGGAAGATGAATTTGCCAGATTTTTGGCTGAGTAAAGTGTCTCGGCAGCCTTTTCTTCTGTCCCTTGTATTTGTTGCGATCGCAAACCAGTTTCCAGTACTTTTACCTCCTGAATTTGGAATTGCAGTATTGGGCCTCCCTGTGCCAATTGCAAAAGGGAATTATTTGGTAACGGACTCTGAAGTACAAGGATACCGTTGAGAAAAGTCCCATTTGTACCCTGACTAATCAGCTGCCAAGCATCACCATTGCTAGCGTCACTGACTTTTCTCAGTTCTAGATGATGCCGCGAAACTAAACTATCAGTTAAAACAACGTGATTATCTGCCGCTCGACCAATCCGAATTATGGAGGAATCCTCAAAGCACCACTGCTGGAGGGGCGTTTTCTGTTGCGGTTCTAACAGGGTCAGACTAACCACAATACAACCTACAAGGTAAATGGATTAGGGAATGGGGAAGGGATGCCCTATGCCCATGTATGATTAACTTTCCAGATTTGGGCGTACTTTTGCCCGAATAAGTATACCAGTAATATTGTCGTGACCGTTGTATTGATTTGCCAAATCAATTAAATCTGTAACACCGCGTTCTAAGTTAGCACCAGAACTAAGTAAGGGTTCTAAGTGAGTCTGCCAATGGGTTTCTAGTAAATCATTATCTGATAGACCGTCCGATGCCAACAGCAGAAGAATATCTTCATTGATGTCGAAAAAGCCTACGTCGGGATTAATCGAGTTTTCATCACGAGGCCCCAAGGCTTGGGTAAGTTGATAGGCATCTGGACGGGCGTAAGCTATGCTTGCTTCCACTCCTCGATTAATCTCCCGTTGCCCAACTTCGTGATCTACTGTGACTTGTTCTAGTCCCTGCTTACGCGTCAGGCGATAGAGACGGCTATCTCCCACATGAGCAACTGCTGCTTGAGTATCTTGAATTAAAAGCATTACTAAAGTTGTACCCATACGCCCAACTCCAGAACGGGCATCTTGTTGATTGAGCTTGTAAATCGCCTCATTAGCTAAATACACTGCCTCACGAATGCTATCTTCTGTTGGCAGCTGGTTGGCAGTCCAGTGCTCTTGAAAGTATTGCCGTAGGGTGTTGACTGCTAACTCGCTGGCTATTTCGCCGCCAGCGTGTCCACCCATACCATCACAAAGAATATACAAACCATGCCCTTCTAAGACTCGACTTTTGGGTAACTCCAGTTTCTGAATTTTAGTTTCAATGCCAAAGTAGTCTTCGTTATGATGACGTTGACGCCCCACATCTGTGCGTCCTGCATCTTCTAAGCTACTTAACTGCATCGCCAGCACAACAGTTGGCATATCATCAGTTTTGCTAATGATATCTTCTAACTCATCTGATTGCGGGATAGTGGACACAGCAGTATTTTTCTCCTTTATTAGGGGCAAAGTTGCGGTTCCTAGTGCTTCCAGTTCAACAGAAATTTCCTCCAAACGCGATCGCAATTGGGCGATCGTCTGAATCTTACCTACCTCTAAATCCCCCAACATCTGGACTACAGAGCCAAATTGAGTCCGTTGCGACTGTCTAAATAGTGCTTGCCAAACCCTTCCCAAAGCTTGGATAGTTAACGGCTCCTCTGGAATGGTAGATGTTTGGGTTTGGGCATCTTCTAGCGACTCCGTGGCAGGCTGAGAGTTTGATGATTCCACATACAACCTTTGTAGCGCCAACGTTTGGTCTTCATCCAATCGCAAATTCGACAAATCTAAAAGGCTTTGACGACAATTTACTGGTTCCAATACTGCCCAAAGTTGGGTCATTTCATAACACCAGTGTAAAATTTTTAACGAACTGGTTGTTTCTTCTTGCCACAGGTCGAGTAAATGCTGCCAATCTGAGCGGTTTTCGATTATTAATACCTGTATATCACCTTGCTGCCATGCATCGTGAATCGGCGGTATCCCCCGCTCACCTTGGGATTGTAAAGCAATATAAAGTTTAGCAAGGCGAGGAATCTCACTCGCTTCAACTGATGGCGTTAGCAAATCTGATTCCTGACTTTCTAGGATTGCCTCAATGGGTGATATTTGATAAGGCTGGCAGTCTAGAACTCTCACACCTACATCAGTAATAATGGCAGTTTCTGTCTGCGTAAGTGGCGTATCTATCAATTGATAGCGCTCTTGGGAGTCTAAATAGCAGCCTAATGCCATTTGAGAACTAGGCGATGGAGGAGATGAAGAGGGTATTGCTTGCTCATCTCCCTCACCTCCTACATCTCCTACATCGCCTTCTACTCTCAAAGCTTCCCCAGTCGTTTCTTTAGCAATAATTGCCCAAAACACTGTTCCACATTCTGTGTCACAGTTATGACATCGTAGTGCATTCACAGGTACATCATCGGTACTGCATTCAGGACAGACCTTGTGAGTCAGGGACGTGCCACAGTTTTGACAGAATTTATTGCTATTGGGGTTTTCAAATTTACACTGAGGGCAAATCAGCATAGTGGAAGTTCCTTTATTCCCGTTCGTTCCAAGGTGCTTCTAGCCACTAAGATCCAAGGTGCCACAATTGGCTGTCCCTGACTACAGTAGATTGTAGTTTATCAATGAATTTTGGTGGCAGTATTAATTGTGACGCATATTAGATAAATATTTCATATATTGGCAGGTAATTCCTTAATAAATGGGGAATGGGGAAGAAGCAGGGGAGCAGGGGAGCATACAACTCTTGGAGAGGCTACGCCAACGACTGCGCTCAGTAACCGGGGGAGCAGAGGAGAAGTTGCAGTAAATTTTTCCCCTCTGCCCCTTTGCCTTTTGTGCCCAATGCCTAATTGTCAAGAGTCTGGCAATTGTGAAGGTTCAGCGTCAAACCATTTTTGATAAATTTGCTTGTAACTGCCATTGGATAACAAAGTCGCTATACCTTTGTTAATTGCATCCAAATCGGGGGAATTCTTGGGCATAGCAATCCCGCAGTATTCTTCGGTGAGCAAATCCGCAACAACAGTAGGCAGCTTAAGCTTAGAATTAGCTGCCGCCACTTAAAGTTAATTAATTTCACCATAGTAATTTTGTTCTAGTAATCAATATTTACGATACTTGTCATGATGTTATAAGGAAGAATACATACGTATGACTTTTCGCTAATTGCCTTTGTGTGTGTTCTATATTCTGACTCCCAATTTTGAATTGCTTATGGCTTCTACCACTTCTGCTTACCAAATTGCTGATTTGTTCGCCGAACGAGCTAGAAAGCTAGCACCACCAACTTACGGCACTGAGTTAACCAAAATCATCACCGTCAGCTTTGCCTATGGTCTTGCTGACCCAATTCTCTTTCCCCATGCTGACTTGTCTGCTGCAAGTGCTGCTGTACTGGCAGAAGAAGCTCCGATCGCTCTCAATTACGGGCCACCCTCAGCCCAACTTTATGAACAAATTATCCTCCGCTTGCAAGCTCAAGGAATCCTTGCCGATCGCGATCGCGTGATTATTGGCTATGGTTCCGGTCAGATTTTGGGCTTGCTACCAGATGTGTTTCTCGAACCTGGTGATGTAGTAATTGTGGAAGGGCCAACCTTCTTGGGAGTAGTTAGTAGATTTGTCCAGGCTGGCGCACGCCTGATTACCATTCCTGTAGATGAGATGGGAATGGATGTAGATGCGTTAGAAGAAACTTTAAGCGACTTGAAAAAACAGGGTATTCGACCCAGGTTTATTTACACTATCCCTACTTTTCATAATCCCACAGGTACTACTATGCCGTTATTTCGCCGCCAAAAACTGGTAGCGTTAGCGGCTGAGTATGGCGTGTTGGTAGTAGAAGACGATGCCTATAGCGATTTGCGCTTCCAAGGCGAAGCTGTGCCATCCTTGGCAAGCCTTGATAAGGAGGGGTGGGTGTTATACGTAAATACCTTCTCGAAAATCATTGCGCCTGGTATCCGGCTAGGCTGGGCTTGTGGCAATCCAGCAATTATTGAGCGGTTGGCAATGTTCAAAAGTGAAGGGCCTGTGGGGCCATTTGTCAGCCATGTGGTTGGTCGCTACTGTGCTACAGGCAAACTAGATTATCACATTCAGGAGCTAATCGCTTGCTATAAGCATAAGTGTAATTTGTTGTTAGAAGCGATCGCTCAAGAGTTTCCCAGTGATATAGTTGCTTTGCGACCAGGTGGTGGCTTTTTCGTTTGGTGTAAATTGCCGCCAGATATCAGCGCCAAAGCACTCCTAACTGCTGCCAATGAACAGGGCATCAGCTTTCTGCCAGGAACTCGCTGCTACGCCAATGGACAGGGAGATGATGCCATTAGGTTAGCTTTTAGCTTTCAAACAACCGAGAAGATTGTCGAGGGAATCGCTACCTTGGGAGCAGTGCTACGTGGATGGCAGCGATAATCGTACCAATTTTAGATTTTGTGGAAAGTCCGATCTCAGGAAACCTCCGGTCAGACTTTCCAACTTACGAGCCGTAGTAATTAGCGAACCGCTCTCCCTTTTCCACATCCGGGGAAAAGTCACGCTTAGTACCAGTTAGTGCGGGTCACGACGGTTCCGGTGCCGCAGACTAGGGCAGCGCGGGAGAGGCGACCACTGAGGTTATTGCCAACCTTTGTGTAGGCAAAGTTAATGCCCGGATCAACGGTCTCACCAACATAGTCCCAGCTGCTGGGGTTGCAGTTACTGCTCCGGGTGCGATCGAGGTAGACCTTGCAGTAAGGGCGTGCGTTGTCGATTCGCACGAATGAACCGTATTGGCCGCTATAGAAGTACTTCAGCGTTATGTTGCTTCCAGCCCAGGTTGCCTTTTTAAGTCTGCTGGAGGTTGTAACGGCAGGGCGTGGACTCCGGGTAGCGACCTTCATAAGGGTAGTTTGGATAGCCCGGACTGTTGAATGGCGCAGCTTGGGCGGCGGTCGCAAATGCTAGGACGTGGAGACAAGCAGGCTAGCAATGCTGGCGATTGTCCTGATTTGCATAAATGGTTTCTAAATTAGATTTTATATTTATTAGACATCTCCATAAATTAGGTTTTCACCTAGACAGGATAAGAGTTTGAAATTATTTTTTGGGGATGTTTATTCACTAGATTATTTATTTATAGTAAGTTAAAAAAATTTTCAAGTATGTAATAAAAATTTAACTAAAGTAATTAACCTCTTAATTTACTCTGAAAAAATAAAAATAATCGCCTATTTTTCTATTGTAAATAAAGTGGGAACTGGAGCATTGATTTTGTAAAAAAATACTCAAATAAACCTGAGTTAGAAGTAATAAAATGCCCCAAAATATTAAGTATAAAGCTTTTCGCTGAAAACGCACTCGCGCGTTGTTATCAACAAGTATCCCATAATGATAAGAAATTCTGCCTTCTCAATAAACAGCTTTTATTCTCAATAATTGCTGTAAAATAAGTGCCTAGCTTATTTGGACTGAAAGCTTATCATACAGGCTTTTCAAACTAATTTTTTATATTGAACTCAGTTTGAAATAAAGGTTTTTGGTAAAAGTTTTATACTCATAACCAGCCCTTTCAAGGCAACTCATAAAAATTTAGTTCTGGAAATAAAATCTCTACTTTTGTCTCTGCGCTACGAACACTTTGACACGAGTGGCTTCTCGCTTTAGCAGAAGGGAAGAGGCTGCCAGCAGCTTGCTTCTTTGTAGGATACAAGTCAGGAAACCCGCCCAAATGTTCTCCTCTATGCCTCCGTGGTTAAAAAGTATTTTTTAGTGCATTATGCACAAATAATACATAGACAAGAATAATTATTGTCCAAAAATTTTACTAACCTTGAAAGGGCTAGTATAGATAAACCTACTATTCAAAACAGCCATAAAGCTCAAAATTAAAGCCTTTTGACTTTTGATTTTTGACTTCCGCCTTGCGGTACTAGTCCTAAATTCTTAAAAAATTTGCTCCAAGCGCTGGAAATCGCGCTGGACTTGATACCAGAGACTTTTATTATGAGGATCTGTTTTCAAAGCTTTTTTGAGATAAATTCTGGCTTTGAGTAGTTGTTTTTCAGAAATTAGCGCCTGTCCCCAAATTTGATAGGCGATCGCTAGCCATTGACGGACTTCTGCATCTGTTGACAAACGTTCTGCTAAAGCTTCCGCCAGGGCGATCGCTTGCGGAAATCGTCTTTCTTGCAAAAATCGCTGCAATTGCTCATAAGTCTTCCACTTCAGCCGTTCTTCTATTTCCAACAGATTCGGCGGCTTTGGTTTCCCTGATTCTTGGCTTGTCACCGTTGTTACTGGTGTTTTTTGCCGTTGCGTTGCCTTGGCGTCGTCACGTCCAGACGTTGACACCTGACTTGAATGTGCGCCAATTTCCTCTGGTAGTACTACCGTCAGCAGGAGTTTGTAAGCCTCTGTCAAGGCAATAAACTTATCTTTGGCTTTGTTGTCATCTGGGTTGATATCAGGATGATATTGCTGCGCCAGTCGTCGGTAAGACGCTTTGATGTCAGCAAAAGAAGCTCCCGATCTTAAACCTAGTAAACGGTAGCAATCTCCAAGATCCATCTTGAGCTATCAGCTATCGAATATTTAGCTATTGGCTATTATCTGTCAATATCAGCTTCAAGCCCGGACTATTAATGATAAAGGCTAATTTTCTATTTTAAAGTTCAATCTTGACAGTTTGTTCAGGGAAGGGCATTGGGCATTGAGTACAAGAGGCAGGGGGGCAGAGGGGAAAAACTTACTGCAACTTACTTCTTTTCTGCTCCCCCGGTTACTGAGCGCAGTCGTTGGCGCAGCCTCTCCAAGAGTTGTATGCTTCCCTGCTCCCTGCCCCCTGCCTTCCTACTCCCCAGTTACTACGGAAGTTCGGTCTTCAATCACACGGTCAATTAAACCGTATTGTTTTGCCTCTTCAGCAGACATGAAAAAGTCACGATCCATATCTTTTTCAATTTTTTCTATGGTCTGACCTGTTTTATCAGCATAAATCCCATTGAGCTGGTGACGAATCCGCAGAATCTCTCTAGCTTCAATTTCGATATCGGTTGCTTGTCCACGGGTACCACCTGAAGGCTGGTGAATCATAATCCGTGAGTGAGGCAATGCTATGCGTTTGCCTTTGGTGCCAGCTGCCAGCAGAAAAGACCCCATTGAAGCAGCTAAACCCACGCAAATAGTCACTACATCTGATTTGATATGTTGCATGGTATCAAAAATAGCCATGCCAGATGTAACCATCCCACCGGGGGAATTTATGTATAAATAGATATCTTTACCTGGATCATCTGAGTCCAGATACAGCATTACAGCGATAATTTGATTGGCAATTTCATCATCAATATCTCGCCCCAAGAATATAATCCGTTCCCGGTAAAGGCGATCGTAGATGCTAATCCAATCTGTATATTGTCCACCGGGCATCCGGTAAGGAACTTTAGGAACGCCTATAGGCATAATTTACTCCGTTTTTAATTAGTCATTAGTCATTAGTCATTGGTGAGCCAGTGCGGTCTTGGAGGTATCCCCCATGAACAACTGGCGTTAGCGCAGCCAGCGTTAGCGAGGCACGAGCGTCACCCGAAGGGTCATTGGTCATTGGTCATTGGTCATTGGTCATTAATAATTTTTGGTTATTAACTAAAGATAAAAGACGAATGACAAAAGACAAATTAAAGGACACTGGCAGGGAGTGGGGGATTTGCGAGTTCTTCTTTCTCAAAAACTCGGTCAATCAGTCCGTATTCCTTCGCTTCGTAGGGTGTTAGATATAACAGCCGATCCATATCTTTAATAATTTTTTCTGGGGGCTGTCCAGTGGTGTTATGTAAGATATCAACTAATGCCCCTTTATTTACCAAAACTTCCCTAGCGCGAATTTGAATATCCGTTGCTTGACCTTGGGCGTAGCTCTTAGGCTGATGCAGGATAATCGAGGAGTGAGGTAAACTAGCGCGGCAACCTTTTGTACCAGCACTGAGGAGCATCGCTGACATACCCATCGCAGAACCGACGCAGATGGTGTGGATCGGAGGCTTGATATATTTCATGGTGTCATAGATGGCGAAGGCTTCGGTTTCAAAGCCAATGGGTTCACCACTGTAACCGGAAGTGCCGGTGGAGTTGATATAGATTTTTATCGGTTTTTCGGGGTCGTCGGATTGCAAAAACAGCAATTCGGCTACGATTAATTCCGTGACAGCAGGTACCAGTGGCATCCCAATGTAGACAATCCGCTCCTTCAATAAGAGGGAAGGTAAATCTGGCGGTGGTGTCCGGTAAAAGTTATCGCCGTAATATGGGGCTTGAACAGCCTTAATTGGGGAAATGTCCATAGCAACTGATCGCCTGAAACTATGCCGTTAACTGTAATACATCCTAGCGCGATGCACGCTTCCTTCAAGGTGCGGATTTCTCCCTAATGCTGAAGGTGGCTTTGCATCTGCCAATGCTTGGCTTCTAAGATATTCTGATTATATTAGTGTATTTATATTGGATAGGTTTTCCGTAGAGCTAAAGTAGTGCTTTGAAGTTATTTATTAATATGTATATCCTGAATAGGGACTTGAAGTTATGAAGGTTAGTTTGCAGCCTGCCTTGAATGATGGTAATTTGGACGCAAATCAACTGAACAGTCAACGTCAGTTGGGAATTTCGATTTCGGCGATCGCTCAGACTCAAGACCGCCATGTACCCCTGAATTTATGCTTAATTCTCGATCATAGTGGTTCGATGAACGGGCGATCGCTAGAAACGGTGAAAAAAGCAGCAAATCGTTTGGTAGATAGACTCAATCCTGGCGATCGCCTCAGCGTTGTAGTTTTCGATCATCGTGCCAAAGTCTTAGTACCGAGCCAAAGTATCGAATATCCAGAGAAAATCAAACAGCAAATCAATCGCCTAAGTGCTGATGGTGGAACTGCGATTGATGAAGGACTGCGTTTGGGGATTGAGGAGTTGGCGAAGGGGAAAAAAGATACTGTTTCCCAAGCTTTTTTGTTAACTGATGGGGAAAATGAACACGGTGATAACAACCGCTGTTTGAAATTCGCCCAATTGGCTGCTAGCTATAATTTGACTTTAAATACTTTGGGATTTGGTGACAACTGGAACCAAGATGTTTTAGAAAAGATTGCCGATGCTGGCTTAGGTACTTTATCTTATATTCAAAAACCCGAACAGGCAGCCGAAGAGTTTAATCGTCTGTTCAGCCGCGTTCAAACTGTGGGATTGACTAATGCTTATCTATTATTTTCCCTGATGCCCAATGTTCGGCTAGCGGAACTCAAACCTATCGCCCAAGTTTCCCCAGACACAATTGAGTTACCACTGCAACAAGAAGCTGATGGACGTTTCGCTGTGCGGTTGGGAGATTTAATGAAAGATGCAGAACGGGTAATCTTAGCTAATATTTATTTGGGACAATTGCCAACAGGTGAACAAGCGATCGCTAATGTGCAAGTCCGCTACGATGACCCAGCCGCCAACAAAGTAGGTTTAGTTACACCAAATATCTCAGTTTATGCCCATGTAGTCAAAAATTACCAAGCAGACCCGAATCCCCAGGTGCAGCATTCTATTTTAGCATTAGCTAAGTATCGCCAAACCCAGCTAGCGGAAACGAAATTGCAACAGGGCGATCGCTCTGGTGCGGCGACGATGTTACAAACGGCTGCGAAAACTGCCTTGCAAATGGGAGATACTGGGGCGGCGACGGTGTTGCAAACTTCTGCCACCCAGCTACAATCTGGTGGAGATTTATCTGAAAGTGATCGCAAGAAAACCAGAATTGTCTCTAAAACAGTTTTGCAAGATACCCCTCCGCAATGAAAGTTAAATTGCTCTCGGCGTTAAATGACAATAATGTTGATGTGGCTCAAACAAGTAGCCAACGTCAACTAGCAATGACGATTTTTGCGATTGCTGGTGAGCTTGACCAAAATCTCCCCCTTAATCTCTGCTTGATTTTGGATAGAAGTGGTTCCATGCATGGACAACCAATTAAAACGGTGATCCAGGCGGTGGAAGGATTAATAGACAGGTTGAAAGTAGGCGATCGGATCTCAGTTGTGGCTTTTTCCGGTACTGCAGAAGTCATTATCCCCAACCAAGCGATTGAAGACCCCGAAAGCATCAAATCTCAAATAAAAAGCAAACTGACTGCTAGCGGCGGTACTGCGATCGCTGATGGTTTGGAATTGGGAATTACAGAACTGATGAAGGGCACAAGAGGCGCTGTTTCCCAGGCGTTTCTGCTGACGGATGGACATGGTGAAAGCGGTTTGCGAATTTGGAAGTGGGATATTGGGCGAGATGACAATAAGCGTTGTCTTAAACTGGCGCAAAAGGCTGCCAAGCTGAACCTAACTATCAACACTTTCGGATTTGGTAATAGTTGGAATCAGGATTTGCTAGAAAACATTGCCGATGTCGGTGGTGGGACTCTAGCTCATATTGAACGCCCTGAACAAGCTGTGGATCAGTTTAGCCGACTGTTTGGACGGATTAAATCGATTGGGCTAACTAATGCCTACTTACTGTTATCTCTAGTGCCCAATGTCCGATTAGCAGAATTAAAACCCATTGCCCAAGTTGCCCCAGACACAATCGAGTTACCAGTGGAACCCGAAACTGATGGTAGCTTTGCTGTACGTTTGGGAGATTTGATGCAGGATGTAGAACGGGTAGTTTTGGCGAACATTTATTTGGGACAATTGCCAGAAGGGAAGCAAGCGATCGCTCATCTACAAATCCGTTATGATGACCCGTTAGTTAATGAACAAGGTTTACTTTCGCCTCTGGTGCCAGTGTATGCAGATGTAGTTCGGGCGTATCAACCGACATCTAATCCCCAGGTGCAACAGTCAATTTTAGCATTAGCAAAGTATCGCCAAACCCAGTTAGCCGAGGCGAAATTGCAACAAGGCGATCGCACTGGTGCAGCCACGATGCTGCAAACAGCCGCCAAAACTGCTTTACAAATTGGAGATAAAGGGGCGGCGACAGTATTGCAAACTTCTGCCACCCGCTTGCAAGCTGGAGAAGAACTTTCAGAAGCAGACCTGAAAAAAACTAGGATTGTATCAAAAACCGTTTTACAGGAATAGTAAAAATTCAGCCTTGCTGATTAACAAGATGAAAGTTTCTCGCTTTGGTGCAAAGCGAGAAAAAATATTTTATTCCTCAATTGAGCAACAAAGTAGTTGCATATTCCTAACTTATTGATTAACAACTACCGAAGAGTTTGACTTATGCTGATCGAGAAGATTGTCCAAGAATTGCAAGACATCCCTGAAGACAAACTAGCAGAACTTTATGATCTAATTCACTATTTTCGGCTAGGTTTAAGTCAAGAACGTACACAACCCCGCACTCCTGGTTTATTAAAAGGACAACTCAGCGATGCTTTCTTTGAACCACTGCCAGAAGATGAACTCCAGCAATGGGAATGAGCTACCTCATCGACACCCATATCTTGCTGTGGTGGCTCTTTGACGACCCAAAACTCTACACTGACTGCCGAGACATCATTCGCAACCCAGATCATCGGATTATTGTCAGCAGTGCTTCTGCTTGGGAAATTGCCACCAAATATCGGATGGGTAAACTACCCGAAGCCAAACAACTCGTTGAGCAATATTTACAGATATTGCATCAGGCTAAATTTATCGAACTTGCCATCACCACATCCCATGCGCTTAGAGCAGGAAGCTTACCGATTGCCCACCGAGATCCCTTTGATCGCATGATCATGGCTCAGGCTGAACTCGAAAGTTTAGCTGTAATCACCTATGACAAAGCCTTCCAGACTGGACTGATTCAGGTAATTCCCGACCTCAAGTAAAGCAAAGTATTGCCAAACTCAGTTAGCGGGGGCGAAATTGCAACGTTTAACGCAATTTTGACCTCTCCCCAAAGGTTTCTCCTGCTAAAAGACTGGTGACGAATTAATACGAGGTTATATCCATAGTTTTAATTACAACTGACCGTTACCAATTCGCATTCGATTAATTTTAGTCATAATCCTAATTATTTAGATTAATTAAAGATTTGCTATCGGCAAATAATTTAGAGCTTCTGGTGTAATATATCGTCCTTTCCCTTGTTTCAGCAAAGCTTGAATTTTAAGTAGTTGATTTATTATGACTTCAATTACAATTATATATTCATTTTCATAAATATCAAATCCAAGCATTTTGTTTTTTAATGCCAATAATAAATCTTGATTTACTATGAATATATCAGCAGCATAAAATTCACTGGATAAGCTTTGTAAGAAATTGTTATATTGTTCTCTTGTTTGAAAAATTCCAGCAATTTTTATGAAAGTCATATTTACCTTTACTTGAGACAATATTTTTATAATTATTACATTTTAAAATTTAGATAGTTGCTTGGCTAGCAAGTATTATTTACATTTCTTAATTCCACCTGAGTTCAACTGGTGGAGAAAGGTACAAAAAATGCTGAGACTAAAATAAGAATATAAAAAAGTTTGAATTCTACGTAAATGATTTAACCAACGAGCCAGCAGAGTTACCAGTCAGCCATTGAAAGATTCTTGTTGAATGAAGCGATCGCTACGCCCACCGCAGGCATCGCAAGCTAACGGCTTAACGATATACCAAAATGAATGCGGAAATTGCTTAAATAAACAAGCAAACTGGGGTTTGAGAAAGTAAGAGCTGATTTTACTTGCGGAAAACACCAAAATGAGAAAGCAAACTGGGGTTTGAGAAAGTAAAATGTCATTTTGAGTAAGCAATATGCCTTTTTGCTTATTGAATATGAAGTTTTGAGAAAGCAATAAGCCTTTTTGTTGATTTAATATAAATTTCAGTTAAATATGCGAAAGGTTAGACATCAAGTAACAACGGTAAACGACGGATACGAATACGGCTTGGCTCAACCGTAACGGCTGCTCCTTGTTCCAAATCCTCTTCACACTCAGCGATTACCGTCAGCAACAGATTCGCTAATGCTTGAGCACGTAACCTTTCAATCTGAATGCGAATGACTGAAGGAGTAGCTAGCTTCATCAAGTGCCAACAATGTATGGAAATCTGCATCAAGTGTAGCAACAACACGTCTCTCTTCTCTAGCTCTCTGGATGATTTCTGCATCTTCAGCTTCAGACATCCCAATTTCACCCACATGGATGGTGTCGATACCTGAATCACGGAGCAATGCTGCCGCAGAGAATGGTAGTCCCTGAGCAAGCAACAGTTTCATAGCGGTTAGGTAGTTCAATGATGCGATCGCTCAAGTAGGACGATGCAAAAATTAAGGCTTGTTGAATATCTTCATCTTCTAATTCGGGAAACTCCTGACGCAGTTCTTCACGATTAGGGTAGGTAGCTAATAACTCAATCACCCGACGAACGGTAAGGCGAAGATTACGAATAGAAGGCTGTCCATTCATACGATTGGGATTGCTGGTGATGCGATCTAATTTCATAGCAGTAACCCTAGCTCCTTACAAAAATTATCGTCCTTCTCACACCCCAAAAGCAACAAAAAGTTTTGCAGTTTGTTGAACTACTTAAATCTGAGCCAGAAACAACACCCCCCGAATCTGATTTTGTGCCACAAACACCCTTAGCCAAAAAATTATAGTCAATCCGACAACGAGCGATCGCTGCTGGATTGCAACTTCGTAAACGTTGACGAAATTGAACTTGAACTTGCTGCACGTCGCGGTGGATTCCGTGAGTCATAAAAAGACGTACATAGACTCTGGTGTACTGATCAGCGCTTTCTGTGGTATTAAATCAGTCAGTATCAGAGCGAATCAAATTCTTAACGATGAAAATCTGGAGTTTGCTTCAAGTCGCTTCGTTCAATTAGAAGTCTTGCCTAAAGCAACTTTTAACAAGCAACAAGGGCGTTGCAGAATTTTACGAAACATTTTTTAGTGCTGTCATCCACTGGGCAACTGACTTAGAGCAAATTTTACAGGATGCTTCTCAAATTGCCTGTACTTACGGTTTAGCTGCGATGGATGCACTTCATCTGGCGGCTGCTCTGCAAATTAAAGCTGATCAACTGATCACTACTGAAAAGCCAACCAAACCAATGCACCGAGTAAAAGAAATCCAGATTATTTCAATATAAAGCGATCGCTCACAACCAAAAGCTCCGCAGCAAACAAGCCAATTTAGTAAGTCGAATGCCATTTTGCTTGCGGAAAACACTAAAACTTGATGAACTCAGCGAAGTATCGTCAAACCCAGTTAGCCGAGGCGAAATTGCAACAAGGTGATGTCTACGACGGGCTTACGCCTACGCACTGGTGCAGCCACAATGCTGCAAACAGCAGCCAAAACTGCCTATTTAATTCATAAATTATCCCTTATGCTGCTAATTCCTTCATTACCAGGTTGCTCAAGCTCTTGGCAATCGTCTCTGGAGTCAGAACAAAATCTACTTTCCCGGTGTCAATAGCTGCTGAAGGCATATCGAAGTACTCTGAAGTAGTTTCATCTTGAGCAATCGTCGTGCCGCCATACTTTTTGATTGCCATCATTCCTAAAGCACCATCTGTGCCACACCCACTTAGGACAACAGCAATCGCCCGCATTCCGTAATTAAGTCCTACCGACATAAATAGTTTATCCACTGAGGGGCGAACAAAGTTCATCTTTGGCGACTCTAACAGAGATAGCTTACCGTTAGCACCGACTACTAAATGCCGATCTGGAACATAAGTATAAACTGTCCCTGGACGCACTATTTCGCCTGATTTTGCCTGCTCTACCCGCAACGCTGTGTGACGGCTGATGATATGTGCCAGACGACTAGAGTAGAGAGGATTCATGTGCTGAACTACAATAATCGCTGCTGTGAAATCTCCTGGTAAAGCCGACACAATTTGGATGATTGGATTTAGCCCACCCGCAGAAGCTCCGATCGCCACTATGTTATAGGCAATATTGGGGAAGTGTGACAAAATTCGGTGTCGTTGTTGTAACGCCATTTTCTTCTTTGCGAATGTTTAGCGCTCAGTAGCGATCGTCTAATTAGTGCTGTAGCAGTCTGACAAGTTTCACCACTGTGTTAGCTGACTAACATATTGTAGTTTATATGTTAGCTGGTTAACATATACTGTTTACAAATAAATAAACCTTTTGTTAGAGGTTCTTGATTGCTGCCAGTTATTTATTTAATAGATATAAGACAGACTTAAACAGCCTCTTGCTATCTGTGTTTCAAACATCCTGCACTTGTGAAAAACCAACTTCTAGCTGCCCTACCCTCTGAGGAATACTCTCGTCTTGTTGCTTGTATGGAGGTTGTACCCCTAAAGTTCAAGCAAAACCTTTACATACCTAACCAACCAATTGAGTACGTCTATTTCCTCAACTATGGCGTAGCCTCTATGCTCACAGTGATGACGGACGGTTCGGCAATCGAAGTAGCTACGGTGGGCAATGAAGGAATGGTGGGTCTTCCAGTATTCCTGGGAGCCGATAGGATTCCGGGCGAGTGTTTTATACAAGTCCCTGGCTCTGGCTTAAGGATGAGAGTAGATACATTTAAAACTCATGTCACCACAGATAGTCAGTTGTACAATATACTACAACGATACACGCAAGCGCTGTTTAATCAAATTGCCCAATCAACTGCGTGTAACCGCCTGCACTCAGTAGAACAGCGAATGTGCCGTTGGCTGCTGATGACTGCTGATCGAGTAGAGACAGACACTTTTTCACTGACTCAAGAATTTCTCAGCATAATGCTAGGTGTGAATCGCTCCACTGTTAGCCTCACTGCCTCTATTCTTCAAAGGGCGGGGCTAATCGACTATGTTCGCGGACAAATGACTATCCTTGACCGCTCAGGTTTAGAAGATATCACCTGCGAGTGTTACCAAGTTGTCAAAGCAGAGTTTGAGCGTTTGCTCAACGGCAAATAAGGTTATTCGCTCCATCTTTGGATTTGCAGACGAAGCCCCAAGAGCCAAAACTACGTGCGAGTAAATGCTCCGATCGCACTCCCCTAAAAAAGGCTTGCTCTAGTTTTTTCCTTTTTAAGGAGGGTTAGGGAGGATCAAGAGTCAGACAGAATAAAGGTTTGGGAGTATGTATCTGTCGCATTCTTTTTTCAAATTGGTATTAGTTTTCAATGTCTGATTCATTAGACCTCTTGTAAAAATCCTTTCTTCACCCCTCCCCAACCCTCCCCTTATCAAGGGGAGGGGGCAAGATTTCAAGTTTCTCCCCTTTGGGGGGATAAAGGGGGGTCTATTCGACTTATGCAAGAGGTCTATTGTTTCAAACCCTTGTCAATTCGCTTATACTAATAAGCCAGCAGAGTCAGCAGTAAGCTGTTGAAGCTTAACGATATACCAAACTGAATGCGGAAATTACTTAAATAAATAAGCAAACTGGGGTTTGAGAAAGTAAAAGCTGATTTTACTTGCGGAAAACACCAAAATGAGAAAGCAAACTGGGGTTTGAGAAAGTAAAAGCTGCTTTCACTTGCGGAAAACACCAAAATGAGAAAGCAAACTGGGGTTTGAGAAAGTAAAAGCTGCTTTTGCTTGCGGAAAACACCGAAATGAGAAAGCAAACTGGGGTTTGAGAAAGTAAAAGCTGATTTTGAGTAAGCAATATGCCTTTTTGCTTATTGAATATGAAGTTTTAAGAAAGCAATAAGCCTTTTTGCTGATTAAATATAAATTTACAGCAGTTTTCATGTATTTGAACCACATTTGTTGTAGGGGCGCAAGGCCTTGCGCCCCTACCGCGTCGTCTATAGCACTTCTTGTTTGAATGCAGTACACCACGATAAACGGTAGGGGCACAGCAATGCTGTGCCCCTACGAATGTTTGTATTTGACGCAAGCGAGAACGGCTATATTTACCTGAAAATAGCTGTAAGTTAAATTTGTGTTCATGATAAAGGAAACGAACCGCCTTCGCGTTAGCGTCTCGTTAGAGAAGAACGCCAAGGACGTAAAGGGAAGAAAGAAGAAAGAGATATATAATTTTCATAAATGATTTAGGACTGCTATAGCTTGATAAGTACACATGAAAACCACTGGCATTCATCATGTAGCTATTATTTGTTCTGATTACGATCGCTCAAAAAAATTCTATGTAGAAGTTTTAGGCTTTTTGATTATTCAAGAAACTTTTCGCATCGCCAGAAATTCTTATAAATTAGATTTAAAAGTTGCAGAAAATACTCAAATAGAACTATTCTCTTTCCCAAACCCTCCAGAACGGCCTAGTAAACCAGAGTCTTGTGGTTTAAGACATCTTGCTTTTCAAGTTGATGATGTAGAGGAAACTATTTTTTATTTAAAATCAAAAGGGTTAGAGGTAGAAAATATCAGAGTTGATGAAATTACAGGCAAGAAATATACTTTCTTTAAAGACCCAGACAATTTACCATTAGAAATTTATGAGCGTTAAAATTACTGCTGACAGGTGAAGTTTTCATCACTATAAATAATAGACCTCTTGCAAAAATCCTTGAATCACCCCTCCCCAACCCTCCCCTTGTGAAGGGGAGGGGGCAAGATTTCAAATTTCCCCCCAATGGGGAGCCACTGCGTTGCGGACGTTCCCTCCGTTGTAGCAAGTGGCATGGGATAAAGGGGGGTCTATTCGACTTAGACTTATGCAAGAGATATAATGAAGCGATGTCTACGACTGGCTACGCCTACGGTTCAGTATAATTACGGCTTCTTGCTGCCAAAATTTCTATATTTATAAACTCTGCCAACACTTCTAAATCTTTTCTGCACCTATATTTAACGAGGCATAATGTCATCTAAGCGAAGTTGAATACCAGGTAAAAGTAGCGAGTTAATTAATTGGTTGAGTCGGTATTGTTGTTGAGTATAACTGTCTTCAACCAATTGACAAACGGTAAATGTAGGTTGTTTGGGTTTACCAATAAATGCTACACCACCCAATCCTCGATAATCCACAATCCAATATTCAGGGATGCCTAAAAGCGCATATTCTTCAACCTTTCTTGCATAGTCGGTTTCCCAGTTAGTGCTAACGACTTCCACCACCAATTTAATTGAGCGTCCAAGATTAATTATGGGTTCTCGCTGCCAAAGGGGTTCGCGATCGAGAACGGTTTCATCAAGAACTACAATATCAGGACGACGAACTGTGGCTGTATCTGCAAAAGGGTAAATTAAACAAGTACGAGGAATAAACCAAGGGAGTTGTTCTGCAACAAGGTAGATGCCAATTTGGGTTGCAAGTTTGCCACTCACCGTTTCATGCGGGCCAGTGGGTTCCATGTCAATTAATTCTCCATCTGCTAGTTCATAGCGGGGATTGTCTTGGTATTGGGAGATAAAATCTTCAAAGGTGAGGGTTTTTGGGGAGATATATGTCATGAAAGTCAATCTCCTGAAAGCAAGTTGTTTTGATTATATAGCGGTTCCTATTCAGATGCGGTACAACATTACGAGTGTAGGGGCACGGCACTGCCGTGCCCCTACTTTACGGCATAAAATTTATCACATTGTTTGGAGGACAGTAAATACTTCTACCAAAAGAATCGCCAGTTTCTGCATCCGTTACTTCCACAAGTTTAGCGTTATTAGTACAGACACTTCTACCTTTAGACATTCTCAACTCCCCTTGCACAAAACCAGTTACTATCCACACCATTCGATTGTTAGAAATCGATGATTTGTATTCTCCTGTTTTGGCTACAAATTCGTCATATATTGTAAGTTTTGCTTCTGTTATTTGCATCTTACTAGACTTTTTGATAACGCTTTCAATCGTCATCAAACGGCTTGCTGGTAAGGTATTATTTGCAGGATATATTCGTACTTTTGAGTTGAATGGTACTGGTTGATTAACTGGCTTTGTCTGTACTGGTTTAGCTATAACTGTCTGTACTAGCAATAAATTAGTAGTGCTAGCAAGTATAAAAGCAGATAATGAAGTTATTGTAAAAATATTAAACATAGTGCAAATACGCTTCATAATACTCAAAATCCTAACAATTTCATATCACTTTAAGCGATCGCTTCCGTGAGTGTTTGCATCATCGTGCCAGAAACTCTATTCTGTCAGAGCATCAAGTTTAGCCAGTCTTTTTAAGCTTTTTTCTGGGTTGGCAGTTAAGGCCGTTGCTTTAAATCTGGTATATTCCCAGTCAAAAAACTCAAAAGCGATCGCTCACAGATAAATATCTGCAATATCAGGTCAAAGAACCCAGGATAATGAATCATAATTAATCTCTATAGCTTTGAGTTATCAGCCATCAGCCACCAGTTATCAGCCGGAAGCTGAGATGCAGAATACTCAAGGCTTTTGATTCAACTTAACGAATTAACTATGAATTCTGAAAAAATCAAAAATTCTCTAAATATTTCGCCAACGATACGTGTGGGAGTACTGGGTTTCGGCGGACTCGGACAAGCAGCCGCTAAGGTAGTTGCTGGCAAACAAGAAATGATTTTAGTTGCAGCAGCAGATCATAAAGGCTACGCTTATGCTGCTGACGGTTTAAATACTAAAGAATCCATTGCAATCTATCAGTCCCAAGGTTCGGTGGGTTACTTAGAGCCAATTGGTACATTAACAAATCAAAGTATTCAGGATTTAATCGAAATAGCTGAAGTAGATGGGTATTTTTTGGCTTTACCTAATCTACCAAATGATTTTATTCCCACTGTCGCTAAGGAATTTATCAAATCTGGTTGGCGTGGGGTATTAGTAGATGCGATTAAACGCACCACTGCTGTAGAACAACTCCTAGCGATGAAGGAGGAACTGCAAGCCGCTGGGATTACCTATATGACAGGATGTGGTGCTACCCCTGGACTGTTAACAGCAGCAGCAGCTTTAGCCGCCCAAAGTTACGCCGAAATTCATCAAGTTGAAATTACCTTTGGGGTGGGAATTGCTAACTGGGAAGCTTACCGCGCCACTGTTCGGGAAGATATAGGTCACATGCCTGGTTATACAGTAGAAACTGCTAGGGCAATGACTGACGCACAAGTAGAAGCACTACTAAATAAAACTAATGGCGTGCTGACCTTGACAAATATGGAACACGCTGATGATGTGATGTTAGAAGTCGCAGGGATAGTAGGGCGCGATCGCGTTACAGTTGGTGGTGTAGTTGATACCCGCAATCCTAAAAAGCCCCTCAGCACGAATGTGAAGGTAACAGGACGTACCTTTGAAGGGAAGATTTCTACCCATACATTTACTTTGGGAGATGAAACCAGCATGGCAGCAAATGTCTGCGGTCCTGCTTTCGGCTATCTCAAAGCTGGTAGACAATTGCACCAACGCGGCATCTATGGAATATTCACCGCTGCCGAAATTATGCCTCAATTTGTTAGGTAAATAGGGAATAGGGAATGGGGCATGGGGCATGGGGAATGGGGAAAAGAGTTTTCCCCTCTGCACGCCGCCCAATGCCCAATGCCCAATTCTTATAATGGTATTTCAGTGCTGATAAATCGGAGGTAAGTGTGACCACTACGGTACACTGGCAGGAACGGGTTGGTAATCAAAGAGATTGGATTTGGCGTGGCTGGCAAACCCGTTATACTTACATTCGCCCTAGCCAAAGTCACCCCAATACAACACCCCTAATTCTGTTACATGGCTTTGGCGCTTCCATTGGTCATTGGCGACATAATTTAGAGGTGTTGGGTGAGCATCACACAGTTTACGCCATAGATATGTTGGGTTTTGGCGCTTCTGAAAAAGCCGCAGCTAATTACAGCATCGAATTCTGGGTTGAGCAGGTTTACGATTTCTGGAAAACATTTATCCGTGAACCAGCAATATTAATAGGCAATTCCAACGGTTCACTGATAGCTATGGCCGCCGCCGCCACTCATCCCGATATGGTGCGGGGTATGGTGATGATGAGTTTACCCGACCCGTCATTAGAACAAGAAGCAATTCCTCCTGTGCTGCGCCCACTCGTTACAGCAATTAAAAATGTTGTCGCTTCACCGTTGATACTTAAACCTGTATTTAACTTCGTGCGCCGTCCTGGGGTGCTGCGTCGCTGGGCACGTCTTGCCTACGCTAACTCAGAGGCGATTACCGATGAACTCATCGAAATTTTAGCAGAACCTCCCCAAGACCGAGGTTCTGCGAGGGCATTTAGTGCTTTGTTCAAAGCTGCGATCGGAATTAATTTTAGTCCCAGTGTCAAGAAAGTATTACCAACCTTAACAATTCCCATGCTTTTAATTTGGGGACAAAAAGATCGGTTTGTTCCGCCAGCCCTGGCTAGCCAATTTGCCCAATGTAACGAAAAGTTGGAATTGCTGAATCTAGAGGATGTAGGGCATTGTCCCCATGATGAATGTCCAGAACAAGTTAACCAAGCGATTTTAGATTGGATTGAAAGATGGCTTGGCGTAGGCGAAGCCCGCCGCAGGCATCGCTAACCGTTGGTTGTTTCCTAAATATTATGCAATGGGAGCGATCGCATCAGCAGTAACTAGCCAATCGTCGCCTGGTTAGTGTCAACATCTGTAGCACCATTTACAGAACCCGCCACAGAAATCATTTTGTTGAGAATTTCTTGACTGGGAACTTTACCTTTCAACACCACAGTGCTACCCGTCTGAGCCACCCAAAGGGTATCAACATCGTCGAGTTGGGGGTCTTGATCAAATGCCAACGCTACCCGCTTTGCTAAACCACTTTGGTCATATTCTCCGCTTAATCCTAGACGTTCTGGGGGTATTGATTGCGTAGCACTAGCGACATCACTACTAGGAGCTTGCTGCACAGCCTGTGGAGCCGGATTTATTTCTGCATTTTGAGGTTTTTCCAATCCAAACAATCTTTTTAACCAACCCATAAAACTTTTCTCCTATTAGAGGCTTCTCAAATCCGAGTATAAAAGCTTTACAAAAATGCTGCATCTACCAACAAAAAGATATACATTCAATCAAATTCTTGCTTGCAGTATGATTTCTAAACAATTTCTCGATTGAGAATGCAATGAGTGCAGCTGTTAAGTTTACAATAGGAGGTCGCACTGAAAATTTAGTGCGGTAGTAGGTCTAGCGTTGCCCTTTGCTAGTGTCTGCATTACTCAATTCCTGCTCTAGCCTCTGTTGGCGAAGATGAAACATACCCTTTCAGTTCTTGTAGAAGATGAGGCGGGTGTTCTTTCCCGCATTTCTAGTTTATTTGCGCGTCGCGGCTTTAATATTGAAAGCCTTGCTGTTGGTCCTGCTGAACAAGGAGGAGTCTCCCGAATTACAATGGTTGTCCCTGGTGACGATCGCATCATCGAGCAACTTACTAAGCAACTGTATAAGTTAGTCAATGTCCTAAAAGTCCAGGATATTACCGAAACCCCTTGTGTCGAGCGGGAATTGATGCTTTTGAAGGTGAATGCTAGTAGCAGCAATCGCTCAGAAGTGATTGAATTGTCTCAGATTTTCCGAGCGCGAGTCGTCGACGTGGCGGAAGATTCTCTCACCTTAGAAGTTGTGGGAGATCCAGGTAAAATGGTAGCGATCGTGCAAGTGTTGCAAAAATTTGGTTTGAAAGAAATCGCCCGGACTGGCAAAATAGCCCTGACTCGTGAGTCGGGTGTGAATACCGAGTTACTCAAATCTTTGGAAGCAAAGGTTTAGTTGGGAATTTAAATCAAGACTCAGAAATACTCAACCGCAGCAGAAGTCATAGTGGCAATTGTTACTATGGCTTCTGTTTAGGAACTAGTACCGCTGCGCAAAAGTCAAAAGTCAAAAGTATTGTATTCCAGGCTTTCGCGCCATTTTGAATGATATGTTTATTTACGCCGTGTTGTACTAGCAAAAAGAGAAATATCCAAATAACCTTCAATTTTAGCGTTCCCGCTTCTCCTGTCGGAGACGCTACGCTAACGGGTTACTGTAGGCATCGCTTCTTCTGGTGATACGTTACTATAGATGACACGCATCATCTCTGGCAGCTATTCATCCATCATCGTGACGTTAGCGTAAATCACCCGTTGTATTTTTTTAGTTAAAACTGCCATAAATTAAATTATATATACCCTATTTAATGCTGTATAAATCTAATGAATCCTCTTGGCACAGTACTCCGCAGTCGTTATAAAATTATTCATCCCTTGGGAAGCGGCGGATTTGGGGAGACATATTTGGCAGAAGATTTAGATATACCTACAACTCCTAAGCCTAAATGTGTTGTCAAACATCTAAAGCCACAAAACCAGAATGAAGCACTTCTGAAAATTGCTAAAAATTTATTTAACCGGGAAGCTGAAATTTTATATCGCTTAGACAACATTCACAACCAAGTTCCCAAGCTATTCGCCCATTTTGAAGAAAATGGCGAATTTTACCTAGTACAAGAATTTATTGATGGGCATAACTTAAGCAAAGAAATAATAGCAGGTCAGCCTTGGGGTGAAGCAGAAGTAAAAAAACTGCTCAGGGATGTTTTAGAAGTTTTAGTATTTATCCATCAACAAAGTATCATTCATCGTGATATTAAGCCACAGAATATCATGCGTCGTCGTCAAGACGGAAAGATTGTGCTGATTGATTTTGGAGCAGTGAAAGAAATTAAAGGCTTGGAGACGAATACTCAAGGTCTAGTCACATCAAGCATCCTGATTGGCACAAATGGCTATATGCCAGATGAACAAGCTAATGGCAAGCCCAAACTGTCTAGCGATGTGTATGCAGTAGGTATGCTAGGAATTCAAGCATTGACAGGCGTAGCGCCTCAAAATTTACCCGAAGATCCCGTAACAGGTGAAATAATTTGGCGGGATCGGGCGAATGTCAGCGACAGATTTGTCGAGGTGTTAACAAATATGGTGCGCTCTCACTTTAGCCAGCGTTACCAAACAGCAGCAGAAGCGTTGCAAGCACTTACTCAATCAACACCATTACCAAAACCAAAGTCAGATCGCCAGCGATCGCCATCTAATTGGAAAGTTATGGTAACAGGCGGAGCAGTTTTACTTGGATGTATCATGTCTTTGTATGTGGTATCTAGATATTTTGCTCAATCACCAACTCCTCCAAATCCACAAGCAGTTACTCCGAAACCGCTTCCTCTAATCAAAAAATTCTCTCAGCTACCTTGCGATAGCGATCAACAGCTATCCTCACCCCCCACAGCGACAGGCAAACCAACATTCGAAACTGATATCTATAAATATTACGGGCAGATCAATTCAAAAACGAAAGAAGCCAACGGTAGAGGATTGATGATTTTTAAGCAGAAGGAATATCAATACTATGGAGACTTTAAGAATAATAAACGTAGTGGTTGTGGAAGATTATCATATCCGGTAACAAGTAAGATTAACTATTATTTAGGACAGTTTGAAAATGAGGATTTGCAAGGGCTAGGAGATTTAAAATTGAGAAACGGAAATGAATATAGAGGAAACTTTGCTAAGAGTAAATGTCAAGGGGAAGGAGTATATATATATGTAGATAAAACTGAAAAAGATGGAATCTGGCGTGAAGATAAGTTAGAAGGAAGTGACTTATTATGTAATAAAGAGCCTTCAGCATCTAGTATGCTAACTATCAGCTTTCTCAGCCTAAAACCCTTTTAACAGTTTTCAGCTTATTTACTTAGGTAACAGTCTTCCCATAAATTGGGCTTTTATGCGTTAATGGCGGATTTAAATTCCTCATATCGAATTGCATTCAAAGATAGTAAATTCAGTAGACCGAAAAGTTCTGCGATTGCTCTGTGATAGATATTGTTTAATTGTTCAGATTGGAAGCACATATAATTTGCCAAGTGATGTTTATGGAGAGCAGAGATAGTTTGTAAATTGGGTTGATTCCACTTGATTTAGGTACAACGGTTAGATAGTTTAGTGAAATAATTTGTTATTTTGATGGAAAAATTACCAGTGGTACTGTAAAAGAGATTAATAATTAACTTAAGTTAATTAAAAGACTTGGATATGGCTTTTGTGACTTCAGCAATTTTAGATTACGCAGTTTATTAAACTAGCATTTTACTATTAATTTTCCACAAAATTGGCGAAATATGCTAAAATATTAAGAAATACTTAAGTTTATTTTCATTGATGCTAGTAAAATACATCTAATGGTTTATACTTAGTTTATTAACGATGTTTTGACAAATCTCAGTATTTATACTATAATCTCTATAAGTACGTACTTAATATGTTTTGTATTTTGTAATATGATGGCTGAAATATGAGCTTGATACCGTTATTTATAAGTATTAATGTAAGTGCGACTTTCTAGAGAATTAGTATTTATGAATTTTAGGTTGTATACATTAGAAAAGCGAGGTGTTTTATGAAGACAAAATTTCTACTTTATGCTTCTTGTTTACTTATTTCTACAAGTTTAGGTGTTCTTCCAATACAGCAAATACTAGGGCAAGAAGCATCGCCAGCATCTCTTGAACCAAATACTGTACCAGGTTCCCCAACAGAACCATCCTCTACGCCAACTGCTTCACCATCTCCTACACCAACTGCTGTACCAGTTCCCACAACAACACCAAATACGATACCAACTTCTACAGAATTCTCCCAACTACCTTGTGATAGCGATCAACAGCTATCCTCGCCTCCCCCAGTCACAGGCAAACCAATCTGGGAAACTAACGTCTATAAATATTACGGGCAGATCAATCCAAAAACGAAAGAAGCCAATGGTAGAGGGTTAATGCTTTTTAAGCAGAATCAATTTCAGTACTATGGAGAGTTTAAAAATAATAAACGTAATGGTTGTGGGAGATTATCATATCCGGTAGAAAGTAATATTAACTATTATTTAGGGCAGTTTACAAATGATGAGTTGCAAGGGCTGGGATATTTAAAATTGAGAAACGGAAACGAATATAAAGGAAACTTTGCTAAGAATAAATGTCAAGGAAACGGAGTATATATATTTATAGATAAAACTGAGAAAGATGGAGTCTGGCGTGAAGATAAGTTAGAAGGAAGCGATAATTTATCATGTAAAGAGTTTAACCGTAATTATCGATAGTCTGCACATCAATCTAATTAATTGAGTTTGGCATTCGAGTGACATGCATCTGAAGTAAATTCATAAAGCAAAGGTTATTAAAGAAGATGAAAATTAGACTTTCTGCTACTGCTTTAGTTGTTTTCACAAGTTTGAGTTGTTTTCCAACGCAACGATTACTAGCCCAAGAAGCACTTCCTGTTGCAGGACCGGCAATAGCATCAAACAACAATGATAGTAATAATAATATTACTGATGGATTACCTACTGCGGGGCCTGCCATACAGCCAGAAAGTAGACGTTCTTCATCACGCCCAACAGCCATTAGTAGAGAGGAACCTAGAAGGTCATCAAGGCGTTCAACAGCCATTAGTAGAGAGGAACCTAGAAGGTCATCAAGGCGTTCAACAGCCATTAGTAGAGAGGAACCTAGACCACGAGTTAGACGAGTAACGGACACACCACAGAGACAAACTCCTCCAAGAAGGAGAATAAAACAACCTGCTACACGAGTTCCAAAAGCACCTTCAGTCTCTCCCAATTTCCCAATAAGACTATGGTAAAACTATAGATTTCTAAAGGGCAAAATGGAAAGCTAAAAATTAGAATTTAGGAATTAAGCTTGCTGATTGTTTAATTTTGACTTGTTGATAGAAGGCATGTTTTAAACTAGTATGAAGATAGAACAATATTTCAGGTAGCCTGATTAAAGCTTTAAGCATTGCCTCAGAGGTTGTTTGAAAAGTGTTTCGTTGTGAATCTAGATACTTTTAGATCCCCCCAACCCCCTAAAAAGGAGGAAACTGGAATCAAAGCCCCCCAATATTATCAGGGAATTTAGAGGGTTCTAAAACTTTTAATACTGATAAAACGACTTTTCAAACATCCTCTCAGATTTGGAATTGTACAATATATGCCCTTAGATGAATCAGATAATACTAATTCACTCATACGCTCATTAAGAAAGCCAGAAATAACAAGGGTTTAGAAGTGTGTATGTGCGGCATTCCTTTTTGAAATTGGTATAGTTTCTTAAAGTTGATTAACAAAAGTGATTATTTTAATTTAAATAGCTAGCTTTGCTCGAAGCTGAATAGTTTATGCAAAACAAGATAATCAAAAAGAACCTAGAACTTTGTACTGGTTTAAGTATTGGTTTGGGTGCAATTGCGCTATTGTTCTGGCTGCAATCACAGCGTACTGCTAAAGTGAGTATTGAGAAACATTCAGATTTCCAAAAAACAATTGAGAAGCCAGCATCTCCTATAGTCAAGCCAACTGTTCCCGCAGCTTCTAAACAACACTTCCATCTAGTACTTAAACGAAGTATGCGGAAGCTTTATGTATATAAAGGAGATAGTTTACAAGCTACCTATCCAGTCGCGGTTGGTAAACCAGGGTGGGAAACGCCAATAGGAAAGTTCAAAGTTATTGAGATGCTGAAAAATCCAGATTGGACACATCCTCAAACTGGAAAATTAGTTCTTCCTGGTGTAAATAATCCCTTGGGGGAACGCTGGATTGCATTTTGGAATGTTGGCAGAGAATACATTGGATTTCATGGTACTCCTGATAGAACATCTGTGGGGAAAGCAGTTTCTCATGGTTGCGTTCGGATGTATAATAAGGATGCTCGTGAACTGTATGAAATGGTCAAACTTGGTACACCTGTTTTAGTAGAACCTTAATCTTGGCTTACTCCATACAAATATACTAAAAATCTCCAATGCTAAATAATTGGCTTACCTTTCAACTTGAGCGATCGCTTCTTCTGGTGAGACATTACCATAAATAACAGACATAATCCCTGGCAGGTATTCATCCATCATTGTGACATTGGCGTAAACCACCCGTTGAATAAGGGCAAAACTGAGTCTGTCACCTTCGACATCAATACTAGTTTTTTAACTAATTTCTCCGTCGGGAAAATCTAGCTCAAAGTTGCCAATAATCATGCCAGAATTAGCTCTAGTCAGAAATTAAAAGTTTAGTAAGGTCTATGTCTGAGGTTTCAAAAACTTTTAAACCCTGCCAAATACCTTCCACCGTCTAATCCAGCGTTCCGCTGCTGATGGTAAGGTAATTTTTTCAAACTCTTGTGCTACAAATATACAAAAATTTGATAGTTTAAAATTCCCATTCGCGTAATCCACCTTGACTCTTACCATAAAAGAGTCTTTGAAAACAAGTTAGTTGGAAAAAGACAAGCCTGCTTCAAGATGTAGCTCTTTCAAATCGGGTATATACCACTTACCTTTGTCATACTTTGTTAATACACCAAGTATATATTCACTGATATTAATGATCTGATACTCAATATCCCACATTGCCTCTAAGTCTCCTTTCAAACTACCCATTAAATAATACTTATGATTTTCGCCTTCATGTACTTCTATGTCCTGGCTTAGTATAATCGATAGTCCAAGAGATGTTGCTTCTAAAACCTCATCCTCATCAAATAATTTGGCATCCGAGGGGGTAAAATTGCATTGTAAAGCTTTCCCGACTCTTGCGCCCATTTCTGCTAGACTAGCGCGTTCATAGATCCGAACCTGAAAACTTATTTGTGGGTAAGTCATATAAATATTTATCCTTGCTAATTATTCTAAATTGAGTGGTTGTATTGCTAAGGAATATTTTGTTTAGGTGGTTGTATTGTTAAGGGATTTCCTCTTGACCGCTCAAGTCCAAGAGCTGTTACAGACTGTTCATCTTTGTTTGTAGTCTTACTTGCATTTGTCGAACTACGTATCAAAACGTTAAAGTGCCACTTAACCTCTCCAGTATCTCTATTTCCAGTAATCTTTGCCAGTACCTCACGCATATCCCAAATCAACTGTTTCACCTCTTTTATTCCGCTCTGGGAGCCTACTATTTGCCCATTCCTAACAGCAGTGGGATTATTCTTTAGAGCTTGTGTAAAAAGATTATCACTGACTACATAAGCATCTATATCAAAATCTGTGGGATTAAAGACATAAGGTTCTCCACTGGATGCGCACTTTTTTGGATTCATTTTGACACCCGATGCCAAACTTCCTCTGATATTAACCTGAGCATCTGGATCTAAGGCTTGAAAGCGGGGGACAAATTGTTGCATTGCGCTATGCACTTCAGCCTGTTTAGCTTTCCATGCTTTTTCCCAATTTGCATCTGCCTCTGATATGGTGATGTCCGGTGTTTTTTCCTGAGGATTGACCTTGCCTTCTACATGATTGTCTTCTTTTATACGATTACCAGTTGAACTAACTGGAGGATACAGGCTGACTCCTTGCAGTATGTTGGGTCGTTGATTAGATGAAGAGAATGGCTTGCTCACATCCGTTTCGCGCGTTTTGTGGGAACTGGGCGTTGGCGAGCGCTCAGAACTGTCCCTACCGCGGTTTGAACCTCTCTCTTGAGGTGTCCGTCCAGAATACATAACGATTTGGAAATATAAGATTAGCTAGCAACTATATTCTGACAAGTATGAATATATTTGAAATCAGACCTAAGTCTACTGACATTTCATAATCTACTAAAATAGTATGAACTTAATTGAGGTCACTTTTCAATTGTGAGGTGAAAATTATTGAATCAATTGGATACTTTTTTGGTAGAATTGTCGGCGGATTTATTGATAGGCTATCCGCTCAAATGAGATACCTGTTGCCGCGTTTCCACCATCATCTGGGGGTGTGGGGGTAGCTTGATGTTTTTCTGTTGTAGCCTGATTTTGTTGTTCGCCGTTTTCTGTATCGGTTTTGGATTCTAAATTTTTTTGGTTATCTTCGTCACTTGGTTTTTGGAAATTCTTCCGCAGTTGGATAGCTAGCCCATGCGCCGCAGAGGTTGTCGACAGAGCTTTTGTCTGGAGTTTATTTTCTTTTGGTGCAACATGAAGAGATTTCGGCTGTACTGCACTGCTATTTTGCTGGACAACGTGCGTCAACTCATGGGCCAGTAGTTCTTTGCCTGCATTACTTTCAGGAGAGTATTCGCCTTGATGGAAGAACACATCCTGCCCTGTGGTGAAAGCACGAGCTTGTATAGATTCATTTAAGCTATTAGATTGAGCATCAGTATGAACGCGTACACTACTGAAATCAGCCCCAAATGCTTGCTCCATTGGGTGCTTGATATCATCTGCAAGCGGCTGTCCATTTCCACGTGCTTGTTGGATAGAAGTTTCTAGCTCAGATGTTGCTGCTGTTCTTCCTCCACCCTGACGCTGCACCAAAGGAGTAACGGAATCTGCCAGGGATTTCATTTGTAATTGGTCTTCTTCCTCTGGCAATGCCTCCCGTTGGATAGACTGCACAGGTTCGCTCATCCTCTGCATCACCAACTGGGCGACGCTATCAGCCTCCTGGTCATAAATGTCTCCAGGCTGGTTAACTGTCAGTTTTGTTTGTGGACGCCGCAGTGAGATTCGACTAATGTCATGTATAAGTGGTTTTTTTGGGGATTTTACCTCATTCACTATCTGGGATGAAGTACCAAGCAACTTCATTTGCAATTCTTTCTCTGGTAATTCCTCCCGTTGCAGCGAGGGAGTTTCTCTCAAAGATTTCATTTGTACTTCTTCTTCTAGCAGTTCCTCGCGCTGAATACTGCTCTCTGGTTTCATTCGCAATTCATCTTCTTCATCAGGTAATTCTTCTCGCTGAAGTTGCTCGCTCTGTAGCTGATGAATTCTTTGCATCACCTGACGTGCTGTTTGGTCAGCTTCTTGCTCGTACCGATTTCCAGGCTCACCAATCGTCAGTTTTGCCTGAATTGGCATTGGTGTATCTGGTCTTCTGACTGGAATATTGGCAAAGTTATGACCAAATCGAGTTGCTTTTTCCAGTTGAGAATTCAACGATCGATCCATCTTGGCTTGCAATACAGTCAGCCGTTCTTGTCCCTCTGGCAAAATCGTCCCATGTTTGGCTTATAATTCCAATCCAGTTACTTCCATCTTTTCTTCTGCAAAAGCTTCATTCTCTACATCTGTTTGTGTCACGGGCGTAAAAGATGCTTTTTGAGTTTGACCACCAAACAGTCTATACGCCAATTGAGAAGTTTGTTCTGATGCTTGGGAATTAGAAAAACTGGATGAGGGACTTTTGAGGAATTTTATCGGTATTTATTGCAACTATTGACGATTCAATTTGTCTAGGTGATTAGTTTTGATTATCATTTACCCAAAATTGCAATTATCAAGATAATTTTAGAACTCTAATCAATTAGAAACAATTAAAATCTGTTGCTCCTGGAGATAAGTAGTGGTTTGTAAATAGTCTCATATCAGATAAAGGAGAACACGCTGCCGTGTTCCCCTAGTTACGAGGAAAAGTATCCTTGAATCTGCCTTCTGATATTAGTACTTTCTTAAGTTGACAATATTTTTATGCAAAACTGACTCCTAGTGTATAAGAAAAATCAGGATTAGAACTGCTACCAGAGAAAGTTCCGCCATCTTCAGGCAAGAAAGCATATTTACTCACTGAAATGTAGTACGTACCTGCACTCAGGGAGCGGGTAATTAATGACGAATTGCTACCGCCTCTATCGTCGCTCGTTTCCAGTAAAGTTCTAATTCCAGTATCGTCAAACAGTCCGAGAACTGTATCTCCTGATGTCACTGTCTTAATAGTGACAGTTTCTGGATTTGCTAAAGAAAATTTAAAAAAGTCGAAATCGCGATCGTCCCCTGGGTGAACTGTAGCAATCTAGGCTGAAAGATTAATGTTTTAGCCTGATGATAAGCAACCTAACCCTTCAGGACTGGTGAGTGTATTGTTTGTACTTTATCCAGTATTTTTCCGCTCATAGAAAAGTAAAATTGTCACTATCAAGTGTGAGACCCACTACCCCCTGCACAATACCGATGATCTCATCTTGCTCTGCTCCCAGTTTGTCTAAGAATATTCGTGTGTTGCTTCCAACAACTTGCAAGCGGTAATTCTGTGAAACTCCGTTGAGTTCAATTCGGTCTTGGCTAGAGTTGAAGTCAGTAATAATAGCCAAGTCTCCAAAACCAGGATTCATAATATTGTTATCGTCGTAGAAAACATTTACAGCGTCCCCCAGGATAAATCTATCTGCTCCAGGCCCGCCAGTTAAGGTATCAGTTTCTCCTAATCCAGGGGGAAACGGGCTACCAGGAAAAGTACCGATGAGGATATCGTTTCCAGATCCCCCATTGAGTATTTCATTACCCGGCCCACCTTGTAGGCTATCATTGCCGTCCTCACCATTGAGGATATCATCGCCATTATTACCGTCTAGGGTATCATCGCCTGCTCTTGCATTTATAGTGTTATTAGAAGTATTACCAAAAAGAAAGTTGTTAAAACTGTTACCTATCCCGGTAATGTTGCCACCTTCTGTCAGTCTCAGGTTCTCCAGATTGGTTCCTAGTATGTAGTTTACAGAAGACCGGACGTTATCTATACCTGAATTCGCAGCCTCTGTAATGGTATCTAGAGTAGTGTCAACAATGTAAGTATCGTCACCTGCTCCCCCATTCAAAGTATCAATACCTAAACCGCCATCAAGTGTGTCATTGCCATTATTACCGGATAATCGGTTATTTTGGTTGTCGCCAGTAATGCTGTCATTTGCATTTGTGCCGATGACATTATCAAAGTTGACTGCGGTAAATGACAATTTTCCCAAACCAGGAACGTTATTGGCAGCTAAACTTTGGGTTTGCAGGTTAGCGGTGATAAATACCCCAGCCAAAGATTGGGATGCATCTATGGTGTTGTTGGCAACATTAGCATTAGCAATAACCTTTTCTACTTTAAAGAGTTGGTCTTTTCCCAATCCCCCAGCTTTTTGAATGCTTCCAACACCTGACAAGGTAATAGTTTGACCTAGTTGAGTGTAGTCTACGGTATCAATGCCATCTCCACCATCAATGTTGTCGTTACCTTGACTGCCTTTGAAGGTGTCACTGCCTGCACCACCTTTTAGAGTGTCGTTTCCTGTGCCCCCATCAAGTGTATCATTGCCATCTCCACCGCTTAGACTGTCGTTCGCCGTCCCACCTGCGAGGGAATCGTTACCAGCCAAACCATTCAAGATATCGTTACCGGAGGTACTATTGGCATTACCACCACTAGCCCAACCAACTATGGTGTCATTTCCCGAACTCCCATTTATCGTGTCAGGATTTGTAGTACCGAAAGCCATATTATCTCTCCTAAATTTCTCACTAAATATGTAAGTTCAGCATCAATCAAAGAACTATTTATTAGTTCAATGTAGATTACTTGTCATTTGCGTAA
>NZ_JBALDD010000057.1:0-43555 GCF_036917555.1 Nostoc sp. | reverse complement strand
CGTCCGCCACTGTGTCCGAAGACACCGTTCGACTTGCATGTGTTAAGCATACCGCCAGCGTTCATCCTGAGCCAGGATCAAACTCTCCGTTTTGTTGTGTTTCGAGTTTGTGGCTCCGAAAAAAAATATTTCCCGGAATCCTAGTTATAATTTTGACTATGTTTTCAGGGAATCCCAAAAACAAAATTTTTTGACGAGGATTGGTTTTTTCTTAAGCTTTCAAAGTATTATGTTTTTTAGGTTCGGCGGTGGTTAGCGTCTGTCGCCTTTCCACTTAACTAGAGTAACTAGTCATCCCCTAGTTTGTCAAGGGGGTAAATTTATTTATTTTCTAAAAGGGCAAATCGCTTGACTGGCATTACTTCCAGGTTAATGGGTTAAGCAATAGGAGGGAGGCGAGAACGAAGTGGCTAAACCTGACTGTGTGAATAATGCAGGTTGCTTGTCCCTAAATGGGATCTGATGCAGGTTGAGCGATTATAGTAATGATTATCGAAAAAGGCAGGAGTAGTCTTGCTGGAGTGATTTCTCCTAAATCCTTATGCCTGAACTAAGTATATAAGGGCATAATTGTTGTGGAGCTTGCAGTTTGAGACTCCCATCCTACAGGTGACACTTGTATGGGTATTTACATGATCGCCATCACTACGTTTGTGGAGCGTTTGGAAGACAAGATAGGCGTTACAGTGAGTCTAGCGCTGTAGAGGGACTTCAAAATTTATAATGAGTTTTTGAGAAAAAGCTAAAAACTAGACTAGGCAATAAATACAGATGATCCGACCGCGTAAGGTCTTTGCTCAACATTGGCTCAAAAGTGAAAAAGCGCTCAACGCAATTATTCAAGCAGCTGAGTGTAGAGAAAGTGATCGCTCGCTCAAAGGTGATCGCGTCCTGGAAATTGGGCCTGGAACTGGCATTCTGACTCGTCGTTTATTACCCTTAGTGCAATCTCTAGTTGCAGTTGAAATAGACCGCGACTTATGCCAACTGTTGTCAAAGCAGCTTGGTAAGACTGAAAATTTTTTACTGCTGCAAGGCGATTTTCTCACTCTAGATTTACCATCTTATCTGGCAGCCTTTCCCAATTTCCAACAGCCAAATAAGATAGTAGCCAATATTCCCTACAACATTACAGGGCCAATCATTGAAAAACTACTGGGTACGATCGCTAACCCCAACCCCGAACCATTTGACTCTATAGTGTTGCTGGTACAAAAAGAAGTAGCAGAAAGGTTATATGCTAAACCAGAATCAAAAGCTTTTGGGGCGTTGAGTGTACGGGTACAGTATTTGGCTGAGTGTGAGTTAATCTGCACAGTCCCAGCGGCTGCATTCCATCCACCGCCAAAAGTCGATTCAGCAGTGGTGCGATTGCGCCCCCGAAAAATAGATATACCAGCACTTAATCCCCGACAGTTAGAAAATTTCTTAAAGTTGGGGTTTGGTGCCAAGCGCAAAATGTTACGAAATAATTTGCAATCAGTTATAGAACGCGATCACTTGAGCCACTTACTGGAACAATTAAAAATAAATCCCCAAGCCAGAGCCGAAGACCTCAGCGTTCAGCAATGGGTAATTTTAGCAAATGAATTGGGAGTGGAGATTAAGGAGTAGGGGACAAGGTAGATTTTTCCTCATTCCCCATTCCTCATTCCCCATTCCTCATTCCCAATTCCCAGAAAATGCGTTCCTACAACTTAATTGCCCCTGCCAAAATCAACTTGTATCTGGAAATCATTGGCGATGCCTCCAGCGGGCTACGCCAGCACCCCGATGGCTATCATGAGTTAGCCATGATACTTCAAAGTATCGGACTTGCAGACCAAATTGATGTCCATTCCATCAGCACTGACAATATCCGTATTCACTGCAACCACCCACAAGTACCAACAGATAAAAGTAATCTGGCATACCGCGCGGCAGAATTAATGGTGAGGCAATTTCCTGAAGCCTTTGCTAAATATGGGGGCGTGGAGATTAACATCAACAAGCAGATTCCTGTGGCTGCTGGGTTGGCTGGGGGTTCGACGAATGCAGCAGCTGTGTTGGTGGGGATAGATTTATTGTGGAAGTTGGGGCTAACTCAGTCAGAATTAGAGGAATTGGGAGGTAGACTTGGTTCAGATGTACCGTTTTGTGTAGCGGGTGGAACTGCGATCGCAACAGGTAGAGGTGAGCAACTTTCTCCGTTGCCAAGTTTGGATAGTATCTATATAGTGTTAGCAAAATACCGCAGTTTGGAAGTTTCCACCGCTTGGGCATACAAAACCTATCGACAGCAGTTTGGTCATTCTTATATTAGAGATAGCGACAACTTGACAGCGCGTGCTAATGCAGTTCATTCAGGAGCAATAGTAAAAGCTGTCCTAGATAAAGATGCCAGAGAAATTGCCCGAAAACTGCACAATGATTTAGAACGAGTTGTATTGCCAGACTATCCCCAAGTCTTGCAACTGCGAGAAGTGTTTGCAAATCAAGAAGGTGTTTTAGGAACAATGATGTCTGGTTCTGGCCCAACAGTATTTGCTCTTTTTGAGTCTCAACAGCAGGCAGAACAAGTGAAATTACAAGTTAAAGAAGCAATTCTTGATGAAGACTTAGAATTGTTTGTGACTCGGACAATTACACATGGTATTCAGGTGGCATCTTCAATTTAAGTAAATCTTTATCATTAAATCGAGTATAAGAAATAAGCTGATAAATTTTTGAGTTGCATAGTTCAAATCGCTAGTAAAGAGGCAGAGATGGAATTTGAATAACGATTAGCTGAGGACAATAATTATTCCTAATGCTCCAATCCAAAATTTAACATCTAAAATCTAAATATTATGAATGACCAAAATCTAACGTCGCAAACAAATGCTAAAGAACAGGTAACAGCTAGTCCGTTACGCTGTTTTACTGGGGCGGTGATTTCTGGAGGGATGGGATTTGCAGCGTATTCGCTGATGATTGCGATCGCAACAAATTTTGCTAGTAAACCGATCCATTCAATCAATCCATTGGTGGTGAAAATTTCTTCTGCTGTCCGCACTCTAGTTGTTGGTGTAGTTGCTTTAGGTAGCGGGATTTTTGCTATAGTGGCAATTGGTTTGTTGGCTTTGGGAGTGCAATTATTAGTGCAACAATTGACGAAGCAAAAAAGTAGTGAAAACTAGTAATTTGCTTTTAATCAGTAACCTAAAAGCACAAGTTTTTTTAAACAGCACGATTTAGCCCTACTGTGCAAGGAGTTGATTTTACTCTTGCCAAATTTATTTAACATGAGCAGCAAGTGCAGATGCAGTGCTACTAGATGCAGTAATTCTCTGGTTTACTGCATTGCTACTTGTTTTAGTCAAGCTTTTTGCGATTGACGTAGACGCTGCATCGGCTTGTCGTCAGACATCGCTCCTTAAATAGTAGACGTTGTAATTATGGTATATAGTATAAAATTTGACTTTAATAGACTTTGGTTTGACACTTTATAGACTGGCTCAATATTCACGAATTTATGCGGAATTAATACCAGCAGTACTGAAATTGATAACAGCAACATCATTTCTAAGCAAAATTTATGAACACAATCAAGAGATATTGTTTACCCCTTATTTTTGCAACAATGGTTGTGAGCCTTGGTAGTTGTAGTTCTAACCCCACCGCGAGTAATATTGACAGCGCAACGTCATACCCTACCACAGCACCAACGAATAGCGTATCTTCTCGAACTCTCAGCCAAATTCCTAGCGTAGCTCAGTTAAGAGAAAAATCTCCTAATCAAGAATCTACTAAGGAAAATAAGCCTTCTCCATCAACTTCTAAAGTCACTATTAACAAAACTACTAGCGTAACACTATACACAAGTGATACCCAATGTCAAAAACTAATTCCAGAAAAGGTTTCAGTACCAGCAGAGGAACCAGTAACAAATGTCGTGAGTAAAATCTTAGAAAAACGAGATACAAGCGACTTTAGCTTGTCTGGGTATCGTGTCAACATCAAAAATGGCATTGCTACAGTTGATTTACGCATATCTCCTGAGTCAAAGCGGCAAATAACTTCTCTTTCTAGTTGTGAACAATTTGCTCTGTTTGGCAGTCTCCGCAAAACCTTAACGAGTAATGCTCAATGGAATATTAAAGAGGTTCGCTTCACCGAGCGAGGCGAGGACATTGTTCTTTAGTTAAATATTGTAGTAAGTGGCGTCATCAACTAGCTAAAAAATTTCCTAATCTGAACAGCCACAGGACTCATACATCAGCAGTTGTCAAAATGGTGTATGTTCTAGCCAATTGAAAACAGCTGTAAATAGTGGTATGCTTAATTTTAGCCAGAGGTTTATGGTAGCAATTTGCGGGTGTAATTCAGTGGTAGAATGTCATCTTCCCATGGTGAACGTCGTGGGTTCGAGTCCCATCGCCCGCTTTAAAATCTGTCGTTTGCCAAATTATTTGTCCGCGCCCAACTTAGGAAGGACAATACTACCAGCTTTATATGTTTATGCGATCGCCTTGGTAAATGAATGGAGCGATCGTAAGCGCAAACTATTTAAGCCTGAACATATTCGCAAAGCTTGGCAGCGTTTGTATGAGCAAAACTGGCTAAACATTAAAGAGCAAATAACTTCTTGAATATTCTCTCAATAATGCTCAAAATAAAATTCCAACACAGAGGTTGCCTTACCCGTGTATCTTGTACAGGGTTACTGTCATTTATTGCACCTGAAGAAGAATTACATTTTTCACATGAACAGCTTTTTCGTTTACGAAGTCTGTAATACTCCTGCTCAAGAGTAATTAGTCCTGCATTTTTAAAATCAGATTTCTTTAGACGAAGTTTGTATTTTTTATAAAAGTGTTGGCTGATTTCTTTACGAATCCATTTATCCAGTTCGCGTATTTGTTGAATGTCGGTAATGACCATAAAAAATCCCATCCAACTTTTTACTCTTTCTCCAAGCACACCACCGCATGTATCACATATTTGTTCACCACGCCCAGTTACTTTTCTATTAATCACACATTTAATAAAAAACCTAAATCTACGCTTAAAATCTTCACCAGTATTATAAGAAGGTTCTTTATTGATTTTTTTTACAATTCTTTCCTGAAATTTTAGAATATTTGCTGGTTTAATTTTGATATACTCAAGAGTAAATTGAAAACCAACAAATTCTAGAAATTCTTGAGCTATATCAACATGTTTAGTTTTCTTTTCATCAGTATGCAATTCTAGTTTTATATCTTGTAATTTTTGAGCAACTTCTTGATGTACTAGATAAATTAATTCTTGTTGTTTCAAAAGTATGACAAAATCATCTGCATAACGAACGTATCGCAGAGTATATTTTTTTGCTAAATCATTAATAACCCAACAATCAAATTCATGTAAATATAAATTTGCTAGCATTCCTGAAAGTACACCACCTTGAGGAATACCCTGAGTTCTGATAATTCTTTGATTATTTAGAATAGGCTTACGATGATGAAAAAATCGATAACTGTATATTTTGCCACGTTGATTTTTATGTGGAAGTCCACCAGTTTTTATAAATCGTTTCAATAATTTAGTAGCTAGAGTATCTTGACCAAACTTTCTTACTATAATTTCAAAAAGATATTCGTGAGATAACCTATCAAAAAATTTTACTATATCAGCATCTAAGGCAAATATAAAACCTTGTTTGATATAATGATGAATCAAGTTCGCTGCATAGGGTGCAGACTTTCCCTTTCTATATGCACAAGAAACTTTATCTAGTATAGGTGTCGCTTGAAAATCTTTTTCTATCTCTTTATAAATAGCATCATACAAAACTTTTTGAACTATAACATCACGTATAGTAGCAATCGATAAAATTCGCTTTCCACCAGATGGCTTGTCTTTTTCTATTTCTCGAAAAGTATAAAACTGATATGTACCTTGAAGTAATCTATTTGATAAGAACTGACAACGTAAATCAAGTTCCTTTTTAAAGGTTTGGTAAGAAATACCATCTACCCCCATTTGAACTTTTGGCTCACCCTGCTGCAAGAAATCCGTTTTTTGTCGTTCGTAAGCTTCAAACGCAGCTTTTAGCTTCTCAGACTGAAAGTATTCAGTGAGTAAATCGTCCAAATTCTTGGATATAGTTTTATTTTGTAGTAATTTAATTATTTGGAAGTGCTTACTGCTAAGGCGGACAGAGAACGCTAGACACTCCCTCAACCTGTCTCCTCTACGATGGTATAGAGTATAACCACTACCTATTATTTCTAATAGGTAAAAAGAACCTCCTGTTGGTGGGTCTTTATTATTTCTTCCTCTTCTGTATTGTATCAGATAGGAACAGCTACCCACTTGGGATAAGATGCTTTTACACATCTCACGGCAGGTTCAAAGACCTAACCTAGGATTATTAGACAGCATATCATCAACTATTCATCAATTGCTTATAACTGAAGTTTTGTATACCTAAAAAACGCAAATTAAGTATTATAACTTAAAAATATATAGTAAATTCACTAAAATCATTCTATAAAAATTGTCAAAATAATTTATGCCTCAACAAACTCCTAAGTATATTAATGTAGAACTGCCTACTATTCAACAACTCATCAGCATGGGTTGGCAGTACTGTCAATTTTGGTAAAATATCCGTTCAAGTCCCTTTTCAAACAAGGACATATATTTTGTCATAATTTCAAAAGAGGACAGCTATTCTGGCAACCAATCTCAACTAGATTATTTTGAGCATAAAATAATAAAACCCTTACTTGGCAAAGGTTTTGAGGTAAATATTTTTAAGGTCATCAATTTGTTAAGTGGTCAGATAATTTTGCAATCGAAAAAATCTGTAATTTTTCATCATTAACGGGAATATCACCCAATTGTTGGGCAACTGCTTGGGTTTATTGTGAAGTCATTGTCTAAAATCTGTTATCTTTACCCACTAGTGCGATCGCTATTTTCCTTAAATAGTAAAAACCCTGACATAATCCTTACTATATTAGGGTTTTAGGTATTTGAAATGCTGTGGCAATATTTTGTTAAATTGACAAATAATTAGTTAATGTACAATTCATCCTTTATACTTCACTGGGGATGCTACTTACCCGCCTAAAGTCCGTGTATAAATTACCTGACCTTGGGAATCATAAAGAAAAAGGGACAAATTGGCATTATCACCAATTACGGCTAGGGCTTCCCGCAAGATTTGCAAGTGATTCGTAACGTCAACAGCAGTATCTGAATTCTTAGAATAAGGATTAGCCAAATTATTTTGCCTTATTTGGTCATACTCAGGGGTTAGCCGGACAATAATTCCTGCATTGTCCATACTAAAGGTGCAAATCTGAATTCCATTAGTACAGGTCTTATCCAAGTCAGTGCGGGTTTGTTGCAAATTACTAACAACTTGTAGTTTTTCTTGTGCTTGTTTGAGCGCAGTTGAATAGGGTTCGATGAGAGACTGAGCTTGAGTGTAGTACAAGCTATCTTGGGGAACTTTTTTAGCAGTTTGCACAGCCTGATCCCAATATATCGCCGCTGCTTGCCATTGGTTTCGTTGTTGATAAACTCTGGCTTGCTTGGCGGTGCTAAGGGCCTGTTGGTAGGTTTTAACAGCTAATTGTTCTTTAGTAGCGCGATCGCGTACTAATACTAACTTAGGTTTATAATCTATCAACAGCTTTTGGGCTTCTTGATATCCAACGCTATTCCGGGGAATGGTATTCAAAGCATTAATTACTATCAGCCAAGTAGACTGCGCCTTTTGCCAGTCATTCAAGGATTTAGCAATAGCTTCCTGCTTCTCGGCTGTAACGGCTACAACTTTTGCTGCAGTTAGTTTTTTCAGCCATTTTTCCTCAATAAATATCTGTTGATTTACAGCGTGTAAACGGACACGATAATTCAGTAATTTACCCTGCACCAACCCATAGAGTTCACTACTGGAACTTATACTTTCTAGTGGCGCTATAGCCTGTAGCCATAAGTGTTGCCTAGTTTGTAATTCCTCTAAGCTAGATGCAGGTGTTTGAACTTTTTGTGTCGCCAAAGATGCCGTTTGCAAAGCTTTGACCACCTGATTGATTTTTTCTGCTCGCCCAGACAAACTTGCTTTTAGTTCCTGTGACAGCTGGTAACGAGGCGACCAACTAGGAATTACATTCAGGTCTGTACTGGCTACTGTAAGTTGCTGTTGTACAGCTATTAATTCTTTTTCAGACTTGGCGCGGCGCATCAACTGCGGAGATTTTATTTTTAATTGCTTGGCGTTTTGTATTTCTTTACACTCAGACATCACGCAAGGGCGAGTCAATAAGTAAGCACCACCGCTTAAAACTATAATTACCACCAACGCCGCAGCTAGTAGGATAGGTTTGACGTGGAATCCTGGCTTTGAAGCCGACAAATTCGGCACATCTGCAAACGGGTCAAACAGTTCTTCTTCACTTTCATTGATTGATAGAGAATATGTCAGAGATGATGAGGGGGATATTACTTCTTTATCTTCTTGTGCTTCCTCATCTTTCTCTGCTACCCATCCCCCCGTCTGCTTTAATGCCAAGAAACATTTAGTATAAGGGAGTTGTTCGCCAAAAACTCTGAGGAAACATTGCACCCGCTGCTCTTTGTGGGGTGCTAGAGACTGAAGTACCTCCTCAATGACTGCAAAAATTAGTTGAGCATCAACGATTACATCTGACGCGTGTTGCGTTAAAATCATTAGTTCGCCTTTATTGACGACGCACTTAACCTCGAAGACTTCAGCCGTTGAGACTTCTACAAGTAATTGTTCTTGCAAAGTTTTGGCTAAAAGCTGTAAATCTTCCTGCTGGACTGCTACTTTCATAGAGCTTTCCCGCTGAACTTTTATATTGTTTTGATTATCTTTAAGGGGATGAAATGAACTTTTTAGGTTTGTTGAATGCAAATGCACAGTTTAAGCAACCACAGCCTGAGAATCTGAACGACCAACTTTCTAACACAAATTCTGACTTTTCACCAAAAATTAAAAAAGTAAATATTGTTCGTGGCGATACATTTTTACAGTGCTAGATGCAAAATTAAATAATCTGTCTTCAGATATAAATTACAAATAAAAAATGGGAATAATAGAAGGTTTGAGTATTTTCACTGCATTACTTTGCGATAATTAAATTCACAAAAGCTACTGCTTTGCGAAATTCTAGTTGCAGAGCAATTTTTACCAAATTATCTAAAGGTTAAGAAAACGATGCTATGTCAGAGGGTTTTGACAAAAAAGCTAGTTATCTTCTATGCTGGGAAACTTGCTGAGGAGATTAATTATGTGTTGTGGCTCTGGCACAAACAAGTTGACTATCAAAATTAATATGTTTCATTTGCTGAATTCGATAAAATTGATCCGTGAAAAATAAGTTTTTATAGCTGCAAAAAGGTTAATTCTGCAATAAAGGTGCTGCAAAATATCAAGACAGGAATAACCAAAATCTTGGAAAGTGTCAATAGAAGGTGTATCAATGGATTTATTAGAGTACCAAGTTAAAGAATGGTTTGCGAAGATAGGCATTCCGGTATTGCCTTCCCAACGAATTGACCATCCTACAGATTTGAAACGGTTAAAAATTCGCTTTCCAATTGTATTGAAATCTCAAGTCCACGGAGCGGAACGGGCAAAAGCGGGTGGAGTCAGGTTTGCCCAAACGACTATCGATGCGATAGCAGCTGCTCAAAATATCTTTAGTTTACCAATATGGGGCGAATTGCCGGAAGTTGTACTAGCAGAATCTAAATACGACGCCAACCAAGAATTTTATCTAGCAGTGGTTTTAGATACTGCTGCCTGCCGACCGGTACTTTTAGGTTGCAAAGAAGCAGACATCGATTGGGAATCGGCTGGGGAAAGAATGCACTATGTTGTCGTAGAACAAGAATTCTCGCCATTTTATGCTCGACGATTGGCTTTGAAAATGGGTTTGCAAGGGACGCTGATGCAGTCGGTAAGCAGCGTTGTGGAGAAGATGTACCACTTATTTGTCCAAAAAGACCTGGATTTAGTCGAAATTAATCCCTTGGCAGTCAGTATTACTAGTCAAGTTATGGCTCTTAATGGTAAAGTCAGGGTCAACGAACGGTCGATCAAGCGTCATCCCGATCTTGCCGAGATGGCAGCAAAAATTATCAGTCGTCATACCACTACTGAAATCAACGGTATTTTGGGTGATTGGGATGGTGTGCAAATGCATGGAAAAATCGGTATTTTAGGTAATGGTACTGGTTCAGTGATGGCAACTTTAGATTTAGTTGCGAATGCTGGTGGCAATCCAGGTGTTTGTTTGAATCTACGTCATGCTTTCCTTACAGATACTACACCAACTACCTTCTGCGATCGCCTAGAAACAGGTTTGAAAATGCTGGAGGCTGATAAAAGCATTCAAGTAATACTAATTAACTTTTTGGGTAGCATTCCGCAAACTGAGGAAGTGGCTGAAGTTATAGCTAGAGTTGTGCAGCCAGACAACAGCGAACTTCAATCACAGGTTGTACGTTCTAATGGTAGTAAAGTTCGGCGACAGCTTAATTTTCCATCCTTAGTTGTCCGCCTTGCTGGTTCTGAATTTAACACTGTGAGAAAATATTTGACAACACTAAAAACCCACACTGATGCGCTTGTCGTGGTAGAAAATTTAGATGAGGCGGTGGCAGCAGCAGTTCTCCTTGCTAAACCAACGGTTAATAAAAGATAGTGAATGTCATTTTGTTCCAATTCAAAAATCAAAAATTATTAATTTTTACCGTTGGGTATAAATTTTTTAGTTTGATGCTCAAATCAAGTATAGCTTTGCTTTTTGGGACTAAATTATATAGTACATTCAAACTGGATATTCTTAGCTAGAGGTGCATTTTCTGACTTTTGGAACACTCAGCTTCCAGACTAATTTTTAGAATTTCAGTAAAAATTGCATCAATACGACACTGTAAATGTATCGTTCCTATACCCGGTGGTTTAAGGCGCTGGGTTGTCAAACTTACGGTAATTTTTTATGAACCTAACGCCAGAAAGTAAAGTCTTAATTCAAGGCTTTTGCGAATTTATATCAAGCACTCATGTTGATCAAATGAAAGCTTATGGCACAAATTTAGTAGCTGGTGTCAATCCTGGATGCGGCGGACAGGAACTGCATGGACTGCCAGTACTTGATTTAGTAGAGGAGGTAATAGAACAATTTGGGGCAATTGACACAACAATTATTTGCGTAGATCCTTACGACGTGTTAGACGCAGCATTAGAAGCGATCGCATCTAAGATTCGCCAGATCATTATTATTACTGCTGGTGTGCCGCCTTTGGATATGGTGCAATTACTCCGCAAAGCCGAAGCTTGTGAAACTTTGGTAATCGGGCCAAATAGTCCGGGGATCATTGTACCAGGAAAAATTCTCTTAGGGACTCAACCCAGCGAATTTTATACCCCTGGAACAGTGGGGATCGTTAGTCGTAGCAGCACCCTCACCTACGAAATCGCCTACGAATTAACAAAAGCAGGTTTAGGGCAGTCGATTAGTGTCAGTATTGGTAGTGATGCGATCGTCGGTTCCTCATTTTTGCAATGGCTGCAAATTCTCGATGAGGATGAAACCACACAAGCGATCGTTTTAGTCGGTCAACCTGGTGGTGGTAGTGAAGAAGCAGCAGCGCGGTACATTGCTGAGGCAATTGATAAACCAGTAATTGCCTACATTGCAGGTAGACTTGCACCACCAGGAAAAACTTGGCGTCAAACTGGGACTTTAGCAACAGTTATCGGACGCGATCCCAATTTTGGCACAGCCCAAAGTAAATTAGCTGCTTTAAAAGAAGCAGAAGTTACAGTAGCCGAACGCCCTTCTCAAATTCCAGAATTATTGAGAAAGGAGATTAACTAATTACTAATTCGTAATTCGTAGTTCAATATCTAATTACGAATTATCAATTATTTAAAAAAGCAAAATTTAGGAACCAGTGTACTGATTTCTTTTAATAAAACATGACTTTTATATCTAAATATTGAATTAAATATGAACGCAAATAATGCAAACATTATTGCTCAATTGAACAGAGCTACAGAGGGTTTAATCTACTCATGTGCCGGAGACTCTACAGTGGGAACTTGTGTTTGGAAGGTAGCCGATAAAGGTGAGTTCAGTTTGGAAAATATGTTTAAATTGTTCCCGTCAGAAGTAGATTGGATTGAAGAAATTTATACAAGATGTAAGCAGTTAGTGAAAGCAGCATCAAATTATCAGACTGTTATAGTAGATGAAGAAAAATGTGTCTTAGAACTCTATCATATTTATCTAAAGTTTTTTGAGTTTTTATTGTCTTATTTGCCAAATTTTGAAATTTATAAAATAACTATTGATCAAACTCTTCTTCATTATCACAGAGACACCAAAGAGGGATACCGCGAAGCTGGAAAATGCTACATAGGAAGAACAAGAGATGGCGATTGGATTGGCATAACTTACAGATATCCTGTTGATTTTCTAGCAACTAGCGATGAAGAGTTCTTACCGGAAAAATCAAATTTATTTGGACAAAGGACACACAACTTTTTGCAAGAAATAGCAATATTTATGAAAGCGCTATCTCAATCGTGTCGTTCTCATTATCTCAACTCTATACAAGGTGATAAATCCTTTGATCCCAATCCCTTTTACATATTCAATGATATTATTTGGGAAGTTGCAGTGACCAAAGAATTGCTCTTAAGAAAACTGCTATATTCCATAGGTATTATTAGTACTCGAAGATTTCGTGGTACTGGGTTTCTAGATGTTGATAATATTCAACGGCTACATTTAAGAAATCTGAGAGCATATAAATTTTTAGGAACAGAGCTTTGCTGGCTAGGCGAAACTCAGTCAGGTGACTGGATTGGTGTTACAGCATATTGTTACCCAACAGGGTAAACACGTATAGTTCTGTCACCCTGGGGGATTTTACTATGGTTGGGGTTTGAATAAGAGTCTGAAACTCTCTTCTTTACGAGACACTGCGCGAAGAATTTTGAATTGTTAATTGGTCAGTCTTGGGATCGATTTTGAGGGAACAGGTAGGCGATCGCAGCATAACCCGAAGCACTGAGTAAACTAACCAAAAAAGCAGCCAAAATAAAAGTAGACATAATGTTACACTCTATGCATTTCTAAAATCCTGGCATTCATCAACAAACCAAGATTTTGGATACTTTCAAATTAGCAATTGGGTATGACACAGCCATGACTACCTTGTGTCAATCCCTCAGAACTCAAAGTTTTATGGCTCAACTCAAGCCAAAGGCAGAAAAAATCGAAACGTACTGCCAACTCCCAATTCGCTTTCTACCTGAATTTGACCGCCTTGTAATTCAATCAAACGACGGGAAATAGTTAAACCAATACCAGTACCTCCCGAATGGCGATCGCGTGATTGGTCAGCTCGCCAGAAGCGCTCAAATACATGAGGCAAATTTTCTGAAGCGATACCGATACCTGTATCACTAACCGCAATCCAGAGTTGAGATGCTTCAGTCCCAGCACTAATGGTAATTGAACCTTCGTTAGTGTAACGCACTGCATTACCTAGCAGATTAACCAATACCTGTTCTGTGCGGTCAATATCTGCCAATACAGGAGGTAGCACAGATGGACATTGCAAGAGCATAACTGGCCCATCTTCTAATAGTTGGTCGGAAAATTTCTCCACTAATGACTCTAACAATGGACGCAAATTTACCCGTTGGATATTAATTGGTAGATAACCTGCTTCTGCCTTAGATAGTTCTTGTAAATCGTTCACCAATCGCTCTAAACGTCGAGTTTCTTTAGCTAAACGCCGATAGATTTCAGGAGACGCTTCAATTTCCCCATCAGCCAGTTCTTCCAAGTAACCGCGCACCACAGTTAATGGTGTTCGGAGTTCATGGGTCATATCTCCAATCACTTCTCGCCGCCGCGCTTCTACGCCTTCTAAACTGGCTGCCATTCGGTTGAAACTACTACTCAATCCACTAAGTTCTGGAATGTCAGACACAGGTAGTCGTGCATCCATCTGACCGGCAGCAAATTTTTGGGTGATTTGTTCCATCTCGGTCAATCGCTGCATAATCCGTCTGGACACCCAGTAACTCAACCCTCCAGCGGCGGTAGTGCCGACTAAGACTGACCAAATAGTGCTTCGCTGCCAAGCAAGTTCAAATCCTGTAACCAATTCAGTACGAACATCGATTAAGTCGAACCCCTGATTTTCTAATCCTTCCAAATGCAAGACAAACAAGCGGGGGGAAGAGATTTTGCTGATGCTCACCAGACTAGCTACCCCCACGATCATTACTACTAAGTGGGAGAAAAATAGCCGCCCTCTCAGCCCCATCTTCATAACATTTACGCTACCAGAGGATCTTCAAATTTATAGCCCACCCCAACAACAGTTTTAATAAAAGTAGGATTTGCCGGATCGGGTTCAATCTTTTTTCGCAACCGAGCTACATGAGTATCTACAACTCGTTCATCACCAAAAAAATTATCTCCCCAAAGTTTATCAATGAGTTGAGTGCGGTTCCAAACTCGACCAGGATTGCTGACAAAGGTGGTTAGCAAGTTAAATTCTAGGGTAGTTAAGTCCAAAATTTCAACTTCTTGAGAATTTATCTGGCGATTGGCAGTCCGCTGGTCTACATCAACAATAAAGTGTTGGGTACGATTGACTTGATGTTGTCCCCCTTGGCGGAGGCTACGCCGTAATAGTGCCCGTACCCTAGCTACCAACTCTCTGGGGCTAAAGGGTTTGACCATATAATCATCAGCACCAGTAGATAGACCGATGACGCGATCGATTTCCTCACCCTTAGCAGTAAGCATTAAAATGTAAGGATCTTTGACACCTGGTTTCTGGCGAATTCGGGCACAAACTTCCAACCCATCCAAACCAGGAATCATTAAATCTAGAATGATTAAATCAGGTGGTTGCTCTTGAAACATCCGCAAAGCATTCATGCCATCACGGCTAGTGCGACAAAAAAATCCTTCTTTTTCTAAAGAGAGTTCGATTAAACGAGCAATTTCTGGTTCATCTTCAACTATTAAAATATCCATCTGAAATATAGGGTCGAGCAAAATGGGCAGAGAGGAGACACGGAGACACGGGGATATCTTTAACCGCGTCCCCGTATCTCCCACTCTCCGCCTCTTCTTAATTAGAGGTTTGAATTCGACGGCGTGCGATAACTATAACCAAGATTAGAATCTTTTTGAATGTGTGTTTTAATACTATCGAGGTCAATGAAGCAGTCAGCAACATCAATCAAACTTTCACTAGTCGTTGTTTGCAGACTGACTACTTCCACCCGAACGCCCATTCTGCTGACTGCGTTCACCGCATAAGCTAAATCTCCATCGCCACTGACTAAAACCGCTGTATCATAGTAAGGAGCTAAAGTTATCATATCTACAGCAATTTCTACGTTCAGATTTGATTTTTTGAAATTCTCTGTTGGTACAACAAGTTCCTTTGCCACTACGCGATAGCCATTACGACGCATCCACAATAGAAAACCCTGTTGCTTTTCATTACTGATATCAACCCCAGTATAGAAGAAAGCACGCAAGAGTCGGGAACCACTGGTTAAATGACAAAGCAATTTAACGTAATCAATCTCTATGCCGAGTTGTAAGGCTGTATGGAACAGGCTTAAGCCATCAATAAAAATAGCAACTCGACCACGATTTAGGTTATTCAAAATCGAACTATCAGATACAGGATCTCGCATCTTGGTATCTTTACCTTTGACAGCAGTATCGCTCAAATTTTGCCCTTGCCAATGTGGTTTCGCTTTGAGTACTTTAGATTCCTTAAATTCATTTCTTTGTTTGCTAAAATTAGTTATAATCATTGATACCTCTGATTTTAAAGCTGCGAAAAAATTTTGACTAAATTTTCTATAGTATAGTCTGTACTGATTTATAACCTAGCAGGTAATGGTCTTAAGTCACTATATGCAGATAAGCTTAACTGGTGCTAAACAAGATTTAAGATAGACAGCCCAAGGTTTTTACTGTTGTTAGGGTTAATTTAAGAAGATATTGCTTCTGCCCACAGATATGTTAATCTTTACGCACTGAGACAGCAAGAGTTTCGAGAAAATAAATCTTTTTGTAAGGGTAAGGGCAAGCATCCGGGAACGTCATCGACAGCAGTTCTCGTTTAAATGCAATACACTTTCATCTCTCTCGTATAAGGCTACGGTGTACACACAAGTCTTAAAAACTTAGCTTGATAGGTTAAGGTTACGACAATGACTTAAATGGTGTTGAACCGGGCAACAGGAGTATTAAGCCTAAAATTTTTGAAATTAGACTAGAAAAATGTAGAATAACATTTTTGGTAGCGATGTTATCCTGCTATTTGTGGCTGAATACATAGTTAGCTTGACAATGAAAACTGTCCTCTTTGACTTAGACGATACTCTTATCCGCCATAACGATGCGATTAGAGGTGCATCTAAGGAACTATTCACGCAGGTTTTGCCTCGACGAAGCCAAGACTGTAACGAATTTGTAGAGAAATGGATATCAGCTAACGCTTCGTGGTATACAAAATTCTACGACGGTCAGGTAAGTTTTCAGGAATCAGGACGCGGGAAGTTGCGAGAGTCGTTTAGTGAATATGGATGTGTATTTTCTGATAGGACGACTGACGCTCTGCTGTTGGAGTACTGGCAACATTATGTTGGGTTGTGCCAGTTGTTTGATGATGTCCTGGAATGCCTTGGGAAATTAGACGAGTACAAGGTTGGAGTCATTACAAATGGTCAAGAGACTCAACAGATTAATAAACTCAAACGCTGCGGTATTTTTTCAAAATTCGATGTCGTTGTCACATCCCAAAGAGCAGGAGCGGCAAAACCATCAGCAGAGATATTTGTATACGCGTGTGAGCAGCTTAGAGAATCTGCATCAGATTGCATCTACATTGGGGATAACTTGAAGTTGGATGCCATCGCTGCGACAAAAGCTGGAATGCTGGGAGTATGGCTTGACCGTGAACAGAAGACTTCTGAGATTGACTTATATGATGGGGACAAGATTAATAGTCTTTCACAAATACCGATGCTATTGGCAAAGCTAACAAGGACAAGCACAGAATGAAGTGCTAGAGCCAAATGAGAAGGACAGAGAGGTTCATTACTCTCTTGTCCCCCTGTCTTTTTAACGCACGCCAGCAGTTTCTAAAGACAAATCTTGAAACATGGGTGTGCTGAGATAACGTTCGCCAAAGGAAGGCTGAATCATGACAATTAAACGTCCGGCATTTTCTGGACGTTTACCGACTTGAATTGCGGCGCATAAAGCTGCACCAGAAGATATGCCAGATAATAAGCCTTCTTCTTTTGCCAAACGTCGTCCATAAGCGATCGCTTGTTCATCGCTGACTCTAATTACTTCATCAACCAATTCTAGGCGAAGAACATCTGGGATAAATCCGGCGCCAATACCTTGAATTTTATGTGGCCCAGCTTCACCGCCAGAGAGGACTGGGCTATTGCTGGGTTCAACTGCGATCGCCTTAAAAGTTGGCTTGCGCTGTTTGAGTACTTCAGCAATCCCAGTAATCGTTCCACCAGTACCTACCCCAGCAATGACGATATCTACTTCCCCGTCTGTATCTGTCCAAATTTCTTCGGCGGTGGTTTCTTGGTGAACTTTAGGATTAGCAGGGTTGCGGAACTGTTGCAGCATAAAGGCATCAGGAGTCTTAGCCACAATTTCTTCGGCTTTGCGAATTGCTCCCCGCATTCCCTCAGCGCCTGGTGTCAACTCCAGAGAAGCACCATAAGCTCTAAGCATAGCGCGTCGTTCTTGGCTCATAGTCTCTGGCATGGTCAAAATCAAACGGTAGCCACGCGCTGCTGCTACCATTGCTAGAGCAATTCCTGTATTACCTGAAGTAGGCTCAACTAAAATGGTCTTTCCAGGGAAAATTGAGCCAGCAGCTTCTGCCGAGAGTACCATACTTAACCCGATGCGGTCTTTCACCGAAGCCGCTGGGTTCATCCCTTCTAATTTAACAACTATCCTTGCTACTACTCCCTCAGCTTGAGGAATCTTGTTCAGTTGAACTAAAGGAGTTCGTCCAATCAGTTCTGTTACGTCTTGAGCAATCCGCATTATTTAACTCCTAAAATCCTAAATCTTAGTACAGAGTATTTACTTATAACAATAAGCTTTGATGTATTTATTTTGCCGTTTAATGTCAATGAGTGCATATACTATGTATTCTAACTAAACCACAAAATATGAAAGTTTAGGAAGAACTTTTATTAGATATTCCCATTGATTCTCACTTTAGAAGAGGCTAGCTTACCATTCTTCTAGTTTACCATTTGAAATTGTTGACTATTGTCTCTTAGCTTGAGATTCAATTTTTATAATTATTTCTGTATATATGAATAATTTTTCCATTATTTTCTATTTATTAGGAATAAATAATTGATTTTCAAAATGTTTAATTGCTTTTCCTGATTTATTAGTCTATCTTTATCAAGAGACATTGAGATTTTATTTTGAGTGCAAATTTTGTCAGTCCAAAATTACATCAAAAATAGTCTTTAACCATTGCCTACATTGTTTTGAGATTGAGTGCAAAAACACCAGAACCCCACCTCAGAAATACTAGAACCCCGTCCGAAAAACACTAGCACCCATACCCCAATTAATTTTTAAAATCCTTATCAGGTAGGCTTTACAGGCTTTGAGTACTATTTTAATGAATTTAATAATCTTAACAGGGCTGGGGTAAACTGTTTTGTGGAGAGCGGCTGATATAAATCGTATAGGATTTACGCAGAGATTCCCCTCTACCCCCCAACATTCCTGAGCGCAAGCTTAGTGAACTAGGGGGGACTTCTTAATCTCTCTTTTGAGAGTAGGATGAAACCAAATTACCGAATCTAAGTGCGTTACTTCTGACTGAATAATCCTACGTTTTGTGAAAATGTTGGTAACTTTTTATTAATTAGGGATCAGTGGTAATGAGAAAATAACTGAAAACTAACGATTGTGAAAATTACCGATTATACATATTTTAATATCAAAACTGTTTAATAGGTAGAAATATACAACTACTTTAGATAAACAGCAAAAGATATTTTCTTACTGGGTGCATACTACCTAGCAAGGGAGAGCCAAGATGAAAGCCAAACTTTTAACTTTTCTCACAGTTTGCGTCGTTACTTTAGCAGTGCTTTCACCAGAACTAGTAGTATTTGGCATCGTTTGGGAGCGACATCTGGAGTTGGTAAAATCTCAGAATTTAGCTTGCGAAGTTAACAACACGACTACAGATGCTCCCATCTTGGCTCCCCACACAGAGGGTACACATTCCCCTCAGACTAGCGTTCAATCCTCTGATCGTAATGTGATTCATCAAATGCTGATTGTTGCTGAACAATATAAATTTGCCACTATCTTGCAATGGTTCTTCCTGTTAGCCCCCATTTGTGTTGGGTTAGGGATTCTTTTTTACGACAGATATCTTGTTCATCGTGCTGCTGTGTTAAAAGAACAAGTTGAAATGTTGGAAAGACTGTGGCAGCAAAGTATTGAACAGTAACTTATTCACAATTTACTCACTCAAATCAACAAAATTACCATGACAGAACAACGCGAACAGCTGTATTTTAATCTGATTGACGAGTTACTTAAATGCCCTAATGGTCAGGAACCAGAAATTTTAGAATCTAAGCCTGAATTGATTGATTCCGGTTTAGTACAAACAATGTTACAAGTAGCAACTATGTTTGCCCATGAAGGCAATCAAGATGGTGCACAATTTTTATTTTTTGTGGCGCGTGAGCTAGCTAAAGAATTAGGTTTATACCCAGAAGTTCCCAATACTGAAGTTGCAAATCCTGAAGCTGCAAATAAGGAGTAAAAATGTTGTTGACTTCAACAGATGCGGGACAAATAGCTTTAGAACTGCTGATGGCAGACTGGAATATTTCAGAAGAGAACAGACAGTGGTTCACAATCTTTAACTCTCGTCTGATTGGCGAGAGTTGGTACACTGTGGAACTAGGTATAGAAGGATTTCCCGATAGGTGGTTTATTCAAGTATATGACAATGGAGTATGCGATCCAAACTATACATTTATTTCACCAATCCGTGGTTCTCAAGGATTTACGGACTTTGTAAATGTCCCAGATATGATTGCAGAGGTTTTAGTTTGTGAACGCAATGCTCGGTAATACTAATTAAAAATTCAAAAGTTAGAATTACGAATTACGAATTTTTAATATAAAGATGCTTTATGCAAATCTGAGGTGATACCGAATGAGGTACACCTCTTTTTTTCTGTCATATTTAAGATTTTATTCCAGCTTAATACACTATTTTGTCATGTTTAACTGATAAAATTATGTTATATTAAATAGCGTGATGGACGCTACAGAAATATCAGTTCCAATGATTGCTGAAGATATCTTAGCCAAAGAATTCACAAGAGTCGTCAACCATTACTACCCGCAAGTTGGAGAATTGCTGGATGGGTGTTATGTGAAAGTCATTACCTGTTTTTGGGGACGACCTGCCAGACGTTTGCAATATATAGGAATTTATTGCTCTGACGAAATGATTTCCTGTGTGCAAGCTCAAAAAGAAATACTCAGGGAAGTAGCAAACAATATGGGTCTAATCCAGGTTGTTTGTATGAATGCCAAGCGATTGTTGCGCGATCCGATGTCGAAGGTCAAAGAGAACAACCCACGCCTATGGTTGGAGTTGCAGTGGGTTGCGCTTAGTGATTCATCGCATTAATTGAGAGGGGTAAATGCTTTTGTAGAGAGGATTTTATTCCTCAAATATTTAAGCACTTTAGTGCTTACTACAAACCTGTCGACCACTAGAATAATCAGCACCTACGGTGAATACAAAGTATCAACGCAAGTAATGAAAACTGGAATTTTCTGCAATTACGATAATTTTCACCAAGATGCTCGTCGTACCATCTTTGAGCAAGTTGCACTGGTAAAACAGGCAGAAAGCTTAGGTTTTGAGGAAGCGTGGGTGAGTGAACACCATTTTAGTGAATCTAATCTCAGCCCGTCTATGTTGGTGTTAATGGCACATTTGGCGGGATTGACTTCAACTATCCAATTAGGCACTGCGGCGGTGTTGCTGCCATTCCATAACCCGATTAGGGTGGCGGAAGATATTGCCACTTTGGATAACCTGTGCAATGGACGATTATTATTTGGAGTTGCCAAAGGCGGCCCCTTTCCTCAACAAAACAAGCATTTTGCGACCCTCCCAAGTGAATCCCGTCCCAAGATGCTAGAGGCAATCGCATTGATTCAAAAGCTCTTATATGAAACTGATGTATCATTTAATGGGCAATATTATCAATGCGATCGCCTAACAATTTACCCGAAACCATTGCAAAGTCAAATCCCAGTCTATGTTGCGACTGGTGGTGATGACGGTATCGAGTTAGCTGCTAAACATTCCTTCAGCTTGATGGGTGGGCCGCCATTTTCCCTAGAAAGATTGAAGGATACTGTTACCAAATATCGAGCCTTAAATTCTAGTGGTGCGGAAAAATTCGTGCTAGCACGCTTCTTTTTTGTTGGCAAAACATCTGACGAGGCGGTGAGTGAAGCGTTACCTTTTGTTCGTAAATTTAGCCAGAAAATGAAAGCTAATTCGGCTGAATTATTGCAAAACAGTGCAAATCCCAACCAAAAACCATTTGATCGCACAAATATTTGTTTCGATGAAGACTATTTGATTGAGAACTCAATTATCGGTGATGTGGAGACTTGTCGAGACAGAATTAAAAAATTTCAGGACGAATTAAATGTAGGTACGCTAGCACTCAAACCCTCGTCTGCAGATATGCAAAAAAACCTAGAGAGTTTGACGCGCTACAACCAAGAGGTGCGAAATTATGTCTTCTAAACTATACCTGCTTCCTCCCGATGATTTACCTCCCGCTGAGGTAACAAAACAGGATGGAATGCTGCAAATGGAGCTAGAGCAGTCTGCTGGCAGATGCTTTTATCTAGCCTGCGATCGCATTACGCGAGTACTGTTATCTAATTGTCAGTGGTATCTCACAACAAATGCTAACATCCTCACATTAATTATTGACTGCCCTGACTTAGTATCTTACTGGCATATCGTCAGTAATATTCCCCAGTTGGGTAACAGGTTAGAGCGGTTTGCTATCAATGGTAAAATCCGCGTTTATCCACCATTTGGCAAAGGAATGCCATTTGAAATCAGCGTAAATGAAATATCAGCTTACCGAGATTGGCTTTGAGGTAAATAGAAACTGGGAATCATCCTTATTGCTGTCTTCCACCCTGTACTTTTAAAGTACAGGGTATTACAATTTTGAGCAAAATTATTTCTTAGTTTACTGAATCAAATTCACTAAAAAGTACTTCTAGTTTTCATGAAACCATAGAGGAATTGATGATAGCTTTTATTTGAAACGCAAAGGAAAGCGTAAAGGGGCGCAGAGTTTTTGCTAGAAGTTGGACTGTGTTTTTGTTAAATGGAGGTAAAGTTACGTAAGAGTATACTAGTTGATATTCTGTTTAATTAGGTTCTTGATAAATCATTTTATCAGCTTTTTAGTTACCCATTTATACCAATTATCTAACCCTACACCAGTAGTTGCAGAAAGCTGAAAAATCTGAATTTGAGGATTTACTTCCCTAGCATAAGCTATGCACTTTTGCAAATCAAATTGTACATAAGGCAGCAAATCAATTTTAGTGAGAATCATAATGTCACTAGCACGGAATATATGCGGGTATTTTAGTGGCTTATCTTCTCCCTCCGTAACCGAGAGAATCACGACTTTTGCATTTTCTCCCAAATCAAATAAGGCTGGACAAACCAAATTTCCGACATTTTCAATCATCACAACGGAATTAAGTGGCGGATTCAGTTGTTGTAAACCCCTGTCTATCATTGATGCATCTAGATGACAGCCTGTTCCGGTATTGATTTGGATAACTTTAGAACCTGTTTCTTTAATTTTTTTAGCATCGTTAGCAGTTTCTTGGTCGCCTTCAATGACACTAATAGATAATTGATGCTTTAAATCATTGATGGTTCGCGTCAAAAGAGTTGTTTTCCCAGCACCTGGAGAACTCATTAAATTTAAGGCCAGAATATCTCGACCTTTAAACCATCCCCGATTTTGGGCAGCTAGCAGGTTATTTTTTGCTAATATATCCTGTTCTAAAGATATCGTTGTGTTGTGTATTTTGGCATGAATTTGAGGCGCTTCTATATGAGTGTCATGACTGTGAGAATGAGTGATGACAGTACCATCTGCTAAAGTGTGAGTATGATGATGATGGTTATGTTCAGTTTCACCTGTTTCTAAGTTGGTAATTTTAGTTTCACCATCATCAGAACAACCGCAGGTTACACACATAATTCCTCTATTTCTATTTCTTTAATTTTCAGTTCTTCACCAGTAATTAAATCTAATTGCACACTACCGCAGTTACAGATACCAAATGGTTTATCTAAATAAATTTCTGCACCGCATTGGCGACATCGCCCTAAGCCAGGAATTTCCAAAATTTCTAATGTCGCCCCTTCTAAAACTGTGCCTTGAGTGCAAATATCAAAACAAAATCGGATAGCGTCGGGCATAATGGCTGAAAGTTTGCCGATTTCTAATAAAACTCGCTGCACTTTTACACCTTTAGCGTGTTCAGTCACAATTGCCACAATATTTTGGGTAATTCCAAGTTCGTGCATACTATAAAATCTATTAAAGATTAACAAATTCGTGGCAATTGGTCGCCTACTAACATATCAACAATCCTTTCAGCACCAAAAACTGTTTTTAAAAGTACAATACCTGGGGGTGAAGAAATAACTTCGCCAATAACACAAGCATCTTTGCCTGTGGGGTGGGATTTCATGGCAGATACAACAGTTTCTGCATATTTAGCTGCCACTACTACAACTAACTTACCTTCATTAGCTAAATATAATGGATCTAAACCGAGAATTTCACAAACTCCGTTGACTTCTTCACGCACTGGGATAGATTCTTCAAAGAGACGAATTCCCACATCAGAACTGAGGGCAAATTCATTTAGTACTGTGGCTAAACCACCGCGTGTAGCATCTCGCATAGCATGAATTTGAGGACATACATGGAGAATAGTTTCTACTAAACTATGTAATGGTTGACAGTCACTTTCAATATTAGTTTCTAAAGCTAATTCCCCACGAGCAATTAAAATTGCTGTCCCATGATTGCCTATTTCACCATTAATTATTATTGCATCTCCAGGTTTAATGTTATGAGCAGAAATGTTAACTCCTCGTGGGATGATACCAATACCAGCAGTATTAATAAAGAGTTTATCGGCAGCACCACGATGTACAACTTTTGTGTCACCAGTGACAATTTGAACACCAGCATTTTTTGCGGCTGCGTTCATACTGGCTGCGACACGGCGTAAAGTTTCTACAGGTAATCCTTCTTCTAAAATTACGCTACAAGTTAAATATAAAGGTTTAGCACCACTGACAGCTAAATCATTAACTGTACCGTTTATAGCTAATTCTCCTATATCACTACCGGGAAAAAATAATGGGTCTACTACATAAGAATCTGTAGTAAATGCAAGTCTGTCTCCTTGTTGAAGGAGAGGGGCTAAGTTGAAGCTGGCCTGGTCTTCTAGTTGTGAGAGAATTGGGTTATCAAAATTGCTAACAAAGATATCATCTATTAAATCACGCATGGCTTTACCGCCGCTGCCATGTGCGAGAGTGATATGAGTGTCTTGCACTTTAGTTTGGCGACGGCGAATTTTTTCTATTTTTTGGAATAGGGGATTTTGTATTGGGTTTATGGGGGAAATATTCATATTAAACTTTTTTTTAAACGCAAAGGAGAGGCAGCGCGGTCTTCTCCCAAGGGGAGACGCCAAGGGCGATAGTGCAGCGTTAGCGAGTTATCGAGCGTCTGGGGGTCTCCCCCATGAGCAACTGCCGTCGCAGAGGGAAGCGCAGAGGTACGCGGAGTATTATTAGTCTGAGGAGAAGCCGCAGGCGGGGAGGGGTTCTTGAGTTATTTTTGGTTTTTGGGCGATTGTTCTTTTGGCAATTGTGGAGAGTCGCCCGTATTTGTAATAGGCTGCACAAGCACCTTCGGAAGATACCATACAAGTACCGATTGGTGTTTCTGGTGTGCAAGCTGTACCGAATACTTTGCACTCCCAAGGCTTTAAGACTCCTTTGAGAATTTCTCCACATTTACAAGCTTTATGGTCGGCTACTTTGAGGTTAGGAATGGTAAATTTCAGTTCGGCATCAAATTGGGCATATTCAGGTTTAATTTTTAATCCTGAATAGGGAATGTCACCTAAGCCACGCCAATCAAAACTATCTCGGATGGCAAAAACTTTGTTTATGGCTTGTAGGGCTACTGTGTTCCCGCTTTTTTGGACAATTCGGTTATATTGGTTTTCGACTTCACAACGATTTTCTACTAGCTGTTGCAATAGCATCCAAATCGATTGGAAAATATCTAAAGGTTCAAATCCTGAGACGACTATTGGCTTATTATATTGTTGGGAAATAAATTGATATGGGTCAGTGCCAATTACCATGCTGACATGGCCAGGCCCAACAAATCCATCCAGTTGTAAGTCAGGATTATCTAATAGTGCTTTAAGGGCGGGAATCACAAGGACGTGATTGGAAAACATACTAAAGTTAGGAATTTCTTCGGCTGCTGCTTGCAGGATGGTGAAGGCAGTGCTGGGGGCTGTGGTTTCAAAGCCTAAAGCGAAGAAAACTACTTGTTTGTCGGGGTTATCTTTGGCAATTTGCAGGCTATCTAAGGGAGAGTACACCATACGGATGTCTGCACCTTCTGCCCTAGCTTGCAGTAAACTGGTTTTGGAACCAGGAACTCGCATTGCGTCGCCAAAGGTGGCAAAAATGACGTTATGATTTTGAGAGATTGCGATCGCATCATCTAATCTCCCTTTTGGCATCACGCATACTGGACAACCAGGCCCATGAATTAGTTCAATAGCTTGGGGTAAAATTTCTTCGATACCATATTTAAAAATAGAATGGGTATGTCCGCCACATACTTCCATTATTTTGATAGGTTTTTCTAGTCGATGGCATAATTTGGCGATTTCGCGGTATAGTGCTTCTGCTTTTTCCGGTTCACGGAATTCGTCAACATATTTCATAGAAAGTGAAGAGTAGTAAGTTTTATGTATCTGTTAATTTCACTTTTGTGGTAGAGAGTTTTTTTAACAAATCGCGTTGGCACAGCGTCTTCAAGAGTTGCCTCATCTAGATTTAAACCTCCTGCCTCCTACTTTCTTCACGTAATAATCCCTGCTTCTGCTGCTGTTAATTCTTGGAATAGTTGTAATGTTTCTGCCGCTTCTTGTTCGTTAATTCGATTCATCGCAAAGCCAACATGCACTAGCACCCAATCCCCAATACAAGCTTCGGGAGAATGTTGTTCATCTACGATACAAGCAATATTTACTTCGCGCTTAACACCACCAATGTTAACTATGGCTAATTTATGGTTAACGTTGGTAATTTCTATAATTTGTCCGGGGATTCCTAAGCACATTTTTTGATTTGTAAAGATGAACTAACTGTAGAGGAAGTTATTTGTGAAACAAAGTTTGTCAATTATCAAGACTCATGTATTAATTGTGCGGCTGAAATCACTGCTTGTCCTAAAGATAACCCGCCATCATTAGCTGGAACTAAGCTGTGAGTAAGTACTTTGATTCCCAATGTTTGTAATCGTTTGGTAACTTGCTCTAACAATATACAATTTTGAAATACTCCTCCTGTTAGGGCTACCTGATAAATCAGATTTTCTTGAGAAAGATGCGTAACCATTTCCACAATTGCATTCGCTAAACCTTGGTGAAATTTGGCAGCCATAACTGGTTGTGGAATCTGCTGCTGTAAGTCATCGAGCAAGGCTAGCCACATTAGGCGCGAGTCTATACAATAAATACTATCTGAAAAGCTAAAACTAAAAGGATATATTAGCGTTTCTTTATTATTATTTAAGCTGCTAACATCTACTATAGCTTCCATTGCGATCGCAGCTTGTCCTTCATAGCTACATTCATCTCTATAAATACCGATAGCCGCCGCCACTGCATCGAACAATCGCCCCACTGAAGAAGCTGGAGGAGAGTTAATCCCTTTCTCTAGAAGTTGATTGAGCAACTTAATCGGCTTGTTTTTCAAAAACTTAAATATTTCTAAATCAGTATACTTTTGTTCGCAATCATCCCAAAGGTTAGCAGCTACTAATTGAGCATAAGTATTACGCCAAGGCTGATAACTTGCTTGTTCACCACCAATCATTGCTACTGGTTTAAATGTTGCTAGCCGTTTAAATTTTCGGTAATCTGCTAAAAGAAATTCTCCACCCCAAAGTGTGCCATCGTCGCCGTAACCTAACCCATCTAAAGCAATACCTAATATTGGAGGTGAATCTAAAGGAATACCATTTTCTGCCATGCAAGCAGCGATATGAGCGTGATGATGTTGAATTGGATAAATTTTGATTTGATTTGTGTCTGCAAGTTCTTTACCAAGTTTGCTTGAGAGATATTCAGGATGTTTATCAATGGCGATTACTTCTGGTTGATGCTCAAATAAATTTAAGTATAAATTTAAATTTTCTTGGTAAGCGTTGAAAGCGGCAGCATTTTCTAAATCTCCTAAATGTTGAGAGAGAATTGCTTCTCCTTCACGCAATAGGCAAAAGGTATTTTTTAACTCACTGCCCATTGCTAAAATTTGCGGTACTTTGTGAAATCCCAGTGGTAAACTAATTGATGCTGGCGCATATCCTCTAGCACGGCGAATTGTTTGAGCTTTATCACCCATAACACGCACAACCGAATCATCTACCCGATTAATAATCTCTCGATTGTGCAAGAGAAAATAATCAGCGATTGTCCCTAATTTTTCCCTTACTTCGTCATTATCAATACATTGTGGTTCATCAGCAAAATTGCCACTTGTTAAAACAATTGGGCGATTCATCCGCTGCAGAATTAAATGATGTAATGGCGTATAAGGTAGCATGAAACCAAGAGTATTTTGCCCTGATGCTACTGACGATGCTAATTGTTTTTTATCTGAAGTTTGTAATAAAACAATTGGTGCAGCAGAACTTGTTAATAATTCTTTTTCTTTGGCGTTGACAATACAATATTGTTCAATTACTTCAATATCTCGCGCCATTAAAGCAAAAGGTTTATGATAGCGCTTTTTTCGCTGGCGCAGTTTTTGTACAACGGTTTCCTGTGTTGCATCGCAAGCTAGATGAATACCACCTAACCCCTTAATTGCCACAATCTCACCTTTTTGCAACAAGGTACAAACAGCATCGACATCATCCAACATCGAAAACATGGAAGCAGTAACCGATTTCCCATCGGCGCGTTCTAACCAAGCTGCGGGGCCACAAACATGACAAGCTACAGGTTGGGCGTGAAAACGGCGGTTTTCGACATCGTGGTATTCCTTTCCACATTCTGAACACATCGCAAACGCAGACATACTGGTATTGCATCTGTCATAAGGAATGGCACGAATAATACTCAGGCGGGGGCCGCAATGAGTACAGTTAGTAAAGGGGTAGCGATAAAAGCGGCTAAAGGGGTCAAATATTTCTTGTTGACATTGCAAACAAGTGGCTGCATCAGGGGTAATTTCTGTTTTAATGGCATTATTGACACTACTAGAAATCACGAAATTATCAAATTTCAATTCACCTTTATAAGGAGTTCTAGTTAGTTGATTAATTCTTGCCAACGGTGGACATTCTGTTTGCAATCTGGCAACAAATTCTGTTAATGCTTCCTCACTACCAGATGCCCGAATTAATACACCTTGTCCATCATTACAAACATCTCCATGCAAACCGCAGGCTTTAGCCAGACGATAGACAGTAGGGCGAAATCCTACTCCCTGAACAGTACCACGAACTCTAATTTCTTCAGTCGCCATACAAATACAATTTTCAAAAATTACAAATTACAAACTTGTATTGAGCGTAGCCGAAGTATTACAAATTACGAATTATTAATCTGCCACAGCAAAATTCGATTATTTCCAGAATCAGCTATTACTGTTGTATTACCGCAAATTTTTATCCCGTAACACCAATTTAAGCTATCTCGTTTAGGTAATCCAAAATTACGATTTTCACCTTTACTTTGAAAATTTATTTGTCCTGCTAACCCATCTGCCACTACACCTTGCAGTGATAAAATTGATTCTGGCTTTCTCCATCCTAACAACCGGGAATTAGCAGTATCTGCAACTAATAACCAGTCTCCAGCTACTCCGACACCATAAGGCATACTCAAACTACTAGCACTAGGATAATAAACTCCTTGATTCATTTCCACAAAATCAAAGCTTTTTTGTCCTAAAACCACTGCACAAGGGGCATTATTTTCTGTTGGTATTCCCTGCCAAATCATCACCCGGTGATTACCTGCATCGCTGACAACCAGATTTTCTCCCCAAAAGGTGATATCGTGACACCAACGCATACTAGCTGCAGTTGGAGAAGCACCGCCGTTTTCATTGCGAGATATCATATCTGGTTGTCCCAAAACTACATCAGCCGGTTGACCATTTTCTGTTGGAAATTTATGCCAAATTAATACCCTTCGATTACCAGTATCAGCAACAAATAGCCGTCCTTGATGATAAAAAATACCATAAGGCCAATACATTGTATTAGCAGATGCTTGTTGACTTCCTCGATTTGTTTCATTATCAATAAAATTAGCTTGTCCTAACACTAAATCTGCTGGAACATTGTTATCTTCTGGTAAATTTTTCCAAATTAAAACTCGATGATTCCAAGCATCTGCGACAGCTAACCCTTCACCGCAAGCACAAATTCCTGTTGGTACACTTAAGGTTGCGCTTCCCGGTGTACTTTTAGCATTTTGTCCTTCATGATAAAAGTCAGGTTGTCCAATTATCCAATCAGCAGGTTGACTATCTGTTATAGGTAATTTTTTCCATCCTAATAATCGATGATGTCCTGTGTCTGATACCCATAAAGGACCAGTTTTTGATAACAAACAAGCACCACGAGGTCCAAACATTGTTATAGGACTAGGTGCTACAGGTATCACTAATTGTTGTGGTTCAATAATGTTACCTAAAATTACCTCTGCACCTTGAGGTGATAGAGGCAAATCTTGAGAAATTTCTGTTGCTTCTAGCGGTAATTGTGATATTGGATTAATTTTGATTGGGATATCCATGAACCGCAAATAGACGCTGATAATTATTTAAAAACATTAATGTTGATTAGCGTGTAACAACAGTAACAGTTTGGCATTATGCTTTTTTCAAATTAAGTTAAAGCCTTTAATCAACTTCCGTATTAATCAATCTTAAAAAAATCTAGCTAACTTTAGTAATTTTTGCTACATAGCGAATCTTCGGCATGAGTGCGCGATATACTGAAATGAGAAAGCAAACTGGGATTTAAGAAAGTAAAAGCTCATTTTGCTTGCGGAAAACACCAAAATGAGTAAGTCAAATGACCTTTTGCTTGCGGAAAACACCAAAATGAGTAAGCAAACTGGGGTTTGAATAAATCAAATGACCTTTTGCTTGCGGAAAATACCAAAATGAGTAAGCAAACTGGGATTTGAATAAGTAAAATGCCATTTTGAGAAAGTAATATGTCATTTTGCTTTCTCAAAACACTAAAATGAATATCTGAATTACACAAATGAGAATGAATTCAGGGATATTGAGAAAGCGTTCAGGTCTTTTGCTTCCACAAAACACTAAAAGGAATGCGCGAACTACTGAAATGAAAAAGCAAAGTAGCCGTGATTTTCTAATCGTCAAGTATATTTGCTGAGATATTACTTTTACACGATCATTTTTGTAGTTTCACAAAAACCTTATCATCTTTAATTTTTACTGGATACGACTGAAGTGAAACATCAGGTGCTGTTAAGCATTCACCTGTCTCTAACTTGTACTGAAATCCGTGGGAAGGGCAGGTAATAATACCATTTTCAACTTTACCCTGATCTAGGGCAGATCCTAGATGAGTGCAAGCATTACGGTAACATTTTACTATAATACCTTGATGGTGTAAAATCAGGGAATTACCAGCAAGTTGTACTGCCAATACACTAAATTCAGGAACTTGCTCAATAGTCGCTACTTTGATCCAAGTAGAAGTTATTTTTGAAGAAAATGGACTAATTAAACCAAAGCTTGCATTGTTAACAACAGGGTTATTATTGACCGCAACCACTCTGGTAATTTCAGGACAATGGTTTTTGATTGCTTGTTCTACTCCTTGAGATAAAGTCAAAGTAGAAGCCGGACAACTGCTGCAAGTTCCTATTAATCTGACTTCTACTGTATCTGGGGGCTTAATTGCCACTAGTTCTACATCCCCATTATGGCTTTTTAAACCTGGGCGAACTTCTTCAAGGGCTGTTTGAATTCGCTGTGCTAATGGTGGTTTTGGTGGTTTTACTAGTTCGTGATAAAGCAGCACTGCGTACACTACTTCATCTGTCACAGCATGACGCAAACCTGACATTGATTCTTGCTTGAGGCTTTTGATTAAACTAGTCAATGCTGCTTTGTGCAAAGCTTCAATTGCGCTTTTTAAACCAACTGCTACACACCGTTGGCTTTCATCCCACTCGGATATAATTGCCTCAAAGCGGTTAATTTCCCGAACTAATTCTTCCAGGTTTGTCATTAGTCATTAGTCACTTGTACTGAGCGACTCGTGCCGAGCGGAGCCGAGGTAAGTCGAAGTATTAGTCATTGGGCATGGGGCATTGGTTATTCATAAATGACCAATGACAAATTACTTCATTTTGAAGTCTTTGAGGAGAAATGGCATAATCAAACCTGTCACTAGGCTAGATAATGTTATTGGTAAATAGAATGGAATGTTAATTTGTGCAAACAACACTAATAGTAACGAACCTACAGCAGTAGCAATAGCAGTTCGCTGAACAAAATACATTGGATCACGCAGTAATTTTCCTTTGAAAAATAACTTGGCAGAAAACCAGCCAATTTCTAACATATTTACTCCTAATAGTTTGTCAATAAATTTAGGATTACAAGCCCTAAGAGAATACCAGGAATTACACCAGCAGGAGCAAATAATGCACCAAGCATTGCTGAAAACTGATAGCCGATATCTTTTCCAGCTAACAGCATTCCACCAATAGCACCACCGACCATAGATAAGGCTGTTGCTATGACTATCCACACTAATCCTGTTAGTATGTTTAAGTCACCATCTGCTAAACTTGTGAGAAAATCTCTCAGAGAAGGGTTTGTTAAAATATCTCTCATGCTGTTTTTTTTCGTGATAATTGGGGAAGTGGGGGGATAAAGGAGATGAGGGAAATGAAGGAGACAAGGGGACAAGGAGAATAGCCAATTCCCAATACTTCTCTACGAGAGGCTACGCCAACGACTACGCTCAGTACAAGTGCCCAATGCTCTATTCCTTATTAACTATTTCTGCTTCAATATCTTGTAGGGCTTGGGCTACTATCTCTGCTTGTTCTATTTGTTGATTTTGGGTAAAGATTTCAAAAGCTTGTTGATAGTAAATACGTGCTTGTGAGAGGTTTTTAGGATTTCCAAGTTCTGGTTTTTCTGAGTCGTCGGGTAAGTTGAATAAGGCGTTGGCTTTGTTTGAAATTGTGTTAGCGTACTCTAGAGGTGTATCTTGGAGATTACGCACTTTTAGCGCCTCATCATAAGCTGCGATCGCTCTTAAATTATTTTCCACAGGATGGGAACTCACTAAATATTGCAAAGCGTTACCTAAGTTGTTTTGCAACATCGCATATTCTCTTGGATGATCGATCAGATTAATATGCTTTAGTGCTACCTCAAATGATTGCACAGCTAACCCTTGACGCAAGTATTCCCGTTCTGATGCTAGGGGCATAGAAAGGTAAGCGATCGCAATATTGTTATATAAAATCGCGTATTCCTGGGGGTAATCTTCCCAAGTAAACACCCGCAAAGCCTCATGATAAGCCTGAATGCTGTCAGTTATCCGTGCCAAATTGAATGGTACTAGTGACTGCAACACCAGGCCAAAATTCATCTGCGTCTCTGCTACTTCCTCAGGCGTTGCCAATTGCTGTAAAATCGGTAACGCTTCTTCATAACCGACTTTTGCTTGCAGCAACAGTTGGTAATCAGCATCCGGTATTGCCTGTAACGTCCCTGCCATCCCCACTTGCGCCCTGGCTTTTAGTAGGGGATATTCCTCACCACACATTTCATAGGCCCGGTAATATAACCCAACTGCATTTCGCAAGTCTTGGGCAGTTTTGGGCTTTTTTTGAAAACCCTGTGCGATCTCAATCAGCATTTGGATTTTTTCCTCTGCTGAGGCTGACTCCGATGCAACAGCTGCTAACGCAGCCTTCACCGCTGAATCTGTAATGCTGGGGGTCATAACTCTGCCGTACTCTAGCCAATTGGGAATTGAGTCTGTTAACACCCATGAATTATCGAAACACGCGATCGCATTTCATCATGGGCCATACTGATTTACGCAGGCTTCGAGTCCTTTAGGCGGAATTCCCCTTTTTTGTCTGAGACTAGGGATTAGTAACTAGGGATTAAGGAAGAGTTTTCCCAGTACCCAATCCCTAGTCCCCAATCCCTAAAATATAAAACACCCTATTTCTAAAATTCTAGGGGGAAATTGCTAATATTAATGTCAGCTTTAAACACCTAATATTTTTAAAATACTTTTTGTATCATCACTTGACACAATTCAAATATTATTTATTGAATTGTTGACATACCATATATGCACTATCTTACCAGCTAATTTTTGTATACTCCAAAGATTCGCCACGGGATCGTCGAAGTGTAAAATATGTTCATCAACTGTAAAACAAGCTACCTTGAAAACAGACAGTATCTTCTATCGGATTTTTCAGAGTATCCCCAGCACTTTCTTTGAACTGATTAACCAACCGCCCCAACTAGCTAGTGTTTACCAATTTTCTTCAGTAGAAGTCAAGCAACTGGCGTTTAGAATTGATGGTGTTTTCCTGCCAAATGCAGCAGAACTACCCATTTATTTTGCCGAAGTGCAATTTCAACCAGACAAAAAGTTCTACTCACGTTTATTTACCGAAATCTTTAATTATCTCGACAAAACCGAATTAACCAACAATTGGTGTGGTGTTGTCATTTTCCCCAACCGCAGCGTTGATACTGGAGATACTGAAAGATATACAGAATTACTTAACTCACAACGAGTAACTCGCGTCTATCTTGACGAATTAAGCTCAATTGAAGCATCATCAATCGGCATAGAGACAGTTAAACTCATCATGGAACCCGAATCAACTGCGATAACAAGAGCTATAGAAATAGTCAACAGTGCCCGACAGCAAATTCTAGATGTCGCTACTATTAGGGAAATTATACAATTGATAGAGACGATATTAATCTACAAGTTGCCGCGATTGAGCCAAGAGGAGATCGGAAAAATGTTTGGATCGAATGAATTAAAGCAAACTAGATTTTACCAAGATGTTTTTGCAGAAGGCAAACAAGAAGGTAGACAAGAAGGTAAGTTAGAAACGATACCCCAGTTATTAGGGTTGGGTTTAAGTATTCAGCAGATAGCTCAAGCGTTAGGTTTGGACGAACAACTTGTTAGGCAAGCTGCACAACCGAAATCCTAAAACAGGAGAAGATCGGAAAAATGTTTGAAGCAAATGAGTTAAAGCAAACTAGATTTTACCAAGATGTTTTTGCAGAAGGCAAATAAGAAGGTAAGTTAGAAACGATACCCCAGTTATTAGTACTGGATTTCAGTATTGAGCAAATAGCTCAAGCGTTAGGTTTGGATGAAGAACTTGTTAGGCAAGCTGCACAACCAAAATCTTAAAACAACTGATATATAGCTGACGGCGTGCAAAGTCTTGTACACCCAATATTTTACTGAATTTGACTTGGTGATCATATTAAAATATGACTGCTTATAATGCCCATACTTTCGTAAAAATTAACAACTAGCAGTAATTATTACAGAGTTTTAACAGTAATGAATTCAGTAGATGAGATTATTTAACGTCAGTAACTAAAAAATAATAATTTTGTTTTTACTGTTTTTTATTTATTAAATCTGTTACGAATATAACAAATATAATAATTGAAAACAATTTCGTAAAAACTTTAGCTCTTGTTAATGATTAATTCTTTTTTCATGAAATAGAATTCAATCAAAAAATATCTTAGTATGGAAAAATAAATATTGATAAACAGGTGAGACTTTACAAGCATTATCACCTACATCATGCATGGGAAACAATAGAAAAACACATAGCCGATGACTAACGTACTATGGCTACAAGGTGGTGCTTGTTCAGGTAACACCATGTCATTTCTCAACGCTGAAGAACCGACAGTCTGCGATTTAATTGCCGACTTTGGCATCAATTTGCTTTGGCATCCCTCTTTGGGATTGGAACTAGGGAACAACTTGCAAACAATGCTGCGGGATTGCATTTCTGGGACAATTCCCTTAGATATCTTGGTATTTGAAGGCAGTGTTGTCAATGCTCCCAACGGCACTGGCGAATGGAATCGATTTGCCGATCGCGCCATGAAAGATTGGTTAGCAGACCTCGCCAAAGTTGCTCAATTTATCGTCGCTGTGGGAGATTGTGCCACATGGGGAGGAATTCCTGCCATGTCACCCAACCCCAGCGAGTCGGAAGGTTTGCAATTTCTCAAGCGTCAAGAAGGCGGCTTTTTAGGTAAAGACTTTCTATCACAAGCGGGATTACCCGTAATTAATATACCTGGATGTCCCGCCCATCCCGACTGGATTACGCAGATATTAGTTGCGATCGCTACTGGACGCATAGCAGACATTGCTTTCGACGAACTAAATCGTCCCCAAACCTTCTTCAACACCTATACCCAAACAGGTTGTACCCGCAACGTCCACTTTGCCTACAAAGCCTCAACCGCCGAATTTGGTCAGCGTAAAGGCTGCCTATTTTATGACTTGGGTTGTCGCGGCCCCATGACTCATTCCTCCTGCAACCGCATCTTGTGGAACCGCGTCTCTTCCAAAACTCGCGCCGGAATGCCTTGTTTAGGTTGCACCGAACCAGAATTTCCCTTCTTTGACTTGAAACCAGGAACCGTATTTAAAACCCAAACAGTCATGGGCGTTCCCAAAGAATTACCGCCAGGAGTGAACAAAAAAGACTACGCCTTACTCACAATGATTGCCAAAGATGCAGCACCATTTTGGGCAGAAGAAGACTTTTTTACAGTTTAGTCATTAAATTTTGTCGGGTGTGTTATCGCGTGGCGTAACGCACCACCTCAAATTTTAGGTGCATTAGGACAAAAGTCCGTAACGCATCTTACAAAATTGCACCATCTTGGGCAGAAGAAGATTTTTTCACAGTTTAGTTCGTAGTAAGCACTTTAGTGTTTATAAAAAACAGGAGAAGAGAATGGGAATTCAATCACTAGACATTTCGCCCGTCGGTAGAGTTGAAGGCGATTTAGATGTCCGAGTTGACATTGAGAATGGACAAGTAGTCAACGCCTGGACACATGCCGAACTTTTCCGAGGATTTGAAGTTATCCTCCGCGGTAAAGACCCCCAAGCCGGATTAATTGTCACACCTCGCATTTGCGGCATTTGCGGCGGTTCTCACCTGACTTGTGCATCTTGGGCATTAGATACAGCTTGGGAAACAGAAGTTCCCCGCAATGCGATTTTGGCGAGAAATCTTGGTCAAATTGTCGAAACAATCCAAAGCATCCCCCGCTATTTTTATGGTTTGTTTGCCATTGACTTAACCAATAAAAAATACCGCCATAGCCGTTTCTATGAGGAAGCTGTTAGACGTTTTGCTGCTTTCACAGGCAAATCTTATGAACTAGGCATAACAATTTCCGCTAAACCTGTAGAAATTTATGCACTATTAGGCGGACAATGGCCTCATTCTAGCTACATGGTTCCTGGTGGCGTAATGTGCGCCCCTACTCTTACAGATATTACCCGTGCTTGGGCGCTTCTAGAATATTTCCGCACCAATTGGTTAGAACCAGTGTGGTTGGGTTGTTCATTAGAACGCTATGAACAAATCGAGACTTATGAGGACTTCAGAGACTGGTTAGATGAAAACCGAAATCATCGAGATTCCGACTTAGGTTTTTATTGGCGCATGGGTTTAGATATCGGTCTAGATAGATATGGTGCTGGTGTTGGTAAATATGTCACTTGGGGATATTTAGCCCATGAAGATAAATACCAAAAGCCGACTATTGAAGGACGAAATGCGGCGATGATCATGAAAAGTGGAGTGTACGACAGCTTCACACACACTCACACCTTAATGGATCAGTCATTTACCCGCGAGAATACAACTCACTCCTGGTACGATGAAGGGACAGCAGATATTCACCCAAGCGATCGCACCACTAAACCCACTGCAATTAATACCAAAGACTTCGATAACGCCTACTCTTGGTCGAGTGCAGTCCTGCACAAAGACTTCGGACGTTTGGAAACTGGCCCCTTAGCACGTCAATTAGTTGCAGGTGGTAAACATGGCGAATCTTGGCAGCACTACGACGGCTTAATCCTCGATGTCTTCAAACGGATGGGTGGTGCTAGTATTCATGTCCGTCAACTAGCACGAGTTCACGAACTTGTCAAGTTATATCGTCAAGCTGAACACTGTTTACGCGAATTCAAATTAAACGACCCTTGGTATATCAAACCTACAGAAAAAGATGGACGCGGTTGGGGTGCAACAGAAGCAGCACGCGGTTCCTTGAGTCACTGGGTAGAAGTAGAGGGCGGTAAGATTAAGAATTACCAAGTGATTGCCCCTGGTACTTGGAATATTGGCCCTCGTGACGGTGAAGGAATCCGCGGCCCTATTGAAGAAGCTTTAATTGGCACACCTATTTACGATTCTAGCGATCCGGTGGAAGTTGGTCATGTGGCGCGATCGTTTGATTCTTGTTTAGTGTGTACAGTCCACGCCCATGATGCTAAGACTGGTGAAGAGTTAGCGCGTTTTCGTACCGCTTAAATTACTTATCAGTTATCAGGTAATAATAAAACTGATAACTGATATTTTGTTTTGAGAGATGAATGTAAATAAATATCTACTGACAAGTTGATATTACTTCACAAACAAATTCAAAAATTAAATCCCAATAACTTGTCGCAAAATGTCGCTAACAGTTATTGTTATATTACCTGCCTTGAAACCAGCAGTTAGTTAAGTATAGTGTTAAGCTAGTTTTTCAAGCTCAGACTCAGAAGCAACAGGTATTAAAGAACTAGAATAAGGATCGATTCTATAACGAGTAACCCATTTAAGAATAATAGGTATAGCTAGTGTGGGAGTATCTTTAAACCACTCAATTCCACCTCTTGCAGCCCTACACATGTTATCACTTAATCTCTTATTACGAAGTTCATAATGAATATTTCGTTCACATTGAACAACCAAATTTGTCCAAAAAGCAGATAGAAGAATTGGTGGCTCAGAAATACTTGTTCTTGTAACAAGTTGTTGATCAATTCTGTTTAAAACATTCTGCTCAGTACGCCCAATCTTTAATTTAGTTTCATACCGAGAATATGTCCACCAAAGTAAGCCTTGTGAATACTTACCAGCAAGTACGTTATCTTCAAAAGTATAAAGATAAATAAAACCACTTCCGTTTTTAGGAGATGGATCGTAAAAATCTGTATATATTAATTTATTAAGGCTTATAGCATCTGCTACAACAGTATAAGCATCAAAGTAGTCAGTATTAAATATTTTTTCAAGACGTTGACGTTTCTCAATTATATTTTTTGATGGAAATCCCTTCCATACCAAAAGAAAATCGGAAAGACTAAATCGAAAAACGCCTGGCGGTGGATTAAAATCCTCAGCAAGTTTGATAGCTGGAATGTCAGGAAGAAGGTCTGCAACATTAAACTTCATAAATTTCTGGTTCTCACACTGCTTACTCTAGTATTCCCATTGTGCAAAGGTAACGCTCAGTTAAAACCTTTATACTCATAGCACACAAGGGTGATCGCCCTTACATCGCTATGACAACCAGACTAAACTTAGTTTACAGACTTAGTTTAATCTTATGGAAACCATAAATATTCATCAAGCTAAAACTAATCTCTCAAAGCTATTGTCACGCGTAGAACTTGGAGAAGAAATTATTATTTCCAACCAAGGCATTCCGATCGCCAAGTTGGTTCCGTTTCGCACCTCATCAAATCGACTCAATAGTTTAAGGCAAGATAAAGGGCGTTTTGTAGTGCCAGATGATTTCAATGCCCCTTTACCAGAAGAAGTTTTGGCAGCATTTGAGGGCGGTGAAGAGTGAAACTCTTGCTAGATACACAGTGCTGGTTATGGTGGTTTACCCAACTAGAGCTTTTGAATCAAGCAGCAATCGTGCATATTGCCGATGAAACGAATGAATTGTGGCTCTCAGTTGCCAGCATTTGGGAAATGGGGATCAAAGTTGCGATCAAAAAGTTACCACTAGTAGATCCCCTAGACAGTTATATTTCTAGTCAGATGACGGTGTTGGCAATGCGTAGGCGTAGCCAGCCGTAGGTATCGCTAGAGATTACAGCTGCTCATGATTTACGAGCGGCTGCATTGCCTTTGCATCACTGAGATCCTTTTGACAGAATGTTGATTGCACAGGCTCAGATAGAAGATATGACGCTTGTGAGTGCTGATTCAATGTTTAATCAGTACGACATTTCCTTACTTTGGGCAGCCAAATCGTAAGACTTCACCATCTTAAAACTTACTAGGCAAAAATGCGTAGGTGTAGCCCGCACTTCGGCAAGCTCAGTGACCATCGGAGACATCGTGCCACCAACTATTTTAACTGGGGAGTGAGCAGTGGGGAAAATGAGGAAGAAATAACCTATTCCTAATGCCCTATTCCTAATGCCTTATATTCAAAACTCGTAGCGTAACACACTAAAACTTATAGAAATAGTGGGTTAGGCTTGCATTAATGCAATTGCATAAAACAGAAATTTACATGGTAAGCTTGTGTCTGATTTAGCGCTACATAATTATCTCCCTCGCGTTCCCGATGCTGCATTGCAAGAATACATAGAATGGTGTGTTTTAGAACAGGCTCAAGCCGCAGAATATAACTTTACTCCTGATAAAAGTAAGTTAGATAATTTGCCGCCAGAAGATTACGTTCCTAAACTTGTAGAGCAGTTCATGAAAGTTAAACCAGACCCAATTAAAGCTGGTTTAGTAGCTGCGATCGCTGGTAAGGAAGCTGACAAACATGATTTATCTGGTTTAGCGATCGCTGCTGATTTTGTATCTCTTTATGTCAAGTATTTAATTCCTAAAGAGGGAAGTACTAAAGAACAGGCTGAAGAGATATTAACTCAAGCATCACAACATCAGTATGAGAAACTGACTGAAGTTGCCAAAAAACATGGTGTAGAGTTCTAGTTTCCTGCTGATAAATTATTTTTCAGAGGCTTTGTCTATCTCATAAGTCAGAGCCTCCTATTTTGCAGATTATGGCAATAACTCGAAATAATCACACTGTCTCGGACGAACAAAACCAAAGTCACGACGGTCAAGCGTCAAGATGCGAGTGATGTTATCTCTGCTAACTATTATCGGTTGCGGCAATCTAAATCGCAATGATGATGCAGTAGGCGTAATCATTGCCCAACGCTTACAAAAATATCTAGCTGAAAACCCTCATCCTCATGTGCAAGTATATGATTGTGGCACCGCAGGGATGGAAGTAATGTTTCAAGCTAGAGGTAGTAAACAATTAGTAATTATTGATGCAAGTTCAACTGGTTCTGAACCGGGTGCTGTGTTTAAAGTTCCAGGAAAAGAACTGGAAGCTTTGCCAGAACCTAGTTATAACTTGCACGATTTTCGTTGGGATAATGCTTTAGCCGCTGGACGGAAAATCTTTCAAAATGACTTTCCTGAAGATATAACAGTTTATTTAATTGAGGCGGCAAATCTTGGTTTTGGACTGGAGTTAAGTCCTGCTATCAAACATTCTGCTGATTTGGTTTTTGAAGAGGTAGCTGCACTTATCAGCCAGAATAATAAGTAAAAATTCCTAACTTCTAACTCCTAACTCTTTTATTAAGCCCAATCCCGATAAACAGAAAGTTCATCTACCCTCATTTCAAAAGGTACGCCTTGACTTTCTGGCGGACAAACACGGATTTTCGCACTGTCAACAATTCCATGTAGCAATGTCCCCATTGGCACAATTTTTTGCAGAACACGCCAATTAGTAACTTGATCGGGACATTCAATTACCAATGTCAGAGCATTGGCATGGGTTGTAACATACCACCGACAATTAGATAGTAAATTTTGAATCGTGCGATCGCACGCGTCATAAAAGTATCTGCTAATAGAATCCTCTAGTTGTTGCCGCAGTATAATATCCGCCGATGTCGGTTGTATTGGATGTGAGTCATCACCATTGAAGTAATACATCTTTCTAGCCATCTCGTTGAGCTTCCTGCTTATATTCCAATTACCATTCCATAAAGTACATCTTTATTTGTTTCTAATAATTCTTGGGTTTCGTCATCATAATAAGCACCAATACCACTACATTGAATTCCCAAATAATTACTAGTTAAATAAAGTCTTTGTCCGAGAAACCCAGCTATTTGCATAGCAGTTTGATAATTTAAATAATCTGACACAAAAAATAAAGTTACAGCGCTATCTCTTGCAATAGCCTGATTAATACATAAGTAACCTGTCTTTTCACTAAAATTACCCGTTTTAACCAGATGTGTACCTCTATATAACCCAGGTGTCATTCCCTCTACCCGATGCACCACTGAGTAAATTTCTATTTCCTCATAATTTTCTGTCGGTATTGACTGCTGAAGTTGTTGCACTACATATAAATAATCTTCTTGAGAAATAGCCTCTTTCCGGAAACGTCTAATAGAACGTCTATCCCAAACAGTTTGATAAAATTTATCCCGTTCAAAATCAAATTGAGGATACTCTAATTTTTGCTGACGACTCTTTTCTAGAGTAGTTGTTTGATAGGCATCTTCAATAAATTGATTAGCTTCAAAATAATCAGTACCACAGACAAAAGGAACTTTCAGCCTTAAGTGTCTGATTTTCTTGTCTTGTACTTCTCCTGACACTGCACAAGCAGTGATAAACTCTTTATTCTCAAATCCCAAATCCGAATTGAGAGTGAGTTTATCAAAGTCAAAAACTAGTTGTATATCTCGGTTGTGGAGAAAAGCTGAAGCCGCAATCGCACCTAAATGGTGTCCGCTATCTAAGAAGCAATATCTCATGCTCCTGTTTTGATATTTCCAGCTAGACCTATAATAAACACAACTAACTAAAAAGATGAAGCCGTTGATACTTTTACCCGGTATAATATAACTCTCTAACCCATCATCAATTAATTCATAGATGAGAGTTAGACAATTATTCTCAACTTCTAGATGGTATATACCATTTACTATTCCCTCAATACCGCGAACCTGTACGTAAACTTCTGTAGGATACAGAGCGCCTGCTGATGGATTCACCCGTAATTTATAAGGGCCATCTTTATATACTTTTTTTAGTGTTATTGCACTGGTTAATGAGATAAAAGCATGAACAGGATTATTGAGATTTAATTTCACTCTCCGATAAAACTTGGGATAAACTTTAAATGAAGATGGCTGTGTTGAAGTATCAATATAATTTGGGTCAAGTTGTACCGATAAGTAAGAATGCTTGGTAGCGTCATGATAGACTTTACCTGATATCTGACTTGATGGCATTTTTAATTATCCTTAAGACTTCTACGTTGCTAGCAAAATCTATGGCTTTATAATCATCTAAGTTTTTTAAATATAAATTAGGATGATGTTGTAAAAGTAACTTGACGACTTCTGTCTTTCCGGCTGATGCTGCATACATTAAAACAGTTGCACCGTTATCATTTTGGTTGTCAATATTAATGTTGCTAGCCAGCAGTAAATTAATTAAATCGTAGTGATTACCAAAACAAGCAAACCACAAAGCATTGTTGCGATCGCTATTTTGAGCATTCATATCCGCACCTGCATCAATTAGTTCTTTGACAACTGTATAAACTCCTTCTCTTGTCGCTTTCATTAAAGCTGTATCGCCATTTTCACCCGGCTGATTTAAATCGCTAGGATTATAGCTTTTTGTTATTAGCCATTGGGTTGTTGCTTCACTTAAATTTGGACTGGTGGTTCGATTCATCGATATTCCTTAGTTAACTTTATTTCTGCCAATTTACTAATATAAATTTGCTTGACAAATAGAATGGTGAGCAATGCCCACCATTATTTAAAAAATGTTATAGCGGTATGCATTTGAATGAGATACGAACTTGTGTACTATAGGTCTGATTTACTGAATTCAAGAGTGACTTGGAAGACCTGATACTGGCT
>NZ_JBALDD010000056.1:0-41449 GCF_036917555.1 Nostoc sp. | reverse complement strand
AATATTTAAATGTGTCGCTATATTGATCCGTTTCGGCATAGTTCATAGATGCACTCTTGACTTTTATCATAAGCGATTATGCGAACATGATATCACAGCCATAATAACGGTTCTCCCATTACCAGTTAAAGCAGCTACATTTTTAGTAACTGAGCGCGCTGCTTTAAAAGGCAATGATGAAGTTAATTGGAATAGTTTAGGTAAAGTATTTAATCCCTCTGCTCCTGCTTTTTCTGCTTTTTTACCTAACTCTTTTCTAGCAACATCGCAACGTGGTTTAGGGTTACTATTAATTGAATTCTCGCAAGGCTTAAATTTATTATTAGTCGCCACCACACTTGTGGCATGGGGAATTAATGTCAGTCAACCAATATTGAACAGCTTGATTTCCTAGATGACACCTCCAGAAGGACAAGGGCAAATATTAGGAATTGCCAGTTCTTGCTCTGCATTGGCACGTATCGCTGGGCCAACGTGGGCAGGAGTTAGTTTTATGAAATTTGGGAGTTCTGCTCCTTTTTTGAGTGGATTTATAGTAATGTTGGTAGCTTTGACTCTTAGTTTGCGAGTGACTAAAAACGCCTCTGAGTCCAACACTGAACGTGTTGTCTAAAAATCTAGGTATTAATTAAGAATTACGAATTACGAATTACGAATTAATATGATAGGTCGCCGAGTATTATTTTTAGGCATATTTGTAAACATCCTCCTCACCTACGCAATTTGGATCGGTGGGAGCATTCCTGCAAGCATCATCAAACTTCCTGACCAAGGATTAAACTGGTACTACTGGAAGCTTCCCCAACCAACCTTTTGGAGCCGAGCGACGGCTTGGGGCATGTACCTTGAGCATCAGTTTAGCATCTGGGCGTGTATCTTGTGGGCGCAGCGATCGCAGTTGAAATACAAATCAGTGTTGCACCCGATAAATTACCTCATGCTTGCCATTAATGGTATATTCATCGCTTTACACTTTCTCCAGACATATATTTGGTATGATGCTCTAGCTCAGGATACTTCAATTTGGGCTTCTCAAGGTGCGGTTGTATTTCTACTAGTTTTCGTACTAATTTTAGAAACGCCTCGACGCGGTTTGTTTTTTGGCAATTCTGTTCCATTTCATCAACAGTTTTTGCAAATTATCAAGCTGTACCACGGCTACTGTTTCTCCTTTGCCGCTATCTACACCTTTTGGTATCATCCAATGGAAGCGACTATGGGGCACTTAATTGGTTTCCTCTATATGTTCTTGCTTCTGCTCCAATCGTCGTTGATATTTAACCGCACTCATGTAAACCGTTGGTGGACATTTATTTTAGAAATTACGGTGCTTTTACATAGTGTCGTTGTGTCGTTGATGCTAGGACAAAGCAAGTGGCCGACATTTCTCTTTGGTTTTCTTGGTATTCTCGTGCTTACTCAACTTCACGGTTTACCTGTAGGTATCTTGACTAAACGTACTATCTACGCAGCCTTTTTAGTGAGTGTACTGGCTGTTTATGGATTGACAGAACGCGGCTTGGACAGAATGAATTTACGAAGTAACCTATATTCCTTTAATTGAGTTTGGGCTAGTTGGCGCAATTTACTTAATCTTCCTATTCATCTTATGGACAATTTCTCGTTTACCTGTCAAGACGTAATATGATGTTAGCGTTGTTAACTCGTTGAACTCTAGCAGGCTGAATTTAAAAATTAGGATAAAATATTAACTCATCTGGGTTATTTAAGATAAATTTTAAAGAATTGAAATATTGTTTAAGTGTCCATAATTATGTCCCTTATTATCACGTTGTATAGGAGAAGAAGCATTCTGTTTTGAAAGAATTGATTCTGCCCAATTATTAAGACTTCTCTCAGAAATCCAATGTTCAAATTCATGTAGAGAATGCACAATTGGCGGTATATTCAAACCCATACGAGAGCAATAGTCAGTTTGCTTTACCATCTCCTCAAATACTGTAGATGCAGCAATACTGTCATAAAAAGTCAAAATAAGAGGAATCACTGGCTTGTCGTAAAGTTTTAAAGCTTCTACTGTGTTGCAAATTTGCTCAAATGCAGAATGAATTCGACACCAAATATCAGCAAGTTTATCAGCATGAAAATATGCGCTTGTATCGGCAGACATAATACTAATTTTGCATTCTAATACGATATATGAACTTGAAGTTTCAATAATAAAATCAGCACGCTTATCTTTGCTAGAGGTAGAATTTTTTACTTCAGGAATTCTTTTAAAAGAATTAGGAATAATAAAAGGAAGAAGTGTATTTTCAAGATAATCCTCGAATGAGCGACTTAATAATCCTTCTAACTTTTTCCTAGTACTATCCTCGAAAACAAGACCTCTAATCTGATTCCAACAAGATTCAGAAAAAGAAAAGGGATCTGGCAAACAGAATCTTTCACTATTCAATTTAATAAAAGGAACTTCTAGAAAATAATTGTAAAATAGAGGTTGATAGTAATCAGGAACACTATTAAGTGTTTGATTGATTCTATTCCGAAAGGAATTATCAGCTTTCGAGGAAAAAAGCTCACTATTTTGCTTAACGAATATTTTTATATTTTCTGGGTTAATACCTTGTTTTTGAACTTCATCGTCTATATCAATAAAATCAGAAAAATCCCAAAATCCTTTTTTATTATAAAAATTGCCAAACACCACTAAGCAACCTATAATTTGTTTGAAGTAATTTATTGGACTTAGTTTTGTGCGCTCTATAAAATCATCTAAAAATTTTTTATCGGAATGTTTATCCAGTAGCTCAATAAATTTTATCGTTCGATATATGCGAGTATTTGGCTTTCCAAAACCTGCATTTTGAAAAGCTACTAGCCTTTGTAAAAATAAACCAGCTATATGAGTATGAATTACTTCTAAATCCAAAATGTTACTCAATTTTAACGACCAATTACGTGATGTTTTCTCATGTTCAATTTCCCATTTTTGGATAAAACTTAATACGATTTCTGCTTCTTTATCAAGAATAAGTTTATCTGAAATAGTATGATGTTCCCAATTATGGTAAACATTAATTAAACTGTCAAACGTCTCAACACTAATATCCCCATGCCGATAGGGATTACCTGCACTAGCTAGTAACATGAGTCGGACAGCATAATTGCGTTCAGTATTACTATGCAACCAATCTAAAGGATCTGAATATTTCGTTTCCCACTTTTGCCAGCATTTCTTAGCTCCAATCTCTAGAATGGATGTTGAGTTGTAGTGGCGAATAAACTCACGTAGCTCAGAAAAACTTTTGAAATCCATTTGCAGTTAAAGAGCAACAAGCTAAGACGGATACGTAGCAAAATTTGTATTATGTTAACATATCCCCCTTAACTAAGCCTTAAATATCTCCATAAATTAATCATGCGTTGCTCAAAACTTTTGGGAGGCACAATTCATTAATTATACCTACATCATTTTCGGTAATGTCTCTTAAAAAACTAACAATTTTACTCACCACTACTAATATTTTTTTGTTGTTGATAACGTTGTTTAAACTGCTGTTGCTGTATTTTATGATCAACAATTGGTTCAGGATAGCCAACAGCATGACGTTCTAAAGATGGAATTTTACCAGTAACTAAATATTCTGTATCTACAGACCGCAATTCTGATACCCATTGCCGAATATATTCCCCCTCTGGATCGAATTTTTGTGTTTGACTGGCTGGGTTGAAAATCCGCACAGGTTTGGGGTCCATGCCACTAGAAGCACTCCATTGCCAACCGCCATTATTAGCAGATAAATCACCATCAATCAGGTGCTGCATAAAGTATTTTTCTCCCAATTGGGGATTAATTAGCAAGTCTTTAGTGAGGAAACTCGCAACAATCATCCGACAGCGGTTATGCATCCAGCCGCTTTCGTTTAACTGACGCATTGCTGCATCCACAATAGGATAGCCTGTTCTCCCCTCACACCAAGCTTGGAAGTGTTCTTCGTTAGTTTGCCAAGGAAAATTCTTAAAGGCGTCGCGGAAAGCACCATCAGCTAATTCGGGAAAGTTATACATCGCGTGTTGATAAAACTCCCGCCAAGCTAATTCCTGTTGCCATGTGCGGATATTAACTGCTGTTTCCTGACTGCGGCTATTTTCCTGTGCTTCTATCGTGGCTTGCCAAACAGTGCGAATGCCAATTACCCCAAATTTTAAAGCTGCACTCAGTTGTGATGTACCGTCCACTGCAGGAAAATTGCGCTGTTCTTGATATTCAGTAATGGCTTTATTAGTAAATTCTTCTAATCGTTCTTGTGCCGCCGCCTCTCCTGGTGAAATAATTAATTCTCCATCCCAAATAAATCCTAAATCTTTTGCTGAAGGTAGTGCGATCGCTCCTGCAAGTTTGGCAATTTCCTGTTCAGTTTCCGTTAATCCCTCAACATTTTGCAGTGTTTCTATTGGTTGAGCCTTCGGTTTAGTAAGCCAATTTTTCCAGAAGGGGGTGTAAACCGTGTAAGGATTGTTACTACCCGTGCGTAACTCCTCTGGGGAGTTGAGAATTTGATCCCAGTTTTGGTTAAGAAACTCAATACCTTTTTCTTTGAGGGCATTTATAATGGTGCGATCGCGTTCTTGTGAATAAGGCTCTACATCCCAATTCCAAAAAACAGCTTTAGTATTTATTGCTTCGGCTAAAGCTGGTATTGCTTGTACAGGATCAGCGTGGAGGATTAACAACTGGCTACCAACTTGAGCATATCGCTCTTGGAGTTTCTGCAAACAGCCAATCATATAAGTTACTCTCACAGGAGCAACATCATCCCGTTCTAGAATATGCGGATCGAGGCAAAACACGCCCACTACCTTCGGACTCTGCCGTTTTGCCGCAGCCAGTCCCGTATTGTCAGAAATGCGTAAATCGCGCCGATGCCAAAACAGAATTAAGTCAGACATTCCATACTGGATATAGTTCACCCGTACTAGCTTAGATGCTAGTGGTACCAATAAGCATCATTCTGGCGATAAATTTATTCTTTTAATGGGTATTGGGCATTGGGAAAAGACAAAGAAGGAACTTGTTCAATAATTCTCGCCATTCCCTATTCCCCGGTTTGTCAATCGGGAATGGTGGTTTTTTAGATCAAAATTGAGTATACTCTTCTTAACAGTTAATTAGTCTTTTTGTCATGGCTAACCTACTACTTGACGACAGTACGATTGAGAGCGATTTAGGCGAAATAGCTCGTGAACTTGAGCCTCTTGGCATTCAACTCAAACACTACGACCCAGGAACATCGCTACTCTTCCCTAATCTGCTAGGCCAGGACGTTTTAACTGAGGCTGAGAAACGTTATTGCGTAGAACTCCATAACAGCGTCTTGGAATTTCTTCAGCAAGAAAATGGCGCTCTCTGGTGTGACTTACTAAATGTGCATCCAGGTTCGTTCAATCTTCACCACCTGATCACAACCTACGGTCGTTACCATACTCATCCTGCGGCTGAACCCCTCTATGTGTTGTCAGGAGAAATGATTTATGGCTTCGTGCGACCTGATGGCAGCCAGGTACAGCTTTTAGTTCAGGCACAAGACTATCTCTATATCCCCGCTGGCGTTGAGCATTGGTGCAGCCCAACTGCATCGTTGAATTTCAAAGGGATACGCTATTTTGCAATCGCAGAAGGTTGGGTTCCCAATTATACAGGGACTCAAGTGAGTGATTCGCTCCAAAAGCCGCGTTAAAGCTCATTTATGCACGTCCTTTGAATCCACCTCACGAAATCGCGTTGCTACCCCCTAAGCCTTGTGAAATGCGCTGTTTTTGAGTATATCCTGTAGTCTTTAAAGCAACAGTCTCAATTCGACTGTAAAGGAACTGGGGCAAAAGCCGAAGGAAATAGGCAGCTCCCAGGGTCAAAAGTGTACGGCGTGGTTCTTTAGAGAGAATATGCCAGTTGGTTGCTAATGCTCGATTCACTAACTTCACAGCCATTGCGCCATCTTGCAAGCTGACTGCTCTACGGGCTAAGTACCGCAACTGGTAAGCTCTAGCCAGTGTTTCCCATTGATTAACTATTTCTGGGGCGTATAAACGTGCCCTAGAGATTGCCAATTCCCAAGAATCTAACTGCTTGAGCAAGTTTGCTGATAGTCCCCCTGAATTTACCCTATATAAAGTCAAAGCTTCAGGAATACCCTCTATTTGCAGATCGCTCTTAACAGACATCCGAAACCAACATTCAACATCTGTTGAGTCACCATTAGTATGACGCGATCGCTCATCGAAATAAAAATTTTCAACTGTACCGTAAAGATTGTCTTGGAATTCAATAGCCTCAAAAACTTCTCTTTTAATTACTGCTACCGAACCATTGCTAACTGGATTGCGGCAAAGGATAATCGCTGGAGTTATTCCCTGCATCTGAGGCATTTGATAAATACCTAAAGGGTTGCCATTATCATCAATAAAAGCAGAGCGGCTAAAGCTGACCCCGACATTAGGCGAATTATCTAAATGCCTAACGTGTTTTTCTAATTTTTCTGGCAACCATAAGTCATCAGCATCTAAAAGAGTTAAATATTCTCCCTGTGCATGGCGAATACCAGTGTTTCTTGCCCCAGGTAGACCCCGATTCTTTTGACGAATAATTTTAATTCTAGAGTCTGTAAATTGCTGACAAATTTCTATACTCTTATCAGGAGTACCATCATCAATAATTAAAATCTCGAAGTTTTTGTAAGTTTGTTCAAGAGCCGATTGCAGTGTAGCAGCTATATATTTTTCTGCTTTGTAAACCGGAATAATGATAGAAACTTTCTTCATTGTTGACTATTCCTATTAATTTTATTTAATTAATATCTAATTAAATTTACTATACACTATGCAATAAATCTAATTATGCTTTAAGCATAGAAAGTTCTTAATTATTTCTACATATCTTCTTGAAGAATACGACGTTTTTGGTTAGCTCCTATATTATTTGAAACCAGAGCTTCAAATTTATTGTAAACATTTTGAGGTAAGAGTAAAAGTAAATAGGCTGCTACCAGTGTCAAAAGTGTACTTTTTGGATTTTCAAGAAGAATATGCCAGTCAGCTATTAACGCTCGATTAATTAATTTTACAGCCATTGAACCTTCTCGTAGTCGTACGGCATTACGAGCTAAATACTGCAACTGGTAAGCTCTAGCTAGTGTTTCCCCTTGAGTAAATATTTCTGGAGCGTAGGAGCGTGTCTTTTCAATTAGCTTTTCCCAAAAATCTAACTGCTTGAGCATATTTGCTGAAAGCCCTTTTGAATTAACCCGATACAAGGTCAAGGGTTCTGGAATGCCTTCTATTTGCCAATTGCTTTTAATGGAAATACGAATCCAAAATTCATTATCTTCTGATTGGAGTAAGCGTTCATCAAAATAACAATCTTCATTAGCACTGTAAAGATTATCTTGGAATTTAATCGCTTCAAGAACTTCTCTGCGAATTACTGCAGCCGAGCCATTACCAACCGGATTGCAACTGAGTAAATAGGATGGCGTAATTTCTTTAAGCTTGGGCATCTGATACGTACCTAAAGCTTGTCCAGCTTCATCAATAAAAGCAGAACGACTGAAGCTAACACCAACTGCTGGTGAATTTTCTAAGTGAGCAATCTGTTTTTCTAATTTTTCTGGTAACCAAAGGTCATCTCCATCTAAAAAAGCTAAATATTCTCCTTGAGCATGGCGAATACCAGTATTTCTAGCTCCAGATACCCCTCGATTTGCCTGGTGAATAATTTTAATTCTGGGGTCAGTGAATTGCTGACAAATATTTATACTGCTGTCCAAAGAAGCATCATCGATAATTAGAAGCTCGAAATTTGTATAGGATTGCTCAAGAACAGATTGTACAGTAGCAGCTATATATTTCTCGACTCCATAAACCGGAATAATTACAGAAACTTTTTTCATTTTCCAGACTGACTTTAGTTTCAGTTTTGATTTCAGGTTTTACTGATGTTACAGTAATCTTTGATATAGCAATGGGAATACTACCTGATGGCTATGATCGCACCTTCTAGTGATAGCATCTAAAAAAGTGAGATATTTATCCATCTGGCTATCCGTCTAGTCAGAGGACGAACCCCACATCCTAACTTTTCACCGGATAATGTAAAATATTACCGTCTGGTATTCGTTACTTAAAGAAAATTCTTGTATTAAAGAAGAACATTGCCTTCTACGTGTGGATAGTCTGATTGAAATTCTTAGCAACCGATCTATCCACTATTATCCACAATAAGACTGAGTTAACTATCCCATTGAGTTACCAAGTGGCAAGTACTACAACTTACCTCAACTAATTCTTTTTTCATGAATATTTAATTTTTGAACATGAGTAACGCGAATTTTACTAATAATCTGGAGCAAGTACCCGGAAATATTCTCTACAAGTATTTTTTTCAACAACAATTTAATAAGTAGCTTTTGAGTTTCCTTTTCCAGTAGAATTTTTGGATATAACTGAATTGCCTTCCCCAATTTTTTACTTGCTTTTTCAACTCCTTCATCACCTGTAATTCTTGTGAGGCAGAGCCGACAAGAATATCGGTAAACATAAGCTAAACTATGATTTTTCAATATTTGAATTTCTGGCGATCCTGATTGAAAAGCTCGCTCCAATACTTTGAACTGACAGTCTTCCATAAATTCAATTCTAGATGACATTGAATTTGAAGATTGACGATAAAAAATCTGCGGTTTGGTAACTACAACAAACAACCATTTTGCAGCTAAACGCAGCCAATAATCCCAATCTGCTGCTCCTGATACTGAAGGTTCAAACTCTCCTACAGATTCAATCGCTTGCTTACGAATTAAGGGATTTGAACCACTAGCAATAAAGTTCCAGGTTAATAAATTAGCCAAAACCTTACCTTGGAAAAAGATCGGCTGATCTAGATGGCAATTTCCAGTTTGTTCATCCATAAAATAAGTCCAGCTATAAGCAACACCTGCCTCTGGATTTTTCTGCAAAGCTTCTAACTGAAGTTCTAGCTTATCGGCTGTCCATAAATCGTCAGCATCAAGAAAGGCTATAAAATCTCCCTTGGCATGAGAGATACCACGGTTACGAGCTACTGATAAACCTCCATTCTCATAGGAAAAGACTTTTATACGACTATCTTTCAACTCATCCAGTAGCTTAAGAGTTCCGTCTGTTGAACCATCATTAATAACAATTATCTCAAAATCAGAAAAAGTTTGTTGTTGTACTGAGACAATTGTATCGACAATTGTGCGCTCAGAATTATAAGCGGGAATAATCACAGATATAGTTGGCATATGATTTCAATAAGTTGCTAAATTATACTAGCGAATTAGTATCAAAAGGTTGCTTTATAACAACAGCCTCTATTGCAGCCTTGAAACCGCAACAGACCTAGCCAAAGAAAAAGGTCGAGTCAAGTACTTAGCAATTTGAGGAGAAAAAACTTGCATTACCAGCCATTTTATTAAATAACGTTGAGTTACTCTTTCTAGCAAAATCTGAGGATATAAAGAAACTGTCTTCCACAATTTACGACCAGCTTGGTTGACCTGTTCTCTATTAGTTACATGAGCCAGTTCCATGCCCGTTAAATATTGATAGATATTGGCTAGGCTTCTATTTTTAAGATTTTGTAACTCTGGCGGTGCTGCTTGAAAGCCTCTTTCCAAGACAATCAGCAAATATTTCTCCATCTTCTCAACTTTAGTTGACATAGATTTTGAAGAATGACGATAGAGAATTTGAGGTTTAGGAACTACAGCAAAATCCCAATCCTCTGCTACACGAAACCAATAATCCCAATCTTCCACGGAAGAAAGTGTTGGATCAAATTCTCCAGCAGATTCAATTGCTTGTTTACGAATTAAAGGATTGGAACCATTGGAAATAAAGTTACTGAGTAATAATTTGTCATACACATTACCTTCATAGACTACATTATGACCAGGGTGAAAAATCTCTGCTGTTTCACTCATGTTCAAAGTCCAGCTATAAGCAAGTCCTGCCTCTGGATGTTTTTGCAATGCTGCTAGTTGTAGCTCTAATTTATCAGATGTCCATAAGTCATCGGCATCGAGAAATGCAATAAACTCTCCAGTGGCATGATAAATACCACGATTACGAGCTATTGATAGACCAGCATTGCTGTATGAAAAAATCTTGAGACGAGAGTCTTCAATAGTCTTCACTAATTCTAAAGTCTGATCGGTTGAGCCATCATTAATAATAATTAGTTCAAAATCAGAAAATGTTTGTTGAAGAACGGATTTTATCGTTTCTAATATAGTGCGTTCAGCATTGTAAGCGGGAATAATAACAGATATAGTTGCCATAGAGTTTAACCAGATGGAAAGTAAAAGGATTTTTGTAATTCCTAGTGTAGGTACAGAAACCAGTTAGTTTGGGAATAGTTCCAATAGTTCTTGTGCAGCCACTTGAATTTGTGAAGGTTCTTTTACAAATCTGCAAAAGGGAATTGAGTAAGTCCAAGCTTGATAAAATGCCTCATTTTTATGGTAAGCATTAGGTAGAAAGACATGAGGAATACCCATAAGAATGCAGAGAATATGGCCATGCAAGCGGTTTGTAATAATTAGACGATGCTGTTTGAATTGATACATCCCATGATGCATATAACTTAAGGATTTAAGATGCATTGAGGAGTTATATAAGCTATTGAATCCAAAGGAATAATTATGGAAGTATTTCCAAAGATGTCGGTATATCCACTCACCAGGAATCACTGTACCTTTTTGCAAACCTTCCCGAATTCGCTCCATGCGTTCAGTTGTGTCATATTTAAAAGAAGTCCAATCTTCTACAACTAAATTAGGGAGATCAATAAAAGTCTGAGAATTACTTAGATTCAACTCTTTGTCATTTCTATAATGATACAAAATAGAGTTGCTGTGGTTATATCTCGATAATAAACCAGGTAAGTTGACCATTTCAAAAGCCATATCAGGTGCTTTAATTACCTGACAGTTGTAGAAATATTTGAGAGCAAGTTCATAGCTGTATTCGTCACGGACAAACAAAGTCAAATTAGGATGTGAGTTGAATACATCTGCTGCTTCCATTAAATTAGTTTGATCAACAAAATAAATACTTTGTGGTAGGATAATTATTGGTTGATCCCGGTATTTGGAAATAATCTGTTCACGAAATTTTTGATGAGCAATCCAAAGATCGCCTAAATTCCCTCCTCCTTGCAGGAAAATAGGAGATTTTCCAATTCTTTCTTCCATTACTTTGCTAGAAAAATTATTAGGACTGGCAGTATATTTAATTTTTGTTTTTTGCACATTGATTAAATAAAGTATAGTACCTAACCCTATAAGGTGATCGCCAATATTAGGATAGTCGGGATAGTCCAGTAATGCACACTCTTGAAATGTCTTTAATTTCCCTAGTGATTTATGCAGAAGTTCTTTCAGCTGCTCCGGTTGGGTGGTAGCCATTAATTTTAGTTCCTCATTGTTATTCGTTATTTCTCAATAAATGAGTGTAGTTAAAAGAGGCTATTTCTATAAAAAGCCAAATTTTTACTTAGCTTTAATTAAATACTGAGAGCTATTTAATTTTTATTTTGCAATTGATAAAGATTGAGTTTTATCTAAAACATATTTACTAGCCCAAATGCTGTAAAGAGGTAATGCTAATAGATGAGTCATGAGCACCGCAACAGCTACCCAAAAAATTCCCCATTTCACAGCTACTAGTAATGAAATTGTAAAAATCACAGTAAAAATTAGGTTCCAGTAAAGATTAATGTGACTTTTATCTACAGAGTTAAGTAACATAGAAGCGCCATCAGCAAATGGGCGTGGTAGCGCTGACAAGCAAATAACTATCAATACTGGAATTGCTGTTACCCACTTTTGCCCAAAAACAATTGGTACATAAAATGGAGCTAGACTTGACTGTAGCAAAACCAATGGAAATACAATTAAGGCAAATGTTTTGAGGCTACTAAAATAACGTTCTTGAAACTGCTTAACGTTTCCCCGAGCAGCACAAAGATGGGGGTATAAAGACCAAGTCATTGTATTTATGACATTCATGCTGATTCCTAACCCAGCATTGAAAGCGAAATAGTAAATTCCTAGCGCCTGGACTCCTAAAAAACGTCCAATAATCAGGTAATCAAGATTAGCTCTTAGCTTATTTAGTAACTCAACGCCAAGAATATTTCTAGCATAACTAACAACTTCCTGCCACTTGTTAAAACTAAACGACATGGTAGGACGCCAAGAATGATTCATCAGATTAATAACAATCCATACTGGAGTCGTAATAACAATAGGTATAACAACAGCCCACATTCCCATACCTAATAGAGCTAAAGCTATAGTGAGAATATTGATTAAAATCGATTGCGTGGCATTGCATAATGCTGTAATTTTTAGGCGGTTTTCTCGCTGGATTAAGGCAGACTGAACTGCAAAGATTGGCAGCATTAAGTAGACTAATGCCATAATGCAGATAGGTAAGATAACTTGGTTATTACTATAAAACCAAGCAACTGGTAAAGCGGCAATACACTGAAGAAGAAACATTACTCCACATAGTATCCAATTAAGGCAGTAAGATGTCTGACAAATAATTTTCAGATCCTTCTCTGAAGCCTGAACAATCTTAGATCCAATTCCAGCTCTTAAGGTAAAAACAGTTGCAAATTCATTGGTAGTCAAAACAATTGCTATCAATCCATAATCGTAGGGATTTAACAGGTGAGATAAAGTGACTGTTGTTCCCAATCGGAATACACGATTCACTAACTCTGCTCCTCCCATCCAACCAACATTACGCACATATTGGCTAGATAATTTTTGCCTTAGCTTTTTGATTAACATGAGGGCATCCTTAAGAGACAATTATATATTTTTTATCAATTTAAAATTTAAATATAAGCAGCTTCAGGCTTTTTATTAAGAGAAGAGTTAGGAGGCTTAACTTCTTCTTTAAATGCAATTCCCATGATGATTAAACCGGGATAGTATAAGTAACCTAAAGCCTCTTGGCTATCATTAAATGTAAAAAGTAATAGAGTGACAAGAAAATACAATGCTACTCTGGCAGTTGTGCTTTTCTGTGCTTTAATCAGCAAAACTATAAAACTCAATAAAATTGGTACTAAAAAAGCAGTGAAGCCAACTATACCTTTAACAAACAAGAGACCAAACCAAGTATGGTGAGAGCCGATAGGCATTTCTGCTAATGCTTTCGGCCCTGGTGCTTCTCGAAAACCATGACCCCATATAGGAGCTTCTTTCCATTTCTCTAAGGCAATTACACCTAAGGCTTCATGCACTCGTGAAGAGTCCGGTCTAGCATTATAAAATGCTTCTTTAGTATCCTTAATAGTACTAAGAAGTGCCGTGCTAAAAATACCTGCTAAAAAGCTAACAAACCCGATCGCAATTTGCGTAGTAGGTTTAGTAATTTTTGTAAACAACAAAACTAATATAAAAACTATTGGTAAAGCTATAAAAGATAAGCGAGAAACAGATACTACACTCATAGTTAAAGAGCCGACTATACCAATCCAGCGCCACTTGTTGTTACGTTCTTCCAGAGCAAGGAAGAAGTAAATGTTTCCAATAAGACCTAGCGCAGGTGCCCAAGGTGCAAATAGAAATAGACGGACATCATTCGTACCGTAATCACTACCATAGAGATTTACATTGTAAAAAAGTTCGCCATTCTGTATTAATCTTTCAATTGGAGAAGAATATAGGTGTGCAGGCAAATGTAATATCCAAGCTAGATAAAAAAAGGGAATTAAAATCAAACTTTGAAGGCATAAGATACAGACGGCTCTATAGATTACTTGTGGTCGAATATTAAGACAGCCACTTAATGGAAATAGCGCTAACAAAGCCCAATCTGTAAACCAATTAATTAATGACCTAAGAGTTTGATTTGTACCTACCTCATAATTTATACAACCTATTAGTGTAGCGATCGCTATGACCAGAATAGAGACAATCCAAACCCAATGTATCCAATAAACTTTGATTATTTTGTCAGTACTAGTGTGCGTTGTTTGGTTCCAAAGCCGCTTACATAGGTAAAAAAACAGTATCCAGGCTAATACAAAATTTACAGGATATAAAATACCAATAAAATAAAATACATAAGTACTAATTATCCAATACCAAACAAGACTTTCTTCAAAGTTTTGAGGTTTCATTGTTCCATTCTCTTCCTCTCTGTACTCACAGTCTTATCAGATATTAAATTTTTACGTTCGCGCCACCAAAGTAACACCAGTCCAAGGGATACAAAAAGGGAGCCTAAAGTTGAACCTAGTAAAACCAATTTCTCTTTTGGTGAAGTCGGGTTCTCAGGTAATGTAGGCTGTATAACAAGTTGAATCAGTGGATAAGAGCCAAAAGTATTCGACTTGCCAATATCTAATCTGGTCAAATTGGAGGAAAAGACCGCTCCAGCAATTTGCGTATTTCGCTTGAGTGAATCTAAGGTGCTTTCCAACTGTGTTAAATTCTTCAGCCTACTCTCAAGCTGGGTAATCTGTTGTTCTATTGCTTGAGCTTGAGCGGTGAATCCCTTTTGGTCTGCCTGAGCTATAACTAGTTCTTGGGAAAGAGCGTCTCGAGGAGCGTTGTTACCAGAGTTATTGCTACTAAGGCTTAACTGCTTTAGAACTGCCAAAGTGAATTTTCGCCCTAAAAGAGACTGACCTCGAACTAGCAGGGCCTGTTGAGCAGCGTCTCTTTTCGCTTGCTCTGTAATTAATGTCGGATGGTTAGGCAGAAATCTGGATTCCAAAACAACCACAGAAGCGCTAGCATCACTATAATTTTTTAAGTTCTGTTGAAATATCTGGTCTGTTTGAAGGGTAAAAGCATCTGTAGCTTGTCCAGCAGATAGTTTTAAATTATTCGATAATTCTGCTAGGCGAGTAGTAGCCTGTTGCTGTTGACCGATTATTTCAGCTCGTTGTCTACGTAGCTGTTCAATGTTGGTTGTCAGATCCTTAATTTGATCTTCAGAGTTCAAACCCGAACGTGCTTTGTAATCGGCAAGGCGCTGATGAGTAGCTGCTAATTTTTTTTGCGAAGAAATCAGGGACGTTTGATAACCTATATCTCTTTGAACAGCTTCTTGATTTCGTAGCATGTTGAGTCTTGCTTGCAAGGCTTTGTAAAAAGCTAAAGATTTATTTTGAGCTTCCTGGGGACTTGCGCCTTCAAAGTCAACGCTCATCATGGAAGTATTAATTATTAGCTTGAGCCGAGGTTTGCCAAACTCTTCTAAAGACATATTAAGTTGATCTGCTGCCGCTTTTAATATAGGGTCGCTTTCAGCAATAAATTTATAAATTTCTCTTGGATCTTGAGAAGAAAGAGCAGCGTATGGAGACACATTTTCATAATTAGCATAGCCAATGTCTGGTAAATTAATATTGGCATTTGACCATGCTCCTGGCAGATTAACAGCTGAAGAACTAGTGTAGGTAGGTGGTGTAAGCTTTAAATAAAGGAAAGTTGCAGTCCAAAATGCTATGTTGGTCGCTAAACCTAGAAGTAAGTAACGCTGCCAACATCCTTTTCTCGCTACTAATTTTCTCAAACTGCTAGGGTAACCCGCAGAGATTTCTGTATGATTGGCCATTAAAAATCCTCTAAAGTCGGGAACTGGCTGCGGAATTACAAAGTCTAGGTGGGGTTTTGCGATTCGCCTAAGTAAACTTACAGGATCGTACTACATCTATCTTGCTTAAAAATTTATTAATAATTCTTAGTAAAGTCTCCTTCTTAAACAGCAATGAGGAAACTGCCTGATGGTCAATATTGCATCAATGCAGACAGCATCCTCTAGGGTTTAATAAAATTATCCACCCAGATATCCACCTAGTACCTGATTTACTTTATTTACTTCCTGTAACGTAAATTAAAGTAAATACTTGCAAATATCATGAAAATAGCAATGAGCGATCGCCGTTTCTGGAGGCTACTAAGGAAAACAATTTGTATTGCTATAGTTGCACTGGCTATTGTCGTCAAATTTACACCCCTTAAGTCTAGTTGGAGTACTACATCAGGCTATCACTGGACTAATGTCTCTATCGGAGGAGGTGGTTATGTTACAGGCATTTATTTGCATCCACGAGAGCAAAATTTAGCCTATATCAGAACTGATATGGGTGGCTTTTATCGTTGGAATTCAAAAGACTACAAATGGATTCCGCTAACAGATATATTTAGGTTGCAATACAGCAATTACTACGGGGGAGAAGCCTTAGCACTTGACCCAAATAACCCAGATATTGTATACATAGCAGCAGGTAAATACACTACTAACCGGGGTAGATTAGGAACAATTTTTAAATCGAGCGATCGCGGTCGAACCTGGCATAAGCTGAAAATAAACTTGCCAATGGGCGGCAATGAAACTAAACGTTGGCTAGGAGAGAGGCTAGCCGTTAATCCCTTTAATTCCAATGTTATTTTATTTGGCTCGCGGTTGAATGGGCTATGGAAGTCTTCAAATGGTGGCACAACATGGGGCAAGGTTAGCTCCTTTCCCGAAAAGTCGGAAGCAAATATTGGAATTGCAGGTATTGTATTTAACAAAAATGTGTCTGGACTAGTCTATGCCAATGCCTATGGAAATGGCATATATAAATCCACTGATGCGGGTGTTACCTGGAGCAAAATACCAGGAAGCCCAGCAAAAGTGAATCGAATGGCTCTCGCAAAGGACAAAGTTTTGTATGTAACGCATACGTCAGGTGTCAGCAAATATGCAAACAGTATTTGGAGCAATATCACACCAAGTAACGCGAAAACTACATTTAATGCCATTGCTGTAGATCCAGAAAATCCCAATCACCTTTTAATTGTTTATGACCAGTATGTTTCCACAACAAACGATCGTGTAATATTTCAATCTACTAATGGTGGAGCTACATGGCAACAGAAAAAGCATACCTTGAAACCTCAAGTGCCCTGGTGGCCTAAGTGGTATTTTGCCTCCTCAACCTCAGCTATTGAGTTTGATCCAAAAACTGCTGGACGGTTATGGTTAACAGACTGGTATGGAACATGGCGGACAGATAACATCAACGCTGAGTCATCTGTTTGGTCGAACTATGAAAAAGGACATGAGCAGGTAGTTAGTTTCGCACTAGTCTCGCCTCGAAGTGGCTCTAAATTGTTGAGCGGTGTTGCTGATACGGATGGGTTTGACCACAGCAATGGGTTAGATGTCTACCCATCTACGCAGTTTGGCGGCAAAAATAGTCCTCGATTCCAGGATACCTATGGTCTTGCTTATAGCGAAAGCAATCCTTCACAAATGGTACGTGTCGGTGGTAATCGATGGAACAATACTTATACGGGAGCAACTTCGAAAGATGGCGGACTGACATGGAAAAAATTTTCCTCGTTTCCGAAGAACACAATCCCGTTGCGTGTAGCCATGTCAGCAACAAATTCAAATCTATTTGTCGCAATTATTAATCAAGGACAGCCTATTCGTACAACCAATGGCGGATGTTCTTGGAGCAAAGTAGCAGGATTACCCAAAGGCCCCAAAGGCCCGTGGTACTGGGGTCAACCATTAGTAGCTGACAAATTAGATGGCAACACTTTTTACTATTACAGTGGTGGCAAGTTATACCGTAGTAAGAATGGAGGCGCATCCTTTAGGATTGTAAACTCATTATTGCCTTCAGAAAGTTGGTCTATGCTCAAAACAGTTCCGGGGGTTAATGGCGAAGTCTGGCTCAGTCTTAACTCTCACGGACTTTATCGCTCAACAAATGGCGGTGTGGAATTTGCCCAAATTCCGAAAGTGAAAAAAGCTTATTTATTCGCCCTTGGTAAGGGACGGAAGGGAAGCAAAATTCCTGCACTGTATTTGTATGGGGAAATTGCTGGTATGGGAGAAGGAGTTTTCCGCTCTCTCGACAAAGGAAAAACATGGATAAATATCGCCTTTTTACACCAACCGATGGGCAATGAGCCTAATGTGATGGAGGCTAGCTGGCAGAAATTCGGACTAGTCTTTATTGGCACTAACGGTAGAGGAATCTATTATGGAGCTTCGTAAAAAAATTACTATTGTGTAGTCATTTTATACAACTGATATCAGTTGGAAGAAAACCACGAAGCTAAAAGATTATTAATTTTTGCGTGTTATGTTAATTTTTGTAAAAAAGGTAGTAGTATGCTTTAGCGACATTATTTAATACAATTGAGTTGTTAGTATGAAGGATATTGATATGTAATACATGCATAGTTAAGGCTTTTGAATCACAGCTGAACACCAGCAAAGCTTTTTCAGTACTGGTGTATAAGGGTTTTAAATAGTATTATAGGTAACTTTAATTAAGGTGGTAGAGATATTAGGTAGTGATAGCTATTAGCTTGATACCTTTCTTAATTCATTCATCTAGGAAAGGTAATTTTTTAAACCCTCTGCATACTAGTATTTTACTGCTAGTGTTGTTTTTATTTGGACAGCAAGTCTTCAACCTTTTGATAGCACGCTTAAATCATGAGGCATCTGACCTGGTAACTCATGCTTTATTCGTAGGGCGAGAAGGAGAACGTCTACTCAATGCTGTGATCGATAATCAAGAAAAAGGTTTTATAGAAAATTCCAGTCAGGGACGAACTAATCCTATAGATTATCGTCAGAAGAAGCCTACCTTCCACAAAAGCTTCAACCATCTGTACAATCTCGTACAAGACAACCCGGCTCAAATAAAGCAACTCAATAAAATTAAATATATCTATAACCAGTGGCAAAGGGAGTTGAAGCAAAAAGCGCTTTCTAGTTCTGTAAGGAATTCTGCTTTGACAAAAAGCACTTTATTTAATTCCTTGCACTACGAGATTGAGAAACTCATTCAGCACGAAGAGATACTTTTGAGGGTTCGCAAAAATCGTATACAGCAATTGAATAATATTAACACTGCGATCAACATTTTCAGTACATTAATCATTTTATTAGTAGCAATTTTAAATATCCAGTTGTTGCATTGGCGAGTCAAACTTCCATTAAACAAATTGACACAAGTTTGTAAACTTTGGCAAGCGGGACAAATGGAAGTGCAACTTTCCCATTCTTCTATAGATGAGATCGGGCAACTAGCTGGAGTTCTTAACGCGATCGCTGATAAGACTCGTCACCGTCAACAAAATATTGAGGTGCGTAACCAACAGCTTGAAGACATGATATCTGCACTTTCTCACGACCTACGTATTCCTTTACTCGCCACTCGTAACACTTTAGACTGTATGCTCCGAGGAGCTTTTGGTTCAGTAAATGACACTTGGAAGGAAGTTTTTGAAGAGTACCATGAAGCTAATGAGGATCTGCTTAAACTTGTGGAACTGCTCTTAGATATCTCCCGTTATGAAGCACGCAGCGCTTGTTTAATGTGCGATTGCCTGAATTGGGAAAAGATTTTAATTAAAGTAATTGGTCAGATAAAAGCAACATCTACACGTGAGTTAGCCTTCGTTTGTAAAACTTCTCAATTGCTGCCAACTGTCTATGGTGATGAATTAGAAGTTCAAAGGGTTTTACAAAATTTACTTGATAACGCTGTGCGGGTAAGTAAGCCTAATGGGGAAATTCTGATTGAGATAATGCCTTATAAAGAAGAGCAAGTGCGGATTTCGGTGCGTGATTACGGTTCAGGAATTGCACCGCAAGCTCAGGAAAAGCTGTTCCACCGCTTTATTCAAGGACGAGGGCATCGTGGAAGAAGTGGGCTTGGTCTGTACTTGTGTCGTCAAATTATTGAGGCTCACGGAGGAAACATTGGTGTTGAAAGTTCTCTTGGAGAGGGAAGTACTTTCTGGTTTACTCTCCCAAGTGCCATAAATAAAGTTGATTGCAACGATGAATAGAATATAACCAAATGTAGCAAGAATGATGCCTAATATTGACGAAGATAAAACTGTGCGGGTTCTATTAGTTGATGATCACCCTTTAATCCGCCGAGGGATGAAAGGGCAATTTAGCCTAGAACCTGGTTTTAGTATAGTTGGAGAGGCATTGGACGGTGGAGAAGCTGTTGAATTAGCTAGCCAACTCCAACCAAATGTAGTTTTAATGGATATCGATCTACCAGTTATGGATGGGATTACAGCCACCCAGCAGATAAAAAGTAATTGCTTGACTACTTGTGTTCTAGCCTTAAGTGCCTTCGACGACGATATCCAGGTCATGGGGATGCTTGCAGCTGGTGCTGATGGTTACTGTCTTAAAACCATTGAATGGGAACAGCTGATCGCCGTCATTCAATTGATACTTCAAGGTGGTGCTTATTTAGATCCTTTAATAGCTCAAAAAGTTGCTCGGATGCTTAGGTCAACCGCTGTCGCTCCCGATGTTCCTGTATCTCAGGTAATAGCGCAACCTATTCTCAGTAATCGTGAACGCGAGATTCTTAAACTTATTGCACAAGGGCGCTCAAACCAGCAGATTGCAAACCAACTCTACCTCTCACTTGGAACCGTCAAGTCTTATGTACGTATGGTTCTCAATAAACTTAGCGTTGACGATCGCGTTCAAGCAGCAGCTTTAGCCGTACGCCAAGGGTTGATTTAAGCTTAGAGAAATTTATGTAAACAAGCAGATAATTCTGTAAAAGTGGTAGCCAGTGGTGAGATGTCATTCACTAGTTGTTCTGACCACAAAATGTAAGGCTGAAGTAGTTGATGCTGGAATTGCTCAGGTATGGGCAGACATAGCACCAATACATGAGGTTCAAACAAAGTTATTTCTTCAGGCGTGGGAATACAATAATATGGAAAAACTTCTGCATTTTGTTTTAGGCAATGACTGCTGACGCGCTGAACAGTCATGACATTGCTACCAATAACCATAATTCGGTGTCTTTTCATATATTTAGACTTATCTGCAAATGGGAAATTCCTACTATACAATGGTTTTAGCGATCGTAAAGGAAGTGCGATGGCGTAACCGCCCAGTGTAGCTGATCGTCAGCCTTGAATGGACGCAACAATAAAGCTTTGGGCGAATAAGTTGAGCATAAATCATCAGTTAAGAGCAGAAAGATAGAAAGAATAAAGATTTATTTTTTCCCAGACAGGCTCAAGTCATTAACAGATAAAAAGCATAAGCAATTAAATTGCAATCTGACAAGTCCATAGACTGCCATTATTACCTGACTATAGCAATGACAAGATAAACAAAACTTCTCACTCGCTACTTGAAATATTTTCACTCGACATATCATGTGTTCAACACCAATTCTGTGTGGCAATAATTGTTTTTTATCTTATTTCTGTAGTTGTCAAAGCTCTGATTTTTTTGGTTTTTTATGTGGTGTAGTCAGTCAATCAGCGTTAAAAAAACAAGCTATATAAAGAAATATAAACTTACTAAGTAGCTTATAAATTGGTTATTCTACAGTTTTGAAAAAATAAAACATACGTTTGTTTTATCGTGCCAACTTATCTTATTATGAAATTTAGACTATCTGTACGCTACAGCCAAACGGATAGTTAGCTGGATAATTTTATTCCTCATTAGGATACTGTATAAAAAATAATTTAAGTAGCCATCAGATAGTATTTTATAGCGGTATTTGCGTACGAAAGTATACGTAGGCTTCACTAGGTCTTTACTCAACCTTGTGAATAAACTCTCAATTCGGATCAAATCTTTTATGGTACTTACACATTAAAAAGTTAAGTATCTCAAAAGCCCTGACAGATCAAAGATTTCAGTTTTGTTGCAGGTAATGCTCACTTACCAGCAGCCATAATTCTTTGTGTCGATTAATGCATAACACTGTCAGGAAATTTCCGGTGAGCAGAAAATATGGGCAATGCTCTGAATTCTACTATTTTGCAACTCCAGATGGCGAGCATTAAATTATATGGCAGACCGAGTTAGTTTTCTCGATACTGATTTTGACCGTATGCCTTTATACGAAGCAATTGAACTGTTACTGGTGCAGTTGCTGAAGCGGCAGGGTGGTCGCGTGTATTATGCCAACGCCCACACGATGGTAACTGCTGCCAAAAACCCAGCATTGGCAAAGGCGTTAGAGCAGAGTGATTTGTTGTTGGCAGATGGGAGTGGAGTTCGTTGGGGTAGCGCTTTCTTGGGTACACCATTGGTACATAATCTAAATGGCACTGATTTAGTTCCGGCTTTGTGCAAAGAAGGGGCAACAAAAGGTTTATCAGTATATTTTCTAGGTGGTAAGCCGGGTGTAGCTGAAGAAGCGGCAGCTAACCTCAAGAAAGCATATTCTGGGTTGATAATTGCCGGAACTCAGCACGGCTATTTTGCTGAATCACAAATGCAGCAAGTATTAGAGGCTATTCGGGTAGCCCGCCCCCACCTGCTGTTAGTGGCGATGGGCGTACCCCTACAGGAAATTTGGATTAACCAATACGCTAGCCAATTGCCTAGTATCACTTGTATGGGTGTGGGGGGTCTGTTTGATTTTATGGCTGAACGTGTGGTCCGTGCCCCCTATCCAATTCGCTCTGTTGGCATGGAGTGGCTGTGGCGACTGGCAATGGAACCGAATCGACTTTGGCAGCGCTATCTTCTAGGCAACTTTATCTTTTTACGTTTAGTACTAAGCTACGCGTTTGCTCGACGCCAAAGTGAAGAACAAAGTAGCCAAATCACATTAGCTGCAACAAATAAGTCTGGATTTGAAAACGATTTGAACTTTTAATTCATCAGCAAGACTGATTAAAAGTTGCTTGTAACATTACTCTTTGGGTGATTCATCTAGTCAAAGTAGATTTTATAGATAGTTCAGGCTTAACCGCTTTACTTAAGGGGGTTTCGTCTATACGTTCAAGTACCTGTTGTTCGGTAATTTGCAATTTGCAAGCACCTGTTTGGATGATCTTTGAACTAACTTAGATGGATTCAGTGTTTAAAATTTATGAGAATTAGGATGCCGTCGTAACGATATTGAATGCTTAAACATGAAGTATTGATCGCTACCGTCATTGCAAATATCTTAAAGAACAGATTGATTGGTGACATGTTTACTTGCTTAACCTATTAGAAAATCTCATTACTGCTTTTACAGGTTACTGAAATAAGCAAATATACAGACGATCGAGTTCATAAACTTACCTACTGAAACTGTAATTACTATGTCTAATACTTTTTCTTACCATCGTTTTAATATGCAAGTTCTAGATGATACCCATACTCTTCCTAAAGTTAAAGTTCCAGTTCATCCTTCTGTCATTAGTAAAGCCAAGCGAATGATTGACATCTTGGGTGCTGTTATCGGGCTATCGATTACAGTATTCGTAGCAATTCCTATTGCGATCGCTATTAAGTTAGATAGCCCAGGTTCTATATTTTACAGTCAAATTCGCTGTGGTTTGAATGGGCGTCACTTCCAAATTTGGAAATTCCGTTCGATGTCAGTTGGAGCTGACCAACTTAAGCATCTAGTTAAGAATGAAGCTCAAAGCGATCGGATATTCAAAAATGAGAATGACCCTCGCATTACCTATGTAGGAAGGTTTCTTCGCCGCACTAGCATAGATGAACTTCCTCAGTTTTGGAACGTGCTGCTGGGGGAAATGAGTCTAGTAGGCACCCGCCCTCCCACTCCTAATGAAGTGATACACTACTCAAAGCACCACTGGGAACGGTTGAATGTCAAGCCGGGTATGACTGGTGAATGGCAGGCTCATGGTCGCTCCAGTATTAAAGACTTTGAAGATATTGTTCACATGGACTTAGACTACCAACGTAAGTGGTCTATCGTTTATGATATTAGTCTAATCTTGAAAACTTTAAAAGTTGTGTCAAATAAGAGCGGTGCTTGCTAACGTACAGTTAATAGAAAAACAGTTATAAGTTCACTCAAAAATAAGCTTGCAATAGTTGCTTTAAAATTATGTAGGCAAACGCGAGTGTATCTCGTAGAGAAGCCCGTCATAGACATCGCAGATGAAGTATTGCCTCTGAGATCATGTCCGCTTGATTACTTATCAAACCCGAATCACCCCAAAGAGCCAAAGCTACGCTTTGTCTCCCCTCCCGAAGAGTGGGGAGGGGATTAAGGGGAGCCAGTGCAGTCTTCTTCCAAAGGGAGAGGCTAGCGCCTTTCCTTCCCTACGGGACGCTCTGCGAACGGAACGCTACGCGAGCGCAGAGCGTCTCGTAGAGAAGGGGGTTTCCCCCATGAGCGACTGGCGTGTGGGGTGCAATGACTGTGGGAATCATAACTAATTATGCGGACATGATATGACTCAATTAGAGGATTTAAGAGGTTGTTTGAAAAGTGTTTTCTGTGACTTTAGCCACTTTTAGATCCCCCTTAACTCACCTTAAAAAGGGGCGAACTGGAATCAAATTCCCCCTTTTTAAAGGGGATTCAGAGGGAGCTAAAACTTTTGATAACGACAACAGAACTTTTCAAACATCCTCTAAGCTCGACTTTATTCAAAATTAAGAACTTGGTTCTCCTTATAGAGCAAAAACTGTAGCTTTTTAGCAAAATTTTTTCTATGTCACTGATTCACGGTAAATTTGAAAAAGTAAAACTAAGACCCCATATAGGTTTTAGCATTAGTGATTGCGTTGCAAAAAAAATGGATAAAGTCAAGCTAAGTGAATCGTTATTAGATTTATCGACAGCAGCGGATTTGATCGGCTGGTTCAATAGTGTTAAAGAAAGCTGACCACTTTACTCAACTTCCTCACAATGAATTAACAGCTTTTCGATCGCTTCTGCTAGAGAAATCAATTCTATCCAAGAGGAACCACTAACTAAACTTTGGGCGTGAGCTAATCGGTTTCGCAACTGTTCAGCAGACTTGAGGAAACGTTCGCCAAACCGTTTTGATTTTAGTCCTAGTTGCAGGAGAAGTTCTGGTTGATTTAAAATCAACTCTCGCTTATCACAGAATTGCAGATAATCTAACAAATCGGTGGCTTCGTTTCTTTCCTGACTCTCTCGCCATAGTCGTTGAGCAACTTCTAAGCGCTCAGGTTTAAGGACTTTTTGCCAAGAATCTTGAGGATAGTAAATCCGCACCAGCCGCAGCAAATTCATTTCTAGCAGCGTTACTAAGCCAAACAGTAGCATTCGCACGGGTGCTTTTTGCAAATCACCACAGGTAACAATACCACTTACCTGATTGCAATCTAAGACAAACAATCGCGGAGTTTGTTGCAAAATGGGTAGCAACTTTATCAGTGGAGTAGAAATGGCAATTAGTTCTTTGGGATGAAACACCCGTTGATAGTCGCTACATTTACCTTTTTTGCCTGGGCTTAAACTAGAGCGTTCTACATAACCACTAATAATATCTTCCGTCTCAACGCCGATAACATCAAAATTTTGTGCTTGCATCCAATGCAGCACTTCTTTCGCCTCCGCATCAGCTGGCATAGCTTTCAGGGGTTCTGCCACGTATTCAATGGTGATATTGTTCTCAAATAAACTCCGCAGGTCTTGAGAACGTGATTTTAGGTGTTTCATCCCCCGGCTGTGAACTCACGTTAAATAATCCTACGGTACTCACGCGATCGCCAGTGGAATTTTCTGTTAGATTATCCTTGCATAGGCATCGCTATCCCAACAAATACCATAGAGCAATGTTATACCATCTTAGTTGGTATTATTTTAGTGATGATTTAGACAATTTCAAGTAACAAAATATTTCGCATCTAGAAAAAAATAAATATATATGTAGTTTACTATATGAGATTAATTGATTAATTTGCGATTAAAATGCCGAAAACCCTGACAAAAAATGTTATTACTAAAACGACGTAACGAATTGATAGTTGGTAGAATTTTACCAAGATAACCAAAATTGATAATAATATTATTATGCCAAGAAAAGAACAAGGATGGGTTACATTTCAAACTTCAGAGGACGAGCGGAAGATTTTAGAGGAGTTTTGTGAACAGTCTCAACGCACTAAGACTGAGATTCTGCGGGAACTCGTGCGTAGTCTCACTCAGCATTCCTCAACATCAATATCACCAGCAACTCAGCAGGAACAACAGGAAGATATTGACTACACTCAAAAGCCTAATATAGAAAGTAGTATTCAAAAGAAATCATTAAAAGTTAGCTCTCGCAATATTCTTAAAGGTGTGGTCAAACGAGTTGTTTATGGAGCAGTTAATAGTGAGGTTACTCTGGAGATTATTCACAAAGTAGAATTAACTTCGATTATCACTAGAGCTTCTGCAGAAGAGTTGGAATTATCTGAGGGAAAAGAAGCTTATGCAGTTATTAAATCTAATGATATTGTCATTGCTAGAGAATAGAAATACATTAATTTTGGGCGTTAAATATTAAGAGAATAAACTTTCTTCACTTGAGTATATATAGTTGATGTGCTCGCTTATGTAATCGCTATTTTTGTGTAAATGTAATACAGCGTAGGGTAGCATAGCTGTGCTGACCTACTGAAGTTGACACAGATAACAGATGTACCATCCTACGCTTGCACCACGAAATCTGACGCACTAAGAGTTGGCGCACCAGTCAGAGTTGCAAATAGACCGCCATTGCCAAAACCAGCCGCACTACCATTTTGGTTGTAGAACAACTGCCCACTTACAGCGTCGTAGATAATTTTTGCTGTGCTGGTCGCTACTGAAGAAGGCGTAGCTTGCTTCTCTGTAAGAGTACGCGGACTCGCTACCGTTAACGCTACGCTATCGGTGACGCTAATTATCTACTAGCTATATTTCCGCTGATTAGTTTATATCGCTTTTCCAACTGTTATAATCAGCTTTTTCATAACTTTATGAAAACAATATACATTATCTATACAAAAAACATTCTGTAATAATACCAGTTCAAAAATGTTTGCGACAGATACCCCACCTGCGCTAACACGCACCTTCCCTTTACCAACTACGGTGTACAACACACAAATCTCTTGACCTGCAATAGCATTGTATCAACTGACAATGGCATTGTATCGATTAACAATGCCATTGCATCGATTAACAATGCTATTTTTCTGGTTCCCATGCGCTGTATGAGAATGAGTCAAGCCTTATCAAGCTAGATTTTTAGGACTTGTGTGTAGATCGTAGCCCTTACCAAGAGGAGGGTTGGGGAGGTAGGGCAAATGCATATAAATTACTCTTAACCTTTTTGAATCGCTGCTTGATAGCGACCTAGCGCAATTAAAGGAAAGTATTGTTGATACAGATGATACTTGAGATAAAAATGGCAAGGGAAACCAGTACCTGTAAAGTCTGCCTCAAACCAAGTACCATCGGGCTGTTGAGTTGCCACAAGGTAGTCAATTCCTCGCTCAATCACCTCAAGAACTAATTTACCTGTTGCTTCACCTGCTGCTATCAACCCAATTAAAGCCCAAGCAGTTTGAGATGCAGTACTATTTCCTTTTCCTTTGAGACTGGGATCGTCGTAGCTGCGGCAAGTCTCACCCCAACCACCATCTGGGTTTTGACATTCAACTAACCAAGCTGCTCCCCGTTCTATATTGAGTTTATACCTTTGAGGATCGATTAACGCTAAGGCTGACAAAACGCCACTGGTGCCGTAGATATAATTTACACCCCAACGACCAAACCAACAGCCTTCAGTTTCTTGTTCGTGCAAAAGATAAGTAAGCGATCGCTCCAAATTATCACTATCAATTGACAAATCACAAGCACCCAGCATTTCTACGACTCTAGCCGTAACATCTGCGGTATTTGGATCGATCATCGCTTTTAAATCGCCATAAGGAATCGAGTTGAGCCAATCTTGGTCGTTATCCAAATCAAAAGCAGCCCAACCGCCTGGTTTACATTGCATAGATGCAATCCAGTTTAAGGCACGAGCGATCGCAGCCTGCTTAATTTTTTCATTCGGAAGTTTTGCCAAATGTAGAGCCATCACCACCACCGCCGAGTCGTCTACATCGGGATAAAAGCGATTCTCAAACTCAAAAGCCCAAGCCCCTGGTTTTCCTTGGCGATTTTTAACAGCCCAATCTCCGTAATCTAAAATTTGTTTTTGCAACAACCATTCTCCAGCCTTTACTACAGCTGGATGATCTGGTGCAAAGCCAGATTCTACTAAAGCACGCATCGCCCAAGCTGTATCCCAGACGGGTGAAACACAAGGTTGAACTCGGTAGCTATCTTCTGTTTCAATGGCAAAGTTATCAATTGCTTGCAAACCACGTTCTACAATGGGGTCATTTGGGTCATAATCCAGACACCGCAAAGCCAGCATTGAATTCAACATCGCCGGAATAATGCCGCCCCAGTCGCCTGTAGCTTCTTGGCGCTCTAAAATCCACTTTTCGGCAGCTTTGATGCCTTCTTGACGAAAGGGTACTAAATTCAGGCTTTCTGCCAACTTGAACCCCCGATCGAGGGTAAGAAATAAATCTGTCCAATCGCCACTTTGGGGTAATTCCCACCGGACTCGATCAACACCTTCAGCGTATAGCTCATCTAAGTTGATAGTTGGGTTGGTGATAAAAACAGGTTTGCGATCGCATACAATCAGTAATGGTACTGTGCTGGAACGTGCCCAGCTAGACATCTCGTAGATATTCACAGGGAAAGCTTTTGGCAAAAGCATTACCCAAGCTGGTAGCGAGGGAATACCGCGCCAGTTGTAGCAGCCAATCAAGGCTAGGTGTAACTTGGTAAAAATCCGAGTTTTGCTGATCCCACCCCGTTGCAGAATAAAAGCTTGCGCTCGAATCATCGCCGGATCGGTTGCTGGTACACCTAGCAATCTTAGCGCCATATAGGCTTCAACCGAGGTGCTAAGTTCTCCGCCATCACCATAATAAAGTTCCCAGCCGCCATGCTGCCGTTGCTTTTGACGCAAATATGCTTCAACTTTGTGTAAAGGTCTGGTTTGGTCTGTTCCCCAAATTTTATGCAGAAGGACAACTTCAGCAGTGATGGTGACATTAGATTCTAACTCTGCCCACCAGTAACCTACCGGATTTTGAATCGAAAGCAGATATTCTTGACTAGTTGCGATCGCATCTGCGACTTGATTGACTTTTACTCTGTCTTGTGTTTGCATGAAAAACTATTTAACCTCAACACCCAACACTAGATATGAACACGGTACTATAGCGAAAAAACTTTTTTTCATCTATCAATAGACATAGTATTCTGTCTAAGTCACTGATAATTTGCAATAGGTCATGGATGTAATTGTATTAGGATTTATGCTCTTATCCTTGACAATTTGGTTGGGATTACTGAGTTTTTGGGGACAGTTTTGGCAGACAGACCAGCAATTAGAGTTTACAGAAACTCAGCTAGAATCGTTACCTGTGGTTTGTGCTGTCGTTCCAGCCCGTAACGAAGCCCAATTGCTACCAACTACACTGCGATCGCTCCTACTTCAAGATTACCCTGGTTCTTTCAACGTGTTTTTGGTAGACGATCGCAGCACAGACCGGACAGCAAATTTTGCTGAAGGGGTTGCCCACGCTGTCGGGAAACCCCAACAATTGCATATTATCTCAGGTGAATCACTGCCTCCCGGTTGGTCGGGTAAACTTTGGGCAGTTGAGCAAGGCATAAAGAGCGCGAGTTTATTCGCGCCTGACTATTTTTTGCTGACTGACGCAGATATCGAACACGATCCTGCTAATCTCCGCCGACTCGTGAAGAAAGCTATACAGGAAGATTTAGACTTGGTTTCGGTAATGGTGCGACTCAGGTGTGAGAGCTTTTGGGAAAAACTTTTGATTCCAGCTTTCGTCTTTTTCTTCCAAAAACTCTATCCTTTTCGCTGGGTGAATAATCCTAACAATCCCACAGCTGCTGCCGCAGGGGGATCTATTTTGATTCGTAGAGAAGCTTTAGAGCGAATCGGGGGTATTCATGTGATTCGCCAAGCCTTAATTGACGATTGTGCCTTGGCTCAGGCTGTTAAGAGAGGGACTGGGGAACTCGGGGTCCCCTCTGGGGATAAGGGGCAATGGGGACTGGGGACTGGGGACAAGGAAACAAGGAGACAACTTGCAACAAGTCTTTCCTCTCTTCTCCAATCCCAAATACCCAATCCCAAATACTCAATCCCCAGTCAAGGTCGTATCTGGCTGGGATTAAGTAGCTTGACTCGTAGTTTGCGTCCTTATGATTCGCTAGCGACGATTTGGGATATGGTTGCTCGTACTGCTTATACCCAACTGAATTATTCACCATTAATACTATTGGGAACTTTGGTGGGAATGCCTCTGATTTATTTAACTCCACCTGTATGTGTGATTCTGGGTATAGTCTGGAGCAATTGGGTGATCGCATTTACAGGTTTATTAGGATGGCTGTTAATGACTTTCGCTTACTACCCGACAATTCGCTTTTATAAATGTTCTGTCTGGTTTGCGTTGAGCTTACCTGCGATCGCTTTTCTCTATACCCTGATGACTCTAGACTCAGCACTACGTCACTGGCAAGGTCGTGGCGGTGCTTGGAAAGGAAGAGTTTATCACAGCCCGGATAATTTCTAATTGAAATAGAATTATGATTTGGCATTGTCAGGGGTTGCGATAGTAGGGACCTTCGACTATCTGCCCATCAGGAAAGAGGGTTTCCAAGAACAAAGCACCTCTACTACTGGGAAAAACCATACCGGGTTGTTCCCAGGGAACACCAAGAACTTTGGCTCCTCTTAAATTGGTATTAGTCAGGATAGTCCAATCCAAATTAATCCCAGCAAACTCAACATTAGTCAAATCAGCACTGTCCAAAACAGCCCCCGAAAAATCAGCATTGGTCAGATTAGCGCCATCCAAGGAGGAGCAAGCCAAATTAGCACATCTCAGGTTAGCGCTGGTCAAGTTGGCATTAGACAAACTTGCCCATCCAAAATAGACACCTCGCAAATTGGCGTAACTCAAATTGGCACGCATCAACCTAGCATTTTCAAGATTGACACCGATCAAGTCAGCCCCTTCCAAGTTAGCATCCTCCAGAAAAATATATGCCAAATTAGCTTCTCTCAAACTGGTTCTAGCCAAATTAGCTCCCCTCAAGTTGGCTTTACTCAAATTAGCTCTAACCAAGTTAGCTCTTTCCAAGTCAACCCCACTAAAATCTCTCTCCCCAGCAGCATATCGCTGGAGCAACTCCTCAGCAGTTATCCTCATCTATACACCTCCGCGATAAATTCTGGAATGAACTATATTTGGATTCCAGTAACATTAACATCTCTTAAGTTTACTAAATTCCCTATTACTCTGGGAGCAAAATTAGACTTGATCTGATATCTACGGGTATTGTCCTTGACTTATCAATACTTGTCGAGAAAGCACCCGATTGGCAACATTAAATTGAAGTAACCTTGCAGTCCCTTGACCAATCTGAGTTTTTCCTTCTATTCTGGCATTTTCAAGATAAAAATGTTCATCCCAGACCAGGCGGCAGGGATTAAACAATGGGACAATTTCTTGAGTAAATTGGTCTATAGTAGCGAAATCAGAGCCTTTATAGTAGCGAAATTAGAGCCTTTATGACGGTTACAGGATAAACATGAAAGTGCCAAATTCTCAGAAGTAGTTTCACCCCCATGTTTGACGGCAATAATATGGTCTACTTCATGGGTATAAATAGAAAAATTTTGATGGATTTGGCAATATTCACAGCGTCCTGAAGCTCTCTGCGTCACTAACCTACGGAGTTCCACAGAAATCGAATTAGAAGTCATCTTAGCTGATTGCAGAATAAGCTCGTGCTTTTAATAAAATCATCAAATGTTCTAGCTGCTCGTAAACATCTAATTCTGCAAATTCCATTTGACTGAGTGTTGCAGAACGATTTTTTTCCAGTAATTCTTGTAAGTGTGTTTGAGATTAAAATGAAACTTTAAAATTAATAATTTATTCTGGTTTTGGGCCCTTAATTAAAAAATCAATAACTTCTTGGTAAACTGCTGGAATATTTTTAATCTCAGGATTAATTGTTGGCTGAATATTTGTTGGTAGATTAACAACGTCTAGTAATCGCCAAAGCAATTCGGGTAAGCGATTTTGCAGAGGTTCTAAACGTTGAGCTAGTTCATCGGGAATTTGAATAGTGAATTCTGCCATTGGTGCTTTTGTTGCGATTTTGCACTTTTAAGAATATGTGTTGTATCCTAATTATAGCTTTCAAACCTACTTCTGCATCAGATGCTATTGCCTCAATTAGGGCATCACACCCCAATACTTAGCGGCAGATAGATTTTTTTAGATCGCCCGCTTTATATTCGTCATTGATTTGTCCTTCTCAAATACAGTGGCGAAATATTAGGCACGAAAGCTAAAATTAAAGTAAGCCGAAAGTGGTTGATTAAAAGAATTATGACAACCGCAACACCAACAAATAATCCTGTTATTGTCCCCAAAAAGCTGCCTTTTCTGGAGTCAATTTGTTGGCAAACTGCTGATGTATATCGGTTTACTTCAGAACAAATGTTGAGTCGCTACGAGCGTGGTTGGCAATATCGCAACCTATTTAATAATCTTGAAGGTGAAGAACTCAATTTTCTTCAAGAACTCGCCAGACGCTATAAATCCTGGTTGCAAGTTTGTTTATGACCTTCAGGTTTGAACACCATAATCAAATTCTTACAGTTCTTGAATGCTTGGATTCTGACATACTGAGAAAGGGTTCTGCTTACTTCGGTGGCGGAACCCTTTTGGCATTTGAGTTTAAAGAATATCGCTGGAGTCAAAATGTTGATTTTATCGCTTCTGTTGGTACAGAAGGCTACAAATATCTGCGGACAGTAGTATTTGAGGGTGGGCATGAAGCATTATTCCGGGATTTAAGTAAAATCCAAGTTGGACGTAGCACAACTGACCAATATGGAATTCGGATGATCGTTTTTGTAGATGATGTGCCCATTAAAACGGAAATTATTGCCGAAACTCGTTTTCAACTAGACCCACCAAGATATCCAAAGTGGTCAGTCGTTCCCTGCTTAAGCTTCAATGACTGTTTTACCTCTAAGTTGCTGTCAAATTCTGACCGTTACGCCGATGACAGCGTTGAGGCAAGAGATTTAATCGATTTAGCAATTCTTCGGCTGCAATCTCCAATCCCTCAAGCATCAATTAAGAAAGCTGAAGAAGCATATCAGGTTATGCGCCCTTTAAAAAGAGCGATCGCACTATTTCAGGAAAGGCCAGATTACAGGGAGAAATGCTTTCTCGGTCTGCAAGTTGATCAAGCTCAGATACCCAAAATTATCGACGGTATTGATTTACTCTCTACAGATTTAGGTTTATCTAACACTCCAAGGGTTTTTCAAGAACAACATGATATCTTTGCTGATTTAGAAGCACAAATTAAAAAACGAGAAGATTCTTAAACAAATAGTGATCGCCCCATGCCCCATGCCCCTAAATCCTTGAGGCTGTTTGTTTAGTACTGGCGGGTTCAATAGGCAATGGTTGAGCAGCTTTCAATACCACATCCAGCAACCCTGGAAACAGCATCTCTAAATCTTCACGCCGCAGGATGTTAATGTGCTGTGTCCCTTCTTTACGTGTGAAGACTATCCCCGACTCCCGCAAAATCTTGAAGTGGTTGGACATAGTTGATTTTGCGATCGCAAAATCAAACTTCGCACAGCATTGTTCCCCCTCAGTCGCCAACAGCCGCACAATCTCTAGCCGCACCGGATCGCCCAACGCATACAACACGCCTGGTAAAGAAATATTTTTTCTATCTGGATGATAAAGGAATCTCATAGTTGCATTATCTCATCAGGTGGCATATATTTTTATTATTCGATATTATCGAATTATAGAATTAAGTAGGAAGGCAATTTATGTCATCCATTACAAACGTCACAGAAGCCACATTCAAGCAAGAAGTCTTGGAAAGTGAAATTCCGGTATTAGTGGACTTTTGGGCACCGTGGTGCGGCCCTTGCCGGATGGTGGGCCCAGTCGTCGATGAAGTTGCTGCTGAATACGAAGGACAGGTGAAATTTGTGAAGTTGAACACAGATCAAAATCCTACTGTCGCTAGCCACTATGGAATTCGCAGCATTCCGACATTGATGGTTTTTAAAGGAGGTCGCCAGGTCGATACTGTCGTTGGGGCGGTTCCAAAAACTACCTTGAATAAGACCTTAGCACAGCATCTTTAATCTAGGTACGATTGTGAGATGCATTTAGTTTGCAGCCTTCTCTAGTCAAGGGAGGCAGGAGTCAAAATATATAAGACTCCTGACTCCTGAATTATGTTTCAACTAACGGGGAAAGAGCGAAATGGACTTGAAATTGCATGGTAAATCCGCCCTGGTGAGTGGCTCAACCGCAGGTATTGGAATGGCCGTCGCCCAAGGGTTAGCTCAAGAGGGTGCATCAGTTATTGTTAACGGTCGATCTGAAGAACGAGTAGCTCAAGCGATCGCCAAAATTAAGTATTCTACACCCGATGCGAAAATTTCTGGTGTTGTTGCTGACGCTGGCACTGCATCAGGGGTAGAGAAACTCATTCAAGAGGTTCCTGACGTTGATATACTCATAAACAATGTGGGTATTTATGAGCCAAAAACGTTCTTCGATATTACTGATGAAGACTGGTTAAAGATATTTGAGGTTAACGTCCTCAGTGGAGTCCGTTTGAGTCGGCAATATCTGCAAAAGCAGCTAGAGCAAAACTGGGGGCGGATAATTTTTATCTCCAGCGAATCTGCTATTCAAATTCCCGTAGAAATGATTCACTACGGCACAACTAAAACGGCACAACTTGCCATTGCCAGAGGTCTAGCAGAAATGACTATTGGGACTGGAGTCACGGTAAACTCAGTCCTACCAGGGCCAACCCGCTCAGAAGGAGTTGAAGATTTTATCAACAACCTGGCGCAGGAACGCGGTATTACTCGCGCTGAAGTTGAGGCTGAATTTTTTCAAAATGTGCGTCCAAGTTCCCTAATTAAACGCTTTGCAACTAATGAAGAAGTAGCAGCGATCGTAGTTTATCTTTCTAGTCCCGTAGCATCGGCAACTAATGGTGCAGCTTTGCGGGTAGATGGTGGCGTTATTCGGTCGATTGTTTAGTATTTGAACCACAACTGCATAATCTATTTACCTGAAAATAGCTATTTTGTATTTTGAATTTTGAATTGGAGCGAAGCGACATGACTACTGATATCAACTTATTCTCTCCTTACCAATTAGGAAATCTGGAACTACCTAACCGGATAGTGATGGCACCCTTAACCCGAAACAGGGCAGGTGAGGGAAACGTACCACACCAACTGAATGCTACCTACTACGTCCAACGTGCTTCCGCCGGATTGATTATTGCTGAAGCAACACAGGTAACTCCTGAAGGACAGGGCTATCCTGCGACACCAGGAATTCATTCACCAGAACAGGTGGAGGGATGGAAGTTAGTAACCGATGCCGTACATCAGCACGGAGGCAGAATTTTTCTGCAACTATGGCATGTAGGCAGGATTTCTCACCCTGATTTACAACCGAATGGAGTTTTACCTGTGGCAGCTTCTGCCATTGCTCCTAAAGGTAATGCTGCAACTTATGAGGGGCCAAAACCCTTTGTTACTCCCCGTGCTTTAGAAACTTCGGAAATACCGCAGATAGTCGAACAGTACCGTCAAGGAGCAGCAAATGCCTTAGCAGCTGGGTTTGATGGGGTGGAAATTCACGCAGCTAATGGTTATTTAATAGATCAGTTTCTCCGGGATGGTACGAATCAACGTACAGATAAATATGGGGGTGCCATTGAAAATCGGACTCGATTCCTGTTGGAGGTGACAGAGGCGGTAACTAGTGTGTGGGATTCTAACCGAGTTGGGGTACGTTTATCTCCCAGTGGGACTTTTAACGATATGCATGACTCCAATCCCCTGGAGACATTCGGTTATGCGGCTCAAGCGTTGAACCAGTTTAATTTGGCATATCTGCATATTTTTGAGGCAATAGAGGCAGACATTAGACATGGCGGGATAATTGTACCCACTAGTCATCTACGCGATCGCTTTACAGGTACACTCATGGTCAATGGTGGTTATACTCGTGAAAAAGGCGATGCAGTACTGGCAAATAAAGCAGCAGATTTAGTTGCCTTTGGCACATTATTTATATCAAATCCCGATTTACCCCGACGCTTGGCTTTGAATGCACCACTAAATCAACCAAATCAAGCAAGCTTTTACGGTGGTGATGAAAAGGGATATACAGACTATCCATTTTGGTCGCCTGCTAATGAGCCAGTAGCTAAGGCGTAATTCTTTTCCTCTGAATAATTAAAGCCCACTTTCGGCACTTTAAAGTATCAAATCAAACTGAGAAGTTTGAGATTTTTCCAAGATACAACAAAATGGTTGTGTAAATTGGTTGTGAACTATGAAAGATACTTTAGAAGAAGCGGAAATCAAAGAACACGTTAACGATTGGCTAGCTGCGTTTAGTGCAGGCGACAAACCCTTTGATTTTTCTGTCCTAGACAATCTTTACTGGCAAGATGAACAATTGCTCGCCTTCGATACCCTCTCGCCGCAAACCACTCGAATTCAAGGATGGCAATCATATCAGGAAATATGGAAGCCCTTCATGACAGCAATAACCCAGTGGCAAGTTAAATTAGTTGGGGATATTCAAATTTTCACAAGTGATAACATTACCGTCTCTGCTTTGATTTTTCATAGTACAGCAATCACCATAGGAAATGAGGCGGTTGGAATTACGGCTCATGCGACGCTTGTATGGCAAAAGTGAGAGGGACAATGGCGCATTATCCACGAGCATATCTCTAACCCGGTTAACATTGGCAATTAAAGAGGAACATATTACATTGCTCTGCTCTTTAAGGCTCTTAATCACTTCAGGTATAAAATCTGAAACCCTCGTATAACTCAACTATCAGGAGAATCTGATGAATTCCATCACTCAAACCCAACCTTTAGATGTACCCAGTGCGATCGCTAAACGTCGTGCCATCAAAACTTTTAAAACAGACCCCATCGCCCCAGAACTACTTAAGCAACTGGTGGAGTTAACCGTGGCTGCACCCAGCAGCTATAATATCCAGGACTGGCAAATTATTCTTGTGCAAGATGAAGCACAAAAGGCAGCATTGTCAGCGGCATCTTTTAATCAACAGCAAATTGTCCAAGCACCTGTAACCTTTGTCTTTGGCGCTGATCCTTACGCAGGCGAACAAAACTTGGCCCCAATTCTAGAGCGGGGACTCGAAACTGGGGCATGGAATGAAGGCACAGTAAACTACTTTAAAACCGTCATCCCGCAATCTCAAGCAGCGCTGGGCGACAAGCGACGCGAATATGCGATCAAAGATGCCATGATTGCCGCTACCCATTTGGTGTTAGCGGCAGAAAGTCTGGGATTATCCACATGTTTTATGAACGGTTGGATTGAGGATCAGGTAAAGCAAGTGATTGGTGCTGGGGATAATCCAGATTTAGCGATCGCTGTTTTAGTTCCTGTGGGTTATGCAGCCGAACCACGCTTAAATCCAGGTCGTTTGCCATTCTCCTCCAACGTCTCTGTAGACAGAATTGGTAATGCTTATGCAGGGTAGTTCTCTCTAAATTGGGAATCGGAGCATTGAACACTTGTACTGAGTTTATGGTGAGCGCAGTTGAACTGCGACCTGTGTCGAGCGACTTGTACTGAGCGTAGTCGAAGTAAGCCGAGGTAAGCCGAAGTATTGGGCATTGGGCATGAGTCATTAATACTCGCTGACGAGTCTTTGATACTCGTGAATGAGTCTTTGATACTTGCCGACGAGTCTTTGAACTCCGTGAATGAGTCTTTGATACTCGCCGACGAGTCTTTGAACTCCGTGAATGAGTCTTTGATACTCGCCGACGAGTCTTTGAACTCCGTGAATGAGTCTTTAATACTCGCCGACGAGTCTTTGAACTCCGTTAATGAGTCTTTGATACTCGCCGACGAGTATTTGAACTCCGTGAATGAGTCTTTGATACTCGCCGACGAGTCTTTGAACTCCGTGAATGAGTCTTTAATACTCGCCGACAAGTCTTTGAACTCCACTCCTCTGCTCCCCTGCTCCCCCGGTTACTGAGCGTAGTCGAAGTATGCTCCCCCACTCTCCCCCTCCAAACCATGTCCTTACCTTCCTTCCTAGCGCGTCGTTCGTTCCACTATGGCTGGATCGTCGCGGGTTTAACATTCCTAGCCTTGCTGGTGGCAGCCGGAATCCGCTCTGCTCCTGGAGTTTTTATAGTGCCTCTCGAACACGAGTTTGGCTGGAGTAGAGCAACTATATCTTTGGCAATCTCCATAAACTTAGTACTCTACGGATTAATTGGCCCTTTTGCTGCCACAGTTATGGAGCGAATCGGCATTCGTCGGATGATGGTATTCTCACTTGTGATCATTGCGCTTGGTGTCGGTTTAACCACTTTGATGTCAGCTTCCTGGCAGCTAGTCTTGCTATGGGGTGTAGTTGTCGGTAGTGGTAGCGGAGTTATCGCCCTAGTTTTAGGTGCTATTGTCGTCAATCGCTGGTTTTTGGAAAAGCGGGGTCTAGTTCTGGGCATCTTAACTGCCAGTACAGCCACGGGACAACTAGTGTTTCTGCCCATGCTGGCCTCAGTAGCCGATCGCTTTGGGTGGCGAACTGCGGCTCTAGCTCTGACTGGTGCAGCACTTCTAATTATTCCAGCGATCGCAGTCTTTATGCGCGATCGTCCGGCGGATGTCGGTTTGCGACCTTTTGGCGACAACAGCGAAACTGTGGAAGTGTTACAGCCCAAAGTCAATTCCATCGCCTCCACTCTTAACGCCCTCTGGCTGGGAATGCGTAATCGAGACTTCTGGCTGTTATTTGGTAGCTTTTTTATCTGTGGTGCAAGCACAAATGGGTTAATTGGAACTCATCTAATTCCTGCTTGTATTGACCACAATATACCTGAAGTCAAGGCTGCTGGGCTTTTGGCAATCATGGGACTATTCGATTTTTTTGGAACTACTATGTCCGGTTGGCTATCTGACCGTTGGAACAATCGCTACTTATTGTGTTGGTACTACGGACTTCGGGGTTTATCTTTGATTTTCTTGCCCTTCAGTTTTAACTTTTCCTTCTATGGACTTTCCATTTTCGCCGTCTTCTATGGACTTGATTGGATTGCTACCGTACCACCGACAGTCCGTCTTGTTGCCAATGTCTTCGGTAAAGAAAATGTCGGCGTGATGTTCGGTTGGATTGTCGCAGGACACCAGCTTGGTGCAGCCACAGCAGCATTCGGAGCCGGAGTATTGAGAACTTGGACGGGTAGTTATTTACAAGCGTTTATTTTATCAGGCGTTCTCTGTCTGATTGCCGCAGTTTGTGTACTGCAAATTGGTCAAACTCCCACTAAGGATAATTATCTCGTAGAGAAGAATTTGTAGAGTGTGCGTAAGTCCTAATAACTTGCTTGTTAAGCTTATCCGTGGTTTGATATAGTACGGCATCTACATTGACTTGTCGTAGTTCGTTAACGACTCAATACCTGAATTAACTTGTCAGCCGCGAAATAAATATAAAACTTTCCATGCCTATCCAAACTATTGGTATTTTAAGTCCGGGTGATATGGGACAAGCGATCGCAGCTGTTCTCAATCAAAATGGATTGAAAACTATTGCCGCCCTAGACGATCGCAGCGAACGAACTCGGCAATTAGCAGCCGCAGTCAACATCCAAGATGTGGGTTCCCTCAGACAATTGGTAATTGAATCTGATCTAGTGCTATCAGTTCTAGTCCCCGCAGCGGCTACCCAAGTAGCGAAGCAAGTAGCTGAGGCGAGCGGCAATGTTGGTAAATCCATTCTCTATGTTGACTGTAATGCGATCGCACCCCAAAAAGTTATAAATATCGCCCAACTCATTGAATCAGCTGGGGGAACATTTGTAGATGCATCAATTATTGGCCCACCGCCGCGAGTTCCCAATCGTACCCGCATTTACACTTCAGGAAAACAGGCAAATCAACTCCTACAACTGCGAGATCATGGCTTAGATGTGCGGGTGATTGGTGATGAAATTGGTCAGGCTTCCGGGTTGAAAATGTCTTACGCAGCTCTGACAAAAGGGCTTACAGCAATCGGCACAGAATTACTAATTGCAGCCCATCGTTTAGGTTTGGATAAAGAACTATGGGATGAAGTATCTAGTAGTCAAAAAGAACTTGCTAGCATCTTAACCCGTTCCATTCCATCGATGACACCAAAAGCGCATCGTTGGATAGGAGAAATGGAAGAGATTGCAGAAACCTTTAAAGAGTTGGGTTTAACTGAGCGCATTTTTGACGGAGCAGCTGATGTTTACCGTTTGGTAAAAGACACCTCCTTGGGTAAAGAAACACCAGAAGAGTCTAATCGCGATCGCCCCTTGGATGAAATCATTACAATCCTCTCCAATGAAGCAAGCTCTGACACCTAATCTTGAGTATTTTATCGATGGGGTAAAAAGCGAGAATCTATGACTCAAGAGCAATGGACTGCGGTTGATCGTTACTTTACCGATCTGCTTGTGCCGCCAGACCCCGCGCTAGATAAAGCGCTCCAGACTAGCGCCGCCGCCGGATTACCGCTGCACAATGTTTCACCAAACCAAGGCAAGCTGCTGCTGCTGTTGGCGCAAATCCAAGGAGCGCGAAGCATCCTGGAGATTGGTACACTGGGCGGCTACAGTACAATCTGGCTAGCGCGGGCGTTACCCAGCGACGGCCGTCTAATCACGTTGGAGGCAAACCCAAAGCACGCCGAAGTTGCTCGTGCCAATATCGCCCATGCTGGTCTGTCCGATATTGTTGACCTCCGGCTTGGACAGGCACTCTCTACGCTGCCACAGATTGCCGCCGAGAATCACGGGCCATTTGACCTGATCTTCATCGACGCTGACAAGCCAAACAATCCCGAATACTTCGCGTGGGCGCTCAAACTTTCCCGTCACGGTAGCCTGATCATCGCTGATAATGTTGTGCGTAACGGAGCAGTGATTGATTCTGCCAGCAACGATCCTAGCGTTCAGGGGGTGCGCCGCTTCAACGAACTGCTTGCTTCTGAGCCGCGCGTCAGTGCTACGGCAATCCAGACCGTGGGTAGCAAAGGATACGACGGCTTTGCAATTGCGATCGTCATCTAAATAGCTTTCATTGGCGGTCGAATCTACACTTGATATTAATCTCTTCAGCTTGGGCTGCTAAGTACACAGTATCGATTGCCGCCTCTACAAGCACCTTGCTAGCAAATCCTCCTGGGAATAACCTACAGAGACGCTTTGCGAACGCAAAGCGTTCCGTTCGCGCAGCGTCTCTTAGAGAAGGAAAGGCGTTAGCCTCTCCCTTTGGGAGAAGGAGAGACACCAAGGGCGATAGCAGCGTAAAGCCTTCTCTAAGAGCATCCGTGAGAGGTTAAGATAATTGCATTTTTGTCAATCAGTTAAAATACTTAAAATAGCTTTAATAAAAATGATAATCGTGGGCGGGGGAGGGG
>NZ_JBALDD010000055.1:0-82842 GCF_036917555.1 Nostoc sp. | reverse complement strand
TTCAACAGCAAGATTTGATTCAAGGCTTAACTGGTTTTCATTGGTGGATTCAAATCGAGGCTTAATCATAAGTAATTTACCGAACATGATATAACATGGCAGTTTAAGCGGTTGACTGGAATGACTCCGAAGCAAGTTCGCTAACACTATCAGACATAAGGCTTTACCATTTCAAGCTATCTTGATGGACACTTGGATTGGTAACCTTTCCAGAGGCGGTAAAGCTCGGACACTGGAGGCAAAAGCTGCGGATGACCACGATACACAGTGGCAATCAGTCTTAGTTCCTTTTGGCATCCTCAACACCCACACGTTTCATTACTATCGATTTACTTGGGTCAGTCGGCTGAAACTAGTGATTTTATTGTTGATTGTTTAACCGCTTGGTGGCATGAGAATCAACACGATTACCTTGAACTCAATGAATGGGTGATTGACCTCGATGGTGGTGCAGCAACTCGCAGTAACCGCACACAATTTATCAAACGCATGGTTAAACTGTCTCAAGCAATTAATTTAAGAATCTGACTGATTTACTATCGCCTGTACCATAGCAAATACAATTCGATAGAGCGCTGTTGGGCTGCCCTAGAGAACTATTGGAATGGGGCAATTTTAGACTCGGTTGAAGCCGCTATACAGTGGGCTTCTAATATGACTTGGAAAGGGATTGCACATGGATTGTGATCAAATCCTCCACGTTTAGCAACTAAAACGTCCGGCTGTTCCCATGTTTATTGCCTAGTTATTTGGCGCGGCTACACCGCGCCATTGTTTGTGATAGTTGCGTAAGTCCTGACTATAAAAATTTGATAATACATCATAAGAATATGAAAGAAATTGACTGTTAGGACTCAGTACACTTTAGTTAGTAAATCAAGTGGTTATGTCACAAAGATTTTGTGAGCCACTGTTTACTTCAGAGTTGTAATGTGTCCATTTCAACCATTTCCATAACGGTTTTAGTTGTTTGTGACACATGCTTCAATTACCATCAATTAAAAGGAGAAACATCATGACTACGAACAATTTGTACGCGATCGACACCGTTCAAGATCTCAACGAGAAATCTGCGGCGACGGTTCAAGGTGGCATTCTGGTTTACACAGGTCCTAATTTCGGAGGGTCACGAAGAGATGTGCAGGCTACACGCAATCTAGGCTCTGTGGGATTGAATAATGTCATCTCCTCGATCCGCAACAACACTCGGAAAACCTGGGTATTCTACACTGGTATCAACAACTCAGGACGCAGCTTTAGCCTACGTGCCGGACAATCAGTTAGCCGCCTGGGGAACTTCGACAACCAGATTTCTTCGCTGAGAAGCATCGGCTAAACTCACTCTCTAGCCTACTAGTTTGCCAATTTTGAATTGCGGGATATCCCGTAATTCAAAATTAAATTTAAGGAATTTTTGGGGGGTTGAAGATCACCTCAAAAATTCCTTGGCTGAGGTGATTTTAGATTTTAGATTAAATGAAAATCTGAAATCTAAAATATTTAGTTTCAAGCCTCTCTGCTCACAGAGAACAAAACAAAAAAATTCAATATTTAAGCCTCTCCTTTATAAGGAGAGGTTAATCCAAAATCTAAAATTGAGTGATGTTTAAACAACTATTTGCGTCACCTTGTTGAGAACTCAGCTATGAAATATCCTAGCGTGTTGCAACATAGCGAAGAAGATTGCAAAGCTGCGTGTCTCGCCACCGTTGCCAGGACTCACGGACGCACCCTCGCCATCAGCCGCATCCGTGAAGCTGTCGGCACAGGATCGCGCGGCACCTCGCTGCTGGGACTCAGTCGGGGTGCAGAAGCATTAGGTTTTAACGTGCGGCAGGTGAAAGCCAGCGATGCTTTCCTCGATCGCCTGGATCAAGCCCCTCTGCCTGCAATTATCCACTGGAAAGGCTATCACTGGGTTGTGCTGCATGGGCGAAAGGGCAAGCAGTATATCATTGCCGATCCGGGTGTGGGAATCCGGTATCTCAGCCGTTGTGAACTTGTAGAAGGCTGGAGTAACGGCATTATGCTATTGCTCTTACCCGACGACAATCGCTTTTATCAGTAACCAGAAGATACGATCGGTGGATTAGGACGATTCATTGGGCGGGTACTCCCTTATCGCTGGCTGTTGGCTCAAGCGACTGGGCTGAATGTGGCGATCGGTCTACTCTCCCTGACTTCGCCGCTGATGATGCAGTTCCTCACCGATGATGTGCTGGTGCGGGGCGATCTGCAATTACTGACAACTGTGGCGATCGGGGTAATTGCCATGAACCTGTTTAGCAGTGCGATCGGCCTGGTGCAGGCTCATTTGATTGGTCACTTTGGGCAACGTTTGCAGCTTGGGCTGGTTCTGGAATATGGACAGCAGTTGTTGCATTTGCCCTTGAGCTACTTTGAGGGACGGTGCAGCGGCGAGGTGGTCAGCCGGATTGACGATATTGATGCGATCAATGCGCTGGTGTCCGAAGTTGTCCTGGGCTTGCCCAGTCAGTTTTTCATTGCTTTGATCTCTCTAGGCTTCATGCTGTTCTATAGCTGGCAACTCACGCTGGCCTCTCTGGCTGCCTTTGCCCTGACTGCTTTAGTCAATCTGCTGTTTGTGCCTGCCTTGTGCCAAAAAACACGCAATCTAATCGTCTCCGGTACAGAAAATCAGGGCTTTCTGGTCGAAACCTTTCGCGGGGTGCAAGTCCTCAAAACCACCCATGCGACCGCTCAAGCCTGGCAGGAATATCAGAGCAACTATGGTCGCCTTGCAAATTTGGACTGGGGCATGATGAAACTGGAACTGTATAGCAGCACGATCACGAATATGCTGTCTACCCTGACGAGTATCGCTGTCCTCTGGCTGGGCAGCTATCTGGTGATTGGGCAAACGCTGTCGGTGGGTCAACTGCTGGCGTTTAGCGGTATGAGCGGTCATTTGCTGGGCTTTCTCAGTTCAGCAATCAAACTGATCGACGAATTCCTCAAAGCCCAAGTCGTGATTCAGCGCCTGACAGAAGTGATCGACGCTACGCCCGAAGATGCCCACGACGAGAAAAAGCCCTGGGCAGATATACCCTATACAGCAGATATTACCTGCACAAACCTCAATTTCCACCACGCTGGACGAGTTTATCTGCTGCAAGACTTCTCCCTGACCTTTGCTGGTGGACAGACGATCGCCCTGGTGGGTCAGTCGGGCTGTGGCAAAAGTACGCTCGTCAAATTGCTGGCAGGTTTATATTCGCTGCAATCGGGTAATATCCGCTATGGTATTTTCAACCAGCAAGATATATCGCTGGACTGTCTGCGCCAGCAGGTTGTTCTCGTTCCCCAGGAACCCCATTTCTGGAGTCGATCAATTCTCGACAACTTTCACTTTAGCTATCCCCATATCTCGTTTGAAGAAATTGTTCACGCCTGTCAGCTTGCGGGAGCCGATGAATTTATCAGCAGCTTACCCGACAAATATCAGACGGTGCTGGGCGAATTTGGGGCGAATCTTTCCGGTGGACAGCGGCGGCGATTAGCGATCGCCCGTGCCCTGGTGACTGACCCGCCGATTTTGATCTTAGATGAATCGACGGGGCGCTCGATCCAGTCAGTGAAGCACAATTACTTGATCGCCTGCTTGATCACCGCCAGGGTAAAACCACGATTTTGATCAGCCACCGTCCGAAAGTAATTCAGCGTGCCGATTGGGTGGTCATGCTCGAACAGGGCAGGTTGAAAATTCAAGGAACGCCCGCCGATCTGCGGCAGCAGGCAGGTTCTCACTTAGACTTGCTGGATGATAACGTATGAGATGCAAAACAGTTCGTGATGCCGTTGGCTGATGAGTATCGTAATGGACATCACAAGAATATTACAACAGATATTGCAACGATGCATTGATTAATTCGTTCCAGTCCTTTTATTCCAGCGAGAATCCTGATGACTCAACAGATTCACTTTCTACCGCCGATTCGAGACAATGAATTCCTGCCACCCATCAGCCGTTGGACACAGATTGGAGGATTGGTGATCGTCGGCATCATGGGGATTGGCATGACGCTGAGTGCGGTTACGCATTACAAAATGACTGTCAAAGCGCAAGCCACGATTCGTCCGGCGGGGGAATTGCGGTTGGTACAAGCCGCTACCGAAGGTGCAGTGATGCAAGTTTTAGTCAAAGAGAATCAACTCGTAGAACGGGGAGAGGCGATCGCCACGATCGATGATGCTCGCCTGCAAACGAAAAAGAGTGAGCTGCAAAGCACTCATCAGCAAGCCCAACTCCAACTCGTGCAAATTAATGCTCAAATTAGTACCCTCAATCGTCAGATCGCAGCAGAAACCAATCGGGTCGATCGGGCTGTAGCAGCGGCCCAAGCAGAGCTGAGCCAGCGCGATCGGGACTATCAAGAAAGACAGGTGACAACAGCGGCGGATCTGGAGGAGGCAGAGGCAACGGTGAAGCAGGCGATCGCCACCCTACAAGCCGCCCAGACGAAGCAGCACCGCTATCAGGAGGCGGCTGAAGCGGGTGCGCTCTCCCGCGATCAGGTAGAGGAAGTAGAGTTGGCAGTACGGCAACAAGAACAGGCAGTCGCAGCGGCTAAAGCCAAACGGCAGCGCACTCAAGCAGCGCTCAATCCCAGCCATGCGGAAGTGACAATGGCGGCTGAGCGTATCGCCCAGGAGCAAGCCAGCGGTCAGGTAAACCTCGCGGCATTAGCCAAAGAGCGAGAAGCCCTGGTGCAGCAGCGGATTGAAATCGACAAACAGCTAGAGCAAACCAACCACGAACTCCAACAAATCGAGCTGGATCTCCGCCAAACCACGATCGCCGCTACCGCACACGGGATTGTCGCCAATCTCCATTTACGCAATCCAGGTCAGACCGTGCGAGTAGGCGAGAGTATCGCTGAGATTGTTCCGGGTGATGCACCGCTAGAAGTAAAGGCAGCCGTGTCGCCGCAGGATCGAAGCAAACTGAAACCGGGTCAACGGGTACAGATGCGGGTTTCTGCCTGCCCTTATCCGGATTATGGTGTCCTGAACGGTCACGTCAGCCGCATCTCGGAAGATACTGTTAAACCTCCAGCCAATGCAGCCGCTCCAGATGCCGAGCAAAGCAGCACTGCACCTGCCTTCTATGAGGTGACGATCGCCCCAGAGCGTCGATCACTGGGACGGAGACAACACCAATGTGTGATTCAATCGGGGATGGAAGGAAGAGTCGATATCATTGCCCGTGAAGAGACGGTGCTGACATTCTTGCTCAGAAAAGCAAGGCTGATGGCAGACCTATAGGTTCTCAAATTATTTGATCGCTCCAGATTCAAATTCACTTTTCCACTGTTCACGGAACGTGGAAAATTTGTGTTTGTACCAGATAAGACGAAAGAATGACACCAAAACAGATTCGTTAATCCCATAAGAATCTAACAAATCGTTGTAATAAGCTATTCCACATCTAAGGGACTTCCAGAAAATAAACTATTCCCTTAGCAATAATGATAATCATTTTTAAAAAGGGACGAAGGGGCTGCCGTCCGCAGCCCCTTCATCCCCCTTTTGTAGTAATTTGAATAATGACAGAGTTTTTGAGTGTGGTAACTGGTGGCTATAGTATTAACTGATTCTCTCAAAAAGTTGTTAATTGAAACTGCATCTCAATTAAAAGGTGCAGCAAAGCGTAAATTTATGGCACAGACAGTTCAAGGCTTAGGTTTAGGAGGGCAAAGGCTTGCACAATCAGAATTAGGATGGAATCGAGACACAATTCGGAAAAAGACAAGAGAACTAAAAAGCGGTATTATTTGCGTTGATAACATGAGTGGTAAAGGACGTTAGAAAGCAGAAGAACACCTGCCAAATCTTTTAGAAGATATAAAAAATTTAATTGACTTCTATAGTCAAACCGATCCGAGTTTTAAAAGTCAAAGACTATATACTAGACTCAGTGCAGCCGAAGTCAGAAAGCAATTAATCGAAAAGTATGGTTACAGCGATGAAAAGTTACATACGTCAGAAACAATTCGAGTCAAATTAAATAATTTAGGTTACAAGCTCAGAAGGGTCAAGAAAGTTCAACCTCAAAAAAAATTCCACAAACTGATGCAATTTTTGAGCAATTAGATATAGTAAATAAAGATGCAGATGAAGATAAGAGTGTTTTACGTCTAAGCATGGACGGAAAAGCCCGTGTTAAGATCGGCTCATTTAACCGAGGGGGTAAAAGCCGGGATGGGGCGAAGGCTGACGACCATGATTATAATCCGAAAACAACTGTAACTTAGTATGGGATATTTCTTCCAGAGCTTGATGAGCTATTTTTGTATTTTACAGAATCGAAAGTTACCAGTGATTTTATTGTTGATGTTTTAGAAAATTTTTGGTTAGCAGAAAAACGATGTTTTTCTGATATTAAAACCCTAACTCTTAATCAAGATAATGGACCGCAGAATAGTTCACATCGTACCCAATTTATGAAACGTATAGTAGAGTTTGCCCACAAACATCAAGTAAATATACGTTTAGCTTACTATCCTCCCTATCATAGTAAATATAATCCAATAGAAAAGACATGGGCAGTATTAGAAAATCATTGGAATGGCAGCATTTTAGATGAACTAGAAACAGCTTTAAGTTTTGCTAGCACAATGAAATGGAACAGGAAATATCCAACCGTTAAGCTAGTACATAAAACATATCAAAATGGGGTGAAGCTTACAAAAAAACTATGGCTCAAATTGAAAAGTAGATTGAGCGGCTAACCGATTCAACTCATGAATTTTTTCCCAATTTAGGTAATTGGTTTATTGATATTTGTTGTAGTAAAACAAAAATTATTTGATTTTAATAACAGCATTTATTTGAACTACAAAACATAATAATTTTACACCATTTAACTTCAAAGCAGACGACAAGTGTATAGATTCTTCATGTATAGATGAGAGGGAGAAAAGGGCTTGCTGAGGGCAACCCCTTTTCTCCTCCCTTAAAATGATTATCATTATTGAAAAATCTTGTCTTTTGTTTTTCTTGGAATGATTTATTCTTTGGAAGTCCCTTACCTTGCGGTCAACCTACTCAAATCTATCGACTGATATTTGAGAGTCCATAGGGTTTACCATGTTTCGTACAAGTGACATTTGATTGTTTTGGGTTCCATCTTTATCCCGGTGGGAGTTGTGTCCTTTCAACTATTTCCGGTTGGACAAGAAATAATTCGCCCACTTACCTTTTGGTTAGAGTGTGTCAGCCTTATTTCACTCTTTGATGTAACGAGACTTACAATGATTCACTTACGTTAACCCTTAACAATTTTCCCTTTGCTTTCTTACAAAATTAGGCTTTTTGTATTTAAGCTTTCGTGCCTTGTATTCCACCAATTTTATTACTTACTCTTGGTGTAGGCAGAGTCCGAGACTCTTTTACGTAGGAACAGGGAGAAAGGATTCCCTGGAGGAGACGGCTCCTCTGTCATAACGCAATAATGCGTTTTTGCACGACTTCATGTCGCACCCAGCCATCATCATCTTTCTTGACCCAGGGGTTACGTCAATTTCGTAGTGACGGGACAATTCCGCCTTGCGCTGCTGATGTCGTTCGGTTTTCGTTTTCGCCCTTTTATCTTGCAGCTTCTTGAGTTCAGCCCCAGAGAGTTCATCAGATTTGCATATTCAGTTTTTGTGGGTAGGATGCTGAAGCGAGGTTGAATATAACTTTCTATGGCAAGTTGCTTATTTTGAGTCAGGAAAGATAAAAGTTCTATAAAGCCAGCGACGTAAAAGCATTAGCTTATCTTGTGTTTGATAGTAAATAACCAAGTCATTATCTTGGTAATGGCTTTGCCATAATTGTTCTAAAGGTTTGCAGTCTTTTAGAACTTGAACTGCCAGCCAAGTGGCTAAATTCTCAATAGAAGGTTCTGCTAGCCATATTTGCTTGTCAGTTTCGGTAATATCTGCCAAGAAGTGTGCTATCGAGTTGTCTCGCGGGTACGAGTCAAGTGGCTACTACTAGTTGTTGGTTTTCTGTCCACTCGCTTGGCAAAGGTAAGGAACCAAAAATTTCTTGCAAGCGAAGACATGGGTCTTGTTTTATTTCCGCTATCGCATCCAATTTATCCCAAGCTTTCAACCATTCGTTAGTTCATTCACATAGCAGCTTGCCTTTCACCCAATAGGGAAAAGCATTAATACCAAAAGATTTCATCCACTCCACTTCTGTTGTAATTGGAATGTAGCCGAATGGAATTTCGTATTTTTTTGTTGGGTCGAGAATGATTGGTTTATCTGGGTTAATTTGACTTTGGCTTGTTAATCTCGGAGGTTCAAATAAGTTGAAATTTGCTGGTGTTGTTTTTGCATTTATCGATTGCCTTTGCGCTAGCGTACCAGAGGTATATTGCTTGATGCTATATTCAGCATTCTCAGCTATTTTTGATGTTTTAATTACTTCTACAACACTTGGTGAGACTGCTGCCTGTACAACTTCCTGAAGTTGCATTTTTACTTCATCAAATTGCATTGTTTTTTCAATATTTACCCTCTGAGCTTGTTCGGTAGATTTTCTCAGACAATAAAGTCCGTCAATTTCCTTTAAAAATTCTGCTGCTGAAGTAAATCTATTTGATCTTTTGGGGGCGATTGTTCGCATAAGTAGCTGCACTAATTCATCGCTCAAATCCTCGCAGCCATCTATTTCAATTGGATTATGGGGTAACTTCTGTTTTGGAGGTTGCAGTTCATCAAAAGGGTAGTAACCTGTAACACATTCGTAAAAAACGATGCCCAAAGCATGCAAATCCCGGTCAATTTTTTCTTCTAGTGTCAAATTTATCGTTAGTTTGCAGTCAGGAGGTATGTAGCGGCGAGTACCAGCACTAATGATCATTTCATCGCTGTCCGATACTGCGACATTAAAGTCAATAATTCGCACACCTTTGTCAGTTAAAAGTAAGTTAGAAGGTTTGATGTCTTGGTAGCAAACTTTGTGCTGGTGCAAGTGTAACAAACTAGTGGCAGTCTGCTTGGCAATTTCAACTGATTCTTCTAGAGAAAGAGTTTTCTTCTCGATAAGACTTTCAATATCCTGTCCATCAAGGTACTCAAAAACAATAAAAGGAGTATCATCTTTTAAACGGCTTGCAAATATAACTTCAACAATGTGAGGGTGCTTAGGAACCTTTAACAAAGTACTATACTCTTGTTAAACTCGGTCATATACAGAACGGCGATCGCGTGTTACTAACTTGAGTACCAAATCTCTTTTGCGTAAAATATCGAAAACATGATATGCTACAGCAAAGCTACCTGGTCGTCCCAATCGCTTGATTACCCTATATTGGTTATCAAAAATTGTATCGGGAAGCAGGTTATTTATATCTAGATTTGGTTGTGTTGCAAGCAGGATTAGTTCTTGTAAAGCTGCATCAGCGTTAGAATAGCGGTCTTTAGGATCAAAAGCAGATAATTTTTGCAACCATCTATCCCAATCCCATGAAAGTTCAGGATTGTGTTTCGATGACTGAATGGCAAAAATGGTGTTGCATTCATAAATTTGATTAGCATCTGCAAAAGCTGGAACTCCCGTCAAAAATTCGTAAAATAGTAAGCCAATGGAGAAAAGGTCAGAAGCAACACTGGCTTGAGAAGGATCGTTTTGACATTCGATTGCTTGGTATGCACCATATTTTTCTAGATCATCAATAATATCGTCTGCGATCGTGCTAGTACGATCAGAAATATGGGCATAATCGAAGCTGATTAAACGAGCTTGACCCGTAGCAGTAATCAAGATGCTATTAGGTGTAATATTACGGTGAATTACACCATGCTTGTGGGCGTGTTCTAAACCGGATAAAACTGTAACTACACTCCAGAGCCAGCGATAAACATCAATAACCCAATGGGCGAAATTCTGACCACGGTATCCACCATCAACCCAAATCCGAATCAATCGACCTATGCAATGGTATACTTGATCGAGTTTAAACAAAACCTGTTTTGCGCCTGCTTGTTCACTTACGTTTGCGGCAGTAATGACCACAACTATTACTCTTGCCTAAGGTATCAATCAATATGTGTCTTTTACGTCCCTTGATTTTCTTTCCTGAGTCATACCCAACTTCCTTGGATACCATTGTTGCTGTCTCAACCGATTGACTATCCATAATGGCCTGGGATGGCGATGGTTCTCGGTTTTGGCTTACACGTACCCATAAACGCAGGCGTTCATGGATTTGTTGCCATGTTCCGTCCTTGCGCCATTGCCGAAAATAATCGTAAACGGTTTTCCAATTTGGGAAATCGTGGGGGAGCATACGCTACGCACAACCTGCACACAAGATATAAAAGATTGCATTCACTACTGCTTCCATATCAATACTGCGTTTTCTACCACCTTTTTTAGCTGCTGGAATTAGTCCTGATCGCAATTCCCACTGCGATGAAGTCAAGTTACTTGGGTACGATGGATTCATGGCTCTGGTAACGCTGTCATGCTTAAGTATTTTTTCTACTGACAGGATACTGTTACGTGAGCTTTCTCACTTTTCAGACATCCTCTAAGCATCAAGCGAATGTACGCTGAACAGATTATTAATGGTACTAAAAAAATTGAGTTGCGAAAGCGTTCAATTGGGATGGAATTAGGTGATCTAATTCTTCTGTATGAAATGACACCTGATTCTATTATAAGAGGAGGTTTTATTGCTGATAAAACCATATCTTTACCTGTCTGTAAAATGTGGAGTAAGTATCACTATATTCTTGGAGTAGACAAAGAATTTTATGATATGTATTTTGAAATCTGTGAATTTGCATACGGAACTTTTATATATGAAAGTTTTATTTTTCCTTCAATTTCTCTGAAACAAATACACGAAATTTGCCCTAATTTTACACCACCACAAGCTACAATCAACTGGCGTCAGGATTGGTGCATTAAGTCTGAATGGATGTGATGCACTTAACAAGGGAGGAAATGAGTTAAGGCAGGAAGGGAGACTAAGTGAACAGTTGAGTTTATTGCATTGCAGTAAATAGAGTCGATTAATTTTACTTGACTTTAAGTGCTAAATAAAATTATCGTGTGGTCAAGTGTGTATTGACGAATCAATGAATTGCTGTGTATATTTAAAAATCATCATTTTTATTGTTTTTTATATATAAATAAACAATATACTAAAACGGAAAATAATTTTTGTTGGTGGAGTGCATGGTGTTAGTAAAACAATGTTTTGTAAAAATATAGAATCAAGATTTAAGATCGAAGATTTTTCAGTGAGCAATCTGATTGCCAGAGAAAAGACAGAGGAACATCTTCGTAACAAACGAGTTGAGAATATTGTCGGAAATCAAGATATTCTAGTAAAAGCAATAAACAAGTATTTAAAGAATGAAAACACGTATTTAATTGATGGGCATTTTTGTCTCTTAAACAAGGATAATGAAATCACTAAAATTCCATACTCAACATTTGAAGGCATTTGCCATAGTGCTATTATTGTTTTAGTTGACGAACCTGAAAATATTTATACTCGTTTAAGCTTAAGAGACAGTGTTAAACATGATCTAGCTCTCCTGCGATCTTTTCAAGAACAATAAATTTATAACGCTGAGTACATCAGAGAGAAATTAAACATTCCCTATCTAATGTGTAATGCTGCTAAGAGTGAGGACAAAATATATACTTTCATTGAAGGTTTAGTGGCTCAAGCAGTATCAGAATGAGAATTTCCTCAGTCTTAGTAGTATAATGAAACCCCCAAATCGCCTTGCTTGGATGGGAGCGATCGCTTGTGCAATTTGAGTGATATTATGTGCGATTAAATAGCCTTAGTCACTAAAAACCCCACTCCATTTAAGGGGTGGGGTTTCTAGTAATTTCCAAATAAGAGTTAATATCATAAGAGAGGACTTTAACCTCATCGCTAAAATTTGCCAAATCCCATAAGGTGATAAGCAAAACAAGCAGTATCAAAGTAGTTGGGGTAATTGAGATCATTAGAATGGCTATGGATTGGATTGTAGTCATTTGCTGTGTTGATTTGTGCAGCAATGTAGTTATTATCGACTGTTTTAGTGCTAGCAATTCCAGATACAATATTTGCAAAATTTATTAAGTTTGTAGCTTTCATAAAGTTCTCCTCAACTAGAGCTTGGTACAATTAGTTTTCTCTAGTAATACAGTTTTCTTATTTATAAGCCGAAACCTTTTGCACTTTGATCGCCTAATAGATAGATTTAGTCTTCATCCATTTGGATGAGCTAGTTGACTCCAAAGTTGTAAAATCGAGAGTAAGTAAAAGGTTGAGTCAGTAAAAACTAATAAATCGCCGACGAGTGCGCTACTAAAATCCTTTGTTAAAGTCAATTTTTTTAACGTAGACGCATTCGCAGAGCGTCTCCAAGAGTTGCGGCTTGCCGCAGGCTACCACAGAGGCGCAGAGAAGCCAGTGCGTCCTTGCAGTTCCCCAGAGGCTAACGCCTTTCCTTCCCTACGGGATGCTCCGTGAACGGAACGCTATGCGAACGCGGAGCGTCTCGTAGAGAAGGGAGAAGCAACTGGCGCGATACCGAGAGAAAAAAGAAATGCTTAACCCAAGCGTATGCCCTATGTCCAGCCCTTTGCAAGCCCACCACCAACTTAGGTAAGGCTGAACGTCGCCACGTGAACCAATCGTTAGGATTGTAATGTGCATATTGTATGGTTTGTTACCACAGATGTTTTAATGCGGAATTTAAGAAAATTAATTATATTTTTGACTTTAGCTGAAAAATAAGTAAGTATTAACACTTGTGATTCTGAAACGAAGTGATTATAGTGAAAGTCAAAAATGAAGCGTTCAAATCGCCTTGCTTGGATGGGAGCGATCGCACTCGCTGCGATCGTTTTACTTAGTTTATTGGCGGCTCCCAATAATACTAAAATTAACGCTGGCTCTACCTATAACCGCAACTCAGATGGCTATGGTGCTTGGTACGCTTTTATGCAACAACAGGGAATTTCTATTAAGCGCTGGCAAAAGCCTTTTAGTGATATTCAGCCAGAGAACAGCCCAATTACCTTGCTACAGGTAGGGGGCTATCCCAGGGAAACCACACTGGATAGTCAAGAGCAGGAATGGGTAGAAAAAGGGAATACTTTGGTAATTTTGGGTGCGAAGGCGCGGGTTACAGAAGCGGAGTTTCACACTATGCAAAAATCTCCTGAAGGTGATATTAAAATTGATACACGTAGACGATATAAAAAAGCTAACTCCCAGCAAGTTAATTTAGGCGATCGCTTTGGTGCTGTTGTCTGGAAAGAAAATTACAAAAAAGGAAAGCTGATTTTTTCTACTACTCCTTATTTAGCTGCCAACGCCTACCAAGATTATTTAAGTAATTTCAAGTATTTAGCTAGTTTGGTTACTGAAAAAAGTCACACAGTTTTTGTCGATGAATACATCCACGGCTATAAAGATGCCGATGTCAGGAAGAAAGAAAGCGAAGGAGATTTATCTAGCTTTTTTGCCAAAACTCCTTTACTTCCAATATTGATACAGGTAGGTATCTTGCTATTAGTGCTAGTTTGGGCGCAGAATCGCCGCTTTGGTAAGCCAGTAGCTTTAGATACACCAGTTGTAGATAATAGCGAAGCATACATCCAAGCTTTAGCCGGGGTGTTGCAGAAAGCTGATACCACCGATTTTGTTGTTGAAATGGTAGGTAAACAAGAACAACTACAACTCCAAAAAGCCTTGGGATTAGGGCAAGTACTTTTAGAACGTCAAGCCTTGATCGATTTCTGGATGGAAAAAACAGGTGCAAGTGCAGCAGAACTAGATGCAGTTTTAAAGCTACAATCTCGCAAACAACCCATCAGTGAACGAGACCTGTTAAGCTGGTTGGGGAAATGGCGAAGCATTAGGGAAATTAAAAATTAAAAATTAATTTTTTGGAATTATTCATAGTATTTCTGGGTTAGTTATTTATCAATAAAAAATATGAGCGAAACACATCCTATCTTAATTCGTCTTGGTCAAGGTCTTAATCAAGTAATTGTCGGACAATCTAGCTTAATACAGCAACTTTTAGTAGCGCTGCTAGCGGGTGGGCACGTAATTTTAGAAGGAGTTCCCGGAACTGGTAAAACCCTATTAGTAAAAGTGTTAGCGCAGTTAATTCAAGGGGAGTTTCGCCGGATTCAATTAACACCAGATGTTTTACCTTCAGATATTACTGGTACCAATATTTTTGACTTGAATAGCCGCAATTTCACTTTGAAAAAAGGGCCAATATTTACTGAGGTACTGCTAGCGGACGAAATCAACCGTACTCCGCCCAAGACACAAGCGGCGCTGCTAGAAGCGATGGAAGAGATGCAGGTAACACTGGATGGTGAAAGTTTACCTTTACCAGATTTATTTTGGGTAATTGCGACACAAAATCCCCTGGAATTTGAGGGTACTTATCCTTTACCAGAGGCACAGTTAGACAGATTTTTATTTAAGCTGGTGGTAGATTACCCCGATCAAGCTGCTGAAAAGCAAATGTTACTCAATCGTCAGGCGGGTTTTGCAGCACGACGTTTAGATATTAGCCGTTTGAAACCAATCGCAACAGTAGCCGACATTTTGCAAGCACGACAAGCTGTCAAAGAAGTTAAAGTATCAGAAGCGATCGTTGATTATTTGTTGGCGTTGGTGACAATATCACGTCAATATCCTGATTTGACTTTGGGTGCATCACCCCGCGCTACCGGTGCTTGGTTGCAGACATCTCAAGCCCTAGCGTGGTTAGCAGGAAGGGATTTTGTAACGCCAGATGATGTAAAAGCAGTTGCATCACCGTTACTACGTCATCGTCTCATATTGAAACCAGAAGCGATGCTGGATGGTTTACAAATGGATGCGGTAATTGCGTCGGTAATTAATCAAGTACCAGTTCCGAGATGAAAAAATTAAACCTATTGCGTAAATCGTAAATGTAAAATTTGCCCTCATCCCCCAACCCCTTCTCCCAAAATTGGGAGAGGGATTTAAGGTGAGGGCTAATTAGTTATGATTTCGAATCCAAAATCAGATCGCACCTCTAGGTTTGCACTTTTCTGCATAGCTTCAAAATTCATCTCCAATTAAAATAAGCGCATACTTCAATGAGTTAGGGCTAAGAAATACAAGATATGACCGAAAACGCAAAGGATACAAGCCCCTAAATTTATTTATGGGGATTATTAATTTTGAATTAGGAGCGTACCCCTTTGGGGAAGCAAGCTACGCGCAGCGTCTCGTAGAGAAGCGACGTGACTCTCTAGCTAAACGTCAAAGACGAAGGAAATTTTCATAAAGCTTAAGAAAACTTTGAATTTGGATGAAAATATGGTAGGAATAAATTTAAAAGAACATCAAGTTTATGGATATTTACCAGTGGAAAAAAAGCTGGGTATTCTTGTTGTAGATGACCACCAATTAATTTTAACTGGTACCCTCGATGTCTTAAGTCGACAGTATCCCGAAGCTGCTATTATTAAAGCTCAGACGGCAAAAGAGACACTTTCTCAACTTCAATATTGCCACTTTGACTTGATTGTGATGGATTTATCAATTCCCGATCGCCAAGGGGAGACAGCAGAAATTGATACCGGAATTAAGCTGTTGCAAACTTTGCTCCAAGAATATCCCCATCAGAATTTCATGGTACAAACTAGTTATGTGAAGGCGTTAATTCGGATCAAACACGAGATTGATAATCATCAAGCTGGATTTGCGATCGCAGATAAAGGATTACCCGAAGATGAAATGCTAATGCGGGTTAATTTGGCCCTTCATGGTGCAACTCACACCAAAGATATTAAAACGGGAATTGAACTCAAACCAGAATGGTTGGAGGTGTTGCGGTTGGCTTTTGAAGAGAGTTTGACAGATAAGGCGATCGCTGAACGAATGTATAAATCAGAACGAGCAGTACGTACTTACTGGACGAAGATTCAGGATGTGTTGGGAGTGTATCCTGAAGACTGCAAGCAAAGTGGTAAGAATATGCGAATTCAAACTGAAATTCGTTCCCGTGATGAAGGTTTAATTGATTAATCCAAGGAAAATTAATCTAAAAGCTAGATGAAAAGGAGAATCTGGAATCGCATTCGCCTAGAATTTGGGTTGTGGTCGCTGGCTGCACCTCCTGGAATCGTGGTACTGGTTGTAGTCATATTGATACGTATAACAGGAGGAATGCAATCTTGGGAATGGATGTTCCTTGATACCATGTTAAGTCTGCGTCCAGTAGAAAAACTTGATGAACGTATAGTAATTGTGGGTATCGATGAGAAAGATATTGAATGGGTTAAGCAATATCCGGTTCCAGATGAGAAGATTGCAGAGTTACTTATCAAGCTGGAAACTTATAAACCGCTAGCTATCGGGCTGGATATCTTCAAAAATGTTCCTGTTGAACCTGGTAGCAAAAAACTAGCGCAGGTATTACACTCAAATTCCAATCTTATTGGGATTGAAAAAATTTTACCACCCGAAGAAATTTTACCACCCCAGAGTTTACCAGCAGAACGCGTGGGGTTTGCCGATTTACGTATAGATAAAGATAGCAAAAATCGACGTTATTTGTTGTATACAAAGAGTCCTAAAAAGATCAACGAAACTAAAAAATCTTTAGCATTGCAGTTAGTTACTAAGTACTTAGAGTCTAAAGGAATTAAATTAGAAAATGTAAAAGATGACCCGAATACAATATTTACCCCGAATTTTGGCGGATACGTTGGTGTTGATGATGGCGGATTGTCAATTTTGATTAATTTTCGCAATAGCGAACAACCTTTTAATGTTGTGACGCTACCCGATGTTCTTAATAACAAAGTTGATGCAGAATTATTGCGCGATCGCATTGTGTTAGTTGGCAACCGCAATACGAGTACAGGCGATATTTTTTATACATCTGCTTTGCCAAACTTAAAATTAAAAGGTCAAATTTATGGCATAGACTATCACGCTCATGTTATTAGTCAAATCCTGAGTACAGTCATAGATGGCCGTCCTATGTTGAGCAGTTGGGAAGATATTGGAGAGTATACATGGATATTAGTTTGGGGTTTTTTGCCGATGATTATTGGACGGCTGACCCAATCTGTTTGGAAAAATTTACTGTATGTGGGTGTAGCGGCATTTTGCTTGTTTAGTTGCGGGTATGTGATGTTGTGGGTTTGGGGTGTATGGATTCCTGTAGCACCCAATTTACTGATATTAGCCGTAAATGGGCTTGGCTTGAGTGCTTTTGCGTTCTACCAGCACGATAAATTCTTGCGATCGCAAATTAACGAACGTCAAAATACAATTCAACACACTTTTACCGTAATTCATAATGGCCCTTTGCAAACTCTTGCTTATGGATTAAAGCATCTGCGTGCTAAAGATATTCCCTACGAACAACTGGTTGGGCAATTTGAAAAACTCGATCGAGAAATTCGGGAACTTGGCGAATTTCTCAAACTCGAAGCATTAACCACAGAAGAGAGTTTGCGTTTAGGTAGCGGATTAATACTCGAATTGAAACGACCTCTACACGATTTATTGTATGAAGTTTATTCAAGTACATTAGAACGTAAAGATTTTGAATATTTTCAAACATTAAAAGTAAAAATTCGCAATTTTGATCCAATTGATGATAAGTATTTAAGTATAGAATACAAACGGGGAATATGTCTGTTTTTGGAAGAAGCTCTATGTAATGTTGGTAAACACGCTCAAGGAGTTAAGCGCGTTCAAGCATCAGGTGTTTATAGCGCAAATAAATACAATTTATCTGTGAAAGATAACGGTTGGGGCATTAAATCAAAAGTAGAAAATAAAGGGACAAAACATTTTAAAATGCTTGCTAAACAATTAGGAGGAGAGTTTCGCCGCGAATCGCTTTCTCCACGTGGGACTATATGCGAACTTAGTTGGACACCTATGAAGTAATTTTAAGAAAGAATAAAGGCGTTAATCGCCAGAATTCTGAATTATTCAAAAGTTTTAGATAAGCATACAATTAACAGCATTTACCATGAGTCATCAACATTTCATATTTTGGCAAAATAAGTGCAGACTTACAAGCTTGGTTGTAGGAGTAGTTTTTCTTTTGACCGCAGTCCCGGCATTTGCTCAGTTTAAACCACGCGATCCCAAACCAGCCAGCGGAAATACCCGTCCGGGTGGTTCGCGTGGATGTTCAACTAGCGGCATACCACTGACACAGCTTGCACCTCAGACATTTATCGGTAAAACCGCTTCTAAACGTCCAATGTTAGCTTGGTATATGTCAAGTTCTCAAAATGCGCGATTCCAACTGTATGAATTTGATTCAGCCAACACCGTTAAAAAAATTGGGCAAGTTAAAGAAATACCCACAACAATCGGGATTAACAAACTAAAACTTCCCCTCGATTACCCCGAACTCACAGTCGGTAAAACATATTTATGGCAAATTGCAATTGACTGCGAAAACGACACGATTATTAAACGTGCAGAATTTACCGTTATCAATCTTCAATCACTTGCTAAAAATCGATTTACTAGCATTCCAGAAAGCATAAATTATTATGCTGAAAATGATCTGTGGTATGAAGCCCTGGAAGAAGCATTAAAAGCAACTGGTAATGGTAAACTGGGGCAAACTGGGGCAACTTTAGTTAAAGAACTTGCACAGTCAGAAATGCTTATCGGTGATGGCGTAGATCAAAAAAATATTCAGCAACGAATTGAATATCTCCAGAAAATTGCCAGCGAAAGAATATAGCAGTTTTCATTTTGATGCAACACACTCTCACCTCACTCCAAACCTCTCTTATAAAAGGAGAGAGGCTTTGAATCTTACTCCCCTTCCAGCAAAATTTTTCTGATTCCCTCTCCTCTTAGGAGAGGGCTAGGGTGAGGTCTGTATTAAACAACTAAAACCACTATAGAAATAGTAGGCAGAATAGAAATGGTGAAAATTTGGCCGATTGCTGTCACAGGATGGCTAGGATGCGTGGTAGGTATTGCAGTTTCTATTCATCCTGCTTTTGCTCAGTTAACTCCCGATAACAGCCTGGGAAAAGAGCGATCGCAAGTCATTCCTATTAATACAAATAATGACCACATTGAGGGCGGTGCGGCTCATGGTGCTAACCTATTTCACAGTTATTCAAGATTTTAACGTGGGTGAGGGTCAAGGTGTTTATTTTGCCAATCCAGAGGGAATAACCAATATCTTTTCTCGCGTTACTGGTAGTAACTCATCAAATATTTTCAGGAAAATGTGAGGATCAGGTAGGGAATGCAGGTAATATCACCATTAATGCCTGTGAAACTATTAATATAAACGGTTTTGGTAGGGTTTTTATTGAACAATTAGGAGAAGGTAAATTACCCACCCGTATTAGTAGTGACGTTAGTTTGGATGGCGTAGGTAAAGGTGGAGATATCTGCATCAATACCAGAGAATTATTCTTAAACAACAAAGGTCAAATAAGTGCTGATACCCTTGGGCTGGGTGATGGAGGTAATATTTTTATTCAAGCAGCAGAAAAAATTTACCTCAGCAATACTAATAATATTGATTTCACTAAAATTAGTTCTACTGTTCTTGATAAAGCCAGAGGTAATGCTGGCAGTATCAACATTCAAGCTAGAGACTTATCATTAGATAATGCTGCAATTAATAGTTACACTTTTGGGCAGGGAAATGCTGGGAATATATCGATTAAAGTTGAAGATACTTATCTTTAAATAATCAAGCATCTTTTAGTAGTGCAACTTTAAAATTAGTAGGTAAGAGTGGAGATATTGAAATTCAGGGGCGTAATTTTTCTTTAGCCGATGGTACTGTTCTATATTCCACTACTGCTGATAAAGGCGATGCTGGAAATGTGCTAATTAATGCTACTGGTGACATTTCTTTTACAAATGGTTCTAATATCAATGCTGCAACAATTGGACAGGGAAATGCAGGTAACGTCACCGTTAATGCTGGCGGTAAATTCTCTCTTCAGGGGACAACTCCCAATGGTTTAAACTTTGACACTGGCATCTTTAGTATAGTCGCAATAGATACAGGATTCACAGGTAAAGGTGAAGGCGGCAATATTAACGTCACAGCCCGTGATTTATCTCTCAATGGTGCAGCTTTATCTGCTAGTAGTCAGGGAGATGGAATTGCTGGGAATATTAACATTAATTCAGGTACTGTACAACTAGATAATAAAGGAATTATTGCTGTTGCAACTACCTCTGGTGATGGTGGAAATATTAACTTAACCGCTACAGATTTATTACTATTGCATCGTAACAGCAATATCACTACAACTGCGGGGTTAGCCAAATCAGGTGGTGATGGCGGTAACATCAATATAGACTCAAAATTCATTGTCGCCAGCCTTGAAGAAAACAGCGATATCAGCGCCAACGCATACACTGGTTCCGGTGGAAGAGTGCAAATTAACTCCCAAGGAATCTTCGGTATCGAAGCATGTCCAAAACCAACCGAAAAAAGCGATATTACTGCAAGTTCTGAATTAGGCGTTTCAGGTACAACAAATATTAACGCACCCGATACCAGTTACATTCTAAACAGCTTCACCGGATTACCCCCAAACGTCATCGACACTAATGCACTTATCGCTAATAGTTGCGTTTCACGCAGTCTTAAACAAAAGGGTACATTCTTTATCACGGGTTCTGGTGCTTTACGTAGTAGTCCGGGGGATGGATTAATTTCAATCTATTCGACAGGTGAAGTACGTAATGTTGAACCAACATCGCAGACTTGGAAAAAAGGCGATGCAATAGTTGAACTACAAGGGCTTTATCGACTTGCTGATGGACGCTTGGTACTCAGTCGAGAATGTCAGTGAAGCAATTTTTAGATGAAAGGACGGTTATAAGCCACATTTTACAGAAGCGAAGTTGTTTTACCAAAATATAGCGATCGCCATGACAACATTACTGATAAAATATGCAAAATGCGAGAACTTTACCCAGCGATCGAGCCTTACTTAGAAGGTAGTTTACAAGTTTCCGACCTTCATACTATCCATTTTGAAGAGTCAGGAAACCTGCAAGGTCAACCCATCGTTTTGCTGCATGGGGGCCCTGGTGGTGGATGTCCAGCTTTTTATCGGCAATATTTCCACCCAGAAAAATGGCGGTTAGTGATGTTTGACCAGCGCGGTTGTGGTCAAAGTACTCCCCATGCTGAATTACGAGAAAACACCACTTGGGATTTAGTCAGTGATATCGAAAAACTGCGCCAACATTTAGGTATAGAAAAGTGGGTGGTTTTTGGTGGTAGTTGGGGTAGCACTTTATCATTGGCCTACAGTCAAACCCATCCCTCTCGATGCACAGGATTAATTCTGCGTGGGATCTTCATGCTGAGACAAAAGGAGTTGCGCTGGTTCTACCAAGAGGGTGCTAGCTATATTTTTCCTGATGCTTGGGAAGAATATCTCAAACCAATTCCCATAGATGAACGTGATGATATGATCGCAGCATATTACAAACGCTTGACCAATCCAGATTTAGAAATTCAATTAACAGCAGCGCGTGCTTGGTCAATTTGGGAAGCTAGTACCAGTAGACTTTTCTTAGACCCAGAACTCATGCAAAAGTTTGGTAATAGTGAATTTGCTTCCGCTTTCGCTCGGATTGAATGCCATTACTTTATGAATAAAGGATTTTTGGAAACAGAAGATCAATTACTCTTAAATGTAGACCGCATCCGCCATATTCCGGCTGTAATTGTTCAGGGACGCTATGATGTAGTTTGTCCAATGATATCAGCTTGGGAATTACATCGCGCTTGGCCAGAAGCCGAATTTATAGTGGTTCCTGATGCCGGACATTCGATGAGTGAACCAGGAATTTGCAGTGCTTTGATTGAGGCAACAGATAATATTTAATTCGGTTGAATACTTAGCTTGGGGGATGGGGAGTTTGCCAAGCGAGCGGATGTAAGACAGGACTTACGCAAAAAACCTCTCTAACTCTTATTCCTCTGTGTTCTCTGCGTTCTCTGTGGTTTGATTTTGCGTGACCTGTGCGTAAGTCCTATAGACTAAACCCACGACAAGGCAATCCCAATCTTTTGAGGGTCTTGCAAACAGTATTGCGACAATCGATATTGAATTGGTCTTTTATCCACGAGACTAAATAAAATGAAGTTGGACTCAAAAGCTGATAAAACTAGCTTATGCAAGACTCTAAACAAGAAATAAATGCCAGAGCTTCTATAGATTTAGAACAGCGAAGAAATTGGTATTCTCCCGTAGCTGATATTTATTACAACGCCAGACCACAATATCCAAAGGAATTGATCGAGCAATCTGTCGTTTTAGCCCAACTTGACTCAGATGCATCGATTCTTGAGGTCGGTTGTGGTCCAGGAAATGCGACGGTAGCTTTTGCTCAATTTGGTTTTTCAATGACGTGTATTGAGCCAAACCAGGATTTTTGTGGTTTAGCACAACGCAACTGTGCAACCTATCCAAACGTTGCAATCTACAACACCTCATTTGAGGAGTGGGAACTGGAAGCAAAACAGTTCAATGCCGTTCTATCTGCTAATGCCTTTCACTGGATACCGTCAGAAATTCGCTATGCCAAGGCAGCGAAGGCATTATGCGACAACGGGTTTCTCATCCTGCTATGGAATCTCAGACCTGAACCGAAATACGAAGTTTACCAAGCGATCGAGGAAGTGTATCAAGCCTATGCTCCCTCACTTGTCCGGTATGAAGGTGCAGAAACTCAAGCGGAAATTTTGAGAGGGTTTGAACAAGATATTCTAGACTCTGGTTATTTTAAGGAGTTGGTGACTGAGCAAATCGCGTGTGAGGTTACGTACAGCATCGATGACTACCTTAAGCTATTAAATACCATGAGCAGACTGGAGCCAAAGGCGAAGGAGTCGCTATTTGCAGGATTGCGGGAAAAGCTGAGGAACTTTGGAGACAGTGTACACCTCTCGTTTCTTTCTGCTGTTCACGTTGCCCGAAAAGATGGATAAGCTGTTGAATTCGTTATGTAATGACGCAGCAGAACATGTCATTGGAGCAGACGTGCATAACCCTTGTGAAATTGGAAACTTATACTGTATATGAAGCATCAGTGTAAGTAGTTCACTACAAAAAAAGAGATATGCGAATTCTATCTATGGAAAGCAGTCTGTTATTGCTCCTGACTGCGGTGACAACTGGCTGTGTCGGTTCTTCCTCTGTTACCAAACAGACACAAGCTTTACCAACAATCACTGAACAGCCGACGAAAGAAGCTGTATTGACCTCAACACCCGCACCGACTGAAAAAACTACAGAGAATTCTACCCCTGAAGCCACTACTGCCACAAATCCGACGCGCTGTGAAACTAGTCAATTGTCAGTGCGCCGAGTCTCTGAAGATGCTGGCGTTGGGAATGTTGCAATTACCTATAACTTCACCAATAACGGCTCATCCCCTTGCAACCTCTACGGTTATCCAGGATTGGGACTACTGGATGTAAAAGATCAACCTTTGCAGGGAATTAAAGTTATTCGCTCCCAGGACACTTACTTTTCGAGTAAGCAACTTCGACAACAAGTAACTTTAGCTCCTGGAAAACAAGCCTCATTTCAGATAGCATACAACCACATTAGTTCCCCAGAGAAAAACTGCCCAATGTCTAGTAAAATTCAAATCACACCTCCTAATGCTTACGAGCACTTTACCCTTACAGAACAAATCAAGCCTTGTACAGGCAAAGTTAGAGTGACTCCAGTACGAGCCGCTAACACTTAACCCTAGTAAATTTCTGTAATTTACTCAAAGACCCAGAAAAAGCATAAATTTAATCAAAGCCTCTGATAAGTTCAAGATTGTACTAATCAAAAAGGTTAAAAATTTTATGGAAGGAATTGATGTTGCTGATCAAGACGGCAGAGTAGATTGGACGGCAGTAAAAAACTCTGGTAAAACTTTTGCATTTGTCAAAGCTACAGAAGGAGTTAGCATCAAAGATTCTGCTTTTGCTCATCACTGGCAGACTATGAAAGCTGTTAGTATTATTCGGGGTGCTTATCATTTCTTTCATCCCCATACATCTGACCCGGTTCAGCAAGCGAAGGAATTCTTAAAAACGCTGGGGAAATTAGAACCAGGGGACTTACCACCAGTCCTAGATGTAGAGGTAACTGACAAAGTAAATAGCCAAGAAGTAATTAAGGCAGCTAAACAGTGGTTGGCAGAGGTAGAAAAAGCCCTTCTACAACAAACAAAAAAACCAATTAAACCAATTATTTACACCTTCCCCAGCTTCTGGACAGAACTTGGTAATCCATCTGATTTTGCTAATTATCCGTTATGGATTGCCCACTACGGAACTAGAAACCCAACTATTCCTGGTGCTTGGCAGGGACAATATTTAATCCATCAATATGAAGGTGATATATCTGGTGTAACTGGTGTTAGTGGTCGAGCCGATTTGAATAGATTTAATGGATTACAGCTAGGAGATTCTGGGCTGAGAGTAAAACAATTACAACAGCAATTAAAAGATATTGGATTATATACTGATGCCATTGATGGGCGTTTTTCTGAGTCAGTTAAGAATGCAATTGTTAGTTTCCAAACATCTAAAAAATTGCAGGCTGACGGAATTGTCGGTATAAAAACTTGGGTAGCTTTACTATGGATTTGAGTAAGTAGGTGTGAATAAACAAAGGTTTGCAGCCGTTGACTACAAACCTTTAATTAATTTTTGTATTGTATAATATAGTTTAACTTATTGCGGCAATTACTTAATATCGTAATGCACAAAATTGAGATTTGACCTGGAAAAAACCTTTAAGGATTCGTTTGAGTGAATTAAACTTAACCCGCCTGATAGCTTTATTCACTTCTACCCACTGCCGTTTTCTTTTACTTGCTTCAGGATAATCTTCACTCAGCATATCGACTGATAGTAAATACATCTTGACGCAGTAAATTTTGCCTTGTTTGCGGTACTTGTAAGTTCCCAGTTCATTTGCATCTACTTCCCCAATTATCCCTGCTTCTTCCCATGCCTCTTTTGCTGCTGAAGCAGGCGGACTCATGCCATTAGGAATATCTCCTTTCGGAATCACCCAATGTTGAAAGTCACGGGTTGTAATTAGTAAGATTTCAACTTTACCATTGTTCACTCTGTAAGGAATCACCCCAGACTGTATAAACACTTTATTGGCTTTTTGACTCATGTAATTTACATCCTGTACGTTCTAGCTTTTTTGTACAATGTTTACTTCAGAAATTCTAGAGCTGATACCGAATAAATTTTGGTTAATCTTAAGTTATGAAAAGGTTAAAAATTGCTTTTTGCTTATAAGAGTTAATTATTCAAAAAATTTCCAGCATAAGTGTTTGAGCGGGTGATGATGGTTTTAATGCCGCAGTTACACTATTATTGTCAGACTGGTTTTATCTTGAAGAGTCAGACACTTATTCGTCAGTTGTATCCATAAAAGTTACCCTGAATCTGGGCAGCACTTTTGTTCAACTAACTGTAATAACTGTTCCCACACTCTCGTTGGCCAATCTATCCACTGCACAAACGGCATAGGTTCCCGCTTGTTGGACGGTAGCAAAGGTTGTGCCAGCAGACAAAATTCGCCCAATTGTCCAAGTATCGCCACTCAGCCGATAAAGTGTCCAGGAACGAACTGGCTGATTATCTCCAGGCTGCCAACTCAGTTTGCGGTTATTGACTTGTAGTCCAATGGGTGGAGATGGTGGTGTTGTATCCTGCCAAGGCAAAGTTGGCGGTAGCGCAGGTTTATTATAAAGCAGACTTTGAAATTTATCAGCAATGCCCTGACTATTTTCTGTCAAAACACTGAGATTAAAGAAGATATTCCCCAATGATAACTGTCCAGCTTGGCTACGACTAATTTTCACCTGCTTTTCAATCTCATCACTCTCCCGACTCTTGTTGCTTGGTTCTGTCAAATTGTTACCAGCGTAAACGTGTCTTTGCTTTGTGTTTACCTGTGTCCACCACTTTAGCAACGCTGGATAACTTTGTTGTGGTTGGTCTGTGCGCCAGTAAAGTTGAGGAGCGATATAATCAATCCAGCCTTCTTCTAACCATTTCTTTGAGTCAGCATACAGCACATTGTAAGCATCCAATCCAGTAATACCAGCGGGTTGTCCGGGGCGATAAATCCCAAAAGGACTGATACCAAATTTAACGTCGGGTTTGGTTGTTTTAATCCCCTGCCAAAGGCGCTGTACCATTTTGTTAACATTGTCCCGTCGCCAGTCGCCAAGGCTGAGTGTACCACCAGCTGCTTTATATGCAGCGTAGGTTTTATCATCGGGGAAAGGTTGTCCCTCAATGGGATATGGATAGAAATAATCATCTAAGTGAATGCCATCAACATCGTAGCGCTTCACTACATCAAGAATTACGTTATACGCCCTATCCTGAACTATTTTTAGTCCTGGGTCCATCCAACGTTGTGTTTTCCACAAATAAACGCTTTCTGGATTGGTAGCTGCTATGTGGGGACGGACTGTTTTAGCTGGGTCGGTGGAGGTGCTAGCACGGTAAGGGTTAAACCAAGCATGGAGTTCAAGATTGTGCTTATGACATTCTGCGATCGCAAACGCTAAGGGATCGTAAAATGGTTCTGGTGCTTTCCCTTGAGTTCCTGTAATCCAAGCACTCCAAGGCTCTAATTTAGATTCATACAAAGCGTCTCCCTCTGGCCGCACCTGGAAAATCAGGGCATTGAAGTTTAGCGCTTGTAATTTAGTAATAATCTCGGTAAGTTCAGCTTTTTGTTGAGCAACAGAAAGTCCCGGTTTGGAAGGCCAATCACCATTCCACACAGATACTACCCATGCTCCCCGGAACTCCCGGCTATGATTTACCCTAACGCTACCGACAGATGTGGGTGTTGGAGTTGGTATTGGAGTTGGAGTTGGTATTGGAGTTGGAGTTGGTGTCGGTGTCGGCGTTAATATTGGCGGCTGTACTAGGTAACTAAACGCAATTTTTTCTGCCTGACCTAAATACACCAAGGCTTGATAAATAATCACTGCCACATCTGCACGGGTAGCTGCAAGATTAGGATTGAGTAATTTAATATTTGGAAAACTAACCACCAAGCCAGCGCTGGTGGCAATAGCTACATGATTTCTACCATACTCAGGAATCTGAATAGAATCTTGATAAATTTGTGAGAGTTTTGAGAGGAGGTCAGGTTTTACCTTGGTAGCAATTTCTAAGCCTCCTACCAAGGAAACCAAGACTTCTACTCTAGTAATTCGGTTAGCAGAACGGAAAGTTTTATCAGGAAACCCACTAATAAATGCTTTTTCGTAAGCTGTTTTGATGGCGGCTGCTGCCCAATAATTTGTGGGTACATCAACAAAGGGAACATACTGCCGCTTCTTGGAAACTATCCCAAATGCGTTGGCGATAATAGCGGCAAATTCAGCACGGGTAAGTGAATTATCGGGGCGATAAGTGCCATTAGGCAACCCATTGACAATACTGCGTTGGGCTAAGGCTGTAATAAATGAGCGTGCCCAATGGTTTTGAATATCCGAGAATGGAGTAGCAATAGATACCATTGTTAATTGCAGCTAGCTGGCCTTGATTTTTATTTCCTTAGTTAATTTAGCAATTTTGTTGGCGTAGGCATAGCCAATCGTAGGCATCACTGCTGCAATGTCTTGTAAACTTTGACTACTCAAGTTTGGGAATGGGGCATTGGGCATGGTTTTTCTGCTTGTCCCCCCATCTCCCCACTCCTATCTACTAACTAGCGTTTGCAGTTTGGTCAGGAGGATTCGAGGTAGAACGCGCATTCAACGCCAGCATTACGCGTGAAATGCCGGTAAAAATAATGCTGACACCAACTAATGTTCCAATTAACCAGGGTGCATTGAAAGGCCACTGGAACCAAATCATTGCACCTAACACGAGGGTAATAATGCCATTAGCTAATGGCCACGTCCAGTTTTCTTGTGGACGTAACTTGAATGCCAGAATTAACTCGAATGTGCCTTCAGTCAACAAAAATGTGCCAAGTAACAGAGTCAATGTAAGAACACCCGTGTAAGGGTAAACAAACAGCATAATGCCGGTTGCAATATAAAGCCCGCTCAAGAGAAGTTTCCAAATAAAACCTCCTTTCTCGCGGGTTTGAGTGGCATAGACTAGTTTTGTAAATCCGGCGAAAATCAAAATCGCTGCAATCCAAGTTTCGGCGAATATAGTGGCGAAATTAGGCGCTGCGATCGCAATAACCCCTAAAATACTCAGGATAATACCACTTATCAGCGACCCATTAACATTCTTCTTAATATCTTTAGAAACATCGGTTGTCATAAAAATCTTTTCCCTATTCTTAGACTAAACTCTACATTTAGGTTAGGGAATTTCTACGTAACAGGGTATGAACCCTAAGATAGACTCATTAGTATTAACTTAATCCTCATGATGACTAAAATTCATAATTCTTGAGACACTAAACCAATCACCTTATGACAAATCCATTGTCTGTAAGTAACCTTTATATAGCAGTTTTCATTTATGTGAGGTACACACGTAGGGGCACGACACATTGATGTCAACTTAACGTGAGATGGGCGGTTATAAACCACACGCTAGGTACTTTAAGTCGGGCATTGCCCGCCCAACGTACTGGCTCGTCTACACAAACAAAACCCACCTCCGTGGGTTTCAAAACTTTGATTTTCCGTTAGTCTGCGGCGGCGAACGAGAGCCTATGTAGGCGCGAATTCCATGAGCCTTGGCTTAAGTTGACACTTATGGGCACAACATATTCCCTACACCTTGCGATCTAACGTTGTACTGCATCTGAATGGGAACTGCTATAAGAGTTCTGCAAGATTGCTTAGGCGTTCATAAACAGAGATGAGACGATCTCCTTCAAGTTCAACAGAAGTATTTGGATAATTTTGAATGGCTCCAAGTAGTGTAACTTCACCATTTTGTTTAATAGATGCACTTAAAGCGCTTCGCAGTGCTTGCTGATCTAGTTGTCCTGCGGGAGGGTGAACTACTTCACCGATTTGGTTAACTAAAATTGGCCCTGCCCAACTAGACAGTAAGCTATTTAAAAATGCAGCATCAGCTTTAATTGGGGCTTTCAGTGCCTTACGAGCTACTGCGGGGTCTTGTTGCGCCGCCTGTAAATAAGCCGTTAATGTTGGGGTAGTCTTACCAGTTTCTGTAAACTGACTTAATTCTTCAACAGATATTTGCCCCTGAAAAGTACCATACTTTAAAACAACTTGCTCGGCAGCATTAGCGTTAGTAGTTGAGAATAGAACAATAGCGCCTACACTTAGAGCTACTGTCTGAGTGAGTAACTTAGTAAATTTTTTATTGTTTAATCGATTGAAAAGTTGATAAATCTGCATTTTGGTAAACTTGATAATGGTATGGAGTAGACATAAGCAAAAAATGCCTATGTCTTAAGATTAAATCTTGGCATTAGTCGAAGCTGCATGAGGTAGTATAGATTGATCTTCGTCTAAGGTTGATGCCGGTACGCCCAAATGCTTCCTTGCAGTTTCTTCCGCTAGCTTTCGATCTTGCTCGTTCTCAAACTGACTCTCATCTAATAAATGAGGATTTTTTGCTGCTTCGTCTCGGCTTGGCCGATAACCATTTTTCCACCTGTACTTCCAGTCCATAATTTGAAAGGCAGATATACTGCAATTTGATTTCCTAGTTGTTTATAGTAGATGCTGAATGGAAAATGATACTCCTGCTATGGGTTGAAGAGGCTCATTCAGAAGGTATAAATTTAACATTCTAGAGTAAGAATACTTCGCTGCGTAAATTTTAATACTTTAATACGCAAATAACAAGTTATGAGTGGCGATCGCTATTGCTGTGACATCTAAAATTTCACAGTCGCATAATTTTTTTAAGCAAAATATTTTATACTAAGCAGGTCAAATTAAATCTAAAAAATTAATAAAGTTATTGAAATTATGCAGTAATGAAAGAAGCTGAATTAATTTTATTTTTAAAGTACGATCGCCCCACTAATCGTTGGCGATGAGCTATGTCTTGGCGAAGCGATCGCAATTCTAAAATCTGGTTTTGATTGTTATCAATAATCTATTAATTCACTTTCAACAAACATCAATTTTATCTGAAGCGATTATAAGCAGTAATTTGCCTATTAAAATCATATTTATTTACATCAACGGTACTGATAACGAGACTAAAAATTATAATTAAAAAATAATTTTATAATTATATAACGTAGCTAATCGTTAGATTCATCAGCCTAAAGTTATAAAAAACTTTGAATTGATCTGGGTGCAAAACTGATAAAGTTTATGTCTAAATAAATAATGCAGACTTAAGTTTACTATGCCTACAACCGACAGCAGATTTCAAGTTGATGAGGTACACAAGCTAAGTCTGTTACCCAAGTATAAAGTGTGTTTTACTCCTGTTAGTGCAGCAGGGCGTAACCCATTTTGAATTCTGAATTATGCTGTATGTAAAAAGAAACAAGTGGATCTTAAACAATATCTCTATAGATATAACTAAAAAAGCTAATTTTATTATAATTACACCTTTAGGCTCACGCAATTTAAACTAAAAAGGTTAATACTGAAAAATAACTTTATCAGCATTAAATCTGGTTATAATCAAAAATTACAGCCCAGACAACAAATAGATAAATAGAGAAAAAAGTACAAACAATGACAACTTCTATAGACCGCGAGCAACAGATTCAAAAACTGCATGAACTAATCAAAGATATTGATTATGGTATGTTTACCACAGTCGATGATGATGGCAGTTTGCATAGTTACCCCATGTCAAAGAGTGGTGAGATTAACTCTGATAGCATACTCTGGTTCTTTACTTATGCTGGTTCCCATAAGGTGACTGAAATTGAACACTATGAGCAGGTCAATGTTAGTTTCTCGTCATCCGAACAGCAGCGATACGTTTCTATCTCAGGTACAGCACAACTTGTGAAAGAGCGCAACAAGATGCGACAGCTATGGAAACCAGAACTTCAAACCTGGTTTCCTAAAGGACTAGACGAACCTGATATTGCTTTGCTGAAGGTAAATATTAACCAGGTTAATTATTGGGATAGTGCATCGAGTTTCAAGGCACAAACAATTAGTCTTTAAGTAATTAATAATTCGTAATTCGTAATCCGTAGTTAATAATTAAATTACGAATTATTTAAGACATGTAATTGTTAGACGAAATTGCGACAGTTTTCAGCGGTATTGATTCGCTGAAAGTACTGCCTCAAAATTGAGCGTAGGCGTAGCCCGCACTTCTACTACGAGACGCTGCGCGAACGACAAAGCTCAGTGACCACCGCAGGCATCGCCTGTGGTTTCCAACCAATACAAGTGTTGCGCGATCGCTGTTACCAATACGCCGCTGAGAAAGGTTTTAAACTCTTCAAAACTTCCAAAGATTTGATACTGATGAAGGCAGAATCAAACATGGCTTTCCACCCCAAAGTAAAGGACAAATATGAGACTGGGGAAATAAAAGTTATGCCTTATAAAAAAATTGCAGACTTACCAGATTCAGTCAAAGAAAACTTACCCAAGCACGCCCAAGAAATTTTTCGGGCTGCATTTAACAGCGCTCAAGAACAATATGGTGGAGAAGAAAGTGCCTTTCGAGTCGCTTGGGGTGCGGTAAAGCGCGATTACGAAAAAGGCGATGATGGACATTGGTACAAAAAGCCGGAATAGAAGTAAACTAGCCACCAAAATATTAATCACGGGACGATCGCCTCAAAAAAAGCGTAGGTGTAGCCCGTCGTAGACATCGCTCCATTTGTTTTCATGAAAATATGATGACTAATAAGGAATCGCTTTTGCTTGATAGGATATAGTACAGTATTAGAGATATGAGCAAAAATGAATGTAGAGACGTAGCACTGCTATGTTTCTACAATGGTTTTAGATAACACATATTTCATTTTACTCATATCTCTTTTATGTAAAATCGTAGTCTTTTTAAACGCAGAGGGGTGCAAAGTAAGCGCAGAGTATTTTGGAAGCAATATTGTATTTAGGAAGTATCAGATGTCGCACAAACAATTGATTTATTGCTGGCAAAAATGGTTACTTCCCATATTGATGCCTGCCACTGTGCAAATAGTGGTTCTAACATTAGGGGTGTTGAGCATCTTGGGAAGCACTGCTCCGATGAGTCATGCTCAAGCTGTTTTTACCAGTAGGCACATTCAGGAGCAACAGACACCATCCAAATCAACAGTGTTAAATGCCACTGTATATCACAGTCCCGATTGTAACTGTTGTGGCGGGTGGATTGAGCACTTAAAGGCACAGGGTTTTAAAATCACGAATTTTTCTACGCCTGACATCGAAACAGTCAAACAAAAGTACAACGTGCCGGATAACTTATCATCTTGCCACACAGCAATTGTTAATGGATATGTCATCGAAGGACATGTCCCAGCTGATGATATCAAACATCTGCTTCAAGAAAAGCCAAATGTTGTTGGTTTATCTGTTCCTCAAATGCCTGTAGGCACTCCTGGAATGGAGATGGGGAATCGAAAAGACCCGTTTTCTGTGTTTTCTTTTGATCGCAATAACTCAGTTGCAGTATTCAATAAGTATAGTGGTGAGTCCTGAGTGAATTAAAAGGGTCTTTTAACTCGGAACTCACCACTGTTCATTTAGAACCAGTTTTGATCAACTGCGACAAATGACTTAACCATTTCCTCAACCAGAAGGTAGATGCTGCGCTTGCAACATTTTGAGAAAGAAACTCAATGGCATGGTTACAATCTTGCAGGCTGGCATCAAGTCCCATTGCATGATAAATTTCACCAGCATTGCAAAAGGCATCCATCGCTTCTGATTCTCGATTGATTTTTTCTAACACCAAACCCAAATTAAACCAGGTGTTTGCTTCCCCATTTCGGTCATTAAGATCCCTTCTGATCTCTAATGAATGCTGATAAAACTCAAACGCCCTTTGGTACTGTCCCAAAGCCTTATAAGCACCGCCTAATCCACTCAAGGCCATGCTTTGACCATTGCGATCGCTGATGAATTTTGCCAGCCCTAACCATTGTTGGTAAAACTCAATTGCTAGTTGGTAAGATCCCAATGATTCATAAGTATTGCCCAAACTTCCCAGGCTTATGCATTCCCCAGTCCAGTCACCTGTTTTCTTCGTTATACTCAACCACTGCTGATAAAACTCTATCGCTTGCTCATACTTACCCAGGTATTCATAAGTATTACCCAAACTTCCCAAGCAAATACCTTCCCCAGTGCGATCGCCTATTTTCCTGGTAATACTTAACCACTGGTGATAAAATTCAATCGCTCGCTGGTATTTTCCCAGTGATTGGTAAGCGTTACCCAACCCAGATAAAGATTTGGCTTCTTCTAAGCGATCGCCTATTTCTTTAGCTATATTTAACCACTGCTGATAAAACTCAATTGCTAGGTGGTACTCGCCTAGTGACTGGTAAGCATTGCCCAAACTTGCCAAAGAAATGACTTCCCGATTGCGATCGCCTGTTTCTCTGGCTTTTTCTAAACACCGCTCTTCAAACTCAATGGACTCAATATTATTTAGTCCCCCGGATCTTATTACTTCTGTCATTCTCTATAGAAATAGAAATTTTTGCTCGATAAGCTGTTGATTATACAATTTTCTGTGGCTTTAGCACAGGATAAATGTAACTTATGTCAAAATATAGAAATTATTCTTCAATATCAAGCTTTCTTATATACTTTTCATACGCAGCGATCGCTATGTATAAAAGGCTTTTATTTCTTTTTGATAACAAGCATACAAATATACCATGCTGAAAAACTTAGCTTTCTCAAAATATATAAGACAAACCAAATTAATCAGCAGCAGCATAATCTGGCAATACGTTGAGTTCTAAATTCACAGCACTTAGATAATTTTGATCGTTTAAAACTTGTGATGGTAACTTATCTGCATTCACAGCAGCTTTAACCAAATCTTTCGCAAGAATATTTCTATTTTTAGTTTTAAGTACTAGCGCTTCTCCGCTAGGAATACCGTGTTGTTGCAAACCTCCTTGATAAGCAAAAGTAACTAGATTTAAAGGCTGGAGATAATTTACAGAAGTCGAGTTAGTGGATAAATTGTTAGAGTTCACAGCTATTGTTTCACTGTTATTGGTAGTAGCTGTTTGAGCGCCAGCGATTCCAGGTACAAGAGTAATAGAAGCAAAAATAAGTGCAGAATTTATTAAGGTAGCAAGTTTCATAAGTTATACTTAGGTAAAATGCGATTGGTATTCTTTAGTAATAGAATCCTCTTTATTATTAATCTCAGCTTCCTTCAGTCAGGTCATCTGATCGGTTGATCTATGACTCACCCAAAAGGGTGAGCTAATTGAGTGATACAAACAGCAATGAAAGCTCAGTTAAGTCTAGACACAACAAAGATTGGTTAAAATTTTCAAGTACTTAATTGAGGCGAGTTGAACATTTATGCAGTTTTTCAATTCGCCTCTTGAGTTCCCTTAACAAAGCAGAGATTGTTGCGACAAGTGACTCAAATATGCCCATTCACCCAAGCCAAATCGTAAGTATTTCCCCAGATGTCAGAGAAAAACACTGCGTGCTGCTTTGCTAAAGCGTCTCTACATACATAAAATTCTCTCTCCAGAGAAAAACTTGACATTTAAGTAATTTTTTAGTATAAATGTACTATAAAAGTGCTTAATGTTGCATAAAACTTTACCACTCCCGACACGCCAATAGGAGAGTAGAAAATAAATGAAGCTATCTAAGGTAGACTTGAGCAGTTTAGTAGCGATCGCTCACTCTGATGGATATTTGCAGTTGTTGCTCGACCGAGGCCATGAACTAGAGTTTTTGGAAATTCCGGCCCCGATACAAGCTTATGAAGGATTGCAAGAACTGAACGAGGCGATTGCCGAAACGACTGCATTACCCTTTGAAGAAGAACCAATTGTCATGCTACCAGTTGTCTCATCAATGGCTATGGCTGTAGGCTACGATCACAACGAACAGATTTTGCAAGTTGAGTTTCAAAGTGGAGCGGTTTATCAGTACTTGGGCGTAGACGAGGATACTTGGGAAGATTTACATTCCTCTGACTCAATTGGCAGCTTTTTCAATCAAGAGATTAAAGGTAGATATGATTGCGATCGTCTAGATTGTCCAAAGTAGATTCACTTTGGTGTAATGCTTCTTGTACCTACTTGTACTCCTGTTTGATGCTTGCCAGTTCAACTAAGTTCAGTCGGCTCTCTAGTTGTCTAACTACCACGCGGCTAAGAGTTTGCAATGCTTCCACTTGTTGGGGATTGATTTGGTGTGGTACGCGATCGACTATACACAGAGTCTTGATCGCTTCTCCTCCCGGTGCTAAGTAATGCTTTCTTCAGAGACAATAGAAAAAACCTATATAATATCAACGCAGTTATGACAACCACACTTGCCTCTGCTGTTAAACCAAGATCAGAAGATAGTTTTGCCATTACCTTTGCGCCATTATCTCTGGAAGAAATCTACACCAAATCTGACGATCCAGCCAATGGTGCTGTGGTTGTGATGAGTGGTATGGTTCGCAATCAAACCGATGGTAAACCTGTGATTGCTCTAGAGTATCAAGCTTATGAACCGATGGCATTGCGGATATTTTATCAAATTGCTGCTGATATTCGCTTATCTCTGTCTGATGTGAATCGAGTTGCGATTTATCATCGCGTTGGACGTTTGCAAGTTGGGGAAATCAGCGTTTTAGTAGCTGTGGGTTCTCCTCATCGGAGTGAGGCGTTTGAAGCTTGCCAATATGCTATTGATACCCTCAAACACAATGCCCCTATATGGAAGAAAGAACATTGGGAAGATGGTTCTAGCACCTGGGTAAGTATTGGTGCGTGTGAAACATCAGGAGAAAATTGTTGATTTGAAGAGGAATTTAGAAATCAGAATTTAGGAGTTAGATTGACAAAATCTTCACAAGCACAGGTAAACTGCTATGCCCTTTTTTGAAGTCTATTGAACTCATCGACACCACTCACCAAAAGCTTGAAAACCCCATAACTTCGCTGACTGGTGTCGATTGTTTCCACAGTAAGGGTTTCAGGCTACAAAATCGATTACTTATTGAGAATTGATTGATGGTTGTTGATAATTTGAAAAGTGGTGTCGATTTTGTTGCTGTGCAAAAGTACTCTTAACGAACTCTGCAATCTCTATACGATTCCCACCGGGATCTCGGAGGAAAAACCGCACGCATCCTGGAAGTGGTCGTTGATCGGGAATAATTTCTATCCCATGCTCTTTTAGGTGTTCTTCAAAGGCGTTCAAGTTATCGACTTGGAAACAAAAATGCCGTCTAGATGCTTGGTTATTGGCGTTTTTCTCTCTACTAACGTGTAGTTCAATGTCTCCCAACTTGTACCACGCTCCTGAATCATTTTTGATGACATCAGGTCTGGCAATTTCAGTCAGTCCCAAAACTCCGCTGTAGAAAGATAGCATTGCTTCCTCCACTTCAAAAGGATAGGTTACTTGAATATGATGAACTGCATTAAGCTTCATAAATTTTTCTCCTAATTTGGGTTAAATTTGGTAATGCTACAATCACCTTTTGCCGTAATACTGGCGTATTTCTAAAGTTTTTCTGTTGCAACTCACCAAACATCTATGCAACAAGCTTTCCCATACTGATGCGTTCATCTACGAGATAGCCAAGTTTTCTATAAAACTCAACTACTTCTGCGTTGGAGACACGAACTTGGAGATTGATTTTGAGGCATCCCATCGCTATCAATACCTTCTCTGCGTGCTGCACTAGCTTGCTACCAATACCCTGCCGTTGATACTGAGGACTGACCGCAACTGTGTATAGCCAACCGCGATGCCCGTCATATCCTACCATGATAGTGCCTACAATTACAGAGTTAATCTCAGTAACGAAAAACAACTCAGGCTGTACAGCAAGCTTCTGACTGATTACCAATTTTGGGCTACTGTGCGACGGATTATTAGGAAACACCTCATCCCACAAAGCACTGACTAATTCAGCATCAGATTCTTGATATGGTCTTATATTCATCTACATCTCTAAATCAAAGGACTTGCCTTTGCACATTGTTTGTGAAATACTACTCTTAAAACTACGGCAAATCGATATATTTTAAGTAGTATTGCACAAAAATTACGATAAAACATCGTGTCCTGAAAGCAATTACAGGCTAATCCTAAGATGACAAACACAGAAATTCGCACTACTCAAGTTAAAGTCCCTAACGGAGATTTGCAAATTGATGCTTACTTAGCTGAACCAGCAAAAGAGGGAACCTTCCCAGCCGTGATTGTGATTCAGGAAATTTTTGGGGTTAATATTCACATTCGGGAAGTTGCTGAGAAATTTGCCAAAGAGGGGTATGTAGCGATCGCCCCGACTTTATTTCAACGCACCGCCCCCGGTTACGAGGGTGGCTATACCCCTGAAGATATCCAGCAAGGAAGAGGGTATAAGGAGCAGACAACAGCAGAGGAAATATTGAGTGATATTAAGGCTGCGATCGCCTACTTAAGAACCTTACCAAATGTGCAAGGAGATGCGATCGGCTCCATTGGTTTCTGCTTTGGTGGTCATGTCGTTTATCTAGCTGCCACCTTACCAGATATTAAAGTTACAGCTTCCTTCTATGGTGGCGGTATTCCCAACTCAACTCCCGGCGGTGGAGAACCAACTATCACCCGCACTCCAGAGATTAAAGGCCCCATTTACGCCTTCTTTGGTCTTGATGACCAGGGAATCCCCTTAGAACATACAGAACAGATTGAGGCTGAATTGAAGAAAAATCAGATTACTCATGCTATCTTCCGTTATCCCGGAGCAGGACATGGCTTTTTCTGCAATCATCGTGCCAGCTACAATGCCGAAGCTGCTGCCGATGCTTGGAAAAACGTTCAAGAACTGTTCCAAAAGAACCTTCAGCTTCAAAAAGTCTAAATCTTTAGGTTAGGAGCAATACAACATTAGAGGCGCACAGATGTGCGCCTCTACGACTGAACATAAACCAATATTAGCCAAATAAGTCAAAAGCAAATAAAAAAATAAAGTATCACGTCCATGATTCCCGCCTTCAAACAGCCACAAGTTAAGATTTTCCAACGTTTTTCATTATTCCTTTTACCTGGATTATTAACAATCTCAACAACCTTAATCAGTTGCTCAGTCCAAACCCCAAATTCTGAAAATCAAACCACTAGTTTGAAAACCAAAGTTGTCCGCATGGGGTATCAAAGTTCTGGGGATATTGTCAGACTTAAAGGATTGATCGAAAAACGTCTCAAGCCTTTAGGTGTTTCTGTAGAATGGGCGCAATTTGCCGCCGGTCCACAACTGATGGAAGCGATGAATGTGGGTAGGGTTGATATTGGCTCTGTAGGCGAGACTCCCCCGATATTTGCCCAAGCAGCTGGTACATCTTTAGTTTATGTTGCTAGTAATAAACCCAGTACTGGTAAAGGAAGCGGAATTATCGTCCAAAATAATTCACCGATTCGGACTTTAGCTGATCTCAAAGGTAAAAAAGTAGTTTTTCAAAAAGGTTCTGCTTCCCATTACTTATTAATAAAAGCTTTAGAAGAGGCTGGTTTGAAATATAGTGATATTCAAGCTATTAGCCTCCCTCCTTCAGAAGCTCGTGATGCTTTTATTCAAGGCAAAATAGATGCTTGGGTAACTTGGGACCCTTATTTAGCCGTGGCCCAAAAAAAGGCAAATGCTCGTGTTTTGAGAGATGCTAGTGGGATTGCTACTCAGGGCGGATATTACATGGCTGCGCGAAAATTTGCCACAGAAAATCCGAAATTAGTGCGATCAGTTCTTGAGGAGATAGATAACACAGGTCAATGGAGTGAGAAAAATCGGTCAGAAGTTGTAAAACTGACTATTCCTCATCTCAAAATTGATGAAGATATTTTAACAACAATGGTTGAAAGGCGAACTTATGGGTTAAGACCAATTACACCTGAAATCATGGAAAAGCAACAGAAGATTGCAGATTTGTTTGCCAAAGAAAAAGTGATACCTAAGCCAATTAATATTAAAGAAGCGATGCTGACTAGCGAACAATATGCAGCCATCACACCAGAAACTATCAGTCAGAAATAGCGCCAGGAGATAGGAAAATGGAAGTTTTTTGGTATTTGCCGACACAGGGAGATGAGCGTTATTTAGGTACTACAATCGGCAGGCGACCAGCCACTTATCCCTATATGCAGCAAATCGCCCAAGCTGTTGATAAATTGGGCTATGGCGGGATGTTGATTGGTACTGGACAAAAACAAGATACTTGGATTGTAGCTACTTCATTAATTTCAGTTACGGAACGCTTGCGGTTTCTTGTAGCCTTTCGTCCGGCAATTATGTCGCCTTCTTTGGCAGTGAGAATGGCTGCTACTTTTGACCAGATTTCTAATGGTCGAATTATTCTAAATGTTGTCACTGGTGGCGACACAAAAGAACTTGCAAAAGATGGGATTTTCTTAGATCACGATCAGCGTTATGAACTCACGGATGAGTTTTTGACAATTTGGCGATCGCTCATGCAAGGTGAAGAAGTAACCTATAGTGGTCGCCACTTGCAAGTTCAAGGCGCAAAACTCCAATTTCCTCCCATACAAAAGCCTTATCCCACCTTATATTTTGGTGGTTCTTCAGATGCGGCGCTCCAAGTTGCTGCCAAACACATTGATGTGTATTTAACTTGGGGTGAACCACCAGATCAAGTTGCCCAAAAGATTGCAAAGGTACGCCGATTAGCAGCAGAACAAGGTAGAACGGTACGCTTTGGGATTCGGATGCACGTCATAGTCCGCGAAACTACGCAAAAAGCTTGGGATGCAGCTAATGAACTGATTCAGTATGTAGATGATGAAACCATAGCTGCTGCACATCAGCGGTTTGCTGAGTCGGAATCAGAAGGACAACGCCGCATGGCTCAACTGCATAAAGGTAATCGCAAAAACTTAGAAATTAGCCCCAACTTATGGGCAGGTGTTGGCTTAGTGCGTGGAGGTGCTGGGACTACCTTGGTAGGAGATCCAGACACAGTTGCAGCACGGATGCTAGAATATGCCGATTTAGGAATTGATACCTTCGTTTTCTCAGGTTATCCCCATCTCGAAGAAGCGTATCGAGTCGCAGAATTATTATTTCCCAGGTTGCCGTTACAAACTCCGGCGATCGCATTACCGCAGCAAGTTGCAAGTACATTCAGTGAATTTGTTACCAAAACAGATTTACTCAAACCCCAGCCAGTATAAACAATTCAAAATTCAAAAAACTAGCGTGTATTTAACTCATGACACCTTAGTACAACATTGCATAAATTCGGCAAAACTCTGTGTTCCTCTGCGCTACGCCAGTTGCTACAACGCGGGGAACCCGCGCAACGCACTGGCTTAACTTTGCGTGCCTCTGCGTTTAAAAACACTACGATTTTAGCTGCATCCAATTCTTACCAAACAGAAAAAAGCATGAGTACGAAAAAACCTCAACTTAGACTAGGTGCATTCTTGCCCAGCACTGGCCATCATGTAGCATCATGGCGACACCCCCAAGCACAGGCTAATGCTGGTTTGAACTTTCAGCATTATAAAAGGCTGGCACAGACGGCAGAACGCGGCAAATTTGACATGATCTTCTTTGCAGATGGTGTGGCTGTGCGCGACCGCAATCAAAGCGCCGACCTTTTGAGCCGGAATGGCAAACTCGTCCACTTTGAACCTCTCACCCTGTTGTCAGCTCTGTCTGTGGTGACGGAAAACATCGGTTTGACGGCGACAGTATCGACCACCTACAACGAGCCTTATCACCTCGCCCGCAAATTTGCATCATTAGATTATCTCAGTGGCGGTCGTGCCGGTTGGAATCTCGTAACTTCTGCTACTGAAGCTGAAGCGCTGAACTTCAATCGGGAAAAGCACATGGAACATACCCTACGTTATCAGCGTGCCAAAGAGTTTGTGGATGTCGTCACCAAGCTTTGGGATAGTTGGGAAGACGATGCCTTCTTACATGACAAAGAATCGGGTATTTACTTCGATCCAAATAAACTGCACGTTCCCAACCACAAAGGCGAACATTTTTCAGTACGCGGCCCCCTAAATGTGGCGCGTCCGATCCAGGGTTATCCGGTGATTATTCAAGCTGGGTCTTCCGAGGATGGTAAGGATCTGGCTGCACAAACGGCGGAGGTAATTTTCACTGCCCAGCAGACCTTGGCAGAAGCTCAGGCATTCTATACAGATGTGAAGGGGAGACTGGCTCAATACGGGCGCTCACCTGACCATCTGAAGATCATGCCAGGTATATTCCCAGTTATCGGCAAAACTGAGCAAGAAGCTAAGGACAAATTTGATCAAATTCAGGAGTTGATCGATCCGGTAGTCGGCTTAAATTTGCTTGGCTCAATGATCGGTGGATTTGACCTATCCGGCTATCCATTGGACGGGCCGTTGCCGGAGCTACCAGAGACTAACGGGGGTAAAAGCCGTCAGCAACTTCTGATTGACCTAGCTAAGAGAGAGAATTTAACGATTCGACAACTGTATTTGTCGATAGCTGGAGCGCGTGGGCATCGTCAGATTCTGGGCACACCAGAACAAATTGCCGATCAGCTAGAAGATTGGTTTGTCAATGGCGGGGCAGATGGCTTTAATATCATGCCGCCTTGGTTGCCTGGAGGATTGGATGAGTTTGTAGACTTGGTAATTCCTGAATTGCAACGTCGGGGTCTGTTCCGTACAGAGTATGAAGCACGAACCCTGCGCGAGAATCTTGGTTTACCTCGTCCGGTAAATCAGTTTAGCAAAGTTGCTACTCGTGAAGCGGCGATCGCCTAACTTTTTCTAAAGGAAGTTTTGCAGCAAAAAGGCTCAAGCATTCCTGCCTGAGCCTTGACTAAATTCAATTTTTAGACTGGCTTCAAGAGCTATATCTTTTGATCGGTAGTGGATAAGCTAAGTTAAAATTTCTGGCTATAGTAATGTAAGATGATTATCTGGATGATGTCTGGTTGATATCTATAACCTAAACAAAATCTAAATTACTCAAGCTGGGAGTTGGGAAACTCCGGTGTAATTCCGGGACTGTGCCGCAGCTGTGATGGGATGACCCAAGTCAGAATGCCAACTCTCAGGATGTCCTGAAGACACACTCACCATCTACTCCCTGCGTTGCACGGGGAAGGAGTTCTAAGTTTGGTTTCTGGATTTGCCACTTGTCCTGGCTTGTTTTATGCTACTCCCGCCGCAGATGGGATATTATCTCGCGTTAGAATACCAGGTGGAATTATTAGTAGTCAGCAATGCCGTGCGATCGCAGATATAGCAGAACAGCACGGTGGCAGTTATATAGATGTGACTAATCGAGCCAACCTGCAAGTTCGTGAAATCCGCACGGGGATAAATGCTGAGGTTCTGAAATACCTACAAAATATGGGATTGGGTTCTGACAATACTGTTGTAGACCAAATCCGCAATATTATGACCAGTCCAACCGCTGGTATCGATCCCCAAGAATTAATCGACACTCGCCCTTTTGTCCAAGGTTGGGATCGTTATATTGCTGCACATCCGGCGCTTTCGGGACTGTCGGCCAAATTTAGCGTTTGCTTTGATGGTGGTGGGATAATTCAGGTGTGCGATCGCTTGAATGATATCGTCTTTGCAGCTGTCTTACTTAACGATAATGTTTACTTTCGCCTCTATCTCAGTGTCGGCGAGAAGGGTCAACCGCCCAGCGATACAGGAATTTTGTTAGCACGAGAGGATTGTTTGGCCGTCTTAGCAGCTTTGGCGGATGTCTATCTAGCTTATAGTCGTCATACTACGAGTAAGCGGCGGCTACGTTTGAGAGAGTTATTGAATACTTTGGGTTGTGAAAATTATCTCCAAGAAGTTGAGCAGCGTCTACCTTTCCCTCTTTTGTACAGTGAAATAAGAAAAGACCTACTCCCCCAGCAAGGCAAGGGAGAGAAATATCAGCATATTGGTATCTATCCCCAACGTCAGCAAGGCTTATTTTACATTGGTGTCGTCTTGCCTCTTGGCCGATTGGAGAGTAGACAGATGCGGGGTTTAGCAGATTTAGCAGCAAAATACGGTAGTGGAACTCTCAGGCTAACCCCTTGGCAAAATTTGCTCCTTACAGATATTCCTCAGCAATGGGTTGCTGATGTCCAAAGTGAAATTGCTTTATTAGAATTAGATTCCTCTGCAACCAACATCAAGGGTGGATTAGTTGCCTGTTCTGGAAAAAAGGGTTGCGCCGCTTCTGCCACTGACACCAAAAGTCATGCGTTGGCATTGGCAGAGTATCTTGAAACTCGCGTTACTCTCGATTACCCAATTAATATCCACTTTAGCGGCTGCGAAAAATCTTGTGCCCAGCATAGCAAAAGTGATATTACTCTCCTCGGCATCAGCATTGTGGCTGAAAATCGAACTGTGGAAAGCTATCACGTTTATGTTGGTGACAGCAATCAGAAATTCGGACGTGAACTATATCAATATGTAACTTTTGCCGAACTACCTACATTAATAGAGCGGATGCTATATGTATATCAAATTCAACGCTTAAATTCTGATGAGTCCTTTGGGGAATTTGCTAATCGATACGCACTAGCACAATTACAGCAATTATTTAATATTTTTCCTCAATCATTCGTGAATAACAAGATTCCTAACTTTTTAGAGAAGTCGGCAATCTAAGCCTTTCGATTTTTATATGTCAATACCAAATTTAATGCCCGACTATATCCGAGATGCCAACGAAATTTACCGTAATTCTTTTGCAATTATCCGGTCAGAAGCGAACCTAGATATGCTGCCACCAGATGTAGCAAAAGTTGCTGTTCGCCTCATTCATGCCTGTGGAATGACGGATATTGTCACTGACTTAGGATATTCACTAACAGCAGTACAATCCGCAAGGGCAGCACTGGCAGCAGGAGCGCCAATTCTGTGCGATTGCCGAATGGTTGCCGATGGCGTTACCAGACGGAGGTTGTCTGCAAACAACCAAGTTATCTGTACCCTCAACGAGCCAGAAGTGCCAGAACTTGCCCAGAGTATGGGTACTACAAGGTCGGCAGCAGCTTTAGAATTATGGCGATCGCACCTAGAAGGATCGGTGATTGCAATTGGGAATGCGCCCACAGCCCTATTCCGACTATTAGAAATGCTCGATGCAGGAGCGCTCAAGCCTGCGATTATCTTGGGCTTTCCAGTGGGGTTTGTCGGTGCAGCAGAATCGAAAGCCGCATTGGCAGCAGATAGCAGGAATGTACCATTTTTAACCTTACACGGTCGGCGCGGTGGAAGTGCGATCGCAGCAGCAGCAGTTAACGCCCTGGCAACGGAGGAAGAATGAATATGCAACCCAAAGGTCGTCTCTATGGAATTGGTGTCGGCCCAGGCGATCCGGAACTATTGACTCTCAAAGCGCTGCGTTTATTACGTGCTGCTCCTGTGGTAGCTTATCAATCAGCCACAGATAAAGAAAGTATTGCTAGAGCGATCGTCGCGCAGTATCTTCCTGGCAATCAAATCGAGGTACTATTTCACCTCCCCCGCGCTTTGGAACCAGAAAAAGCAAAGTCTATTTATGATAAGGAAATTGAACCAATTGCCGACCATCTAGCAGCAGGTCGAGATGTTGTAGTGCTATGTGAGGGCGATCCATTTTTCTATGGTTCATTTATGTACCTGTTCACGCGGTTATGTGACCAATACGAAACAGAAGTTGTCCCCGGAGTTTCCTCGCTGATGGCTTGTCCGGTAGCCTTGGGTGTACCTTTCACTTACTACACCGATATTCTCACTGTCCTACCCGCGCCATTGCCAGCAGAAGAACTGACTACACATCTGCTGATGACCGATGCAGCCGCAATTATGAAACTAGGTCGTCACTTTACCAAAGTACGAGATATCCTACATAAATTAGGGTTAGCATCACGAGCAAGATATATTGAGCGGGCATCAACATCACAGCAACGCATTATCCCCCTAGATGAAGTTGATCCAGCCAAAGTACCCTACTTCTCAATGATTGTGATTCCTACCAAGAATCGACTATAGTCCTTTGGTGAATATTGAAAATCCTAAATAGAATAACCTCCTGGCAGATTGAACCAGGAGAGTTGAAAAAAATGGATTCATCTTTACAAGCGTTGTAGCAGGCTCAAACCGTGGCTATCAGTACCACAGGTATTGAAAAGAAAGTATTCATCAGCTAACTTTTGCACTTGTTCTGATTCTAATACGCTGGGTTTCCAGGGGTTAGGGTTATTGTAAGCGTAGAAAGTTTCCACACCATCGATCCCCTTTTGCGCCGCAGCTGGAATTAAATCGAAAAGCGATCGCTTGTAACGAGCTGGATGAGCCAGAACTGCCAATCCCCCAGCTTCATGAATAGCGGCAATCACGTTACTTGCTTGATATTCTTGCCCTGTAGTCGGCCTTCTTTGCAGATAGGGTTTCATACTAGGGTGTTCTGTTGCAAAAGCGTAAGCCAAAATGTGAACTTCTATATTCAAAAGGCTGGCATTGATTTCCACGCCACTCCACAGGTGAGGAATGGTTACATCAGGATTATTCCACTTCCAATCTTCTAACCAAGCAAGTGTCGCTTGATAGCCGATAATACCATGATGATCGGTGATGGCTAACCCTTTTAGCCCAATAGCGATCGCCTGCTCGATCAATGCACTTGGCTGCAACCTTCCATCCGAGTGGACAGTGTGCATGTGAAAGTTGAACATCCTGGGACAACTATGTGCATCAATGTTACGAAATACTTGCTTCAAAAGTTCTGCCGAAGCTGTAGTACGGGCCAAATTTACAACCATAACCCCCTCTGAAGAAAAATATATTTTCTTAACACACCAAAACGCCACATCTCTAGATGAGAAAGAACCAACACTATAAATTAGTATCGGCTGCTACTTTCTCAGCTTTCTCAGCAAATTTTTCAATATGTTAAGACTACGTTAGCAAATCTTAATCTCAGTGGTCATGGGTAGTTTCTACTACTTTAAGTTTAAGTAGTGTCAAATATTATATTCAAAACTTCATAAATATGCCTCTAGCATTTGTGGTAAATGACTTAGAAAATAAAGGTTTAATAGAGTAATTATTTCTAAGAAGCCACAAATGCAAAATGTTTTTGCGTATAAAAACTGTTATTTATCTCAGTAATTACAGCTTTTTTTAATCAATAATGACTTTAGCGTAGGCGTAGCCCGCCGCAGGCATCGCTTAAGTGAGTCTACACTTCAAGAAAACTAGCGATCGCTCGTCACCCATTATACCCCTCGCGCAATTCCAAAAGAATCTCCCTTCAAGGTGACTCCCAAGGGTTCTACCACTACCTCGCGCGAAAGGGACGCTTCAACTCTTCCTGCAATTACAGCCGAAAGTTGATGTTCTCTTGCAAGCAGGACAATTCTCTCTGCATCCTGCTCTGACTCTGTATAGAATGCGAATCCTGCACCGTAATTGAACACTGAAAGCATCGTCTCAGCCCCGCCCTCAAGATGACTTTCAACAAATGTAAATATCTCTGGTACTGGGAGCATCGTTTCAATGACATACCGAAGCGGCTTCACCGACCTCATCAGCTTTTGCCAGCCATGACCAGTGATATTCTCCATCGCCGTGGGACGAATTCTCTCACTAAGCACAGCCTGTACAAGCGGCGTATAAAGATACGACGCAGCATTCATTGCTTCCCAGAACTCCTGCCCACTTGAAAGTTTTGTTCTATAACCATTAGGGAGGGACTCAGCAAGCTTTCGCAGTGGGGTAAAGCCATTCTCATGGGGCCCCGAACTTTCGACGAGAACAATGGTATTGTCGGCATCCAGACGTGAGCTATCAATGGGAGCAATACCAGCCGGCATAACCCCGAAAACTGAACCGGCGATGTCGAGCCGCCCTGGAATCATCTTAGTTTTTAGTTGAGGAGTTTCCCCTGAAAGATAGACACACCCCACACGTTTGCACCCCTCAACGACTCCATCCAGAAACCCATCAAGGAAAGCGGGGGTAAAAATCGTTTCAGGAGTACTCGACGGCAGATAAAGACCGAGAAGTATAGTCTGCATACCTGAAGTTGCAGCATCGTTCGTCAGACACGAGATGATCTTGACACCAATATTCCACCAGAATCGTCGAAGTTCTTGTTCGGAAAGGTCGTCAGGGCGGGTATCGTCTGCGGTGCCCAGTCCTTCGGGGACAAGTGTCATAGAAAGTTCTCTAGCTCCCGCCTCCAGAAACGGAGCAAGGTTGAGGCTGAAAGCGTTAGCACTTGCTCCCAGACCTGACGCGGGCACGATGCCATAAGCGCTTGCAAAGCCAAGTGTGCGTTTTGCGGCATCAATGAAGCGTCGTTTTGCAGCATCGAGAGTATCATAATCGACTTGATCGAGAGCTTGAGCCATCAGGTTGCGTTAAAAGTTAGGAGTTAAAAGTTAGGAGTTAAAAGTTAGGAAAACTAATAACTCATAACTCCTAACTCCTAACTTTAAAATACCTCATCTTCAATACCGCGCCACCATTCCCCCAAATTCATCAAGTCTTGGTAAATATCTTCTAATTCTTTGGTATAAACATCGTTTGTCAGGGTGGCTCGACGCTCTTGCAATTTTTTGAGGCGCAGTTGTACCAATACCCAAGGTTTAGAGATGCTATTCGTTGCTTCGATGTATTGCGCTAGTTCTTTGCTATCCATATATTTTTATTTTCGTGTCACAAAGGGATTGGGGAAGAAAAAGTAGGAGGCAGAAGTTCTTTAATTTTGAATTTTGTTAGCGCAGCGTTAGCGAGTCCGCGTACTCTTACAGAGAAGCAAGCTACGTGTAGCGTCTCGTAGAGAGCGTCATTTTTGAATTTTGAATTGATTTCTCCCTCATCTCCCCTATCTTCTCAACTCCAAAGCAAAAACAGTCACGATACTAGTACAATGTCTAAGCTAGGTTTCAGGGTTTGTAGTAAGCACTTTAGTGCTTAGAAAATAAGGACTGAAGTCCGTACTACGAACTCGCTTACCCATCAGTTTAAACTTGACTGACTAGTATCGTGACTACTGACAAAGGTGTTAACTGAATTATTTCTACTTTACATATCTGGCACAAGCTACATAGCCGCAAACTAGCTGGGTAAAAGACATCGCAGCCAGTTCAAAACTGCCAATTAATTAAGCTTTAGCCAAGTTTTCAGCAGCAAAGTCCCAGTTGACCAAGTTTTCTAGGAAATTCTTGATGAACGCTGGACGGGCGTTTTTATAGTCAATGTAGTAGGCGTGTTCCCAAACATCCAAGGTTAGGAGTGCCTTCTGACCAAGAGCTAGGGGATTTTCTGCATTTGGTGTTTTGATCACCTTCAGCGTACCACCATCATCGATCAGCCAAGACCACCCGCTGCCGAATTGAGTTGCAGCCGCGTTAGAGAACTCTTCTTTGAATTTGTCGAAGCTACCAAAATCTTTGTCAATTTTGGCTGCAAGTTCACCTGTGGGTGTGCCACCACCTTGGGGTTTCAAGGAATTCCAGAAGAAAGTGTGGTTCCAAACTTGGGCAGCGTTGTTGAAGATTCCTACCTTAGAGGAGTCTTTAAAGGAAGTTTTGATCACCTCTTCCAGAGACTTATCAGCAAGTTCTGTACCTTCAGTGAGCTTGTTAAGATTGTCTACATAAGCTTTATGATGCTTGCCATAGTGATACTCGAAAGTTTCAGCTTTCATGCCATAAGGCTCTAGAGCATCCTTTTCAAAGGGTAGTGGGAGCTGTACAAATGCCATTGTGTCAAATCCTCTCTTTACCGGTTTCCAGTTTTAAGCTATTGCAGAAGCTTGGGACATTAATAGCTTTTATTTTCAGGAGTTTTATGTCTTTGATCGTGAAACATAAAACTTAACATCGTCATTTTACTACCAAAGTGAAGACGAAAACAAAGTACTTCGGTGATAAGTGAAATCACTAGAAATTCATGACTGTAAATAAAAATGGCTAATATTTCATAGCGAAAGGCCAATAATTAATTAGCATTTAGCAATTATAGCTTTCATACTTCTACCTTTAGTAGGATTAATTTTAATATAATAAATCAGTCAAAAGCAAGATAAATTTAAGTATTAAATAATCTAAAATTATTAATTTATAGTTTGATTTGTAAGAAAAATATAGCCAATAGTCAAATTATTATATATTTTTGTTTTTAAAGACAGTTTTAAGGGTGGTAAATGAATAATTACTCACCCACCACCCTTTGAAACTAAAAAACTAACAGCAAATCACAGTCATTAACACTCAGATAAACGCTGTTGGTAATAGTTAATGATTTGTGCCGTGACTTCAGACACGTCCAAACCATCAGTTTGCACTTCGATCGCATCTGCTGCTTTTTGCAAAGGCGAAACTTTGCGTGTACTATCTTTCCAGTCGCGTTCGGCGATGTCGTGTTCCAGCCGCTCTAAACTCACTTCAGGTTGACCTTGGGTGTTAAAGTCTTGCTGGCGGCGACGGGCGCGTTCACTGACAGAAGCGGTTAAAAAGATTTTAACTTCGGCATCGGGGAATACGTGAGTACCGATATCCCGACCTTCAGCAACTAAACCACCTTTTTTACCCCAGTTTTGCTGTTGTTTAACCAGTGCTTGACGGACAGCGCTTTGTGCGGCGATCGCCGATACTTGAGATGTCACCTCAATGGTGCGAATCACCTTGGTAACATCAGTACCATCAATCCAAACTCGCACGGACGATTGTAAATCCTGGGTGGGAGTAAGTTCAATTTTACACTGATTAGCTAATTGAGCGATCGCACACTCATCGTCTATAGCAATACCCTTTTGCAATACTAACCAAGTGACAGCACGGTACATCGCTCCTGTATCTAAATACACTAAATTCAGATTTGCTGCCACTTGCCGCGCCACTGTGGATTTTCCAGCACCAGCTGGCCCATCAATAGCGATAATGGGTTGACGATCACGCAATATGATATTGTCAATCAAACGTGTAGCATCAAGACGAGCTGCGATCGCCAACATTCCTTCCTCCTCAACTTTTTCTAAAGACATCAACGTAGTCGGTTCAACCAATTCAATATATTCCACACAGACCGTGCTGACCATTGCCACTTCTTGCTGTACCACTGCTATCAACTTGTTGCTATTGCGATCGCCTGCAATGAATGCAGCTTCAGCTCGTCGCAAGCCCCGATATAACACCGCTGCTTGCTCTTTTGCCGTTGCCGTCAAATATTGATTGCGAGAACTGAAGGCCAGACCCGACGCTTCCCGTACTATTGGACAAGCAACAATTTCTACTGGCAAATTTAAGTCAGCCACTAAGCGTTTAATAATTGCTAGTTGCTGACCATCTTTTTCACCAAAGTAGGCACGGTCAGGCTGTACCAAGTTGAAAAGTTTGGTAACAATCGTAGCGACACCCTGAAAGTGACCTTGCCGAGAACGACCACACAAGCCTGTTATCATAGCAGATGGGGGGATAACTTGTGTAACCTTTGATTCTTGTATACTCTTCTGAGAAACTGCCATTTCTTCCGGAGTCGGTGCAAAAATGGCATCTACCCCAGCTTGTTCGCAAAGTTGTTGGTCTTGCTCTAAAGTGCGGGGATAGCGTTGATAATCCTCATTAGGAGCAAATTGCAGGGGATTGACGAAAATACTCACAATCACCGTAGAATTTTCCTGCTGCGCCCGTTGGATTAAGCTTAAATGACCTTGATGCAAATTTCCCATCGTTGGCACCAGACCGACTGCCGTCTGATACCAGCCAGTCATCTCATCTAATCTCAGATCCTCAGTAACCGCAATTAGCTTGTTTTCTGAGTGGCGTTTAGTTAAATAGCAGCGTAAAGCTGCGACTGTTGTCAGCAGGCGCACAAAAATACCCCTAGTTCTTATCGATCCCTCCCCCGTTAGTTTATATCCGAAATAGAGGGAAGAGATGATTTAACTAGGGGAATTAAGTGATACGGAACTTGAATTGGGCATTGGGCATTGGGAAAATCTTTACTTCCTATTGCTTATTGCCTAATGATTATTTCCCCAAAACTTCAATATGTACTGGTGCAACGCCACTGCCCATCATTCCCAAAATCCGAGCTGCGCCAGCAGACACGTCGATGATTCGACCCCGAATGAATGGACCTCGGTCATTAATCCGCAACACTACAGAACGACCGTTGCGGGTGTTAGTTACACGCACTTGCGTACCAAAGGGTAAGCTGCGATGGGCGGCAGTCATTTCTTCTGGATTGAATCTCTGTCCGCTAGCAGTACGATTACCAGAACCGTCATAGCCGTAGTAAGAAGCCATGCCGATCAAGGTGGCTTGCACTATTCCGACGGCAATTTGTTGGGGTAGCTTTGGTATTGATACTGGTTGGCGTACTGGTAAATTAGCAATTTCTTTTAAGGGAGATGCATTGCCTAGTAGCCTCCGCAGGCGATTGGTTGCTTGCAATGCATCTTGCGCTAGATCGTTGGTAGTACCTGCTAATCGCGTACCTTCGTTGATTTCTACCAACTCTTCGCCATTAATTTCAATTACATAGCGATCGCCATCTTGCTGGACAGGGACGCTTTTGTTTTGCGCTTGATTAGCAGTAGATTTTTCCCCTGCTTTCCAACTGACGGTAATCTTACTCCCGTCCACATTTTCCCGATTCAACTGGTTGATCTTAGCTGCTATTACACCAGCTATCTGAACCGGGTCATCATCAGCTGAGCTAATCTGGTTACTCGCATCTGTTACGTTCCCAGTATTTAATGCATTTGATGAATTGCTAGTAATAAGGGCGTACCCTTGTACGCCCCCAGTATTTCCAATTGCACCAACTTTTTTAGTTTCAAGATTCGTATTTGATACAGAACTCAAAAAGGTGAGAACAGGTATATTTCTGATAAAAAGGGTTGCCGCCTTACGTCCTCTAATGTTGTGAGGATGAATTTCTGTAATCACAGCATCCAAGGTTTGTTTCCCTGCTGTTGATTGGTACTCTCCCACCTTAACGACATCAGGGGCGGGTGATTTTTGGGATGCTAGCGCATTTCCCTTGGTGGTTTGAGTGCAACCGACTGAGGGTACTCCCAAAACAGCCATAAACAGGGCAACAATAGTCCACAAATGTCTTTGATTCATGCGTCCGTTTTTGAAAGCGACTGTAGAACTTAAGTTTTATAACTTGCAGGATTTTTCACTAATGAAAGTGATTTCCTTATTTGAAAAACTCGAACTCGTTCCGTTTTCACTTTGGTTTTTATAACTGCAACAGACTAACACGAACCTTTTGGCTTGGGGATCAGGGTTTTAGCGTAACTATTGCCCGCTTTCTCAAATTCCAATTCCAATTTGAAGGGCGAAACCTTTCTCAAAAGCGGACTTTGGCTATGTAACACTTTTTTGTGTAAGTCAAAAATTTCTTCAAAAAATTTTATGTTTATTTCACGTCAAAGTGACGATACCCTATTCACATCGATTGTAAAGGCTCGCAACTACTCGTGTATTCTATATTACATGGTTTTTTGCTATTTGCTCTCAGAAGCTAATATAACTTTAATTATATAGCATCGGCATAAATACCTGAAATCATTTATTTAAGGAAATATTTAGATTTAACTATAAATAAGTCGTGATACGAGTTACATCTTAAATAATTATGCAAATTAGTTTGAGTCTAATATCTTTTTTCAAAGTTTTTTCTACTTACATCAATCATTACTTTTATTCTCCACAACTAGACTAATATTTGTGATAAATATAACTTGATATTACAGTAATGCTGAGTATAAAAAAAGGGCAATACTCAACTGAATATTTTTCCGGATTAATGACTTAAAAATTAAGAAAACTTTGCGATCGCTTAGATAACAGATGTTATATGTAATAAAAATTACAGCTTATATTGTTGACCCTCAGTAATTGCTCAAGTATGATTTTTTAGAGCAAGCTGTTTTTGACAAAATCTTTATAACTGTAAGGATGTACAGTTGCACCTCTTCTATATATAGTAGGTATTTTGGGAAATGCCATCAGCCTAATGACAAACCAAGCACATCAAGGAGATTTAGAAATAGAACCATCGCCATTAAAAGCTTTTCTCAACGAGTTACATTCCCAGTACAAGGCTTTGCGGGAGGGTGCAGTAGCGAAATATATTCCCGAACTGGCAAAGGCAAACCCGGATTTGTTTAGCATTTGCATTGTGACAGTAGATGGTCAGGTTTACAAAGTTGGGGACTACGAGCAGCTTTTTACTATTCAGTCGATTTCCAAGGTGTTTGCTTATGGACTTGCCTTAGAAGATCATGGACTGGATTATGTTTTGACTAGAGTTGGCGTGGAACCGACGGGAGATGCATTCAACGCGATTGTTTTAGATGAGCAATCGAAGCGACCTTATAATCCAATGGTAAACGCTGGAGCGATCGCCACCACTAGCTTAATCAAAGGTTCCGGCCCAACCGAACGCCTCAATCGAATGCTAGATATGTTTCGCCGATATATTGGCCGCAACGTGTTCGTTGACATTTCAGTTTTTACTTCAGAACGCAGTACAGGGCATCGCAACCGCGCAATGGCGCATCTGATGCTCAACTTTGGCATGATTGACCGGAACATTGAAGAGGCGCTGGATCTTTATTTCCAGCAGTGTGCTGTGATGGTAAATTGCCAAGACTTAGCAGTGATGGCAGCTACTCTGGCTAACAAAGGTATTAACCCCATCACCAAAGAACAGGCGGTAGATAAGCGTTACATCAAAGATATTCTCAGTGTGATGTACACCTGTGGGATGTACAACTTTGCAGGTGAGTGGGCTTATAAAATTGGGATTCCAGCGAAAAGCGGTATTTGTGGTGGGATTATTGCCGTTGTACCCAATAAGATGGGCATTGGAGTTTTTTCACCGTTGTTGGATGTACGTGGTAATAGTGTGCGGGGGGTAAAGGTGTGTGAAGAACTTTCCCAACGGTTAGGTTTACATCTATTTGATTGTTCAGGTCAACAGTGAATTGGGCATTGGGCATGGGGCATGGGGCATGGGGCATTAGTTATTAATTCTTCTCCCCCTGCTCCCCCTGCTCCCTCATCTCTCTCATCTCCCTACTCAGCACGGGTTAAACCCTAGCTATCTGCTAACAGCACTCAGAATTCTTCTGCTTGGGGAAGCGGGAAGATTTCACCAGCCAAGTAAGCCTCAAAATGCTTTTGGAAGTATAACCAGGAAGTCATGTCTTCCCCATCTATCAATGCTTTTGGGGCTTGTTTATATAGAGGAATACGGTTATTAATTTCGTCTTGCAGCACTGGGGGCAGTTCTGTTAAACCATTGACTTTGCTACCAACAGCACTGTAGATCATTTGACCGGGGCGATCGCCCATTTTCATCCAGGGAAGCCATTGACCAATCCGATCCCAACTAAGTTTAAGTTGAGAAACTGATTTAAGTGCTGGGTTGAATAAATCTGCGGTTGGCACTGTTAATTTAAACAATTCCGCTGCCTGATAAATTGGATTTGGGCTATATTCAGCAAATTTGCGATCGTCTGCTAAGGGATTAGGGTAATAGGGAAATATATCAAAAACGAAGGTTGTGCTGTCACCATCTACTTGTGCAGGAAAATTTCCCTCAAACTTACCCTGCACTGGATTATTGGCAACGTGAAGCACCGGAACTGTCTCGCCTGTCCAAGGATTCTCCCATTTGGGTAAGATTTCATCTGTTTTGGGGTTGAGGTAGTAAGTCAGTTCCCTAGAAGTAAAATCCCAGCTACCTTCTGTTGTGGGAATACATCGGCTAACGCTCAATCCCAGCATCTTAAACAGGAGTTGTCTTTTTTCACCGGGGATAAAGGCGTAAATTTTACCTTTCCAAATCAGGAAAGTCGATTCGGTAGGGTCGAGGGAAGAACGAGTTTTAACCCAGTGCTGGGCTTCAAGTTCTTGGATTTGGGCAACCATCTAAAGCATCCTTCGTATTTGGATAACAAAAGGATAAGCTAACCAGCATTCAAGTTGCATCTTTAGAAGTTAAAAAGTAAGGGGTATAAGAAATATATTTTGAACTTTATTAATGAGTCTTTGATACTCGTGAATGAGTCTTTGAACTGCGTTAATGAGTCTTTGATACTCGTGAATGAGCCTTTGAACTGCGTGAATGAGCCTTTGAACTCCATTAATGAGTCTTTGATACTCGTGAATGAGCCTTTGAACTGCGTGAATGAGCCTTTGAACTCCGTTAACGAGTCTTTGATACTCATGAAGAAGCATAAAAACTCTACTCTTTTGCTCAATCCCCAATACCCCATGCCTTTATCAATTAAACTGGTTCAGAAAGTTGCTCATCTAGACGGCGAAACAAAAACACCCAAAGAGGCAGGGAACTATTAATCGCAATTAGTCGCACTAAATGACCAGTTGTGACAATTTCAACATTATGATTCAATGCTAGGGAAACCAGGATCATTTCTGCCGATCCTCCTGGTGCTGTGACTAAAAGACAGGTTAACCAGTCCCAAGAGGTTAATTGCATCGCAAGTATAGCAGCGATCGCTCCGGCAATGAGGGTCATCCCTACAGACATTAAGGCATAGCCGACAGTCCGCTTTCTAAAGTTGGGTTTATCTCCCCAATATTCACCAATAGTAATTCCCAGGAGCATTTGACCCAATAAGTTTATTATTGGCGGCGGACTAAAGCTAATATCACCCACAAAAGGCAGCCAATGTAGCAAAGGATTAAACCCAATACCAATCAACAATGCACCAAAGAAATCGCCAGCGGGAATTTTAAATAATATAGCTGAATAAACTACTAATCCAGTAATTAGGAGTACTAACAAGAGTAATTCTAGTTGGGATGGATCGAAATTGAGCCAAGCAGCGTTGATTGGGAGTGTTTGCAGATAATCATTACCAGATGAAGTCCTAGCGATGAAAGGAATTAGAACAACTACTGAGGTGACGCGAATGGCCTGAACTAGGGCAACCAAGCTAACATTTTTATTATAATCGGCAGCGATCGCTGCCATAATTCCTACACCACCTGGAACTGTAGCCAGCATTGCTGTAAATAAGTTGGTTTTACTGGCGCGGGAGTAAATGTAACCGATACAGCCTCCACTCAGCAGCAAAAACAAGGTAAGAAAAATAAATATGGGAATACAAGAAGCAATACTAGCTAGATTAGCGTGGGCATTGGAAGCGCCGACAGTTAAGCCGACAAGTGCCATTCCTACTTTTCTAGCAGTACGGTTAGGTTGGGGAGAATATTGATAAAAAATTCGACACCCTTGGAGAACCACTGTACCAGCCGCAATCCCGCCAAATATCCAGGCAATCCTGCCAATTTGGAACTTTGCAAGGAGTAAACCCAGAGGTAATGCCAGAAGCATTTCCAAGACAAGGACAATTAGTTGCTTGCTAAATAGCTGTTGTTTGGTAACAGTAAGATTTTCATGAGTGTGTTTTTCCAGACTAGGAGTACCACTTACACTTTGATTCATCGATACTAAGCTTTTATTTAAGTCTAAGCTATAGGTGCAAAAGTGGATCTCCGGCGATGCGATCGCACACTACACATTACCAGAAACAAGCAAAATGTTACAGGTGTAGGGTTTAATTCTAATGGTGAGTTGATTTTAGATTTAGATTTAAGTCAGGTTTGACAGAGAAAAATTTCAAAGCGTAAGAGTTTGAAGCATACATTATGGGCAAACTAACCTAGTGGTCAAATTATTATCACTAGGTAAAACCGAATCGGACAACACCATTATGTACGAATCTATCAATCTTGATCAATTAAGAGATCAATCTGTTAACTACCACTCTAAAACACCTTTCCAGCATCAAATTGAAGCATTTGAAGCCCTGAGTAAAACGTTTAAATTTGGTAGTGAAAAACCTGGTAGTGGAATTTTAGTACTTCCTACAGGTGCTGGCAAGACATTTACGGCTGTCAAATGGTTATCTGACCATGTAATTCCTAAAAATATTAAGATTCTTTGGTTAGCTCCTTCATTTTACCTATTGGATCAAGCATCTGATACCTTTTTTAAAGCTGCTAAGGATATTCCAGAGCCAAAGAAAACGTTAAATATTCGGTGCGTTTCTAGTAATCCTTCTCATGCAAAAGCCTCATCTATACAACTGACTGATGATATTGTCATTATGACAATACAAACAGCTATCAATAATTTACATACTGAAGGTAAAAACATATATGGTAAAAAGTTTGAGACAGCTTTCAGAAAATTTATTGATAGTTGTAGAAAAACAGGACTTTTTGTAGTAGTCGATGAAGCTCATCACTCACCAGCCTATGGTTGCAGAAACTTATTAATTGGTGAAAAAGATTCTGCTTTAGGACTTCGAGGGTTATTTCCAGGATTACATCTGTTAGGTTTAACAGCTACACCAACTTATAATGATAAGGCTAGAAAGGGTTGGCTTTGGAAAATTTTTGAAAATGAAATTATTTATGAAGCGAAAAAAGAAAGTTTAATATTAACAGGAGTTTTGGCTAGACCTAACTATATTGAAGTGGCAACTGGAAAAGAATTAGAAGTTGATGATAAATTATACGATCGGCTAGTTAAGCAACATCAAGACCTCCCAGAATCAATTATTGAAAAACTTGCAAGTGATAAACAGAGAAATAATTTTATAGTACACAATTATGTATCAAATAAAAATGCTTATGGTAAAACCATTATTTTTGCTGATCGTTGGTTTCAATGCGTCTATATCAAAGATAAGCTTCTCGAAAAGGGTATTAAAGTAGACGCAATCTATTCACATATAGATGCCGATCCCGGCTCTGCTGAAGCACGAAACAAACGTACTCAAAGTGATAATCAAAGGATTTTGGATGAATTTAAGAATGATAAGCTTGATGTTTTAATCAATGTACGAATGTTAACAGAAGGGGCTGACGTTCCTAGCGTTAAGACTGTATTTATTACTCGCCAAACAACAAGTTCTATCTTGATGACTCAAATGATTGGTAGAGCATTACGGGGCGAAAAAGTAAGAGGTAGTGCTGAGGCAAATGTCGTTCTATTCTTCGATGACTGGAAACGTTTAGTTGATTGGGCTAACCCAAAAGATGGCGATACTATAGATGAACCAAAACTCTATGTGAAAGGATATCATCCATTTGAATATATTTCTATCCGTCTAGTTGAGGAATTATCAAAGTCAATTGAGAGTGGCGGAGATTATCAAATAGTATTCTCAAAAATATGCCCTATTGGTTGGTATAAAACTGAAATTGTGTATGCTGACGCTGACAATCAACATGAATCAATGGAATCATTTACTGAATTTGTCATGGTATATGAACATACAAAATCAAAATTTGATTCATTTATTCTCTTTATTCGTTCTACAAACTTATTAGATGAATGGTCTAAAGAATATCTTGATGAGAAATGGATGCAGTCTCAAGTCAAACAATGGATAAATGAGAGGTTTGAACGCAAAACTGACAATATTGGTGAAAAGCTTGACTCAGATTTAATTAAGATTGTTCGCCACATTGCTCAAAATCAATCTGTGCCTATATACCATCCATTTGAGGAAAGAGAATTGTATGACTTAGATAAAATTGCTTATAAAGTAATTGATTTTCCATCTCGCTTAAAATACGAATATTTAGGCAAGGAGTTTTCTCAGCCCGAAACATTGTGGAAAGTTTTTTACAAAAGCTTGATTCGATTTGAAACAGCCGTTGACGCAGTAATTAGAAACATTATTAATCCTAAGCCTGAAGATAAAACTATTTCAGTTAAGATTCTTTCACCAGATATCAAAGAACTAAACGAAGTAGAAAAAGAAGAAGTTAAAGCACGAGACAAATATGCTTGCCTATGCTGTGGAGTGAATACCAAAAGTAAATTGCAAATAGATCATATTAAACCGTTTTCTATGGGTGGTGAAACATCTAAAGAAAATTCACAAACTCTGTGTGTTACTTGCAATAGATATAAAGGCCAGAATGAAATTGATTTTCGGTGTAATACAACAAAATTGAGTATTCAAAAAAATCTTGATTTATCATTTATATCAGAAGGCGAAAAGGCTATCAAGACTCTAACAAGAGTAGTTAACTTCTTTTATCATTGCAAAGCAGTTTACAAAGTTGATTGGGAGGTATACACTTACACTTACAACATATATTTGTACCCTAGTAACAATCCTGAATGGTTGCTTCAACATAAAGCAGAACTTCTTAAGTTAATTAAAAATAAGCTTGGTTGTTATGCTGAATACATCAATGTTACTACGATGAAATAAAATCACTAAATCAAAAATCGGGACTGAGATTTATTTCTCAGTCCCGATAAAAAAGCGGGCTAACCGCTATTTATATGGTTAACCCGTACAGCTTTGGGAACGCGCAGAGAAATTGTTATTGCAATACCAACTTCACATTGGCGTTTTGCAGACCGCGCTGTTTTACTTCAGCCAAAGTTTTGTTAACGGCATACTTTTGGTTGATTGAATTGATCAACTCGGTTTGGTTGTGCTTCTTAGCAACGCCCCACAAGTCAGCGATTAGGTCAAAAGAACCATCGCCATTGCGAGACCAGCCGAGGTCATATTCGCCTTCCAACACGGCAACGATGTCAGAACGGACACGCTGACCGTTATAACCACGGACATCAGCTTCAGTCTTTACGCTGATACCGAGGTCGCGCAAGGAAGCCTTGAGGATTTCGGCATCGGTGATTTTGGTACGCAGGGTGCTAAAGTGAGACATTTGGGGTTTCCTCCAATGAGAAGATTGAGAAAAACGACAACGGTTTGTTTTGGGCGAAGCCGCGCTTAACAGGATGCGGCTTTTTTTATAACTGCTAGCATTTTCTGCTAGCCTTTCCCCCTGGGATGGCAGAGGAAAGCTTTTAAAACTCCATTCGCTGATATTCAGCTACGGAGGATGCTGCGGGGCGTGCGCGCTGTCTGGCCCAATCTCTCAGAGCCGTTACTTGTTCTTGCATCGTTCGAGACAGCGGCAAAGTTGCCTTCAGTGCAGCAATAATATCTAATTGGGTGAACTCCCGATCTTGGGCAAAAGCTTCATACATTGCCGCAACGATCGCTTGCTCAACTTCTGCCCCAGAAAAGCCATCAGACATCTTAGCTAGTTGCTCAAGATCGAATCGAGAGATGTCTTCACGGCGTTTGGTCAGATGAATATTGAAAATATCCTGCCGTTCTTCCGGTGTTGGCAGATCGACAAAGAAAATTTCATCAAAGCGTCCTTTCCTCAAGAATTCGCCAGGTAAGCGTTCTACTCGGTTGGCAGTTGCCATCACGAACACTGGTGATTTCTTATCTTGCATCCATGTGAGGAAAGAACCGAAGATTCTACTTGAAGTCCCCCCATCAGAATCAGAGGAACCTCCACTACCAGCAAAGGATTTATCTAATTCATCGATAAACAAAATCGCTGGGGAAATAGATTCTGCTGTTTTCAGGGCATTCCGCAGATTTGCTTCACTTCGTCCCACCATTGAGCCGTCGTAAACTCGCCCCATATCTAAGCGCAACAGTGGTAAACCCCACAGCCGGGAAGTAGTTTTAGCAATCAATGACTTACCGCAACCGGGAACTCCTAAAATTAACATCCCCTTTGGTTGAGGCAAACCATACTCTCTCGCTCTTTCTGTGAAAGCGTTAGAGCGTTGCTTGAGCCATCTTTTTAACTCTTCTAAGCCACCTACAGCATCAATAGTTTCATCTTCTTCAATATATTCTAAGATGCCATTGCGCCGAATTAGTTGCTTTTTCTCAGATAAAACGATGTCTACTTCATCTTCCGTTAAACGCTCTTTAGTTACCTGTGCCTTACGGTAGACTTTCTCAGCTTCATCTTTAGTTAGACCCAAAGCAGCCCTGAGAAGTTTTTCTCTGGCTTCTGTTGTCAGTCGCCGACCACGATTCTGCTCTATATGGTGAGTTAATACTTTATTCAACTCAGCCATATCTGGCAATGTAAAGTCGAGAACAACAACTTCTTTTTCCAGTTCTATAGGTACTTGCTGCATCGGAGACATCAAAATGATGTTCTTTTGCATACCTTTGAAACTAGCGATCGCATCACGCAATGATCGGTTAGTTGCAGGCGCATCTATAAAGGGATGTAAATCTTTAAGAATAAATATACTTGGTTCTTTCTGCCGGATGATCCACTCAATTGCCGCCTCTGGAGACACGGTATTATGTTGGGTGACATTCCGGGGTTGACCATATTCAACAATCCCGTGTGTTACTGTCCAAACAAATACTCGACGCTGGGGCTTTAACAACTGGGTGATTGTGGAAATTGCTTGCTCGGCCCGCTCTTCCTCGGAGGTAACAAGGTAGATTAAAGGGTATTGAGCTTGAATTAGGATCTTGAGCTCTTCGTTCATACTTCGACCTACTTGAGACCTTATAGAGACAGTAGAGACATTGCTTCTGGTAAAGACAACCGAATTATGAATATCTATCTAGCAAGGAACTAATTCTTCCTCACCCTTGGGATTGGTTTGATCTTCATCCATCTCATTGAGAGAAAGATGCTCTTGACCAACTACTCCTGGTTGATTGCCTAAAGTAACCAGTTCCCCATCACGTAAGACTAGTGAGCTATCACAAGTTGGGCATGAATAAACTCTATGAGTCCGCCCATAAGAAGAATCTTCTAACTCGTTAACCAATTCTTGATTAGATAGGTAAAAACCAAGGGCACGTTCGGCAAGTTCTGACATTGGCTCAGAATCAACTGCTGAACGAATCTTCAGTTTTCTGTGCAACTCTGGCGATAAATACAAAGTGACCTTTTGCTTAGTTTGCGTTTGCATATAACTCTTTAACGGTCTTACCCGGGTATGTATATCAAGTTATCGGTTCTTTTATTGGTTGTCAAGACGGTAAAACGTTTTAACGTCAGTTTCGTTACATTTATTTACAGTTGAGAGTGAAATGCTGTTTATTGAGTGATTTATCGCTCAATACAAAGCTCACAGAATTAATTTTTGATGGGAATTAGCGATCGCTAAACCAACGATTGTCTAACTTGGCTTACTTTTTAATTATTTGGAGCGTCAGCGGATTAAAGTTGAACACCTTTCCGGTTGTAAACAACTGATATCCACAAGAGATGCCAGCAAATGACGCAAGTATCGAAAAAAGAGACACTGAGCCGATTACAACACCACTGGCGATGAAAAGAGCAATTCCTATGCCAATTAACACCCATCCCAGTTTCTGATTATCGCGCCCACCCCAATTCAGAGCTACTACGCCTCCCATACACAGTAAAATTCCAGGTGTGCTGCGTAAATAAACACTAATATAAATGCTTGTACTTAAAAATGTAATCCCTGCTAGGATTAGCCCTAAACCAATAAGCTTACAGGCAAAAATTACTTGATCTTCTTCTTTAACGATGTTAGGTGCTGTAATTTCTGTTGGCGCGGAGTTTGGTGCAGAATTTTTTGTGGCAGATGCAGAGTGCTGCTGCATCCTAAACATAAAAGTTATTTTGTCTCCCTGTCCAAAGGAAACTTTGTCTCCTGGATGCAATGGACAAAAAACTTGAGGTTGAAGTTTTGCACCATTAATGTATGTACCATTGGAACTGCCCAAGTCGGTGATATAGTATTCATCCCCATTTATCCAAATTTGCGCGTGGATGCGAGATACCACATCCGAATCTGGTAAACCAGAAACGTCAATATCTGGGGGTTTTTGGTCGTTTGGCTTACCGATACAAATTACAGAGAGATTTGGCGGAAATTGCAAAGATGTGTTTGTTTGGAAGTGAAAAAGCTCTAAATTTAGCCGATCTGTCTGAGATACATTGTCCATAGTTTATGTGATAAAACACCTTGTCTGAGCTTCTTCTACCGAGAGTTCAAAAGAGAATGGTGAATATCCTGAATATTATTTAATTTTTAATGAACGCTCTGTCGGTGCATTTCCCGATTCGTGAATAACTCGTAAATTGGCAAAGGTATTGATCTGAGTTTCTGGTATTTCTATAAAATCAGTAACTTTGGCAAAATGTGTGATGTAAATGGCTACTGCTAATAAAATCTGTAGTTTGGGGCGAAGAATTTATCGGTTTGCCGCCAGCGTTAGCGGAGTCGTTGCCCTGTTAATAATGCTGTGGAGTTGTACTGCAAATGATTTTAACACCGGAGCGATCGCCTGGAAAACTTATAGCAACTCCCGTTATGGCTTTGAATTTCCATATCCGAGTAACTGGACTTCTTTAGTAGCCTCAGAAAATGGTGATGGAATTGCGTTTATTTCACCACAGGATAACTCAGTGGAAATTCGCGGGTGGGCGAGTCATCAGCTACCAAACGATCAAGAGTCCGTGAAAAAGATAAAATCCAACTTTCAGACCGTTCAAGGAGTATCTGGGGTGCTGGTTGTAGAAGTCGATCGACGAGCAGGTTCGATGACACTGACGCTAACTCAGAGTCAAGTGAAATACCATTTACAGGGACGGAGTAAAAGCCAAGAATTTCAAAATTACTATCGTTTGTTTTATTACATTGCCCAGCAGTATCGGATTTCAAAGTTTTAATGGGGCATTGGGTATTAGGCATTAGGCATTGGGAGGAGACAGCAAGGGAGAGACTTATTCAATAATTCTTCCTTGTCCCCCTCATCTCCCCACTTCCCATTCCCCTTAAAATCCACATCTCCCCCAGAATGATGATTAAGAGGGTACAGAAACCTGATAGATTTAGCTATCAGCGAGTAAAAACTGGTGAAGATGAAAGTCCTGGTTATTGGTGGTGATGGATATTGCGGTTGGGCAACTGCTCTTTACCTTTCCAATCGAGGTTATGAAGTTGGAATTTTAGATAGTTTGGTGCGGCGGCACTGGGATAATGAACTTGGTGTCGAAACTCTCACTCCGATCGCACTAATTCAACAACGTCTCCAGCGCTGGCAAGATTTGACGGGTAAATCTATCGACTTGTTCATCGGCGATATTACGAATTACGAATTTCTCCAGAAAACATTACATCAATTTCAGCCAAATGCCCTAGTGCATTTTGGTGAACAGCGTTCGGCCCCATTTTCCATGATTGACCGAGAACACGCAGTTCTCACCCAGGTCAATAATGTAGTTGGTACGTTGAACTTACTGTATGCCATGCGGGAAGATTTCCCGGACTGTCATTTGGTGAAGCTGGGGACGATGGGGGAATACGGTACACCCAATATTGATATCGAAGAAGGGTATATCACCATTGAACACAATGGACGCAAGGATACCCTACCTTATCCCAAACAACCCGGTTCAATGTACCATTTAAGCAAAGTTCATGATAGTCATAACATCCACTTTGCTTGCCGGATTTGGGGATTGCGGGCAACAGATTTAAATCAAGGTGTAGTTTATGGCGTCTTAACCGAAGAGACGGGGATAGACGAACTATTGATTAATCGGCTAGATTACGATGGTGTGTTTGGTACAGCACTGAACCGCTTTTGTATTCAAGCAGCTATTGGACATCCGTTAACTGTCTACGGTAAAGGTGGACAAACTCGCGGATTTTTGGATATTCGGGATACAGTAAGATGTGTGGAATTAGCGATCGCTAACCCTGCACAACCAGGTGAATTCCGCGTATTTAACCAATTTACCGAACAATTTAGTGTTGGTGATTTGGCATTGATGGTGAAAAAAGCTGGTAATGCTATCGGATTGAACGTAGAAATCAATCATTTAGATAATCCCAGAGTTGAAAAAGAAGAACATTATTTCAACGCTAAAAATACAAAATTGCTTGATTTAGGTTTACAGCCTCACTTGCTCTCTGATTCTCTCCTCGATTCTCTGTTAAACTTTGCCATCAAGTATCAGACGCGAGTCGATCACAAACAAATTCTGCCTAAAGTCTCTTGGCACAGAAATTAGCGTAAACCCCAGTAAATCGTGGGTCTAAAATTGGTCGTCGTATCTTAGCACAATATGACGACCAAACAGTTATTATTTATCAGGCGTATCGTCCAGCTACTACTAAATTTGCCGTTTACTACAGTGATTTTGACTGGGGAGAGTTGATTACACCACAGCAGAGAGTTTACTCTGTGTTTGATGCCGAAATGCAAGCAAAGCTGAGATTATCTGCCTGGACTGAATAGTTTTTTATGAGAATTGCCCTATTTACCGAAACCTTTTTACCCAAGGTTGACGGCATTGTAACGCGCCTGCGCCATACTGTTGACCATCTCCAGCGCAGTGGTAATCAAGTGTTGGTGATTGCCCCTGATGGAGGCATCACAGAACACAAAGGCGCTAAAGTTTACGGCGTTACTGGCTTTCCTCTGCCATTGTATCCAGAATTGAAAATGGCATTACCTCGCCCAGCCATTGGTTACATCTTAGAAGAGTTTAAGCCTGATATTATTCATGTCGTGAATCCAGCCGTTTTGGGTTTGTCTGGCATATTTTATAGCAAAATCCTCAAAATCCCTTTGGTGGCCTCTTATCATACCCATTTACCCCAATATCTCCAGCATTACGGCTTAGGGATGCTGGAAGGTTTTCTTTGGGAACTGCTCAAAGGCGCTCATAATCAAGCAGCTTTAAATCTGTGTACCTCCACAGCAATGATAGAGGAACTGACAGCACATGGTATTGAACGTGTAGATTTATGGCAGCGTGGGGTGGATACGGAATTATTTCACCCCGATTTAGCTAGTGTAGAGATGCGATCGCGCTTATCAAAAAATCATCCAGAAAGCCCATTGCTACTTTACGTGGGGCGGCTTTCGGCTGAAAAAGAAATTGAGCGCATCAAACCAATTTTAGAAGCAATTCCCCAAGCGCGGTTGGCATTGGTTGGAGATGGGCCGTACCGTCAAGCATTGCAAAAACACTTTGCTGGCACAAACACTTATTTTGTTGGCTATCTTATGGGGCAAGAGTTAGGTTCTGCCTTTGCGAGTGCTGATGCCTTCATCTTTCCTTCCCGTACAGAAACACTAGGCTTAGTACTACTAGAAGCGATGGCTGCTGGCTGTCCCGTGGTAGCAGCCCGTTCCGGGGGAATTCCTGATATTGTGACAGATGGGATAAATGGATATCTTTTTGAGCCAACAGCAGATGTTCAAGGAGCATTAACTGCTACTCTTCGACTCTTAGAACAAAAACAACAACGAGATATCATCCGTCAAAATGCCCGCCAAGAAGCAGAAAGTTGGGGTTGGGCAGCTGCCACCAGGCAGCTACAAGATTACTATCAAAAGGTGATATTTTCTGAACAGTTGACAAAATAAGGGAGTAGGGAGTGGGGAGATGAGGGAGATGAGGGAGCAGGGGGAGCAGGGGGAGAAGAATTAATAACCAATGCCTTATGCCCAAAATCTAAAATTTAAAATCTAAAATCTAAAATTATCATGACACTCCCCAACCCTGGCAGCGTCTTGGCTACATTAACTGAACTGACTCAAGTTAATCGTACTCACGCCCTACTGCATCGCGTCAAAGACTTATCTGTTAATGAATTTGTTTGCTTACTCGACTTTATAACTGCTGAGTTCCAGCAATTTCTGAGAGCTATTGAACTGATCAATAATGAAGCTCTAGAAACTATGTTGGAGAAGGTATTAGAAGCTATCACACTCAAAATTGGTCAAATTCTCCAAGCAGAACACACAGCTATTTTTTTAGTTGACTATGACAAAGGTCAACTGTGGTCAAAAGTTCCTCAAGATAATACCCAAAAATTCTTAGAAATTCGGACTCCCATTACAGTGGGTATCCCTGGCCATGTTGCCAGTACAGGTCAATATCTCAACATATCTGAAACTTCTACTCATCCACTATTTAGCCCAGAACTTGAAAAACAAATGGGCTACAAAATCCGTAATATTTTATGTATGCCCGTTATTAGTAGCAAAAACCAGACTGTAGCGGTAGTGCAACTAGCTAATAAAACTGGGAATGTTCCGTTTAATCATGATGATGAAGAACGTTTTCGAGACTTTGCAGCTTCAATTGGTATTATCCTGGAAAGCTGCCAATCTTTTTATGTAGCGGCTCGTAATCAAAGAGGCGCAACGGCTTTATTGCGGGCAACTCAGACACTAGGGCAAAGTTTAGATTTAGAAGCAACTTTGCAGATAGTCATGGAGCAAGCTCGAATTTTAATGCAAGCAGACCGCAGCACACTGTTTTTATATCGTAAAGAGCTAAACGAACTCTGGACAAAAGTTGCAGTGGCAGCAGATGGCACAAACTTGATAGAAATTCGCATTCCTGCTAACTGTGGCATAGCTGGATATGTAGCTTCCACTGGTGAAGCCTTAAATATTTCTGATGCTTATAAAGACCCCCGCTTTGATCCGAGTACAGATAAGAAAACTGGTTATATAACTCGTAATATCTTATGTTTACCAGTATTTAATTCTGCAAATGAGTTGATTGGCGTTACACAATTAATTAATAAGCAACAAAGTGGTTTTACTGCTTCTGATGAAGAGTTTATGCAGGCTTTTAATAATCAGGCCGGAATTGCCTTAGAAAATGCTCGGCTGTTTGAAAATGTGTTGTTAGAAAAACAGTATCAAAAAGATATTTTACAAAGTCTGTCAGATGCTGTGATTTCTACAGATATGGCAGGACAGATTGTCACGATTAATGATGCAGCCCTAGAGTTGCTGGGTTGTCCGATAGGAGACGCTAATAGTAAGAACAACAAGCTTTTGTGGGAACAAAATTTGATTGGTCGCCTAGTTTGGGAAGTTGTGCCAATTGAAAATCTCCAAATGCGATTAGAAGATAGTCTAAAAACTGGAGCTAAACATTATGTGCCAGAGCAAAGTTTGATGCTGGGACTTTACCAAGTGCTGAGTGAAAATCAGGACGGGCTAAACGCTCCGCTACCGCTAACAGGACTTAGGAATCAGCACTCAATTTTAACACTGCGCGATCGCACTAACCCCGATTTTTTTATTCCCTGGAATCAACCCCTCACTCCCAAATCTGAGTTTTTCACTTCTGATCGGGTACAAATATTAGAGCGCAATATCAATCTTACTGTTAATCCTTTAACTAACCCAGAAGGCGATGTACGCGGTGGTTTGGTCGTGTTAGAAGACATTACTCAGGAAAAACGAATGAAAACTACCATGTCCCGCTACCTGACACCCCATGTAGCTGAACAAGTTATGGCACTGGGGGAAGATGCTTTAATGGTAGGCGAACGCAAGGAAGTAACTATCTTGTTTTCTGATATCCGAGGCTACACAACACTTACGGAAAATCTCGGTGCAGCTGAGGTGGTATTGCTGCTCAATCAGTATTTTGAAACGATGGTGGAAGCGGTTTTTAACCACGAAGGCACTCTCGATAAATTTATTGGTGATGCCTTAATGGCAGTATTTGGTGCGCCGCTACCATTGACAGAAAATCATGCTTGGAGGGCTGTGCAGTCAGCGTTAGATATGAGACGCCGCTTAGAGGAATTTAACCAACGGCGAATTATCCAGGCGCAGCCACAAATTCGTATTGGCATTGGAATTAGTTCTGGGGATGTGGTTTCGGGTAATATTGGTTCCCGCAAACGGATGGATTACACCGTAATTGGAGATGGTGTAAATTTAAGTTCGCGCTTGGAAGCGGTAACTAAGGATTATGGTTGTGATATTCTTTTAAGTGAATTTACTTATCAATTGTGCAGCGATCGCATTTGGGTGCGCCAGTTAGATAAAATTCGCGTCAAAGGGAAACACCAGGCAGTTAATATCTACGAGTTAATTGGCGATCGCAATACCCCTCTAGATGCCAACACTCAAGAGTTTTTATTTCATTATCATACTGGACGCGTCGCTTATTTATCGCGCAACTTCTCACAAGCGATCGCTTGTTTCGAGTCCGCCAAATTCATCCAATCCCAAGACCAAGCTGTTAATATCCACTTAGAGCGTGCGCGTAATTACCAACAAACGCCGCCTCCCGAGTCCTGGGATGGTGTCTGGACAATGGTTACTAAGTAGTCAAGTCATTTGTCATTGGTCATTTGTCAGTTCCCAATGCCCCATGCCCCATTTAGTCTTTAGTCTCTCCCTGATCATCCTGAAACGGAGCTTCGCCAATTCCTAGCTCTTTTTTTGAGCGTTTCAACTGTTTCCACAGTTCCTTTATTTGTTCGTAAGCTGTATCTGGAGGCACTTTTCCACCTGTTTCTAAGTTGCAAATGTAACTTACGCGTTGAGCAAATTCCTGTAGATTTGCATTAAAAACCAAGTTTTCTGGCTTTACCTGACCATAGTAGCGACCGCGAGGGAAGAGAAAATCATCCTTGTTCACTATTTTTTTGTCCATTTATTCAATTCACCTTGTGTTTGGGGTTCTGAAGCTGAATCACTAGCAAACCTAATCTTTCTTTTTGTCAGATTGGGGTAAATCAGATCATCCAACTCCTTTCCCAATTGGTGATGCAGAAATTGGTTGATTTAGATTTTGATACTAGAGGATAAAGCTTAAAATACTTTGTGTTGTAAATATTACAAAAAACTTTGCGCTAACTTACTAGAGAAAATATTTGATTTCCCTCCCTGTTCTAAATTTATCTCATCTTAATTTATAAAGTTCAAATTGTAATTAGCTTTAGTCAAAACCTTGAGGTACAAATTATTATCACATACCAGTATGTCTTAGTAACTTTATTTTACGAAAATAATTATAATCCTGATAGTAAAACTACTTAGCCAAATATCCTATATACAAAGCAAATTGTCCTCTATTAAAAGTTAGAGATTTAGTTCTAAATCTTTGGCAACTGGCTATTAAGCAGCGATTATGCAGAGAAAATTGGGCTGGGTATTGGTTATTAATTTTTTATCCTACCCCTGCTTCCTCTTAAATAGTCACCAATAGCTAATAGTTAATAACTAAAGATAAAATGGTGAAGCCTCAAAGGACAACTTTTGTCCATCGCCTAAAACTTTACCTGCCACCATGTCTGTTAATTCCAAGTTATACGAAGGCAAAGCGAAAATTCTTTATACAACGGACGATCCAGAAGTCTTGTTGGCTGATTTTAAGGACGATGCCACAGCATTTAACGCCCAAAAGCGTGGCAACATCGAAGGGAAAGGAAAAATTAATTGTAGCATTTCCAGCCAGCTTTTTAAACAGTTGGAGGCAAATGGTATAAAGACTCACTTTCTCGACAGCCCTGCCCCGAATCAAATGCGGGTGAGAGCTGTAAAGATTTTACCCTTAGAAGTAGTGATCAGAAATATTGCTGCTGGCAGTCTGTGTCAGCAAACAGGTTTACCAGTGGGTACAATTCTGAAACAGCCTTTGGTTGAGTTTTATTACAAAAACGATCAATTAGGAGATCCTTTGTTGACAGGCGATCGCCTGTACCTCCTAGAACTAGCGACTGCGGAACAAGTAGACGCAATTACACATCTAGCATTGCAAATCAATGAATTTCTCAATAACTTTTGGCAGCGGTGTGGCATTACCCTAGTAGACTTCAAACTAGAGTTTGGTTTGGACTCACAACAGCAGTTGCTCTTGGCAGATGAAATTAGCCCTGACACCTGCCGTTTGTGGGATACCGCAGAAAAAGACTCAAATCGGCGGGTAATGGACAAAGATCGCTTTCGCCGAGACTTAGGAAATGTAGAGGATGCCTACCAGGAGGTTTTACAAAGAGTGCTAAAAGCAGTAGAAACTATAAGTTAACCAGGTAAAAACCAAAAGATCAGAAGGAATTATATTTAACTTTTGCCTTTTGCCTTTTGCCTTGTAAAGTAAAAAAGCAAAAGAAAAAAATTATGTTTCGAGTTTTACCTTTGGCATAAGGGCATTATTGCCTTGTGATGGTGTGTGTGTGGTCGTGAAGAGGAATATAAGTAAAATGCGTTTATCTCCCGTATTGCTGGCAGCAGTAGCAATTGCAGCCCCTTTGGGTGGCTCATTGAGTGCGAATGCAGAAACCGCCAACAATTCTAAACAGACAACAGAAGTTTTGACACTAGAAACAAATCAGCAGCCAGAAAAGGACACTGGTCAGGTTAACTCTAGTAAAAGTCTAAAATCTCAACCTAAATCTACAGCAACTATAGAGGCAGAGCGTCCCCAATCCCGTGTCGTCGCCATTTACCCTGCCAACCCAGCAGCGATGCCTGCGGCGGGCTACGCCTACGCGACCTCAAAGGTAATTGTGCCAACCTCCACAACGCCAACAACTGCACAAACCCCTCAAATTAATCCCAGTCCTACTCAACAGCCGTCTCCGGCTCCAGACATTCCACCACCAGAAATTCAACAACCAACGCCTTCCCCAACTCTTGAGACTACTCCAGTTCCAGAAAATGTAAATCCACCGACAACGGAACCTTTATTACCCACAACTCCAGAACCATCAGCGACTCCAGATATTCCCCCCCCAGCTAGTCCACAAAGAACACCTACGTTATTCCCAGGCGCTACTCCCAATCCGCAGAATGTTAATCCACCGACAACTCCGGGCAATACTCCATTCCCAGGCGCTACTCCCAATCCGCAGAATGTTAATCCACCGACAACTCCGGGCAATACTCCATTCCCAGGCGCTACTCCCAGTCCGCAGAATGTTAATCCACCGACAACTCCGGGCAATACTCAACCCAACACAGCCCCAGAAGCCAATGACCCCCGCGTACTAGTATCGGAAGTAGTAGTTAGATCCCAGGCTGGCCAATTATCACCAGAACTAGAAAGCCAAGTTTATAGAGTAATTCGTACCCAACCAGGACAAACAACAACTCGCAGCCAACTGCAAGAAGATATTAACGCCATCTTTGGTACTGGCTTCTTCTCCAACGTCCAAGCAGCGCCAGAAGATACCCCCTTGGGAGTGCGGGTGAGCTTTGTTGTGCAGCCTAACCCCGTCCTCAGCAAAGTAGAAGTGCAAGCTAATCCTGGCACTGGTGTCACTTCTGTACTACCAGCTAACACTGTGGATGAAGTCTTTCGGGAACAGTATGGCAAAATCCTCAACTTGCGCGACTTGCAAGAAGGCATCAAGCAGTTAAACAAGCGGTATCAAGATCAAGGTTACGTCCTAGCCAACGTGATTGGAGCGCCACAAGTCTCTGAAAGCGGAGTTGTTACCTTACAAGTAGCAGAAGGGGTAGTAGAGAATATTAGAGTCCGGTTCCGCAATAAAGATGGTCAGGAGACAGACGAAAAGGGACAACCAATTCGGGGACGGACACAGGATTACATCATTACACGAGAAGTGGAGTTGAAGCCAGGACAAGTATTCAATCGCAACACAGTGCAAAAAGACTTACAGCGCGTGTATGGACTGGGACTGTTTGAAGATGTGAATGTGTCCCTTGACCCTGGTACTGACCCCAGCAAGGTGGATGTAGTCGTGAATGTAGCTGAACGCAGCAGTGGTTCTATTGCGGCTGGGGCAGGGATTAGTTCTGCTAGCGGACTTTTTGGAACAGTTAGCTATCAACAACAAAACCTGAACGGTAGGAACCAAAAACTGGGGACAGAAATACAGGTGGGAGAACGGGAACTGCTGTTTGACGTGCGGTATACCGACCCCTGGATCGCAGGAGATCCTTACCGGACTTCCTACACAACCAATATTTTCCGCCGCAGTTCTATTTCGTTGATTTTTGATGGTCAAGATGAAGACATTAGGACGTTTAATCCAGATAATCCCACTGATGTAGATTCTCAGGATCGCCCCCGGATTCTCCGTCTAGGTGGTGGTGTCACCTTTACCCGTCCCTTGTCTGCCAATCCTTATAAAACTTCTGTCTGGACTGCTTCAGCGGGTTTACAGTATCAACGAGTTTCCGCCCGTGATGCTGATGGCGATCTTAGAAAAACAGGAGCGGTATTTGATGATGATAATGGAAACCGCATCAGTGATGAAATTCCATTGACCCTCTCTAGCGGCGGTCAAGACGATTTACTACTGTTTCAAGTAGGGGCACAGCGTGATCTCCGTAATAACCCCCTGCAACCCACTAGTGGTTCTTATCTCCGCTTTGGAGTCGATCAGTCAGTCCCTGTGGGGCTAGGCAACATTTTCCTCACCAGATTCCGGGGTAGCTATAGCCAATATTTACCCATAAAGTTGATTAGCCTTAGCAAAGGGGCACAAACCTTAGCATTTAACCTGCAAGCAGGAACCATTCTCGGTGACTTGCCTCCCTACGAAGCTTTTACCCTTGGGGGTAGCAACTCCGTCCGGGGTTATGAAGAAGGAGCATTAGGTAGTGGACGCTCTTATGTGCAAGCATCAGTTGAGTATCGGTTTCCAGTTTTTTCAGTAGTTAGTGGCGCACTATTTTTTGATCTCGGCAGTGACCTGGGAACTAGTACTAGGGCTGCTGAAGTGTTGAACAAAAATGGCAGTGGCTATGGTTATGGTCTTGGCGTTCGCGTCCAGTCTCCACTGGGGCCAATTCGGATTGATTACGGTATCAACGATGATGGTGATAGCCGGATTAATTTCGGGATTGGCGAAAGATTTTAACTTGTCATTAGTGATTGGTCATTGGTGATTGGTCATTGGTGATTGGTGAATCACAAAGGACAAAGGACAAATGACAATTATCTTTTTTGGATTAGCTTGCTAATTTTTACATTTACCTCAATACTGTTCCGGTAAGGGGATTAATGACATTTTTAGGGGAATATCAGGGATTTTACCAAAATAGACGATGAACAATACTAAAGGAAATATATTAACTTTTCGGCTATGCGACAGCACACTCTAGCAGCCCAAATCACCCAAACAGGGGTGGGACTGCATAGCGGTGTGAATACCCAAGTGCGGATACTACCAGCTGAGGCGGGAAGTGGACGCTACTTTGTGCGAGTGGATTTACCGGATTTGCCGATAATTCCAGCCCAAGTTGCGGCAGTTAGTCACACTGTTCTCTCAACTCAGTTGGGTAAGGGTGAGATATATGTTCGCACGGTAGAGCATTTGTTGGCAGCACTTTCGAGTATGGGCGTGGATAATGCCCGAATTGAAATTGATGGACCAGAAATCCCACTTTTAGATGGTTCAGCAAGTGTGTGGACAGCCAATATTGCCCAAGTTGGCTTAGTCTCACAACCCGTTAACAACCAAGTTCCCTTGACTATTACAGAACCCTTATGGGTTTATCAAGAAGATGCCTTTGTATGTGCCCTTCCAGCACCAGAAACCCGCTTTAGTTACGGTATTGATTTTGACCTGCCTGCTATTGGTAATCAATGGTATAGTTGGTCACTAACTGCTGAACGAGGAAAAGCTTCTGCTAGCTTTGCTGCGGAAATTGCTCCTGCTCGTACTTTTGGGTTACTGCATCAAATTGAACACTTACAAAAAACAGGGTTAATTAAAGGTGGCAGTTTAGATAATGCACTCGTTTGTGGCCCAGAAGGCTGGCTAAATCCACCGTTGAGATTTGCAAATGAGCCAGTCCGTCATAAAATCTTGGATTTAGTAGGAGATTTGAGTTTACTAGGGACTTTTCCTCGTGCTCATTTTTTAGCGTATAAAGCCAGTCATAATTTACACATTCAACTGGCTCAGAGAATTTTAGATTTGGGATTTTAGATTTTAGATTGAAGTTAAAGCTTAAAATCCAGGATTATTAAGGCTTTGGATATACGCCTGCCTACTCAACTTTTAGATAAAAAATCTACTACACGGCCAATGTCAATCCTTACTGAAGTGAATACCATCGATACGACTACACCTACATCTACCGAAACACAGGCGATAAATGAGATTACAATCAGTTCTGAGATTAAAACAACTTTTACATCTGAAGAAATTCAGAAATTGCTACCCCACCGCTACCCATTTTTACTTGTAGACAAAATAATTGACTACGTGCCAGGTAAAAAAGCTATTGGGGTTAAAAATGTCACTATCAATGAACCGCATTTTCAAGGGCATTTCCCTGAACGTCCACTGATGCCAGGGGTGCTAATTGTTGAAGCAATGGCACAAGTTGGGGGCATTGTCCTAACTCAAATGTCTTCAGTCGAAGGCGGACTGTTCGTCTTTGCTGGTATCGATAAAGTCCGCTTTCGCCGCCAGGTTGTGCCGGGGGATCAACTAGTAATGACGGTGGAACTGTTATGGGTAAAACAACGTCGTTTCGGTAAGATGCAAGGTCGTGCCGAAGTTGATGGTCAACTTGCTTGTGAAGGGGAATTAATGTTTTCTTTAGTTAGCTAAAAGTTTGCTTTCGTGGTATGGGTATAGCCGTGAAATGCCCCTACTGAATCCTGAAACAGGATAACAGTTAAAAAATCCACAACAGCATCTGAATAATTTCTTGATTTTCGCCGCCCTCTCTACGAGACGCACTCACAAACACATTTAACTTGCTTTGCCCGACACTTTCGTTCACTGAAATATTTCACGCTCAACAACGCCAGTCGCCTCAATGGGGCGGTAGTCGGTACAACTCTCTTAACCAGAGTAACGCGCTGCCTCAAAAACCCCGCCTGGCGCTGGATTATTAAGACAGTTCTGGAGATTCACCCTTGAAAACGCTAATTCATCCAACTGCTGTAATTCATCCGAAATCGGAACTCCACCATACAGTGCAAGTCGGTGCCTATGCTGTGATTGGAGCGCATGTAAAAGTGGGCCCTGAAACAATAATCGGCGCTCATGCAGTGCTAGAGGGGCCTTGTGAAATTGGGGCGCAAAATCAGATTTTTACAGGTGCAGCCATCGGTATGGAACCCCAGGATCTGAAGTTTGTAGGAGAACCAACCTGGGTCAAAATTGGTGATAACAACTTGATTCGTGAGTACGTTACGATTAACCGCGCTACCGGTGCTGGTGAAGCGACGGTAATTGGCGATGGCAACCTGCTAATGGCTTATGTCCATGTGGCTCATAACTGCGTGATTGAAGACCAAGTAGTGATTGCTAACTCTGTGGCGTTGGCTGGTCATGTCCATATAGAGTCACGCGCTAGGCTAAGTGGGGTTTTAGGTGTACATCAATTTGTGCATATTGGTAGACAAGCAATGGTGGGAGGTATGGCACGTATTGACCGGGATGTAGCCCCATATATGCTGGTGGAGGGAAATCCAGCGCGGGTGCGAACCCTGAACCTTGTGGGACTCAAACGGTCTGGTATGGACTCAGCAGATTTACAAATGCTGAAAAAAGCTTTCCGCATTCTCTACCGTTCTGATTTGTCTTTTAAAGATGCTTTGGAACAGTTGGAATTGTTAGGAGATAGCGAAGAATTGCAGCATCTGCGACGCTTCCTGCTACTTTCTCAGATGCCTGGAAGACGTGGCTTGATTCCCAGTAAAGGGAAAAAAGGCGCAAGTGATGAATCGTAAGATGTAAGATATATCATGTTTGTCGAATTACCCATAAGCACCCTACCCCCAACCCTTTCTGCAAGCCAAGAAGGGAGCAAAAGTGTAGCTGGGGGATGGAGTTATGAGGAATTGTGGTTAATTGCCCAGACATCATAATTTATGAGTTATGAGTTGATGAATTAAATTTTTAACTCCTCACTCCTAACTCCTAACTCCTAGTTTTTACTATTACCAATTATCAAATGCGGATATTTATCAGCACTGGCGAAGTATCTGGCGATTTACAAGGATCGCTACTAATTTCAGCGCTGAAGCGTCAAGCTGTGGCGATTGGGTTGGAATTAGAGATTGTGGCGCTGGGTGGCGAAAAAATGGTAGAGGCTGGGGCAACTCTGTTGGGAAATACCAGTAGTATTGGCTCAGTGGGTATTCAAGAAGGGCTGCCTTATGTTTTACCGACTCTCCAGGTGCAACGACGGGCGATCGCTTTCTTAAAACAAAATCCACCTGACTTAGTGGTGCTAATCGATTATATGACTCCCAATCTGGAAATTGGGACTTATATGAAACAGCAATTACCAGATGTGCCTGTGGTGTATTACATCGCTCCCCAAGAGTGGGCTTGGTCAATAAGTTTGCGTAGAACTAAGCGGATTGTTGGTTTTACAGATAAGCTGTTGGCAATCTTCCCACAAGAAGCTCGTTACTTTCGTGAAAAAGGCGCAAAAGTTAGTTGGGTAGGACACCCTTTGGTTGACCGAATGCAAGATGCTCCTAGTAGGGAAGCAGCTCGTGCAACATTAGGGATTGCTCCAGAAGAAATTGCGATCGCACTCCTCCCCGCCTCTCGCCGCCAAGAACTAAAATATCTTTTACCAATTATTTTTCAAGCTGCCCAAACTATTCAAGCTAAATTACCTGAAGTTCGTTTCTGGATTCCCCTGTCACTAGAAGCTTATAGACAGCCAATTGAAGAAGCTATTGAGCGTTACGGTTTACGGGCTACAGTTCTATCAAGTCAACAAAAGGAAGTTTTTGCCGCTGCTGATTTAGCCATTAGCAAATCTGGTACTGTCAATCTAGAACTTGCTCTGTTAAATGTGCCACAGGTTGTAGTTTATCGCCTCAGTCGTCTGACTGCCTGGATAGCTCGGAAAATCCTCAAAGGTTCAATAACCTTCGCATCGCCACCTAATTTAGTAGTGATGAAGCCGATTGTGCCAGAATTTTTACAAGAGCAAGCCACACCAGAAAATATTATCCAAGCAGCGATGGAACTGCTACTCAATCCCAGTCGCAGAGAGCAAACTTTGCTAGATTATGAAGAAATGCGGCAAAGTTTAGGAGAAGTTGGGGTTTGCGATCGCGCTGCTCAAGAAATTTTGCAAATGCGACCAAATAATTCGTAATGACGCTCTCTACGTTCGCGCAGCGTGTCGCAGACAGACGCTAAAAGCGTAGCTTGCAACTCTTACAGAGTACGCGAACTCGCTACCGCTACGTTCGCAGAGCGTCTCGTAGAGAAGACAGGAATTCGTAATTTGTAATTGAAAATAGATAATCAATCAGTTTATTTATGAATAAAATAAGTGTAAAACACCTGTTTTTACTAGAACCCGCATTTATCCGCGCGTTAATTACGAATTACGAATTATAAATTACGAATTAGATTGGGGTGTCATGGCTTATGAGATGAAAAAACAAAGAGCGATCGCAGTTGACTTATTCGCTGGTGCGGGCGGTATGACTCTTGGCTTTGAGCAAGCTGGTTTTGATGTGCTAGCGTCTGTGGAAATCGACCCGATCCACTGTGCAACACATGAGTTTAACTTCCCTTATTGCTCAGTGCTATGTAAAAGCGTTGTGGATACAACCGGGGAAGAAATTAGGAATCGATCTGAGATTGGCGATCGCGAAATTGATGTGGTTATTTGTGGCTCTCCATGTCAAGGATTTTCCTTAATTGGTAAACGGGCTGTTGATGATCCCCGGAACTCTTTGGTGTTTCACTTTCATCGGCTGGTTTTTGAGCTAAAACCAAAATTTTTTGTGATGGAAAACGTCCGGGGGATTACAGTTGGTGAACATAAACAAATCCTCCAAATCTTAATTAGCGAATTTAAAATATCTGGCTATAAAGTAGAAGAAAATTACCAAATTCTCAACGCTGCAAATTACGGAGTACCACAGTCCCGTGAGAGATTATTTCTTATAGGCGCAAGGGAGGATATAGAGTTACCGAAATATCCTCAGCCGATTACTAAACAAGCTTTGCTAAATAATTTAAATTCTAAAAAAATATTTGATATTCCATTGAGTCCTACAGTATGGGATGCAATTGGAGATTTACCTGAAATAGAAAAATATCCAGAGTTACTAACAAGAGATTGGGTTGTGGCAGAATACGAAAAGCCTAGTAACTATGCTCTTGTGCTTCGTGGTATCAGACACCTAGATGATGATTATTCTTACAAACGAGAATATGATTTGCGAATACTTTCTTCAAGTTTAAGAACAAAACATTCTACGGAAACTATTCAACGTTTTCAGGAGACTCAACAAGGCGAGAGAGAAAAAATTAGTCGTTTTTATAAGCTGCATCCTGCTGGTGTCTGTAATACTTTAAGAGCCGGAACAGACAAGTATAGGGGTTCTTTCACATCTCCGAGACCGATTCATCCATCTACGCCGCGCTGTATCACCGTCAGGGAAGCGGCGAGATTGCATTCTTACCCCGATTGGTTTAGATTTCATGTAACCAAATGGCACGGATTTCGACAAGTCGGTAACTCTGTACCACCGTTACTAGCAAAGGCTGTAGCGGGAGAAATTATTCGCAGTTTGAATATTTCGCCTTTTAAGCCGAGTTTGGGATACAAGTTGGCAGAGGAGAAGCTATTACAATTTAATATGTCGCACGCAGCACAATTCTATCAGTGTGATTAGTAAGTTGTAATATCTGCAAGATTTCACTATCTGAACCTATCGTCAAACCTTTCAACTGATTAGACAGCCTCTCCACTACTACCCAGTTTTTTCTTGAGTATCTCTTCCATTTGCCTCAAATCCTCGTTAGTCTCAGGAAATGGATATCTTGGACTATTAGGATTTCCCCGTCTGATTAATGCTTCAATCGCTTCATCATCTTGACGATGAGCTAAAATATATGCTCTAAGTTATTGTCGGGACATTTTACTAAAGTTGGGCTTCGTCATTGTTAAACCCCCATTGACCATTGTCCACCATACAATTTGGCTTGATTTGATAGTTTGCTGTTTGATTTGGGCATTTTTTATTACGGGCTGTACTAAGTCCAAGCACGGAAGAATGTACTATCTTGCCAGATATTAGCAGCCGCCAGTGCGATCGCTGTCAATTCTTGCTCCTTCAGAGGTACAAAAGCCCGCGCTATCTTGACATTATCCTCTAATTGTGCAACTGTCTCTGCTGCAATCACGCAACAATGAACTCCAGGCTGAGACAGTGTGTAACCTAAAGCTTCCTCCATACCTGTCAACCCACCTGATTTAAACAGCCGACCATAAGCCGGGACTTTCATCGCAATCACACCGACATTTTTTTCTTGAGCAACTGGTAAAACTACCGGGATAAATGGACGTGGGTGGTGTTTGTCAGCGGCATTCACAGGAATCAGTGTAGTGTGGAAAGGATAGCGACGTAACCCTTCGGCAATTACTTGAGGGTCGTGATGTCCGGTAATACCAGCGAAACGCACCAATTTTTGTTGTATGGCTTCTTCTAAAGCTTTAATTGCACCAGATGGACTAAAGATGGTGTCGAGTTCTTCGGAAAAAGAAACGTGATGCAACTGCCACAAATCGAGATAATCTGTATTGAGACGTTTAAGCGATCGCTCCAATTCTCGCCATGCTCCATCCCGATCTCTTTTATCGGTCTTGCTTGCTAGAAACAGCTTTGAGCGATGAGGTGGTAGCACTTTGCCTAAATAATCTTCACTCGGCCCGTAACTAGGTGCTGTATCAAAGTAGCGAATGCCAAGTTCCAGCGCTCTTTGAATAATTGCCGTAGCATCACCCTCTTTTCCTTCCCAAGATAGTGGCGTTTGTCCTGCTCCTCCTAACCCAAAGATCGGGAGTTTTACTTCTGTCCGTCCGAGTAACCGTTCTGGGATAGTTGCTGGCGGTGTTGCGGTGTTGGTAGTATTTTGCTGTAAAGCATTAGTTGCCACAATACCTCCAGTCACAGCAATGCTGGTAATTAGGAAATTACGCCGTGTCTTTCCTTGTGTCATGATTGGCTTCGGGGGCGAAATTACTATTATTGTAATATCTTAACTAGGGAGAATTAATCTGAGAAAGCAAAATTACTGATAGATCAGGAACACTCCGAAAGCGGTGATCATTGGTTAGAAAAGTAGAGCATTGAGTCAACAGTGCTAGGGTTCCCGGACTACCATCACCATATTTAAGCTTGCTCATAATCTTTGGAAGTGAGTGATACATTAAGTACTAATGCTAGAAATATCGCTGAGAAAAAATGAAAGACAGTTCTACTCAACAACCGGAAACTACTATTGATGTTGATGCAACTTCAGGTGCAGCTGTTTACAATAAATCACTTTTGATGATTTATGATTTTTTTGTATTAGGTTTATCAAATACTTTTTTCTGGAAATGCCCAACTAAATTAATTCTTAGTTTTTATAACCAACACGTATCGGCTAAACATCTAGATGTTGGGGTAGGAAGTGGCTATTTTTTAGACAATTGCCAGTTTTCCAACCCTAATCCTATTATTACTTTAGTTGATTTAAATCCCAATGCTCTCGAATATACTGCACAGCGGATACATCGATACAAACCAACTATTTTACTTGCTAATATTTTCCAACCATTACCTTCAGCATTAACTTTTGATTCAATTGGAATTAACTACTTATTGCATTGTCTTCCTGGTCATAGCATATTGGATAAAGCTGTGGTTTTCAGAAATCTTAAAACTTTGCTAAATGATGGCGGTGTAATCTTTGGAACAACCATTCTTGGCAAAGGAGTATTACACAATCTGTTTGCCCGACAATTAATGCGTACATATAATGCTAAAGGAATATTTGGCAATACAAATGATACTCGCAAAGATTTAGAAACAATTCTCAAAGAAAACTTTCGTACTTATGATATCCGTATTGTAGGTTGTGTTGCTTTTTTTGTGGGATGCAAGTAAATAATCGTGACGTATTCGCTGCTTATAAAACCAGTTTAGGCTTTATTTGGGTTTAATTTTTGTCTAAGTCCCGTTAAGAAAGTAAATTTTCACTCATATTAAGTTAGGAGAGTATTGCTACTCTCCTTTTGTTTTTGCTTAAATCTGCTCAAATTAATGCCCAAATAATAGCCTGTATGAAACCAAAAACTTCGATTCAGGTCGCTATTTAACGTTAAGGTCAAGTCGGTATAATACATGATTGGATTAATTGCTTATCTGTTGTTAGCCACCGTCCCCTGATAAATTTAGCTGCCCATAGACATTGATATCAAATGTAAATTGAATATGGATCTGATTACTGGTATATCCTGTGGGTAAACGCGCAAAGGGTGCAGATCGCTGTATAGCGTTGAGCGCCGCTTGATCAGTGACGCTGAATCCAGAGGTTTGTGCGAGCTGGAGATTGCTTAGTTGCCCGGAACGGTTAATAGTGAAGTTAAGCACTGTTCGCCGGGAAGACTGGCTCACTTCTGGTAGCCACTGCTGCTTGACTTGTTGCTGTAGTTGGTTTAAGTAAGAGGTGATATCTAAATCTTGACTGCTGGCATCAATACCGGAAGTCGCTTGGTTATCTCGGTTGGAATTAGGTAAGGCTGCCAGATAATCACCGCTAAAATTCCGACTAGATACACTCTGAGTACCACCCAGCAAGCTTGCTGCACCTGTTTTCCGAGATGATTGAGCTCTATACGGTGTTCGCCCACTTAAGAGTGTTCTCGACTGGCCTAATTTCTTAGGATTGGGTACTGGTGATGTAATAGCAGGTGCAAGCGCTGTTTTTCGGGTTAGGGCTGGCGGTGGTGTGGTATTAGGCGCTACTGTTATTTTTTTAGGTTTGGGTGCTAATGGTATAGTTGCTCTTTTGATCGCAGTTGGCTGAACTTTGGGTGCTGGTGGTATAGTTGCTTTTGCGATCGCAGTTGGCTGAACTTTGGGTGCTAATGGTATAGTTGGTCTTTTGATCGCAGTTGGCTCAACTTTGGGTGTTGATGGTATAGTTGGTCTTGCGATCGCAGTTGGCTCAACTTTGGGTGCTGATGGTATAGTTGCTCTTTTGATCGCTGTTGGCTCAACTTTGGGTGTTGTTGGTATAGTTGCTTTTGCGATCACAGTTGGCTCAACTTTGGGTGCTGATGGTATAGTTGGTCTTGCGATCGC
>NZ_JBALDD010000054.1:0-20417 GCF_036917555.1 Nostoc sp. | reverse complement strand
CGGGGGTGGTTTCTTTCATCAGCTTTTTTCAACGTGAAACCTATGCTGAGACAGTATTATACTCTTTTCCACTCTTAACTTTTGTTTAAGTCCCGTTAAGAGAGTTACAAGCCCTGCTTGCTGATAATACGATAGATGCCCGAATTGCGGGAAACAAGAACGTGCCTTTTTACCATTATAAAAAAACGCCCGCGTCAAACGCTTTAACCGATCTGATTCGCGCTGTACTTCGTATGAACGCAACGGTGCAAAAATCAGGAACACGCTTAATGCGGGGTACGGGAATAACCAATGCTCGGTGGCAAATGCTGAGTGAGTTATTCGCACTTGAAAAGCGCGTCACGGTAAGCGAATTGGCGCGGCATATAGGCTTAACACGGCAAGCCGTACAACGACTCGCTGACGACATGGCAAGCGATGGTCTGGTTGAGTTCGCCGAAAATCCCGGCGACGCCCGAGCGATGCACTTGCTTCTGACAGAAGCCGGCAGGGCAACGTATCACGATGCGTTGGAGCGCGAATGGCAGTGGACAAATGCGATTGCCGAAGACTTTGATACGGAACAAATCACTCGTGCCGTGGCACTTCTGGAAGCCATTACGCAGAAGATGCAAGCCAAAAATTGACAATATATTGTCAATTTGCTAACATCTACTACATATTACGAACGGGCGCGTCCATGTTGAAGGGGACGTCGCCCGGTTGCGAACATTGGTCAACGCCACCCACCTCCCTCGGGGCGACCATTCCCGACGATGCCAGATGATGAACTGGTACGAGGTGGAACTCATCAGAGACGAAAGGCTTTGGCGCATGCGTCGCCTCGTCATCGACAACGCTTGGTTCACCGGCGACCCGCAAGTGCTTTTAGGAAAGTAGCGTCCTGGAGCGTACAATGTCTGATCAATCCCTGCAACTCGTCCACGAGTTCACGTATCAAGTGACGTGCGGCCCACCCCACGAAGTCGGGGACGGTTTCTATGGCGGCCGCCAGTACTTCGAGATGACCGGCGGCCAGGTCGAAGGGTCACGGCTTAAGGGAAAACTCCTCGGAGCCGGCAGCGACTGGATGCTTATCGGCCCGGATGGCTTCATAAGGATGGACGTCCGGGTCCAGATCGAGACGGACGACGGGGCGATCCTTTGCGCCCACTACTTCGGTCCTGCGGAGGCCAACGAAAAGTTGAAACGGGCCGTGAGCGTGTGCGCGCCGACCGAGTTCGCCGACCAGTCAATCCGTTCCCATTGGGTGCTGGAGACGGGCGACCTGCAGTATGCCTGGGTCAACCAGACAGTGTTCGTCGGCCAAGGCCGATTGCTCCCCCCAGCCCCCGGACTGCTGGGCTTCGAGCACCGGGTCTACCGACTATCTTGAACCAGTCTGTTTCAAACCGCCCTCGCCTCCGAGGTGGACATCAAGGAGCGACGCCGTGGTGGACGCCAAGCACACCAAGAGCGCCAAGAAGCAATCGGTTTGGAGGGTAGCTAGTAATCAAGTTCTGCGCAGAGGCTGCCGGAAGAGGGGCGCATGGTGCGCGCCCTTGTCCGCGCCCTGCAGAAGGCTGAACAACTTTTGAAAATAAAACTCTAAAGGATGGGGAAAAGGGCTGACAGACAATATAGTATTTATGAAAAAGGGGACGGACGAAAGTAATTGAATATTAGTAAATTAATCAACATTAGCAGCAGCAGACGAAATACTATGAAGCAATTGGAAGTAACTCAACTTTGGAACAAAACCCAGCATCAGTTACAGGCGGACGAGTTCCAAATTTCCCCTTATTCATAAATACTTGCTCGTTGGCGGTCATACTGTAAAGTCTACAAATTACCCAAACCAGATTGGAGGGTATTACTAAAATAGAATAAATAGAGGTAAAGAATTGAACGATGCAATCTATACAAGAAAGAGAGAGTTATTATAAGCAAGGGTCTCCCTGGCTACCTGACGATCTTAAAAAGGAATTTGGGTTATTCAATGTTTTTAATTTTAATCCTGGTAAGAACGGGAACCCTCCACAATTGCCATATAACAAAAAAGATTACTACAAAATAACAATTATTAAAGGCAGTGGCAGTGGTATTTTTCTCTATGCAGATAGAGAGATTGAAATAGAAAACTATTCAATTATCTTTTCTAATCCACAAATATCTTATGGATGGTCACAAAGAGAAAACTTTTCAGATGGTTTCGCTTGCGTCTTTGATCAGGCATTTTTTCATCAATACGGAAATATAACTAATTATTCAGTTTTTCAGCCCGGCAATAATATCTACCAATTAGATGAGGAGCAATTTGTCTAACTAGAAGACATTTTTAAACGAATGTTTGAAGAAATCGAGTGTGACTTTATTCATAAATATGACTTGCTCAGAACACTTGTTTATGAATTAGTGCTTTATACGATGAAAATGAAGCCTGCTTCCAAATTGAGTAAGCAACTCATTAATGCTTCGGTTAGAATTTATACACTTTTAAAAGAACTTTTAGAATGTCAGTTTCCAATTGATGATATATATAGACCGCTCACTCTTCGATCTGCATCTGACTACGCCAAAAATTTGAACATTCATGTTAATCATTTAAACAGGGTATTAAAAGTTTCTTTTAATAAAACTACATCTCAGTTAATCATTGATCGAATATTACAGGAAGCCAAAGTTATTTTAAGACAAACTTCCTGGACGGTTTCAGAAATTGCGTATGCTTTGGGATATGCAGAAGTGACACATTTTAATAATCTCTTTAAAAAATATCTGAACATAACACTGACAAATTTTAGAAAAGTCGATATTGTTTGATTTGCATAAGATATTATTTGCTTAACGTAATCCCATCTGCTTATTTTTCGGCTAATGTATCAGTAAATTCATTGATAATTTAAATAGAAAAATCATGAAAAAAGTATTAATCACCGATGCCAATAAAAGTATTGGTTTTGAAACAGCCCGCCAACTGCTGCAAAAGGGATGTTACATTTATTTAGGCAGCCGTAATTTAAAGAATGGTTTGGAAGCAGTAAAAAAAGCTTAAAGCCGAAGGGTTGAACGAAGTGGAAGCCATACAAATAGATGTAAGCAATCAGGAATCAGTAAAGGCCGCCCGTGCTGAAATAGGCAAAAAAACCGAAGTGTTGGATGTGCTGATCAACAACGCCGGTATCAGCGGTGGCATGACTCAAACAGCAATCGGTACAGATGTAGATGTTTTCAAGCAGGTGTTTGATACCAATGTGTTTGGCGTAGTTAGAGTTACCCAGGCTTTCATGGATTTGCTGCAAAAGTCCGCCCAACCCCGCATCGTGAATGTAACGTCAGGCTTGGCTTCGCTTACTATGCACAACGACCCTACCTGGAAGTATTACAATGTTAAAGCGGCTGTTTACAACCCATCAAAAGCCGCACTTAATATGTACACTATTGTTTTGGCTTACGAATTGCGGGATACACCGTTTAAAGTTAATGCTGTTGACCCCGGATTTACTGCCACAGATTTCAACCAGCATAGCGGAACCGGTTCAGTCGAGGATGCCGCTGCGCGTTTAGTGAAATACGCCACCATCGACGCTGACGGTCCGACAGGAAAGTTTTTTAGTGATGACAACAGCCCGGAAACGGGAGAAAGCCCCTGGTAGTTTCAGTTAGTTAACAACCTCATTGTGTTCGCGTAGCGTCTCGTAGAGAGGAACGAACCATTGGCACTCCCTCATCATGAGGAATTAATAAAGGGAGATGCAGCATGAGTAGTTTGCTAACCAATATAAAGCCGCCTGTTCAGTTTTACCCAAAATTTCTCAACTCGGTAGATGACTGCGATTGGTTTCAAAAGTCCCAGAACCTCGAATGGACTCGGAGCGAAATCAGTATGTATGGAAAATCAATTCCCGTACCATGTGATGAGTCCCTATTTGGCTACGACCTGCGCTACGAATATCGTGGTACCAAGATTGAGGCCGATCCCTGGCCTGATTTCTTGCTAGAAGCCCACGATTCCTTTCCTGCGGAACGCTACGCGAACGGAAAGCTTCGCTAACGCATTCAAGTATTGAGCAGATATAAGTTCAATTTTGTAGTCGGTAATCGCTACCGAACTGGCAAAGACTCGATTGGCTGGCACTCCGATGATTTCCCTCAGATCGGTAAAAGACCTGCGATCGCCTCTTTAAGCTTAGGTAGCACTCGTAAGTTTAAGCTGCGGCATAAGGACAGGGGTGAAACTGTTGACTACCATCTAGAGAGCGGGTCTTTGTTGATCATGCTTCCTGGCTGTCAAGAAGACTGGGTTCACGCGGTTCCAAAAACCGCTCGTCCAGTTGGCGAACGAATCAACTGGACGTTTAGGCCACATGTGGAGGCGATTGGTAATGGTGAGCAAAAACCTGAGCGCGATCTGACCCACTATCTTTAGGGCAAAAGCCATGTGTGGCAGGTCATAGGCAACGTTATGCCGACATGATGAAGTTTATTAACTGTGATTAACGTTGAGTGAACAATTGGGCAAAATGATGCAGTTAGTGATTACTTTTTAAACATTATTATCACCTTCCTTGATATTGCGCGATCGCCACACAACACGGTCAAAATACCATTGCAGTATGGCAGCAAAAAGGCTGTGAAACCGCATCAGTAACCCAGATTTCTCGCACTTGTCCTACTTCACATTTAGTTCATGAAACTGGATTAGCGTAGACGTAGCCCGCCGTAGGCATCGCTATGGTTTGATTCGCAAAAAAATCGTCTATGTGGTTTCACTAATGCCAATCTCCCAACTCATCTGCTAGAGATTCTAAAGGTTTACTGTTATATAAGCAATGCTTGCTAGAGTCTGGAGTGCATCAATTGTGGGCATCGATGCCGTCAAAGTAGGCGTGGAAGTCGATGTGTCAGGGGGATTACCGGGAATAGTTGTCTTGGGACTGCCGGATTCAGCTATTCAAGAATCAAGAGAAAGAGTCAAAGCAACTTTGAAAAATACTGGCTTTGCCTTTCCGATGCGAAAGATAGTAATTAATTTAACTCCGGCAGATTTACGCAAAGAAGGCCCCTGTTTCGATTTGCCTATTAGTGTGGGAATTTTGGCGGCTTCTGAGCAAGTTAGCGCTGATTTGTTGGGGGATTATTTATTTTTGGGCGAAGTCTCTTTGGATGGTAGTTTGCGTCCTGTGGCTGGTGTATTACCGATCGCAGCAGCAGCCCAAAAGATGGGAATTGCAGGTTTAGTTCTCCCTGCTGATAATGCCCAAGAAGCGGCAGTAGTTGAAGATTTGGCTGTTTATGGCTACAAACATCTGTCTGAGGTAGTGGATTTTTTAAATAATCCGGGGCGTTACAAACCTGTGCAGATAGATAGTACAACACAGACAACAACAGTATTCTACCCTGGCGCAGATTTGCATGATGTCAAAGGACAAGCTCATGCGCGTCGTGCTTTAGAAATTGCTGCGGCTGGCGGGCATAATCTGATTTTTGTCGGGCCGCCTGGTAGTGGCAAGACGATGCTAGCAAGGCGCTTACCGGGAATTTTACCGCCGTTGAGTTTTGCCGAATCTTTGGAAGTGACTCGCATTCATTCGGTAGCTGGTTTATTGAAAAATCGTGGTTCATTGGTACGCGATCGCCCTTTTCGCAGTCCCCACCACTCGGCATCTGGGCCTTCTCTGGTGGGTGGTGGTAGCTTTCCTCGTCCTGGAGAAATCTCATTATCTCACAGAGGTGTACTGTTCCTTGATGAACTCACGGAATTTAAACGAGATGTGTTGGAATTTCTGCGCCAACCTCTAGAAGATGGCTACGTTACAATTTCTCGCACCAAATTATCGGTAATGTTTCCCGCGCAGTTTACTTTGGTGGCGAGTACTAATCCCTGTCCTTGTGGTTACTATGGCGATACTATCCAACAATGTACTTGTTCTCCCCGCCAACGCGAGCAATATTGGGCAAAACTTTCTGGGCCGTTGATGGATCGAATTGATTTACAAGTTGCAGTGAATCGCTTGAAACCAGAAGAAATTACCCAACAACCGACAGGAGAAACATCAATATCAGTACGCGAACGAGTGCAACAAGCAAGCGATCGCGCCATTACCCGTTTCCAAGGAGAAGCAAATCTGCGTTGCAATGCCCATTTGCAAAGTAGTCATCTCCAGAAATGGTGCAAGTTAGATGATGCTAGCCGCAATTTATTAGAAGCAGCAATTAGAAAATTAGGCTTATCGGCAAGAGCAAGCGATCGCATTCTCAAAGTAGCACGGACTATTGCAGATTTAGCAGGAGAAGATGAGCTAAAAACCAATCATGTAGCGGAAGCAATTCAATATCGCACGATAGATAGGATGCAGTAGAAATTTTTGCCGTTGCTGAATGAGAGTAAGAATTAGCGTCACGCTCTAGACGCAGCGAAAAATCAAAAGCTCAGGCTTCAATAGTTAAGTAAGCAGACGTAATTAAATGTAAAATAAAACTTCTGTTCGTAGTGAACGATTTCTCGCTCTATATAAGGTTATCAATGACTAAAGCCGCTTACTACGAGCTTTGATTTAAGCCCTTGTACTTACCAAAAAGCCGGAAAATATTTATGGTTCAAACTTGGCTGTGGATTGGTGTCATCAGTATGGCAGTGGGTTGTGCTTTTTTCGGAGTAGGCGCACACAATGGTAAAAATGAACGCTGGAAAATACTCTATACACTTAATTTTTTCATCTGCTTGATTGCTAGTGGGCTGTACTTAGCAATGGCACTCGGTCAAGGAGTTAACATCATCAACGATCGTCCAACTTATTGGGTGCGATTTGTCACTTGGTTTTGCTCAACGCCGCTGTTGTTGTTGGATCTGACTTTCTTGGGAAGAACGAGCTTACTGATTACAAGTAGCTTGTTAGGAGCAAACGCCTATATGCTTGCCACTGGCTTTCTAGCCACAGTTACACCCAAGCCGATCAGCTACATCTGGTATATTGTCAGTTGTGGTGCTTACGTGGCGGTTTTCTACTTATTAGTGAAGCCCTACCGGATTGAGGCAGAACGCAAACATCCCAGATCCAAGCAAGCATTCCGCAAGCTGGTAACTGTGCATCTGGTGCTGTGGACACTTTATCCAATTGTGTGGATTCTTAGTCCAGAATGGTTTAACGTTTTTGGTCAAGGTGGGGAAACAATGGGTTATACGCTACTAGATATTGCCTCTAAAGTCGGGTTTGGTTTTCTATCGTTAAACACCTTACGTAATTTAGAACAGGCAGGAGAATCGGTTATTGAATCGGAACCGTTATATGAGTAAGTATAAATTTTCAGTCCGATGCTTTAAATAGCTAACCGATGAAGAAACCCCGAATTTTAACGAAACGATATTAGGAGAATCAATCAAGGTATTATCCGATCGCTGCCACTGCATTTTATCTGCTAAAGCGATCGCGCTACCTATTGTCTACCAAAAAGCAAATTATTTATAGATATTACCGTCAAGGAAATTATCGACTCTGCTAAATTCCTCCCCAAGAACGCTTCACAAACACCCTTGGGAGGATGTCACAACTCAGTAAATCAGTATCCAATATATCAGGGACTAAGCAACATCCCCTACAAGGAGACTGATTGGATGAATTTGCAAGAAATTTGGAAGTTATTACAAGAGACGTTCAAAGAATGGAGTGACGATAAAGCCTCACGGTTAGCGGCGGCGTTAGCTTATTACACGATTTTTTCCATTGCACCGTTACTAATTATTGTAATTGCGATCGCAGGTGCAGTATTTGGAGAGGAAGCGGCAAGAGGTCAAATTGTCGGACAAATTCAAGGTTTAGTCGGGGTAGATGGCGCAAAGTTTCTCGAAACAGCCATCCAAAATGCTAACCAACCAAAGACAGGAGCCATCGCTTCGATTATTAGTGTCCTAGTTCTGCTAGTGGGTGCTACAGGCTTATTTACTGAGTTGCAAGATGCCATGAACACGATTTGGGAAGTGAAACCCAAACCTGGACGTGGCATAAATAACATGATTCGCCTCCGCGTTTTGTCCTTTGCAATGGTGATCGGAATTGGCTTTTTACTTTTAGTTTCTTTAGTAATTAGTACGATATTAGCAACATTAGTAACGTACTTTAGTAACTTGTTGCCAGGTTTCGATTTTATCTGGCAGATTGCTAATTTAATCATCTCTTTTGCAATCACAACAGTGCTGTTCGGACTAATTTTTAAAGTTCTACCAGATGTCAAAATTGCATGGAGTGATGTTTTAGTTGGAGCTGCTCTCACCTCAGTTTTGTTCTCTATTGGGAGATTTTTATTAGGACAATATTTAGGTAATGGCAGTTTTGGATCAACATACGGTGCTGCTGGTTCATTGGTGGTAATTTTAGCTTGGGTTAACTATGCCGCACAAATTCTTTTCTTCGGTGCAGAATTTACTCAAGTTTATTCCCGAAGGCATGGAAGTGGCATAGTTCCAACTAAAAATGCTGTACATATATCTGATAACACAAACTATAATGGCAAGGCTCCAACAGAACAAGCATCGACTAATAAAAAGTCATCTTCTCGCTTTATTAATCGCATCTTTAAGTATTTTAGGAAGCCCAAACGCTTAAAGCAAAAAAGAAAAAATCAGCGATTTTAATCCTTGATTATTAGAGATTTATATTTGTAAATCTGATAGATATTGAAGTATCTAATATCCAGTCCAGTGAATTAGTTCTGATTGCCACAGTTGATGAGTAAAGTATTCAGCAATTCTGAATTCTGAATTATGACTCCTTTTTATACTGGATTTTTTCCAGAGGTCTATTGAACAAGGAAGAAAATCAGTGCTAATGGAAAAATGGTTTTTTATCAATTGGCAAGCAATTTTTATTCCTAGCATCAGCATCTTTGAGTTGATTATCCGCGGGTCACTGGTCTACTTAGCGCTGTTCTCAGTGCTACGCCTACTTCCTAGCCGACAATTAGGAACACTAGGAATTACTGATTTACTCGTAGTTGTGCTATTTGCAGAAGCTGCTCAAAATGCTATGGCAAGTAATTACACATCAATTACTGAAGGCGCTATCCTGGTAGGAACAGTGATTTTTTGGAGTTACTTGCTGAACTGGTTAGGTTACAAACTTCCTCAGTTCCAACGTTTCCTAAATCCGCCACCGTTGCTACTAGTAAAAAATGGTCGGATGATTGAGCGCCATCTGCAACGAGAGTTAATTACAGATGATGAATTGATGAGCAAGTTACGTCAGCAAGGTGTAGAATTTTTAGCTGATGTGAAGTTTGCCTATATAGAGGCTGACGGCAGGATTAGTATCATCACGTCGGATTCAAAAACTGCTTCCGTGCTGGAGCGAAAAGTAACGTTAAAAAGCGATCTACATTAATTAAACTGTAAAATATGACGGTTGTATTCTGTGCCGAACTGTGATTGAGCGTTATACTTTGCCCGAAATGGCTAATCTGTGGAGTGAAGCCTATAAATTAAAAACTTGGCTGCAAGTCGAGATTGCTGTTTGTGAGGCTCAAGCTGAACTTGGTTACATTCCATCTGAAGCTGTTGAGGAAATTAAGGCCAAGGCAGATTTTGACCCCAATAGGGTGCTGGAAATTGAGGCTGTAGTCCGCCACGATGTAATTGCTTTCTTGACAAATGTCAATGAATATGTAGGTGATGCTGGACGCTACATTCACCTGGGTTTAACTAGTTCGGATGTTTTGGATACAGCTTTAGCACTGCAATTAGTTGCCAGCCTGGATATATTATTGCAACGTCTGGAAGATTTGATTCAGGTAATTCGCCAAAAAGCACAGGAACATCGTCATACAGTTATGGCTGGCCGATCGCACGGTATTCACGCTGAACCGATTACTTTTGGTTTTAAATTAGCTGGTTGGTTAGCAGAAGTGTTGCGACACCAAGAACGCCTGAGAATACTCCACCAAACGATCGCTGTGGGTAAGATTTCTGGTGCGGTAGGAACCTATGCCAATATTGAACCGCGCGTAGAAGCGATCGCTTGCCAAAAACTCGGACTCCAACCAGATACGGCCTCAACCCAAGTTATTTCCCGCGATCGCCACGCCGACTACGTGCAACAATTAGCTTTGGTAGCCGCAACCATTGAACGCTTTGCTGTAGAAATTCGCAATTTGCAAAAAACAGACGTTTTAGAAGTTGAAGAATTCTTCGCCAAGGGTCAAAAAGGCTCCTCAGCCATGCCACACAAGCGTAACCCCATCCGTTCAGAACGGCTAACGGGAATGGCACGACTCGTCAGAAGTCATGCCGGTGCAGCTTTAGAAAACATTGCTTTATGGCATGAGCGGGATATTTCCCACAGTTCTGTAGAACGGGTAATTTTGCCAGATGCTTGTACTTTGACGCATTTTATGTTGTCAGAAATAACCGATTTGGTCAAAAACTTGTTGGTCTATCCTGAGAACATGAAACGGAATCTCAACTGTTACGGTGGCGTTGTGTTCAGCCAAAAAGTGTTACTGGCTTTAATAGACAAGGGAAGCAGCCGAGAAGAAGCTTATGCGATCGTTCAAGAAAGCGCTCACGCCGCTTGGAATCAGCCAGAAGGAAACTTCCAAGACTTGATTAGCAAAGACCCGCGTGTTACCCAAAAGTTGTCTCCAGCAGAACTAGAGGTTTGTTTCGACCCCCAGCAACATCTGCGGCATTTAGAAGAAGTTTACCAACGATTAGGTATTTAGGATTAATTTACTTGTAGTAAGCGTTTAAGCGCTTACTACAAACCTGTTACCCCAAAAATACGCAGATATCATCAAAAAAGATATACAGCCAATTTTAAGTTAGTCAGGTACGCAAGCTAAGTCTCAAAGCCAGATATAAAGCCTGTTTTACTTCTGTTAGCGCAGCGGGGTGTAGCTCATTCTGACTACTGAATTTTGCTGTATAAAGATACCAACAACATTTAAGATTGCAATCAGTTTGATGCTCGAATTATTGCCAGCACTGGGTAGTATACATAACAAATACTTGCTTATTTATTAATATTACGAGTGCTTTGATGATTGAAATCCTAGCCACACTTTCTGCCTCTGCGGCAGCAGGAATGAGAGTAGGTATACCTTTGCTAATTATTGGATTATTGCAAGGTAGCAACTTGTGGTCACAAGTCCCAATTCTATCTCACATTTCTCCACCAATATTATTATCTTGCCTCACCAGTTGGTCATTAATTGAATTATTAGCCTCAAAAAAGCTCTGGGGGCAAAGACTGCTCCAAGTGGTTCAGTTATTCATGTCTCCCCTTGTAGGCGCAATTATGGGGTTAGGAGTAGCTACCGCAACAGCAACCCCAAACTGGCTGATTGCCATAATTGGAGGTTTATTAGCTTTGGTACTCCAGCTCGTCCAAATTGGTTGGTTCTATCGGTTACGTGGCTTACCGTTGTGGGCAGTCTTCCTTCAAGATACCTTGTGCATCGCTCTAGTACTATTTGCCTTTGATGCTCCTTGGCAAGGAGGAGTAATTGCTTTAATACTCCTCTGGTTTGCAGTTCGTAGTGCGAAGCAGTGGTATGACTGGTATCACAAAGAGAGAAGGCATAGGGCATAGGGCATGCCCAATGCCCTTTACTGCAAAAGCCCAATCATGTGCAAGAAGCCGTGACCGGTAATCAGCTCTACGATTAAGGCAATAAAACCCAACATCGCAATTCGACCATTCCATACTTCAGCACTAGTTGTCAGACCCCATTCCCAACGCTCTTGAGGGTACATTTTTACCATTTTCTTCATTTGGGCAGCTTGCGAAAGCTTGAAACTGGGGTTTCTCAGCGCATCAATCACTAATTCAGCTAGTGCATTAATAAATACTGGATGGGTATTGGGAGCAGGTACGCGGCGGAAGTTGTGAATTCCTGATTCTTCGGCTACTTCTCGATACTCAATATCAATTTCTTGTAGTGTCTCGATATGCTCTGAGACAAAACTAATTGGCACGACAACCAAATCTTTCACGCCTTGTGCGCCTAGTTCTTTGAGGGCATCTTCTGTATAGGGTTGAAGCCATTCTACTGGGCCGACACGACTTTGGTAAGCTAAGGTGTGGGTATTGGGTCGATTGAGAGTCTGCATAATCAATGCAGTACACTCTTCAATTTCCATCTGGTAAGGGTCGCCTGCTTCTTCAACGTAGCTTTTCGGAACGCCGTGAGCGCTGAAGAATATATGAACATCATCCGGGTTAGGGAATTGCTCAAGTTCTTGGACTATGAGTTGCGCTATTGCTTGAAGATAGCCTGGTTGTTTGTACCAAGAAGGAATGACGGTGTAATCAATAGGTTGAAGTTTTGGATCTTCTTGCCAAAGCTTTTCTAAAAGCCGGAAGCTGGAACCACTGGTGCTGATAGAAAACTGGGGATATAGTGGTAATATTACCAGGTGTTCTACCTTATCTTGGGTAATTTGTGCAATCGCCTCTTCTGTATAGGGATGCCAATAACGCATTCCCACGTAAATATTAACTTCTTGCCCCAAAAAACCTAACTGTTCTTTTAGAGCTTCCCCTTGGGCTTCTGTAATCTGTCGCAATGGGGAACCACCACCGATTTGCTTATAATTTTCTCGAGATGTTCTGGTTCGCCGCGTGGCAATAAACCAGGCTAGGGGCTTTTGCAACCAGCGAAATGGTAGGCGAATAATTTCCGGATCGGAAAATAGATTGTACAAAAACGGCCCAACATCCTCTAGCTTATCAGGGCCACCGAGATTGAGTAATAAGACGCCTACACGACCCATAGCAGTTACTTTCCCCCAATCTTTTCAGGTTTTTTACTAATGTTAACAATATATCTTTATTAAATATAAAGCTTAATAGCAAGGAAATATGCAATGGCAACAATTTTAAGAGATTGGAGTTACCGCTATCAGTGGTTATATGATGGGATCTCTCGTTTAGCAGCCTTAAGTGTAGGTGGTGAAGCCCGTTTTCGGCAACTTGCTTTGCAAGGCTTAACAATTCACTCAGATTCTCAGGTTTTAGATTTATGTTGTGGTAGTGGCCAAACGACGGAGTTTTTAGTAAAAACTTCACAAAACGTAACAGGACTGGATGCTTCACCCAAGTCTTTGCAACGGGCGCGGCTAAATGTACCGGAAGCTTCATACATAGAAGCTTTTGCCGAGGAGATGCCATTTGCAGATAATCTGTTTGATGTGGTGCATACCAGCGTTGCATTACACGAGATGCAGCCTCAGCAATTACGAAAAATTATTAATGAAGTTTATCGGGTGCTGAAGCCAGGAGGAGTGTTTACGCTGGTGGATTTTCACGCTCCAACAAATCCGATATTTTGGCCTGGAGTATCGGTGTTTTTGTTGTTGTTTGAGACGGAAACAGCTTGGAAATTACTGAAAACTGATTTAGCTGAGTTGTTAACTAAGACTGGCTTTGAAGTGAGTAAGTCTACTTTATATGCAGGTGGGAGTTTGCAAGTGATACAGGCGAATAAATGAACAATACTACTTTATTAATGGCAGCTAAGAGACTTTGCTATTAATAAAGTATAGGTTGTTTTTATATAGTACTTAAGCCAGTAGGTGGTGAGAAAATGACGCAGGAACTAATAGACCTCAAAAAGAGTATTTTGGAAGGACGTTATGTAGATGCCTTAGCAATTGTAGACGAATTAGAAGGCATGAGTAAACAAGCTATTCTGCGGAATATCCAAGCTTATTTAAGGATTCTGCTGATTTATTTGATTAAAAACCAAGTAGAACAACGATTAACTAGTTCATGGGCAAATTCTATTCGTAATTCAATCCGAGAAATTAAAAGTCTTAATATCAAAGATAATAAAAAATATTACTATATTAATTTAGGTGAGTGGGAGAGTTTGATAGAAGAGGAAGTGATTGAAGATGCGATCGCAGATGCCAGCGATGAAGTAATGAATGGAGTATATAATCAATTCCAACTGTCTGAAATAGTGGATAGGAAGCAAATTATTCAGACTGCGTTGAAGTTTTTGGCGCTAACTTATTCCTATTCAGCTAAGGAGTTACCCGCAGTTTCGGCTGAAAATTTAACTCAGTTATCCGGTGGAGAAGATTGGAAAGCAGGTAGGCGGTAAAATGTTTCAATCCCTAATAGGGATTTTGATGAATTGCAATAGGTTGTGAAATTTGTACACCTACCCCTTTGCGCATTTGACCATACAGTAACCTAAATATAAGGGAACTTAGTAATTAAACGTAGAGATGATGAAAGAAATAACGCGCCGCAAATTTATTGCAACAGCTACAGTGGCGACAGGTTTTGCCCTCGCAGTACAACCCATTTCTGCCGGAGTCATCACTACTGATGCCAAGGGGTTAGTAGCTGGTGCAGTGAAAATTCCTGTCAAAGATGGCGAAATTCCTGCCTATAGAGCAGCACCAGCTACTGGTAATAATTTCCCCATCGTTCTGGTAATCCAGGAAATTTTTGGTGTACACGAGCATATCCAGGATATCACTCGTCGCTTTGCTAGGTTGGGATATTTAGCGATCGCACCCGAATTATTTGTGCGTGAAGGTGATGTCTCGAAGTTAAGCAATATAGACGAAATTCGTCCAATTGTTGCCAAAGTACCAGATGCCCAAGTGTTATCCGATCTTGATGCTACAGTAGACTGGGCAAAGAAGTCAGCTAAGGGTAATGGCGAGAAATTGGGAATTACAGGCTTCTGTTGGGGCGGTCGTATTACGTGGTTATATGCTGCACATAATCCCCAAGTGAAGGCTGGTGTAGCTTGGTATGGGAAACTCGTGGGCGATGCTACCGAACTTCAGCCCAAGTATCCCGTCGATATTGCATCAAAACTAACAGTCCCCATTCTTGGACTCTATGGTGGGAAGGATACAGGTATTTCTCTTGATACAGTAGAGCAGATGCGCGAGCGCTTACAGTCCAGTAGCAGCAAATCTGAAATTATCGTCTATCCCAATGCACCCCATGCATTTTTTGCTGATTATCGCCCCTCCTACCGTGAGAAAGAAGCTCAGGATGGTTGGAAACGCCTCTTGGCATGGTTTAAGCAAAATGGTGTTTAAAAAATTGGGTAGTCATGAACTGTGACGCTGAAAAAAGTTCCAAATTGTTTCACTGGCATTCAGCCCCAGCTTGGCATTAAATTTGTTTAGGCTCTCGTCACTTGAAGAACCACCAGGCCAGAAATGTCCACCATTTACTTCCAACTCTTATTCAGCAACAAAATTTTAACTAATAGAGGCTAACAACTTTAGTTGTTAGCCTCTATTTAGATATTAAACTCTGACATTTACATAACGAGCAGGAACTCTAACCTTAACCCACCTGTTACCACGTCGTACTGTTTCCCAATGTGCAGGAATTAACTTTCGTTGAAATCGGCCGACAACAGGTTTATGCACAATAGCAGCTCTATGAACATTGGGTCTGACAATGATTTCTGCTGCTGATGCTTGTGACGGCAAGGAGGAAATTGCAAATGGGAAAGCAAGTAATGTACCTAATAGAATACGTTTCATATTCAAATCTCCATCAATTAATTGTTTTGAGTTTTAGACAGCATTTATCAATAATTTGCGAACAGATATTCTTATCTATCAACCTTACAGTAAGTTTTATTTGTTACACGACTTAATTGATTTGCTGTATTGCTCTGAGTTTAAAATACTAAATAAGAAAACACAGTGGAATAAAGTCATAATTTCAATATGACTTTATTCACATTTTGAACTTTGGACAAAAAAAAGGGAGTTGAGAAACTCCTCTTTTTTTAGTATTATTTATTACTTAACTATTTAGTTTTACTGGATTTTGTATACGATCATCCCAATCAATACGGCAAGACCTAACGCTCTGCGAAAATAATTAACGCCTTGAAATAGCTCCATCCACGCCCAAGTAAACAAGGAGCCATTTGCCAGAAACTCTAACACTGTATTGATTTTACCACCTGTAAAAACTAGGGTTAGTAAACTAGCTACTATCCAAAGAATAAGTGGCGGGTTTGGCATTTCAGCTATAACAATTTTGCCATTACTGTCACGGAAGGTTTTATCAACTAGTGTATTTTCCATTGTTTGAGATTGCTACTTAGATAAGAATTATTAACTTGCAAAAACTACAGGGAGAGTTATTGATAATAGACTGAGATTTGATTGCAAGTTATTTAATAAAATTAAAACATTAAACCAATTCTATTTTCACCCATCTAATTGCTGAGATTAGAGGAGTAAAGGATATTCATATATGACTATATTGAAAAACATAATTGAAAGACATACTTACACAAAATTCGCCAATACGTATTTCTTCCTTTTCTTTCTTCTCTAGCAGATGCTACCCGTAGCTTGCTTCTACGTAGGAGTATGCGTCCATAACATAGAAAAGCCTCCCATTTCGGGAGGCTTAAAACTTAGCGGAGACAACTTGTTAAACTACAGCGATCGCTCCTCCTAATGCAGAGAAAATGGCGGAGACGAATGCTGTGGCAAACAGCCACCACGCTGCTGTAGCTGCGGCTTTGCGGGTTTCTTCTGCTTGCCGCTGTGCTTGATGCTTTACCTGTTCTAGACGGCGTTGGGCTTCATGCTGTATGCGTTCTGCACGTTGCAATACTGTGTTGCGTGCCCGTTCAATTTGGTCGATGATCCGGTTGGCATCTTCCTCGGAAATGTCCTCACGAGAACTCATAATTGCTACTAGGGTATCACGGTCAAAGGAGGACAGGCGATCGCGCAGGGCATCAAAACCCGCCTGGGGATCGTCAAAAACTGTGCGAACATCGCGCTTGATACTATCGTAGTTAAGTTCCGGGCGATCCAGGGAGTTGAGATAGTTACGAATGCGACCAAAAACCCCATCAATTGCATCTTGAATGCCTCGTTGGATGCTCCGAACTTGTTCGACAAATTGATCCCTTACTGATACCATGTTATCGGCAATCCGTGCTGCTTCTTCATCAGAAATATCTTCCCGAATTTTCAGCAGGGCGATGATGGTATCACGGTCAAACTGGGAAAGGCGATCGCCAAAACTTTCTACCCCAACTCGTGGATCGTGCAACAATAATTGCAAGTCGCGTTTGATACCTTCAGGATTGAGTTCTTCTTTACCAGTTTGGCGCAGATACTCTTCCAGATAACCTTTGAATGATTCTACTCTTTGCTGTGTGCGGCTAGCTAGACGACGGGGCGCACGTACAAAGTTACGAATCGAAGTTTGGGTGGAATCAATGATTTCATTGACTTGTTCTTCACTCAAGTCTTGGCGTTGACTGAGCAATTTCACCAGTGTATCCCTGTCTATCTGCGACAACCGACGGCGCAGTGCGACGGCTCCCTCTTGGGGATTTTCAAACAATCTGGTCAAGTCTCGCTGAATGCCTTCAGGATTGAGTTCTTGTTTGCCAGTATTCCGCAGATAATCTGCGACTGTCGTCGTCACAGAGTCGTATTGCTCTTTAGCTTTATCTACTACAGCTTGGGGTGTATGGCGAATACTATGCCATGACTCTTCAGTAGTATTGATGATTTGATTAACTTGATCTTCACTCAAATCTTGCCGCTGACTTAACAATTGTACTAAGGTATCGCGGTCAAAGCGAGACAAGCGCGCCCGAATTGAACTAATTCCAGCTTGAGGATCTTCCAGTAGCTTTTTGAAGTCGGCGCGGATGGCATCAGGATTCAGTTCTGATTTACCTGTGTTACGCAGATATGATTCTACATTCAGCCACAGGGTTTCTGCTTGATATTGTGCCTGTTCTGCTAATCCTTTGGATTCTACCAAGACGCGATCGCGTTGTTTTTCCAACTCATCGACAATGCTGTCTACTTCATATAACTGGACATCATTACGTTGTAGCAATATCTGCCGAATTTCTTGGCGGTCAAGGTGCGCTAGTCGCAATGTCAAGGTTTCATAATCTGCCTCTGAGTCTGCCAACAGTGGTTTAAAATTTTGCTCAATGCCTTCGGGTGTCAAATCTGCCTTCGGAGTCACTAGCAGATAACTTTCTACTGCACGTTGCAAGTCTTGGACTATATCTCTTTCTTCAATAGCTCTGACTGTTACTAGCACTTCTTGGCGGACAGTTTCTAGCTGATTTACAATGCGTTGAATTTGACCTTGGGTAAGTAATCCCCGTTGTTGTAAAATTTTAGCGAAATCATTACGGGATAGTTGTTCTAGTTCCTTGCGGACAATTCCAGGGTCAGCTGCTGGGTCGTAAATGACATCATGAAATTCCTGAGCAATTCTTTCTGGACTCAGTTGCCAAGCATAAGTATTGTACAGGTAGTTTTCGACATCAGCCCGAATTGGGCTATAAGGTTGTGATGGTGTAGGCAACCCTAGCTTATCTGCTTGTTGGGTGACTTTATCTTTAGCGCTAGTGAGACTACCTAAGATTTTTTCTACATCCAAATCAGGCAAATCTGCCCGTCCCAGCACAGTGGCGGTTAAGGCGGATAGTCCTTGCTGGATTGTACTTTGAATTGGCCCAGAGGCTGCCTTTTGGTCAGATTCTTTGGAATCACCCTTTTCTGCTAATAACCGATCCAGTTTAGCGTTGAGTTCATCTGTTTTGGTTTGTCCTGGTGGGAGTGATTTCAAATAATCCATTAACTCACCCAAACGGTCTTCGGTGGGTGGTTGTTGACTTACCACTTGCTGCCAAACTTTATACAAAGTATCAGCAATGCGGCTAACGTCTTTTTTGGAAAGATCGGTGCGGCTGCTGACTAACTCGATAAACTTTTGGCGGTCGATGTTGCGGATATCTGGAGTTCCAGCGATCGCTTTTAATTGCGGATCGTTGAGTAAATTTTCAAAATCACTCCGAATCTTTGACACATCTAGCTCTGGAGGACGGATCTTTTCTAAATAATCTTCAATGTTTTCCCGGATACTCACGGGGTCAATGGCGCTTCCTAGTTCTCGACGGACAGCGGCGGCGGCGGCTTCAGCTGTGGCTACCACTTGGCTATTCACAGCTTTAGCGCCTAGTGCGGCGGTAGCAGTCCCCATAATCGCCTGAAACCCAGATGTTGCCGTATTGACAACTGAGCCAATTAAGGAGCCTACGGTGGTGGAACTTACCCAAACTAAAAGCAAAAAGTAAGCACCCCAAATCACCAAACCGAGAATCGCTCCCAATCCTCGGTCTGAGATCACAAGGCTCAATTTTACTGCTAGATAAGAAGCGATTAATAAGGCGACCGTCACAGTGAGTAATGTCCAAATCCCCACTGCTGTGCCGATTTTGCGAATACTGCCACCCAAACTTCCGACTTCCCCATTATCTGAATCCGAATCAGATGAGTGCCCCAGGTAGGAAATACCGGCTGCAAGGGAGAGATTAGTTAGAACTAATTGGAAAGCAAAGGCAAGAATCACGCCGGAGATTAAAGCGACAAAAAAGCGCGGCCCGGAAATGAGAACTGATGCTTGTTCTGGTGTGACGTTTGAGCGTTCTACTGGAACCTGTGCTAACCACAATAGTGGTTTATAGAGTCCCACCATGATTTCCGTACTTTGGAACATTGGATTTCCTTCTACTAAGTTTAAATTTGGGGGAATTAAGAATTTCTTGAGAAGTAACTCTTAGTATTTATTATGTTTGTACTTATGGCAATACCTAACTCTTTAGATCACAATCGTAGAATTTACCTGTTTAAAGCATCTCTCCAAAGGCTGAAAAATTCATACAGCGGAAGATATAACTTTTGCTATCTCTTGATAAAAAACCTAATTAAGTTGGCAAGTAGTATTCATTATGTACCGCTAATTCTTAATTTTAATTACTTAATTTATAGTGATTCCATTAAATAATAGTTAGCTTCCAAATAGTTTAAATTTATTTAAATATCTATTTCTATCACCCTCTCCAGGTAGATTTATTTATAATAATACGTTTTATCATCTTCCAGAAGAAGTGCTTATCTTTTGTGCCTATAGACAGAAAGCATTCTAATTATTAATAGCTACATTAAAGTTAACAAACGAATTGTTGAGGACAAAAAAATGGCAACTCGCTTTTCCAGAGTGCCAATAATTTCACTAGAATACAAGAGTTGCGATCGCAATTATTTTGTGTTTGGTTGGACTCCTCAAGCCGAAATTTAGAACGGTCGTTTGCAATCATTGCCTTTCTTGCCTATTTAGTTTGGGATTTAGTTGGCTATGGCGTTCTGCGTGACGTTTTGCACTTGATTGATTACTAAAGCATTAAAGAATAAAAACCAACTTGATTAGGAAGGAAAAAACAATGGAAACTCGTCCATCTACTGATTTATCATCTACTACTAAAGCTTACAATGGCCGCGATCGCAATGAATTTCTGTTTGGTTTTACTCCCCAAGCCGAAATTTGGAATGGTCGCTTGGCAGCCATTGGATTTCTTGCCTATTTACTTTGGGATTTAGCTGGTTATAGCGTCCT
>NZ_JBALDD010000053.1:0-115383 GCF_036917555.1 Nostoc sp. | reverse complement strand
GAAATATTTAAATGTGTCGCTATATTGATCCGTTTCGGCATAGTTCATAGATGCACTCTTGACTTTTATCATAAGCGATTATGCGAACATGATATGACTAAAACAATTGTTGTCAAAATCGGCACTTCTAGCCTAACTCAACCAGAAACGGGACAATTAGCACTTTCTACCATCGCGACGTTGGCGGAAACACTCTGCCATTTAAGACGCCAAGGACATCGGGTGATTTTGGTTTCTTCTGGCGCTGTGGGCGTGGGTTGTGCGCGGTTGGGTTTAACTGAACGTCCGAAAGCGATCGCACTCAAACAGGCTGTAGCAGCAGTTGGACAAGGCAGGTTAATTCGGATATATGATGATTTATTTACTACTTTGCAACAGGCAATTGCTCAAGTATTATTGACACGCAGTGACTTAGTACAGCGCAGTCGCTATCTCAACGTCTACAACACTTTTCAAGAACTATTGGGACTTGGAGTGATTCCCATAGTAAATGAAAATGATACCGTAGCAATAGACGAACTAAAATTTGGTGATAATGACACTCTTTCAGCATTGGTTGCCAGCTTAGTAAAAGCAGATTGGCTATTTTTACTTACTGATGTCGATAGGCTGTACTCAGCCGATCCCCGTTCTGTACCAGATGCGCGGCCGATCGCTTTAGTTAGTAGCATTAAAGAATTAGCTCAATTACAAATACAAACAGGTTCCCAAGGTTCTCGGTGGGGTACTGGTGGGATGGTGACAAAAATTTCGGCTGCGAGGATTGCGATCGCTGCGGGAGTGCGGACTGTAATTACCCAAGGGCGATTTCCCCGGAATATCGAAAAAATTATCCAAGGCGAACTTATTGGTACACATTTTGAACCGCAACCTGAACCAACTTCGGCGCGTAAACGTTGGATAGCTTACGGACTTGTACCTGCGGGTAAATTGTATTTAGATGAAGGTGCGATCGCGGCAATTTCTCTAGCAGGAAAATCGTTATTAGCAGCTGGAATTAAGGCGGTAGAAGGAGAGTTTTGCACACAGGACGCAGTGCAATTATGTGACAGCAATGGTAACGAAATTGCTAGAGGACTTGTAAATTACAACAGCGATGAATTGCAAAAAATTTGTGGGCGTCATTCACGAGAAATTTTCACAATTTTAGGTTATGCCGGTGCAGAAACCGTGATTCATCGAGATAATTTGGTTTTGACTTAGGACAGAAATGAGATAAATTTCGTGAACACTAACTGCGATAGTGAAAAATATTATGACTCAAACGTTAGAAAATGCTGTGAACTTCCCATCTAATGGTGTGACAACAAAGAAGGCAGTTGGTACATGGAGTAAAAGACACGCGCTCCACATGCCTCAAGTAGAGTAGCCTCACTTTGCTCGGTGTAACCTAAAACTCTCATACCAGCGGCAACACCTGCACGTACACCCAAAACGCTATCTTCGACAACCGTACAGAATGCAGCTTGAATTCCCATATTTTTAGCAGCATGTAAGAATAAGTCAGGTGCTGGCTTCCAACTTCCAATTTCATATGAACTAAAGATACGTCCTTCAAATCGAGGCAGTAGGTTAGTTACACGCAAAGCTAACTTAATTTTTTCCGGTGGGCCACTGGAAGCAACGCAAATAGGTAGATTAATCTTGTCTAAAGCTGCTTCTATTCCTTCTACAGCAAGTAGTTCACGCTCGAATGCTTGAGCGGTACGAGTACGAAACTGATTTACAAAATCTTGCGGCATCTTTTTTCCAAGTCTTTGCTCAATGACAGCAACACAATCAGCCATTTTGCAACCCTTAAATAACAAAATGGCTTCTTCAAGTTTCATTGCAAGTCCAAACTCAGCGACAAATTCTACAAGAACGCGATTGCCTAATCCCTCGCTGTCTACTAACACTCCATCACAGTCAAAAATAACTAATTCTGTTTGCACACGCTCTACGCCTCACTCATTTACAAATTCGGGATTGTTATAGAAGCGATCGCCACCGCCCCCCACAACGGCGCATCATCTCCCAGTACCGCCGGCACAATTTCAAAATCAACTTCTGGCAAAGCCGTCTCCCGCGCCACCTGACGCACCACCCGCCAAAAATCCTCCCCCGCCTTCGTCACCCCGCCTCCCAACACAAAGCGCTGCGGATTCATCAAATTCGCTACATTGCCAATACCCACACCCAGCGCCCAAGCAGCCTTGTGCAAAACTTCCTTCGCCAAATCATCCCCAGCCGCCGCAGCTTCACTTACCAACTGTCCCGTCAACAACGTTAAATTATTCCCCACCAAACCCCTCAAAATCTCTCCATCTCTGAGTCCTTTGCGCCTCTGCGGTTCGTTTTCCAAAATCTCCCTAACATTTTGCGCCATATAAGGCCCTGAAGCTAAACGTTCCAGACATCCCTGCTTACCACACAAACAAACTGGCCCAGCAGGATCGACAACGATGTGCCCAATTTCCCCAGCCATCCCACCAGCACCCCGCCAAGGCTGGCCATTGAGTATCCAACCACCACCCACGCCAGTACTGACAGTTATATAAAACAGGCTATCGTATCCCTGTCCCGCACCAAAGCGATGTTCACCCAAAGCCGCAACATTGGCATCATTATCTACACCAACAGAAACGTCAAACTCCTCCTCTAACAACCTTTTGAGAGGAATATTTTCCCATCCAGCGACATGATGAGATAGTCGCACCGTCCCCGTAGAAGCGTCAACTGGGCCGCCAAAGCTGACACCGATCGCAGCAGGTTTTGTGTCTTGCAGCAGAGAGTAAATCAGCGATCGCATAATTTCCAAATCAGTGCTAGCATCTGCACCTACTGGTGAGAAACGACGTTCATAACGCAACCACTTTCTCGAACCGATATTTACTGTTGCTGCCGCCAGCTTAGTTCCGCCAAAATCGAGAGCTAAAATTAATGTCATTCACTCACCTTTTCTTACACCTTCACACAAGGTAGTTTCTTTCTTCAGAAAGATGTTTGCGCTCAAGATACATTTAACACTAGAAAAAACTACACTATTATTTAATAACTCATGACTACCGATCAACCCAATCCACTTATCGATTTCTCTCACGCCAAAGAACCTCCTACTTCTCTTGATGTCGATAAAGCTCAAGAGGCAGATCCCATTGAACCAGAAGAAGTTAGTGGAGAGAGTAAGCAAAACCCCACTCCTGATGATTTGAATCGTGAAGATGAAGATCCCAGAATCGGGGGTAGTCAAATAATCAGTGGGAATATTTCAGCTGGGTAAATAGTTACTCATCTCTTTGTGAGTTAATTACGCCATCAATAAACTGTTGTAATCGTTCATAATGTGAACCTTTCCAATAAATGCGATCGCAGTCCTGGCAACGCTGGAATTCATCAATCTGCGATCGCACCTTTTCTGGCACTTGTTCAATAATGGATTGCTTATCTACAGGTTCTAATAATCCATTACAACGCAAACACCGTTTAAATGGTGAGATTAATTTAAACAAATCGAAGCGTTGCAGTACTTCTAGGATTTGTTGTTGAGGGTTAGTGTTTCTAACATAATACCCATGCTTTACCAAACTACGCATCAATAGACCTTTATCACGAGTCAAGAGAATCCGCGCTTGGTTGTAGGATATTTGCGCTAATTTCTCATCCTCATAGTCATTGCAGTATAAACTATCAAAACCTAAAAGTCGTAAAGCTGTCGCAAGCTTCCCCAAATGAATATCTAAAACAAAGTGGACAATACTGAACGGTTTTGGCAGAACAGAAACGCTTGGTATAATAACATTCCTAGCTGAAATTGGATAAACATTGATAGTGTCTCCATTGGAAACTATGTAAGAAAAATTTACATATTCACCATTAACATTTATAGAATCCACCTCTGGATGAGGGACACCCAACGACTCAATCATGTCCTTAATTGAGGCTTTTTCCTCAAACAAATGAGAGATTCTTACCTGCTTATGATGCCGTGGTAAAAAATGATTCAATTCTGCATGAAAGTAGAAATATGCGATCGCCATAGCTACAGATATTTGGATTAGTAAGTGCGCCTTTACTAGCAACAATTCGTCACAATTGCAAAACTTTATCTATTAAATTGAAGCTATCAATACTTGTTATAGTAAGATATCTCTACAATTAAATGCCTGTTCACCTTGATTTAAGCAATGTCCTAGAGGCAACAAACTATAAAGAAGTCATAAAGATTCTTAAATACTTGCATTTCTTATTGACTTCAGTTACAGTCAAAGCAGATGCCTATCATCAAACCCTGACACTATCTTCGGGAAGTTAGATTAGGTAAAACGCTAAATACCAAATTTGTTAATGTTAATCTCAGTGATGCTGCTAATAATTAGTCACTACTTTTAATTATTAACTTATCGCAGATGGAGTACGGGGAAGTAAAGCATTTACCCCTAATTTGACTTTTTTTATTTTCTTAAGCTATTGAGAATGATTTTCAATATGATTGTTCGATAGATAAATTAAAAGCAGATAGTGTGGAAGAAGTCTTAAAACAGTATTGGCTTACAAAGCGCTCACTGTTTATTAAATGTTTCCGCATCTACCTTTAGGAATATATTTCTCACAATATCAGCTCAAAATTATATTTTTATGTCTAAAAACAGGAACTGTAACTAGCTATGTAGATTATTTCAGCAAAACTTTAAACAACTAGATTGTTGCTAAGAATATTTTTGATTGTAGTATCAGCTACATTGATATTGTAAGCAAGTTAATCGTCGGTAACTCTCCAAGTCGCTCTGCATCTATATAACAGGTTTAATATATTTGATTTTGCCAAAGAAACCAAGTTCAGAAAAACTGAGTTTCCGCAAATTAAAATTTATGAAATACCAAATAACAATAAAACTAGATACAAAATTAACGCCACTGATACGGAAAAATCTATCTTGACACTGTTTATCTCTATTGTGGAGAATTTATTAACCGGAAAGACCTCGATCAATAATGATGTTATAAAGTGGCTACCTAGTTTTAACTTGGAAATGAATATTGTTCTTTTTTATCTCCTTGAGCTAAGGATATTGTAGCTAAGAACACAATTGTATTTTGTAATACCTTTTGTCCATAAAATATGCTAATGAGTACAGCGAGATGAATACTTTTTTTTGTTCTGATGATTCACGGCAAGTAGGAGAAGACGTTATTGGTAGTGCCACCAATTATCAAACTTATATTTTAGTTGAGTGTCCTTTACCTTGGATATCAGAAGCCTTTAACTCCAAATGGGTACCCCAGAATTTGAGGATTTTGGTAGAAGAAGTGAAGCGTGCTAAACTGCCGATTAGATTTCTCTTAATTGCTAATGATGTATCACACAAGGTAAATCACACTACGCTTTTGATTTATCAAAAAGAAGAGGGACTAAGTAATGGATACCGTAAGCAAGAGTTTAAGCTAGCAAATATTGAGCAAGTAGCAGAAGTTGTCCGAAAATGGATATGGGGTATCGGTTCTAATCTTGAAGTAGAAACTACTACAACTAGAGATATTTTAGTTTGTACCCACGGTAGCCATGATAAATGTTGTGCGAGATATGGCGCTCCTTTTTACTTCCATGTGACAGCGAGTAATGCTGATTTGTGCTTAGATAATGTGCGAATTTGGAAATCATCGCACTTTGGTGGACATCGCTTTGCACCAACAGTTATAGACTTGCCAGAAGGAAGATACTATGGTCGTCTCGATCAAGATTCATTTAGATCGATTTTGACTCGTAGTGGTGATATTCAATGCTTACATAAAGTCTATCGAGGCTGGGGAATTCTGCCTGCTGCACTTCAGGTTTTGGAAAGAGAGTTAATCCTCTGTAAGGGATGGGATTGGTTTAATTACAAAGTTGCAGGCAAAATTTTAGAGCAAAGTTTAGACAATAGTACTATCTTAGCTGAACTTAGTTTTGAACAACCTTGTGGTTCTCTTTACACTTACCAGGCTAAACTTGTGAAAGATGAAACCAAGACTCAACAACTGAAGAGTTCATGCAATGCTACACGAGAATTGGTAGTTACTAAATATGCTGTCGGTAGTTTTTGGATTACCTCTAGTAAGGTAATGAGTTATAGTACATAGAAGTGGAGAGTTTTTAAACGCAGAGGGGAGGCAGCGTGTTGCGGGGGTTCCCACGGCAGTCGCTCATGGGGGGAACCCCCAAGACCGCGCTGCCTCCCCGTTGTAGCGACTGCCGTCACGCAAAGGGAAGCACAGAGGAAGGCAGAGTATTATTAAATCTAGTTCGCTACGAATTAATTAAATGCTGTATTTAATATAACGCTGCACAAATTCGTAATAAAATCTCTGCGTTCCGCTGCGTTTAAATTCTAAATTCTGAATCAAGATGAAGCCATATTTAAGACTTTTCGTAACAGTACTTGGTCTTCTAATTTAGCTTTTAAACGACCATTCTCGATATCTCGAATCCAGCTTTGGCTTTTACCTGTGAGTTTTGCCAATTCTCTTTGGGAAAAATTCAAATTTTTTCGCGCCTGCAAAATCTGTTCGCCTAGCAAATCGTTTGTCGCTTTGGGCTTCTTTTTGGCTTTAGCAGTTCTTGTTTTCTTTTTTTCTGATTCTGAGATTTGCTGTTCCCATTCTGGCGGGAGTTCAAAAGCCAAAATCCGCGCATTCATTAGCAGATTCCATTTACCACGGGGGCCTGTGTCTGTGAGACGAGTTTCAGCACCACCGTCATTAGTCCAAAATTCTAATGCTTCATCTGGATCTTCGGGAAGATCAATTAACTTTGCCCATAAAGGTTGGATTTCTGGTGGGTAAGTAACTGGATCGAAAAGCGGTTTCATTCCATAGTGATTGAGAATTTCCAAATCACTTTCAAAAGTTCGCAGCAAACGTTTGCGTTCTTCCCGTTGCCTGGATGCAAGGGCGACTTTTTCTTCACCATAAGCAATACGCAGCAAGGTAGGGATGGTGATGCGTTGTTCTTTGCCCATTTTAGTTTTAAACAGCAACCACAGCATTAGTCGAACTGCACCTTCATGTTGCTGCCAAATACTCATGACTGTGGTTAGCAGTGTTTTAGGAAGACTGCCGTATTGATAGAATGCGGTTCGCTCTTTACATGCTTGTTTGTTTAAGAAATATTGTGCCCATAAGCCTGCTTTTACTTTAAAAGTTAGCCCAATCAGATATTTGCATCCAAGATTGTCTTCTTGGAAGTGGTGCTGAATATCTACTAAGTGCCATAAACGGCTTTCGACAACAGAGAATCCATTAATTCGACCTTGTTGGGGCCAGTCAATGGAGATAATCAGGGAGCAAGCTTGCTGAACGATATTTTTCATTAAAGCCAGCTTGGCAGCTTTGCTCAAGTCTTTGCGTTTCTCCATCCCCAAATATTTCTCAATTTGTCGCTCATCGATCGCAAATTCTTGCTCCCAAGGTTGCTCTAAAGCTGTGGCATAAGCTGCAAAAATTAGATGTATGCAAGCGGCTCTAATGTCAAGCCCCTCAATTGCTGCTATATCTGTGGCCTTGTCGTTGACTTTGAAGGGATCTTGGATATGAAAAGCGATCGCACCTCGTCCTTGATTGACTTGTCGGCTGTAACTGATGTAGCCTTCTTCATCGGTTTCCCAGTGTAGGGATGTGCGCTGCGCTAATACATTACAAGCTTCCCAAATTGCGATCGCTGAAGCAAATGGATTATTCTTGCCATTAGAAAACAAGTCTAAGCTGCTAGCATCTCTTGGTTCAACTTTGCATCTTCCCTTTTTCGCCTGCCAAGGAATAGGAGAATTAGTTGGACAAGCTATTACACATTGCGGTTCTGAATAATAGCCCTCACAATTATTACAAAGACCAGGATCAACCCAGTATTCATTGTCCTCTATCCTGATTGCACCCGTAGGACATTGGGGGCGGCAGTTGTCACATCCAACGCAACTGTTGTTAGGAATTGTATAAGGCATTTGGCTCTTTTCCCACTCTAATCGTTGAGATGTCTGGCTCAGGTCTCCCCTGGATGAGTCCTGTTTATTTATGACTCGCTACCACATTCTCTTTCTAGTGAGAATAATCTTTTCTCACCAGGTTCAATTCCCACATCCACTTGTTAAATTTGTATCTAATTACAAGCTATTTAATGCTTAAAAAATAGCCTAATAAAACTTCTTATTAACTATACATTTCATGAAAAATATGATTAGTTTGTTCGTATTGAGCTTAGGAAAAAATCTTAGCATTTATTTAATTAGGTACTTGATGAACATTTTAGCTTTGACTAGAAAACCTTATACAAAGTATTTTTAGGAAATGTTTAAGCCTCCGACAATTGAACTTGCTCTAATTTGTTAATAATTTTAATATTTAAGGCATGATAATATTCTGCCATAAACTTTACAGTTCCTTTATAAATTAATTATGTTTATTCAGATGAAATAAGAATATTTCTTTTATCATCATTTATCTAAATATTTAAATCAAACTAAATTGAAAATTGTTGCTTTCTAAAATACATATTGCATATATCAAAATGTAACTGATAAACATTCACTTTGGTATATATGTATACTGTTTGTAGAAATTTATTTGCCCAAGTCTACAAATATTTGCAAAAAAATATCATTACTCTTATAGATATAGTTGCATTTGCTGTAAATAATAGTTAAATCGGCAGTTATAAACCATATATATATGAGGCTTTACTCACCTATATAGGTTTCAAATCCTCAACTTTTTATTTATGCTCGTATGGAAATGTCCGATTGTGGGCTGCTGTCTCCAGTCAGATATTGAGTCAGAGACTCGGTGAATGCATTTCCAAAGCAGGGGAACGAGGAATACTAAATATTCATAAGAATTATTTGCAATAAACTTTATCTATAACTTGAAATAAAAACAATTTAGTATTGTGTTCAAAGTCATCGAAAATTGATGTGAAAAAAGTAATTTTTGAATATAAAAAAATAAAAGATTAGGATAATATGATGATTAATGCACAAACAGATTGACAGGCAAAATTGCTGAGGATTTATTCATGGCACAACTAACAGGTTTGACATTTGGCGGTAAGGCATGGACACCAAAATTCGCTCAAGAAATCGACAAGGATAAATGTATCGGTTGTGGCAGATGTGTTAAAGTATGCGGATACAATGTGCTGGGGTTGAAGGCACTCAATGAAGAAGGTGAATTTGTGGAAGATGAAGATGATGAAGAAATTGAACGGAAAGTAATGGCAGTTACTTCTCCAGAAAACTGTATTGGTTGTGAAGCTTGTTCACGGATCTGTCCGAAAAACTGCTACAGCCACGTTACTTTAAATAATTAAGGTTTTTAGAGTTAGTCAAAATTGTTGTTCGTCGAAGGAGGCACTGTTTGAATAAAGCGCAAATGCGCTAGGCAAGGTAACTAGAGGGGAATACTAAATATTTACTAGAACTAATAAAAAGTTCACAGTAAACAAATCCGTAAATCGCAGAATGTTAGCTATTAACAAATTTAAACTTGCTGCTAATATAGCCTAATCAATATTAGGTCTAACAGTGCCCTCTTGGAACAACTAGCTTTTCTGAAAGCAGGGGGCTAACTTTGTGGTATGAGTTGAAATATAATTTGTCATTTTTTGGGGGAAAGATATGGAAAAAATCTGGAAGTTTCCCCCATTTTTTATGGCTGCACGTTAGAAAGTTAATAAGTGAAAAGGAAATAGGGAATAAGGAATGGGGAATAGGTAACAATGCCCAATGCCCAGTGCCCAATGCCCAATGCTCAGAAAATAACACCTCTAAACCCGGTTTACAAAGCAGGTAGCATGTATGGAACAAGTTCCTGTTTCACTATGGACTCTGGTTGCTGGGATAGTAGTTACAGCAATCAGCATTTGGATTGGTCAAAACCACACTCTCATGCCGGTGCAGGCATCGTTACAAGCGCCTTTGGTAGACGGTTTTTTCAACGTCATGTTTACCATTGCGATCGCACTCTTCTTGGTGGTAGAAGGAACAATTGTAGTTTTTTTGATTCAGTTTCGTCAGCGTCGGGGTGACGATACCGATGGCGTGCCAATAGAAGGTAATTTGCCCTTAGAAGTCTTTTGGACAGCAATTCCAACAGTGATTGTCCTCCTCTTGGGCATCTACAGTGTAGATGTTTTTAACCGAATGGGAGGCTTTGATCCTGCGGGTCATCCTCATTCAGCAGCTCATGTTGCTCAGATGCCAGGGAGTGCGATCGCTGCTACATTAAGCGATACCTCCCAAGCAACAACTGCCCCAGCAATTGCCCCAACAATTGGTATCGGTGCGTCTCCTCAAACTCTAAACAAACCAGCCGATTTAGTTGTTGATGTCAAAGGGATACAATACGCCTGGTTATTTAACTACCCTGATAGTGGCATTACCTCTGGGGAATTGCACATTCCCGTTGGTGCTGATGTGCAACTCAACCTTTCTGCACAAGATGTAATTCACTCATTCTGGGTACCAAACTTCCGCCTGAAACAAGATGCACTTCCTGGTATCCCGACTGAACTACGATTTGTCGCCACTAAACCAGGTACATATCCCGTAGTTTGTGCTGAGTTATGCGGTGGTTATCACGGTTCAATGCGGACAGAGGTAATTGTCCACACACCAGAAGACTATAAAAGCTGGCGCACAGAAAACCAGATTGCTCAAAAGCAAAACCTCAATCAAGTCGTTGCAGTTAATCCAGCCGACTTATCAACATCAGAGTTTCTTGCGCCCCACACCCATGATATGGGAATTAGTGCAGCAACTTTAGAGTCAGTAGTTATTGGTCAAAAGTAGAGACGTTTGACCTTACACTCGGCATAGTGGTAAAAAATATGACGCAGGTAGAATTTCCACGGAATACTCCACCAGAAGGAAAGAAACCGGAAATGGTGGCTAGCCACACCTCTCATCCGAAGGCGTGGAAATGGCAAGACTATTTTACATTTAATGTTGACCACAAGGTTATTGGTATTCAATACCTAGTAACGGCGTTCGTGTTCTATCTCATCGGCGGACTGATGGCGATCGCTCTGCGTGTCGAATTAGCAACACCAGAAGCAGACGTACTCGACCCCAATCTGTATAACGCTTTCATGACTAATCACGGGACGATTATGATCTTCCTGTGGATTGTCCCTAGCGCCATTGGGGGATTTGGTAACTATTTGGTGCCGTTGATGGTCGGTGCTAGGGATATGGCTTTCCCGAAGCTGAATGCGGTCGCCTTTTGGTTAAATCCCCCAGCAGGTGCGCTCATTTTAGGTAGTTTCATTTTTGGCGGTTCACAATCTGGTTGGACAGCTTATCCGCCCTTGAGCTTGGTTACAGCACCAATCGCTCAAACTATGTGGATACTTGCGATCGTTTTGGTAGGAACTTCTTCAATTTTGGGTTCGCTGAACTTTGTGATCACCATTTTGTTGATGAAGGTTCCTAGCATGAAATGGGATCAAGTGCCCTTGTTTTGCTGGGCAATCTTGGCAACCTCCCTGCTAGCACTTCTCTCCACACCTGTATTAGCAGCCGGTTTAATTCTGCTGTTGTTTGACCTCAACTTTGGTACTTCCTTCTTTAAACCAGATGCAGGCGGTAACGTTGTAATTTATCAACACTTATTCTGGTTTTATTCTCACCCGGCAGTATATTTAATGATTCTGCCCATTTTCGGCATCATGTCAGAGGTAATTCCAGTTCACTCCCGCAAGCCAATCTTTGGTTATAAAGCGATCGCTTACTCTAGTGTAGCCATCTGCGTTGTGGGTTTGTTCGTCTGGGTACACCACATGTTTACCAGTGGAACACCCGGTTGGATGCGGATGTTCTTCACCATCTCCACGCTCATAGTTGCAGTTCCCACGGGCGTGAAGATTTTTGCCTGGGTTGCTACCCTTTGGGGTGGTAAAATCCGCTTCACAGGTGCGATGCTTTTCGCCATTGGCTTGTTGTCCATGTTTGTCATGGGTGGTTTAAGTGGTGTGACGATGGGAACAGCACCTTTTGATGTTCACGTCCACGACACATATTATGTAGTCGGACATTTCCATTACGTTCTGTTTGGCGGTTCCGTGTTTGGCATTTATGCCGGTATTTATCACTGGTTCCCCAAAATGACCGGACGAATGCTGAATGAAACTTGGGGTCGCATTCATTTCGCCCTCACCTTCATCGGCACAAATCTCACCTTTTTACCTATGCACGAGTTGGGTTTGCAAGGAATGCCGCGACGAGTGGCAATGTATGACCCCCAATTTATCGACCTCAATAAAATTTGTACCTATGGTTCAATTGTTTTGGGGATATCGGTAATTCCCTTTGCGATCAACATTATTTATAGTTGGCAGAAGGGGCCTTTGGCTGGTGATAATCCTTGGCAAGCTTTGACTTTAGAATGGACAACTAGCTCACCACCTGCAATTGAAAACTGGGAAGTGTTGCCGGTTGTGACTCATGGGCCTTATGACTACGGTCATGGTCATAGTACAGAAGTACAGCCATCTGCAACGCCGGAAGCTAGTGCTTAGGTAGTAAAGTTAGTAGTGCGATCGCTATTAAGGTGACTGCAATTTCTAGTCATTTGATTTGAGAACTTGAAACTTGAGCTTCAGAACTCGGAACTTCAAGCTTATATCATGTCCGTATAATTAGTTATGATTTCCACAGTCATTGACCCCACCCCCAGCCCCTCCCCGCAGGCGGGGAGGGGAGACAAAGCATAGCTTTGGCGGGGTGGGGTTCTTCAGGTTTAATAAGTAATCTAGCGGACATGATATTAGAACTCGGAACTTCAGCTTCAGAACTCGGAACTTCAGCTTCAGAACTCGGAACTTCAGCTTCAGAACTCGAAACTTGAGCTTCAGAACTCGGAACTTCAGCTTCAGAACTCGGAACTTGGAATTTTGAAAATTGTTGAACAAGTGAAGAGTTGAATTAAACAAGGATTTTGGATGAAGAATGAAAATTTTGCCGCTTCAGACTTCATTCTTCATTCAAGCTTCCACAACAGACGCAGCAGATAATATTGTCAAAAAATCTATGACTATAGCTACAACCACAAGCGAAGATCACAGTGCAGGACACGAAGAACATCCAGATTTGAGAGTTTGGGGACTGTTGACGTTCCTCGCCTCTGAATCCCTAATGTTTGGAGGATTTTTTGCCACCTACTTGTTTTTTAGAGGTACTACAGCCGTTTGGCCTCCAGAAGGGAGTGAAGTAGAACTACTTGTACCGACGATTAACACCATTATTCTGGTGTCTAGTAGTTTCGTTATTCACTTCGGTGATACGGCGATTAAAAAGAATGATGTCAAGGGAATGCAACTGTGGTATGGAATTACTGCAATCATGGGTGCAATTTTTTTAGGTGGTCAGGTTTATGAGTACTCAACATTAGGATACGGACTGACTACCAACGTCTTCGCTAATTGCTTTTATATCATGACTGGGTTCCACGGTTTGCACGTTTTTGTGGGACTGTTATTGATATTACGTGTATTGTGGCGATCGCGTCTTTCCGGTGAATATTCTGCAACCAATCATACTTTCATCGAAATGACAGAAATTTACTGGCACTTCGTAGATATTATTTGGATTGTATTATTCACCTTGGTGTACATTCTCACTTTGTTTTAACAAAAGTTAGGAGTCAGGAGTGAGAAGTGAGGAGTTAAGAGTTTATAACTTCTAACTCATGATTTACAACTTCCAACTCCTAACTCCTAACTCCTAACTATCTAGGAGTAGATTATGCAAGCTAGTACAAACCAATTTTCATGGTTCCAGGTTCCAGAGGATATCAAAAATTTATTAGTTTTAGCTGCACAAAACTGGGAGAATACATCAGAATCGGAAAAGTATATTCAACAAGCTTTAGCCGAAACTGGTGAAAATACAGATGTCTTGGTAGCAGCATATAGATATTTCTATTATAAAAATAATTATTCTCTTGCTTTGCAAACAACAGTTAAATTATTAGATAAAATTAAAGAACGAGAGAAACTTCCTGATGACTGGGAGCAACTTAAGCCGATATTAGTCAATCGCAAAGAAGACCCACAAATCCGATTGTACTTAAATGCTTATGCCGCTTCTGGATTAGTCCTAGCAAATTTAGGTGAAATTGAGCAAGCAAAAGAAATCAGCGCCAAAGTCAAAGAAATAGACGAAAAGAATGATTTCGGAGCCGGAATTCTCCTAGATATTTTGACACGTCCAGCAGAAGAAGATGATTAATTAGTCAAGAATCAAGGTGAACAATCATGAACAATTGGTTATCTACTACATCGTATTCCTCTTACTCCCTCTTGGGAGCGGGTACTAATAGTAACTCTATCATTCCTCCTCTTAACGTACCGACTAAAGTTGACGTAGGCAGTCTTCCTAATGTATCTCCAATCGTTGTCCTCCAATCTTATCGGCTATCAATTTAAAAGTTATGAAAGGTAAGGATTGGCTGCTAACGGGGGACGGTCAGTATCAAGCCTGTAAATCTGTGAGAGCATGGGATTTATTGAGAGAAAATTACCGCCTTTATCGGTTTTTAACTGAGGTGGAAGATGTTCTCAATAGCGTTGACGACCAAGCCAGTCGTCTACCAGAACTTCAGATGCTCGTAAGGCGCTTGATAGTAAATTCTTACTGGGTGCGAAGTCAATATTTAGAGCCTTCGCCCAAAACGGGAACCTCTGTTTCGCTCCTATACGATGAATTGGGTTTTCCGTTGACAGTGCAAACAGTAACATTTGCACCGGGAACCCGATCAACCATTCATAATCATGGGACATGGGGAATAGTAGCGGTGTTAAAAGGTCAGGAAAAAAACACTTTTTGGCAACGCACCCATAGCCCAGAATTTCAGGACAAAATTGAACAAACGGGAGAGTTAACTCTATTTCCAGGGGATATTATCAGCTTTACTCCCGATGCAATTCACTGTGTAGAAGCAATGGGTGATGAACCAACCGTGACTTTTAATGTCTACGGCGAAACCGATCCGAATGAAAGATTTGAGTTTGATCCGGTTAAATATAGTGCTAAAAACTTTTAGCACCATCTGATAGGGGCGCGCAGCTATGCGCCCCCAAAAACGAATTGTATTCCACTAAGAGGTAGTTAAAATGGCAAGAGTAATTTTCTATAGCAAACCAGGCTGTAAAGGTGGTACTAAGCAAAAAGTTTTACTAACAGCTGCTGGACATGAGGTGATCCCATACAATCTGTTAACAGAACCTTGGACAGTTGAGCAGTTGCGTTCATTTTTTGGCGATCGCCCCGTTGCCGAATGGTTTAATCTTTCCTCCCCCAAGATAAAATCTGGTGAAATAGTTCCTGAAAAAACTGATGCCCAAACCGCTTTGCAGTTGATGCTGAAAGAGCCACTGTTGATTCGCCGTCCTTTGTTAGAAATAGGCGAGCGCCGCGAGGTAGGATTCGATGTAGAAAAGATTGATGCTTGGATTGGCTTAAAGCCTGTGGATGATTCTTTGCAGGAAATCAGCCAAAGCCTGATGAAGCAAGATTTGCAAAACTGCTCCCACGGTCACGATCATAATCATCATCACCATAATCATTAGGGTGGCTGTAACCATCATGGTGAACAATATCAAAAGCAAGACAGCTTATAGTTATTAGACTTCTTGCATGAATCAAAATCCCTCTCCCAAGCTTGGGAGAGGGACTTTGAAATTGGCTTTAGTCTTTAGCTAATTTGTTGTTGGATGTGTAGTAAACTTTACTACCAGTATCAGGTACAAAATGACAGCTGATACATGACTCCCATAATGACTTCCAAATCGGTTCTTCCGATTTGTGGAAATACTCACCCATCACTGGTTTTATTGCCTCAGTTGCCTTCAGCAAATTGTAGTGAGGTATGTTAAGAAATATATGGTGAGCAACATGAGTACCGATATCGTGATGGATATGATTAACCAAACCATAATCACGGTCAATACTAGAAATTGCGCCTTTCAGGAAAGTCCAATCTTCTCCCCGATACCAAGGAAGCTCTGGCTCAGTGTGGTGCAAGAATGTCACCAAATCTAGCCAAATTATGAACACAAGGTAGGGCACAGCATAATATTTCAGCAACCACATCCAACCCCATTGGTAGGTGAGGAAACCCAGCAGACCTACCATGCCAATCAAAAGTACAGTACTAGTGATGACATCCCATTTTTCTGATGCTTTGAAAAGCGGACTGCTGGGCAAGAAGTGAGAGCCTTCTTTATTAGGAGAACGCTTAAACAAATACACAGGATAAGCCAATAGAAAAACATAATATCGGCCTATTTTTTGTGCTAAAGGCATATCCTTATATTGTGATTCTGTCACAGGATACCAGCTTTCATCGTTATCAATATTGCCAGTATTTTTGTGATGGGTTCTATGGCTGATTCGCCAACCATGATAAGGAACAAGTATTGGTGTGTGAGAAAGATGTCCAATCAAATCATTGAGCCATTTATGCTTAGAAAAAGATTGGTGTCCGCAGTCATGTCCGACTACAAACAAAGCCCAAAACATCGTTCCTTGCATTAGCCAGAAAATCGGGAAGAAAAGCCAAGAATCTAGGTAATTAGCTACTGCATAAAGCAGACCGATAATCAAGATGTCACGAAAAAAGTAAAAAAGTGATTTTGTCACATTGGGCTGAAAACATTCCGCAGGGATTGCAGCTTTTAAATCTTGAAGAGTGAAAGGTAATTTAGTGGAATCCTCAGACGTTTTGCAGCCAGCAGGATTATTGAACGTGACGAGATTTGATTGCACTGGATTCTTTTGTTGGATATAAATCGGAACTTTATTTGAGACAAAATTATCTCACCTCTAGGATGCCCACGAAACTAGCGATCGCTAACAGCAAAGAAGATAATTTTTGGCAATTTACTTAACAATTTTTAGTTAGTAAAAAGTCGCCAAATTCTATTTAGACACAGCATGATAAACGCTCTCGTTGGTGGTTCAAGAGCGTCAGTGTAGTCACAGTGCTATTTATTGCTCTGTATAATATTCGTCGAAAGTCTTATAGCCAACATCAGTTGTGTATAGTTGACATTGGTCTGTAATCTGTTTCATTAAAGGCCAAGAAAACTGATACTCATCATGTAAATAAGGCTCCCAATTTTCTTTGATGCTGCTGTAAGCTAACCGCAAATTATAAGAAGGAATAGCAGTGGAAATATGATGAGGGACATGAACATTGATATCGTGGCACAGGATTTCTACCCAACGCGGATAATCACAATGAATAGTTCCAGATAGCTGTGCTACAGCTTCGTTCCACTTGTTCGCTGTCGTAAAAGGAACATCTGCGGCAGTGTGGTGAACAATAGTAAAAGTACTCATCCAAAAATGGTAAATCATCCAGGGCACTAGCCAAAATTTGACAAAGCCCCAGATACCAGTTATGGCGATGAGAATCGGGAAAGCGATCGCTGCAAACGCAACTACTACAGCCACAGACAGCTTGATACTAGATTGGTCTTTGGTTTTAAAGTTCCGCCAATCAAAATGCACTACAGCCCAATGTCCAATGGAACCTACCCACCAGAAGCGTTTACGCATGAACAGTTCAAAAGCAGACTGTCGGGTTTTATCCCAACTTTCAAACACTTCTGGTCTAATTGGATGCCAAGCGTTGTCCTCATCCAGCTTGTTGGTATGAGTATGGTGGTAATTATGCTTAATGCGCCAACTGTGAAAAGGATAAATTAACGGCGTCATGAAAAAGTGCCCCACCAAATCATTTACCCAACGACGTTTGGCAAATGACCTGTGACCACAATCATGGCCAATTACAAAAAAACCTGTTAAAGCAGTGCCCGTAAAAATCCAAGCTAGGGGCAAGAGAAACCAAGGAGTGATAATCAGGCTGTAATAGCCCAAAGCGACTGCCAAGACACTCAGCAGGACTTGTGTCCAAGCTTTGCGACGGTTCTGCTGAAAACATTCCCGTGGTAGGGTTTTGACAATATCTTTGAGCCGGAAGTCGGAATTACTAGGCTCGTCACTTAGTTTCTGGCTATTAATTATTGATGTAGTCATGGACACCTAAAAAACAACAAACTCCTCCACCAAGTCACCAAAAAGTAACTTGCCGTAAAAATTCTTCACATTAGCGCTTCGGATTATAGCAACCTAACCGACACAAGCGCACCCGTAAGTAAATAGCTTTTTGAAAAGTTAGGAGTTAGAAGCGATCAATTAAAAATGTTACACATCCTAACTCCTGTACAAACGCGATTAATGAGCCAGCGCGTTGCGGTGAGGGGGTCGCAGTCTTGGCGGTTCCCGTCGATTGCGAACCCCCGAACCCGAAGGGGGGTTTCCACGCCACTTCCTTCAAGTCGGGCATTGCCCGCCCAACGGAGTGGCTCCCCGTTGTAGCAACTGGCGTCGCATCTCTCCTAACTAACTTTTGTTGGGGCCAACTTTACATTAGTAGCCAGACCAACTGCTTGTAGCAATTGAACTGTGATCCAGGTTAAATCGATTTCCCACCATTCCAGCCCATGACGAGCTGAGTATTGAAAAGCATGATGGTTATTATGCCAGCCTTCACCGAAAACTAGTAAGGCTACCCACCAGCAATTAGTCGATCTATCACTAGAATCATAACTACGATAGCCAAATTTATGAGTCGCGCTGTTCACCAACCAAGTGCAGTGGTAAACCCAGACAATGCGAACAAAAATTCCCCAGACAACAAATGACCAGCCACCCAGAAGCAAAAGCAATACGCCTAGAGCAACCTGGATCAAAATGAAATATTTTTCTAAAAACTGATAAACTGGGTCTTCGGCAATGTCTTTGGTGAAACGAGGAACATCAGCATGAGCGGGACAGTAGTGAATCAGCCAATCCATGTGGCTCCACCAGAAGCCTTTATTAGAATCATGGGGATCGGCATCAGTATCAGAGTTTAAATGATGAATGCGATGTGTCCCAATCCACTCAATTGGACCTCCTTGACACGAAAGTGTCCCAAAGAAAACCAGGAGATACTCTAGCCACTTGGGAGTTTGAAAACTGCGATGAGTAACAAGGCGGTGAAATCCTAGAGTAACTCCTAAACCACCTGTTACCCAGTACAGCAATAAACCTACACCAACTGCCGTCCAGCTAAAGTTACCAGGAACAAAGGCAAATAAAGCGCCAATGTGCAGTCCAATGAAAAACAGGGTATTGACCCAGTTAATTTGAGGTTTAGTTGAGGTAGCAATTGTCATGCAGTAACCTGAATTTTAATTTTCCAGCCTAGTCTGCGCGATCTAAAAATCCGCATATCTATAATTTAATTTTTTTTGAACGAGGAACTGATGAACAGCTTAGAACAGCTGCGGCAAGCAGAACAGGCACTATTAGAAATTTTTTCTGGTATTGACGCTCAGGTCAAGCATAATCTAAAACGAGTGCTGGATGCCTTTCGTAATCACCGTGTAGGCGCACACCACTTTGCTGGTGTAAGTGGCTATGGTCACGATGATTTAGGACGAGAAACTTTAGATAAAGTTTTTGCCGAAGTTATGGGTGCCGAAGCTGCTGCGGTGCGAGTGCAGTTCGTTTCGGGAACTCATGCGATCGCTTGTGCTTTGTTTGGTGTTCTCCGTCCTGGAGATGAAATGTTAGCAGTGGTCGGTTCTCCCTACGATACGCTTGAAGAAGTCATTGGTTTACGGGGTCAAGGTCAAGGCTCTCTAATCGAGTTTGGCATAAATTACCGCCAATTAGAGCTAACCTCCGAAGGAACTATAGATTGGCAATCTTTAAGTATTAATGTGGCTGAAAACACTCGTTTAGTGTTAATTCAGCGTTCTTGTGGCTATTCTTGGCGTCCTAGTTTATCAATTGCTGATATTGAAAAAATCGTCCACTTAGTCAAACAGCAAAACCCGAACACCGTTTGCTTTGTGGATAATTGCTACGGCGAATTTATTGAAACTAAGGAACCTATATCTGTAGGTGCTGATTTAATTGCAGGGTCATTGATTAAAAATCCTGGTGGCACTATTGTCAGCGCTGGCGGTTATGTCGCCGGTCGCGCCGATTTAGTAGAAGCAGCCGCCTGTCGCCTTACTGCTCCTGGTATCGGTAGTTATGGCGGTGCTACTTTTGACCAAAATCGCTTACTGTTCCAAGGCTTATTTCTGGCTCCGCAAATGGTAGGAGAGGCGATAAAAGGGACGTACTTAACTGGTTATGTATTTGATAAACTCGGTTATCCAGTGAATCCTGCTCCCCTGGCTCCCCGTGGGGATGTAATTCAAGCAATTAAACTTGGTTCAGCCGAAAAGCTAATTGCTTTCTGTAAAGCCATACAACAGCATTCTCCCATAGGTTCCTATCTTGACCCTGTTCCAGATGAAATGCCGGGGTATGAGAGCAAGGTAGTCATGGCTGGGGGGACATTTATTGAAGGGAGTACCTTGGAATTATCGGCAGATGGGCCTTTGCGTGAGCCGTATGTAGTTTATTGCCAGGGGGGGACTCATTGGACTCATGTGGCGATCGCTCTGGAGGCTGCGATCAATGCAGTTGGCAGTAATGCATAGCACATATTCTTTTAGGATATAGTGGCCAAACCGGATTGAAGCAATCCTAGAAAAGACAGCACAAAAGGCTGAAGCGAATATGGTAGCTATAGAAGCGGATAGATGCGCGATTGCCCAACTACGCTCAACCGTAAATTCCTTGTTGCAGGTACGTAACTTTGAAGCGATTGTCACTGAACTTGAGAGAAATCAGACCGGAAATTAAAGGCTTGAGAACTGAAAGTCAACACATTTTAGAACATTTGTTCGGTAGATAGGAGAACGGCAAGTAATGAGCGATCGCCACACCACAACTGCTGCACGTCTCAATGTCTACATCCAAGGTCAAGGATTCCCAATTTTGGGCTTACATGGTCATCCTGGTACTGGTCATAGTCTTTCTGTCTTTACCAATCATTTATCAAAACGCTACAAAACTTTTGCCCCTGATTTACGCGGATACGGCAAAAGTCGCTACAACGGCAATTTTGACATGAATGACCATTTGATTGATTTAGAAGCGCTTCTAGACCGTTTGCAGATTGAAAAGTGCTTAGTATTGGGATGGTCACTTGGAGGTATTCTGGCAATGGAGATGGCATTACGTTTGCCAGAGCGTGTTACTGGGCTGATTTTAGTGGCGACAGCTGCAAAACCCTGTGGCAGTCATCCTCCTATCACTTGGCAAGATAATTTATATACTGGCGTTGCTGCCCTATTGAACTATATAAAACCGAGTTGGCAATGGAATATTGAAACTTTTGGTAAGCGATCGCTTTTCCGCTATCTAATCCAACAACATACATCTATTACTTACAATTACATCGCCAAGGAAGCAGTACCAGCTTATTTGCAAACTTCTCCAGCTGCTACTCGCGCCCTCTATAGTGCAATTCAATCAGGATACAATCGGGTTCTAGATTTACAACAAATACAATGTCCCAGTTTAGTACTTGCTGGTGAACAAGACCGCCACATCACATCTGATTCCAGCTTACAAACTGCTCAACACCTCAACAATTCTCACTGGCAGTGTTATCCCAACACCGCCCATCTTTTTCCGTGGGAGGTTCCCCAGCAGGTGCTAAATGATATTGACCATTGGCTCGAAGTTCATCCGCAGGTAATTGGTAGTCAATAGTCGAAATATTTAATATTTAAAAAATTTTGACTATTGACGAAGAAGAAATAGAGAGGGAAGCTGTGGTGACGCAATGAGTCAAAAAGACGCAATAACCCGCGGTAAAAGAATTTTCTGTGTCTTTCTGTATTTACGTCTTTGCATTAGAGCATCCTTTTCATTCTCTGGCCTAACTTAAATTTGACCGCCAAAGGCAGGCTGTACTTTGCGGTCAAATTTTTCCCCCAAGTCGTCAGCAATTGTTAAGGTATTAGGTTTGCAGCGCTTGACATTCACAACAATTCCCGTAGCTCCTTCGAGTTCCAAATCTTCTATGTATCCTTTGCTTGCTAATGTTGCATCAGAAGAACTTAGAAATGGCCCGAAGTAATACGTGCAACGGGGATTCTGCGTCACAATCTCTACCCACCAAGCCAAGCCGATGTAGTCGAATGTGTTAATTAAGACTTCCTTGAGGTTATGCCAAATGGTTTTCATGGTTTTAGTCGATTTATAAACGTCTACAGGGTGTTAAACGATATGCTGCTTTATTATCTTTTACATTTCTTTATACTCTGTTACTGTTATTTTTTCAAAGAGATTTTTTGCAATTTATCTAAGTGCAGCGTATTTAGCGATCGCTGGCGATAAATCTCATAAAGCGCCATACCTGCTGCTACAGAAGCATTCAGGCTGGGAGTCTTACCTTGTAGAGGAATCGATACTAAAAAATCACAAGAGCGTTGAGTTAACATACTCAGACCTTCACCTTCTGAGCCGATTACCAAAACGATTGGACCAGTGAAATTGACTGTATGCAAAGGTTCGCTGCCACTTGCAGCAGTACCGTAAATCCAAAAGCCAGCTTCTTTTAATTCTTCTAAGGAGCGGCTGAGGTTGACAACTCTAGCTACAGCAAAATTTTCTAAAGCGCCTGCTGCCACTTTCATGACAGTGGAAGTGATCCCAGATGCCCTTCTTTGAGGAATCACCAATCCTTGAGCGCCTATTGCTTCGGCAGTGCGAATAATTGCTCCCAAGTTGTGGGGATCGGTAATTCCGTCAGCCACAACAATTACAGCATCGGTTACAGATTTGCACTGCTCAATTAGATCGGGCAATTCGATGTAAGCGTAGGGAGCAATTTGTGCTGCTACACCTTGGTGATTAGCGCCGTTGGTGAGATAGTCTAAACGCTTGGGTTCAACCTCATCAATAACTGTGCCATTTTCCTTTGCTTGCAAGAGAAAATGGTGAAAGCTGGGATCGTACCGCAGACGGGTAGTAATCCAGAGACGGTTGAGATTGCGCTGATTTTGCAATGCACTCAACACTGGATGACGACCGTAGATGAGATCGTTATCTTCTTCTATCGGTTGTGTAGATACAGACGGCTGGGAGAAGTTGCTATTTCGTTGTCGGGAGTTGCTATAACTGGGGTTGCTATCTATTTTCCGGGGATTGCGATTCGGATTAACAACAGAGATGGTGTTGCCATCTACTTTTTTGGGATTGTGAGTCGGATTAGCAACAGAGATGGTATTGCCATCTACTTTCCTGGGATTGCGAGTTGGATTAGCAACAGAGACGGGTTTGCTATCTACTTTTCTGGGATTGCGAGTCGGATTAGTAACAACACGCTTACCTTTAATTTTTACGGGTTGTCCGCGATTTGGTTCGCTAGAAGTCTTAACTTTTCTGGGTTTATTCTGCATTTGAGTTATGGATATAGCGTATGGTTGATCGTTCCGATTACCTCAATTTTTTGAACCTAATCTAGTGTTGTGGCTACTGCGAAATTGAGTTTTCACTCTTTTTCTAGATGAAGTATTTGCAACAGTTCGGTTAGACGTTGGTAATCGGTGATATATAAGTAGCCTATTAAAGTTTCTAGACTAGTTGCCTGTTGATAAATTTCGGGATTAAGTCGCTTAGGGCGTCCTGTTGCGGCGTTTCTACCCCGTCGGACAATTTCTAATTCGGTATCCCTGAGATGAGGAATCAGCGATCGCAAATGTAGCGCTTGTGTTTCTGCTCTTACCTGCTCCACTACCAGACGATGGTAAATTCCTGACCGCTGCAATGGCAGCAGATAGAACATTCTAACATACAACTCATAAATTGCATCCCCCAAATATGCTAAAGCACTAGGAGAAATTTGTTGCACTTGTGAGAGGGAAATCTGTTGGAATGGCCCTGTGGTTGCCAAGAGTGCTTCAGTCCAAGATAAACTCTGTTTGGGAGTTTCATCTTGTTCATCTAATAGCTCTTCCTCCTGTGACTTCACAAATAAATCATTCCTTGACGGGCTACATTTGGCAGGCATTCTTCGCAAAGACTGATTTTTCTGAAGTATGCCATGATAGTATACTTAGCATAATCAATACTATCAAAATTACTTCTTAATTTCATCTTTTTGATTGAGAGTTGGCATTTTAAATCACCCTGATGTCAACATCTATAAACCAAATTTCGCCTACTTCTTGTGGTCTAAGCCTAAGATAGGGTAAAATTTTAACATCAATTTCACCTTTTTACTTGGTAGCATTGCCATGCTTACGCAGTAAACGACAACTTTTAACTATACAGCATCAAGTCAAGTCTATCTATAAACAAATCTGCTGGCTTTGTATTTCTTACAAATATCTTAGACTTGATTATTTATCCAATATTGTAGCCAAGGATTACATACCCAAGAGTTGGGTGTCTATATCTTTAGTTATTACTCAACTTTAAACATAATAGCTCAACTGGCTTGATGCCTCTCCCACAAGGAGAGAGGTTTTCTGCCAGAAGTTTTAAAAATTAAGCTATCCGATATTGAATCTGGATAGCTAAATTTAACTCTCAGGTCGAGCAATCAAGACTACTTAACGTTTTCTAGAGCGTCTTCAACTGATTTTTGCAGGGAGAGAAACTTCTCTAGGCGAACAAGCTTGACCGTTTGAGTTACGCGGGCATTCGTGACAATTTGCAAAGTGCCATCAGCAGTTTGAGCTTGCTTGGCTAGCTGCACCAGAGCGCCCAAGCCAGAGCTATCAACAAAGTCAATTTGTGAGAGATCCAAAATAATGTGCTTAGGACCCTCGTCTATTTTGCTGCCAAGTGTCTTGCGAAATGTCGGCTCAGAAAAAGCATCTAACAAACCTGTGAGGCGGAATAGCTGACAGTTATCCCGGACTTCACGAGTGCCCCTCAGGCTAACGGTTAGATTCAGTGGCTCAGCAATAATTCCCTCCTCATGAGTTAAAGTGAACGCTCAAGTATAGATGGTTTTTGAGCAAGTTGTCTACAATCTGCTGGAATAGGGGATTGGGTACTGGGGATTGGAAAACTTTTCCTCAGTCATTAGTCCCCAATCTTCCATTTGCATTTTGCTATTTTTATTTAATCCTAGATGCGACAACTTGACTCTTGCTTTTTGCGCCAATTCCAAATTAAAAATGCATAGTTCAAAAATAAATCTTTCATTTTGAATTTTGAATTTTTAATTTGGAATTCCCTGGAGAAGTTGACGTGCTGTTCGCATCGCTTGAACAAATTGCTCAAACAAGTAATCAGCATCGTGTGGGCCAGGACTAGCTTCTGGGTGATACTGTACGGAGAACACAGGTAGAGATTTGTGCCGTACTCCGGCAATGGTGCGATCGTTTAAGTTTAGGTGGCTGATTTCTACAACTGCCGTAGGTAAAGAATCTGGGTCAATAGCAAAACTATGATTTTGACTAGTAATTTCTACCCGTTGTTGTAAACCGGCAGGCTGATTCAAACCACGATGACCAAATTTGAGTTTATAGGTTTCTGCCCCTAGTGCATGACCTAAAATTTGGTGTCCCATACAAATACCAAAGATGGGTTTTTCACTTAATAGGAGAGCTTTGGCAGTTGCAATCCCTTCAGTGACGGCAGCAGGGTCGCCAGGCCCATTAGAAAGAAACACACCATCTGGATTGTATTTGAGAATTTCTTCTGGTGGTGTATCAGCGGGTACAACAATTACCCGACAACCATAACTTACTAAGCGACGCAAGATATTACGTTTGACGCCAAAGTCAAGGGTAACAACGGTAAAGGCTTCCTCAAGATTTTCCGCAGCCTCAGAGTTAAATTCCCAAGCTGGAATTGTGGGATCAGACCATTTATAAGCCGTTGAGGTGGTGACTTCACGAACTAGATTCAATCCTGTCATGTTGGGGGCTGCTAGTATCTGTTCTAACAATTCCGCTTCATCGAGAATGGTTGTAGAAATACCACCATTCATCGCTCCAAACATCCGAATTTTGCGGGTGAGGGCGCGGGTATCAATGCCGTAAATTCCTGGTATTTGGTTTTGTTTGAGGTAGTCAGGTAAAGATTGTGTTGATCGCCAGTTACTTGGACGGTGACAAATATTCCGGGCGATCGCACCCCGCACTTGGGGTCCATCTGATTCTTCATCTTCAAGATTGACGCCAGTATTCCCCAATTCAGGATAGGTAAAAATCACAATCTGACCGCGGTAACTAGGATCGGTCAGGACTTCTTGATAGCCGGTCATACCAGTGTTGAACACCACTTCTCCGATCGCGGTTCCCGTCGCACCAAAAGACCAACCGCGATAAGTGGTTCCATCTGCTAGGACAAGTAAAGCTGGTATTGAGTCAGTCAGGGGCATAGGTGATAGGATTGGGGATTGGGCATGGGGCACTTGTACTGAGTTTACGGTGAGCGCAGTCGAACTGCGACTTGTGCCGAGCGAAGCCGAGGTAAGCCGAAGTATTGGGCATTGGGAAAACTCTTATCGCCTATTCTCCACTCCCTATTCCTTAATACTGCAATTGTTAATTATCCCATGAGTTGAGCAATTAGGATTTTTTAAGATAGTTAATTAAAATTAAAAAGGAATTAAAGCAGCGGGAGTGGATTTGACAAAGCTTGGGCAGTTAAAATTAATTATGCTTCAGTCTTTTTTATCCCGTGCAACCCTAATTTTTGTATCAAGCACTCTAGCGGTTTTGTGCGTTGCCTGTAGTGAAGACAAACTGAACACCGCTATTGGTGGCGATGAGCAACCTACGCCAATTGGGGATCTAGCACCAGTCCAGCCTAGCGTTGAACCAGTAAGACCAGCAGCTACCCCAGAAGCGCAGCCGCTAGATCCGTTTGAAAGTAAACCAAGTCTTTTTGAGATGGGCCGAGACAAAGCTGTTGGCGCTTGGAGTATTAGCCAATCAGCTCAATCTCCAGATGATTGGAAATTGGTGGCGAGTCAGTACCAGGATGCGATCGCGCTGATGCAAAAAGTACGCCGACAAAGCCCAGAATTTGCGATCGCTCAAACCAAAATCACGGAATATCGCCGCCAAGTTAAATATGCCCAACAGCAAGCTAATCCTCGCCCTGTTGCAGTTAGAGTACCTCATAAAATAGTAGTTGTTGTTCCCCAGAGAGAAACCACACCAAAGTTCACTTTACCTCCACGAGAAACAAAACCGTTATCACCAGAGCCAGGTTTGCCATCATCAGCAGTGGTGATTCCCGATGAAGCAGTATTTACAGCCCCGATAAAAAGACGAATTGGTGGTACGCCGATTGTGGAAGTCACCTTCAATGGCCAGCAACAATTTGAGATGATTGTGGATACGGGAGCAAGTGGCACTGTAATTACCCAAGAGATGGCTAATGCTTTGGGAATCGTGACAGTGGGAAAAGCTAAGGCAAACACCGCAAGTTCCAGAGCGGTAGAATTTCCTGTGGGCTATGTTAATTCGATGGCCGTTGGCGGGGTAATAGTAAATAAAATACCAGTTGCGATCGCAGGTGCGGAATTAGAAACTGGACTTTTAGGACATGACTTTTTTGGTAATTATGATGTCACCATTAAGCGTAATATCGTCGAATTCCGTCCGCAATTGCGATCGCAAATCAATTCCCCAGAAACTCAACTAATTGCTCCAACTTCGTCCAAGCAGCCCCACTTTGTAGGATATCCTTAGCGATTGTAATACCCTCGGCATGATTGAGGAATGCGATCGTACCTGCTACTTGCAGCGCCAATGACGCATTTAAGGCAACTGCGTCCTGTTGCGCCTGAGTTCCCTTACCTTGGAGTACCGCCTTGAGAATCAGTGCATTCTCTTGGACATCTCCACCCCGAAGCATACCTATGGTAGCAGGCGTTAGATCCAAATCTAGGGGATTAATAGTAGTTAACTGCACTTCTCCCTCCGATAACACCGCCAAGTCAGTTAAATCTCCTAACCCAGCCTCATCAAGTTTTTCTCGCCCGTGCAGCACAATCGCCTTTTCCTTGCCCAAATTCTGTAAAGCTTCAGCAACAGTTGCCAAAAGTTTGGGAGTGAATAACCCTACCACTTGCCCAGTAGGACGCAAGGGATTTACTAACGGCCCGAGCAAATTAAAAATTGTTCGCACTTTCAAAGTCCGCCGTAATGACGCAACCGCCTTGAGTGCTGGATGCCAACCAGGAGCAAACAAGAAGGTGATCCCGACTTCTTGTAGTGCTGCTTGTACTTTTTCACTAGAGGCACTTAAGTTTACACCCAAGGCTTCCAATACATCTGCACTTCCTGTGAGACTAGACGCTGAACGATTGCCGTGTTTGGCGACAGGTACGCCAGATGCAGCAGCAACAAAAGCAACTGCTGTAGAAATATTGAAAGTTGATGAACCATCTCCACCAGTGCCACAGGTATCAATTACAGTGCTGAGGACTGAGTGCTGAGTGCTGAGTGGCGAACATTGAGATTGTAATACTTCAGCCATACCGGTCAACTCGTCAGCAGAAATGCCTCTAAAGTTCAGCGCTGTTAAAATAGCTCCCGATAACTCTGGGGGAACCGCTTCACTGAGCCATCCTTGCATCAATTCAGCAGCTTGAGCGCGGGACAATGATTGTCCATCTATTAATTGTTGCAACAGAATATACCAGCTAATAGAGGATTTTTGAGCAGGGATTGGGGAAGTTGCCATAGCTAAGGTTTTTGTAGGTATGGGAGCCATCCTATCGAAAAATGAGAAAGTAGCAGCCAAGCTTGGGAAACTAAAATCCAAATCTTTTGCTGTTCCTAGTAGTTGACATTTAAGCAATTACTTATGTATTCTATAAATAGTTAAGCGTTTGCTTAAATATATGGTTAATAGGAATGAGTAGACCTGCTGCCAGTGCGGATGTTTTTGTGGCGATCGCAGATCCCACACGCAGGGCGCTATTGGATCTGTTACGTAGTGGTGAGCAACCAGTCAAAGAACTAGCCCAGCCATTTGCCATGAGTTTGCCAGCGATTTCTCAGCACTTACAGATTCTTTGCGAGGCAGGCTTAGTACAAATGCGGAAAGCAGGGCGACAGCGTTTCTATCGGCTAAACCCGGAGCCATTGAAACAGATATCTGAATGGATTGCTGATTACGAGCAGTTTTGGCAAGAAAAACTCGATGCCCTTGGCAATTATTTGGAGGAAAATTGATGCTCCGATTGAATATGGAAGTGTTCTATCCCTATCCTCCCCAACGGGTTTGGCAGGTACTCACTAACCGTGAGGCATTGGCAGTATGGCTAATGGAAAACGACTTTGAGCCGCGTTTGGGACACAAATTTCGATTTGTGCATTCGACACTGCCAGGGTTGGAGGAAGAAATAGACTGTCAGGTAATTGAACTTGATGAGCCAAGACGACTGGCATTCACTTGGCAAGACAGTATGATGTGCCAGCCTTCAGTTGTTACCTGGACAATCCAACCCGTAGTTGGGGGTACGAAACTTCTACTCGAACATAAAGGTTTGATTCAAAAAGCCATCAAGCTGAATGAACCAATGCAACTTTCTCAACCGTGGCAAGGCAAATTTATGCATGAGTCCAAGGTAGGGATACAGACAGTAATGCCAAATAATCGCAGCACTGTATTTTCATCAATACCTGTTGGTAGATATGAGGCATTAGATAGTATCGTTTTTAGTTATTTTCTTAATGGTGGATGGAACGACAGTTTACATGAAAAGTTACCACAAATTTTAGCTACACTCTGCACAAATTAAAGTGGTAATTCACATATTGCACGTCAATATCTACATTTAAATTCAAAGCTTGGCAATATTATCATTTGTAGTTAGACAAGTATTAGCCAAGCCAAATTAAATTGAGCTTTTGGAAAACTAAATATGAATAAACAGACTTTTGTTGACACAGAAGCTGAAACATGGTTTGAGTTTCAGCCTGTTCCAGGTACAAAATTATTGCCATTAGCTGAACCAGTGCCAAAAGGTTCAATTCATAGACTACAAATGATTGCTGGCACAGTGATTCCAGTTCATTACCATCCTTGTGATGAATATGTTTTTGTCCTGAAAGGAACGATTCAAACTGCTGTATGTGAATGCAAAGCAGGAACATTTTGGTTTACGCCTGCTCATACCCTGAGCTTATTACAATTCGTCTTGGTGAGATGGGAATCTTTGAGGAGGTTATAAAAATCCTAATTTCTTCAAAAAATAGCCTAAGCATTTTATTAAAAAAATAGTTTTTAATGAACATTTTATTTTATTTGGAGATATCAAATATGAATTCTAAAAATCAAATCAGCATCCCAATGATTATTCAACAGTCAGAAAGAGGGGAGCGAGCATTAGACATTTATTCACGCTTACTTGCAGAGCGAATTATCTTTTTGCGAAATGAAGTTACAGACGAGACAGCTAACCTCATCGTTGCCCAAATGCTATTTCTTGATGCTGAAGCTCCAGAGCAAGATATCACATTGTATATTAACAGTCCTGGAGGTTCGGTGACAGCAGGAATGGCTATTTATGATGCCATGAATCAAATTCGTTCAGAAGTGTGTACTGTATGCATCGGTATTGCCGCTTCAATGGGATCATTCTTGCTTGCTGCTGGAAGTCAGGGTAAAAGATATGCTCTACCAAATGCTCGAATTATGATTCATCAACCATTAGGAGGCGCTCAGGGAAAAGCATCTGATATTGAAATTGCAGCCAAAGAAATTTTGTATTTCCGCCAATTAATGAACAAAATACTCGCTGTCAATACAGGTAAATCGCCAGAGCAGATTCAACAGAACTCTGAACGTGACTTTTTCATGAGTCCCGAAGAAGCAAAAGCCTACGGTTTAATTGACAATATTATCTTGAAAACATCTGTATCTATTGAATCTGCAAACAACCTAAATGGATGGAAACCAAAATGAAAATACTCATCATTGGTGGCACAAATTTTATTGGCCCTCCTGTAGTCCGTCAACTGATTACAATGGGTCATGAAGTGAGCGTATTTTATCGGGGAAAAACTACAGCTAACTTACCACCAGGTGTGCATGAAATTTTGGGCGATCGCTCCCATCTTTTGGAGATGAAAAGCAAGTTTAAGCAGCTTTCGCCTCAAGTTGTGGTAGATATGATTGCCTATAACCAACAAGATGCACTAACTCTGATGAACACATTTGAAGGTATTGCCCAGCGTGTTGTTGCGATTAGCAGTATAGATGTGTATCGTGCATACGATGTGCTTTGGGGTAAGGAATCTGATGTTATACCTGTACCACTTACCGAAGATTCGCCCCTGCGCCAACAACTTTATCCATATCGAGAAATACCCTCTAGACCGATCGCTGTGCCAATTGATTATGAAAAGATTCTGGTGGAGCAGATAGTGATGGCATCCAACTTACCCGGAACGATTATACGCCTGCCAATGGTATATGGTTCCAGAGATTTCCGACATCGCCTGTATTCCTATCTTCGGCGGATGGATGATAACCGTTCTGCAATTGTTTTGGAAGACAATATCGCTCAATGGCGTGGCTCTTACGGCTATGTAGAAAATGTAGCGTATGCGATCGCACTAGCAGCAACAAACGAACGCGCAATTAGTCGCATTTATCATGTCGCTGATGTAGAAGCACTTACCGAAGCTCAACGCATCACCAAAATCGGAAAAATAGCAGGATGGCAGGGTAAAGTTGTTATCGTACCTAAAAGCCAGTTACCATCAGAGGGGAAATTGCCTGTCAATACACAGCAAGATTGGTTTGTAGACCCAACTCGTATCCGTCAAGAGTTGGAATATAAGGAAATTGTGCCGTTAGATGAAGCATTGCGGCGAACCATTGATTGGCAGCGGACTCATTCACCTCAAGAACCGCAGCAGTTTGCAGTACCGTGGTTGCTGGACTATGCAATAGAAGATGCGATTTTGTCTAAATTCCCTTGAACTTCATAGTTAGTAATGAATAGCTCTTTTCCTTTAGCTGCACCACTTTGTTTGTAGTTATTCATGCCGTACTGCAATTCCCACTCTGAAATATTAGCCCATTGAAAATTTTCTAGAATTTGCGTTGAGTTGTCGTAGGTAATTAGCCAGCGATGATGACATTGTTGTAAAATTTCAGCAAATCTCTGATGTTCAAAAGAAGTGTGCAAGTCACCATCTTTACCATATAATTTTGATTTTGTAGCACTAAAATATGGTGGATCTAAAAATAAAAATACATCTTTACCTTTTGATTTTAATAGGTGGCTGTAATCCAAATTAGTAATTTGGACATTATTTGACAAAATATCTTCTAACTTTTCTAATCGTTCTATTGAAGAATTGGTAAAGCGCTTATGAAAAGCTTCTTGCGAAAAACCACCTGATTCTACAGTTCCAGAAAAAGTAATTCTGTTAAGGACAAAAAAGCGAACGGCTCTTTGTAAATCAGATAAATTATTGATATCTATCTTAGTCAATTCTGCAAAGAGTAATTTGCCATCTGTATATTTAACCTTAATATCCCGAATCTCTTTAACTAACTGAGCTATATCAGATTGGGCAAATTTCCAGAATAAGAAGAGTTCGTGGTTTAAATCGTTAATCCAAATCTTAATATCAGGAAACTTTTGTCTTAAATAAATGAATACAGAACCACCACCCACAAAAGGTTCTCGAAATTCAGAAAAGCTCTCTGGTAAATATTCAACTATTTGATTTATTGCTTTCGACTTACCACCAGGATATCGTAGAGGACTTTTGAGCATAATTAGAAATTGTCACACTTGGGGTAATATAAACATTCAATTTGTTTACTAAAAAGTATTTGTGTATGCTCTAACTAAATCAGCATCAATACTTTCGTTCTCCGCTCCTGTAGCGTAACGCGGGTTAATGGTAATAATTCTTTTCGTTCGTCTTCACTTAAATTAAACTGGTCGGCTAAAGCTCCAATGGCTTCTCTCATAGAGTGTTCTTGACCATCAACTGCATATTTAAGTAATGGAAGCATTATATTTTGATAATTAGGTATTGCCATTTTTATCTATCTAAAAGTTTACAAAAATGAAACTCTAGCCATTTTTAACATCCTTTCCAGAAAATTGGTGAAAAATAAGTTAGGCGATCGCAAACCTACCAACAAAAAAGTACGTACCCGTAATATCTCTTACTGAATTTTATCTTGAGTTTATGTTGCATTTTCGTAAAATTCTGTTACATTACTTTACAGGCAGTTATAACTGTTACAACATAAAAGCTCGGAGTATTTTTTATGGCAAACGTTAAGAAGACTACGCCTTCAGTTTCAGAAGATCCTAATGCTTTGCGCTGGGGCTTCACTCCTCAGAGCGAAAACTGGAACGGTCGTTTTGCAATGATTGGTTTTTTATCTGCTGTTGCGCTTGAAGTGTTTTCTGGTCAAGGGATTTTACACTTCTGGGGCATCCTTTAGATTTAAACGTTTTTAGCTTCATTAGATTATGAGGCAAGGCGGGGATTTGTAAAATTGTCTGCCTTACCTCATAATCTCAAGAATTAGAAAAGTTGCTAGCAGCTAGCGTGATGAGCGAAATATTACACGACCTGGAGATTCTTCTTGATTAATTCGCGCATATACTCGAAGACAAGTTAAAACTTCGCCAGGAATACCACCACAGTCTAGTTGTAAGTCATCCTTGGATAAAGCACAGATATCTGCATAAAGTCCTGATAATTGGCGAATTCGCACTTCATTACCTGCATTAATAGCTTCATCAGCGATTTTCTTCAGGATACGCCGTGATTCATGTTGTAGCTTTCCCCACCAAGAATAGCGTTCAGCAGGTGGTACAAAAATAAGGGAATGTATAGCCTCGTCCATGTCAATCCAGGCACGCAGAATTGACAGAGTATCAGTGTTTTTCTCAGCTTTTTGGGTGCGTTGGAAGCGATCGCTTAAAGCATCAATATATTGATCGCGCTGTTCTGGTTTGGAGTGTAAGGAAATGACATCGAAGCTAAAAACGCTTTTTAAAGCATGATGTAAATCTGGGTCTATTTCGATAAAATTCATATATAAAAATAGGAATGCCGCTGGTAAATCGGATGCATTACCTTGGGTAATTAGTGGATTTGAAAGTGCTTGTTGATATAAGCATAATCCCTGGGTTTGAACAGTACCACTAAGACCAGGGTAGATAATTTCGTCGCGGATAAAAGGAAGTTGAAAGAGATTAGAATTATCTGCGATCGCACCAACTTCTTGAGCTAAATCTAAGGTGCGCGATCGCCAAGATGCAGCTAAATCCTCTGGGACTCGCAGCAGTTTACGTTGAATTTCATTCCACAAATCTGAGTCTGTTTGGCTTTGCAGTTGGGAATTACCCAAATAATAATTAAGTTCTGAGTCAGAATTAAAAGCTTCTCGAAGGTGATTTAGTTTTAACTCATCTGGCGCATCTTCCCAACCAGTATTTTGCTGTGGCGGTGCAGGTTGTAAGAGGTTATGAAGTTCTTGCAGCACCTCATCACATATTTTAGATCCTGGATCTAATGGTAATTCTGCACGAGCCTGATTCAGATTAGCCTCTAGTCCATACAGACTAAACCGCAGTAACCGGGCTAACTCAGAGTTTTCTATCTCTAATAATTGACGCAAGTGCTGCATGAATATCACCTCCAAATATTACCTGTATGTGATTCGTAGCAAATTAAGCTTGGCAAACCTCTGCGACCCTTTTTGTTTAAAAATATTAATTTTTTCAACAGTAGAGGTTTAATGCAAGAGTTAATGTATGCCGCAAAAGGGATCGCGTTCTTTATCAACTTCATTAGGTTGTAACTCTAATTCAGCACGGTAAACACATCCTTCTTGCTTCAGGCATTCTTGATTTTGTGATGTCCAGTAAGGGACTTCACCAGCGTGCATCCTTAGAATACCTTGATCATCGAGAGTTACACGATATTGGCAAGGGTAATCTGTGGTTACATCTGGTTTGCTGAGTGCGCCAATTCTTATCCATTTTTTGCTGTTGGTTTCGGCATCTGTTTGATAAACATAGAAGGTGTGCTGGCCAGTTTGTGGGAATGGAGGTAAGGGATTACTAATTAACCCAATTCCTGGTTGCGTCACACCATCGCGCAAATAATGAAATTTGTGAAACGTTTTACTACCATCATTTCCGACTTCAAACACAAGATGATAGGCATCTGGTTGATCGACAGTTGCTGACTCAATAACATTGACGGCAATATCACCATCATTTAAGTCTTTATTGAAGCGTTCCACAGCAATATTCCAGTTTAATTTACCATCAGCAAATAGGGCTGAAGTTTCTGAAATTACCGATTCTAAATCAATGCCAGGAATGTCAATTAAATAATGGGGATTTCCTTGACAAAGCAATACGTTAAATTCGAGGGTTTGGTCAATCTCAAACTGGACTTTGATTTTTTTCAAAAACTCTGCTTCTGGTATTTCCAGTTGATTCATCAGGTTTTTACCGTCAAAGCTTCCCCAAAGTCGTAAATCTCCTTCTTCGTAATCCTGACGGTAGATAATATTAGTCAATTGTGTGCCTTGCCAATGAGTACGAACTTTAGCAACAGTTTCCCAAGGTGCGAGTTGATAGAGTTCTTGTCCAGCTTTGAATATAGTTAGTAAATCGTTACTTTGGGTTTTGCGTTTGAAGTTGCAGGGTAAATAATAAAATAGGTTTTTGACATCAATTTCTAGCTGGTTGGCTCCCTTACGCAGCAAGCTTTTAGACTCTTCTGGATCGAATCTCAATCTTCGTAACTTTTCGGCATAGCAAGCCCCGGCGGAGGTGGCTAGCTTGGTAAATTCCAACACAAAAGTAATCCGTTCTGGATTCCAGACAAAATATGGAGATTTACTAAATTCTTGGTAGATTTGGCGCTGCACTATGTCTAAATTACAAGTTTTTCCAGACAAAATTAACCAATCAACTTTTTGGGAATTCCAAGAATCTTTGGTAATATCATCGGGACATAAACGGCTTTCCATTAATCCTTTGGCAATTCCGATCGCTTCTTTAATTCCAGATGCGGCGGCTCGTTCAAATTGCTGGTTGTCTAGGGTAATGCAGATGTTATTTGGATCTCTAACTTGCAATTTAATGGCGTTTTGGGTAAGCAGTTCGGAAATTTGCTGCTCAGAAAGTGTGAAGGTTAATAGAGAATTCTCTGCTGGTGGCTTTTGCCCAAGTTTTAGTTTAGCTGCTTCTGCATGATCCCAGAGAATATAAAAGGATTGCAGGCGTTGGGGTGTTTGTTGCCAACGGGTGGGTAATACTTTCTCGGCAGTATCTAGGGCATCTTTATAAGCAATATCGCCTTCTGGATTCTCTCTATCTAAACATTTTAAAAGACTGCCATTTTTAAATTTGCTTTGTTCTAAGAAGCGCTCGTTTAACTCAGAGTTAATTAAATCTTCTAACTTTTCGTTTTCAAGATCGCCTATTGTTACTGCTGTCAATAAAAAGTCTGCGATCGCAACTTTTAATAATCTAAAAATTCGCAGTGTAATTAATTCACCACCTAGCTGTAAATGACCAGATGAACCTAATAGTTTGGGGGTAAGTTTATAGTAACGTCCTCCTAAACCCCGGTCTTCATAATCAGCAAAAGCTGGGGTTTTGTCTTCCAAAGTCAGTTCAATTAAAGCTAAGTCTGTAGTTCCGCCGCCGATATCCAAGACGAGGACATTTTGTGACCATTTGTTTCCTGCTTGACGGCAACGGGTTTTGAATGACTCAATACCAATGTTGAGATTACCACCAAATTCTCGCCATAAAAAGAATATTGCCACAGAAACGGCTTCATCATAAGCAGTTTGCACATCATCGATTCCCAACTGCTCAACTAATTCCCTAACTTCCTTACGAACAACTGGTGGGGCGACTGTTGGGTAGGTGACAACTGCTGTTAAAAAATCTCCTTCAGAAAATCTGCGTCGTGCGTGTTGGCGGTAGTCTTCAGTTAACTCGATTAAATGCGCCCAAGCAGATTGTATTAACTGGTTAGCAGTAATTGTTTCTTCTTCACCATCCAAAATAACTGAAAACGAGCGCTCCTGACCAAAATAGCGTTTGGGTGAATGGTGAAACCTGCTGATAATTTCCTTTAAAGAACCGCTTGTACCTTGAGCGATCGCTTTTTTTCGGTTATCTCTAGCTTCCCTACCCATCTGTAGTTTTAAGTCCCCTAAATATGAAATTTCCGACTCGCTGGGAATTTCTGTATCACGGCGATCGATATCTAACACAACTGGGATCAGATTTTGCGACTCTAAGGTGGGGACACGAAACACCTCATGATAGATTTGGTAAAGTTTTTTGCTGACAGCACGGCGGAATCTCTCGCTGTTTCCTAAAGAAAGTTCAATTTGGCGAATTGCTTCCAAAAATCGCTCTTTATTATCACTCTCAAATACTTCACTCAATTGGCTGGGTTCTATCTCCAAATTTTTGCTAATTTCTATGATAAACTTTGCCCAATCATCAGCGCTGACATCTGGTAAGGCAACTGAGGCGGGAGAACTTAGCCATTGCGATAAGCGATCGCGCAACCGCATTTCTTGTTCTTTGGGTAAAATTTCTGCGATCGGTACTTCAATTGGATCGAAAAGTGTCACTGTTGAATTCGACGTGCCAAAATCTAAAGCAAACCATCCCGGAAATCTTTTTTGTTGTTTCTTGCTTGGTTCTTGATCGCTATATTTGTTGAGTTGGAAAGGGTTCATTATAGTATCAGTTTCTGTTGTTTGTTTTATCGCTAGCTAAAAACTGTAATGTTGTATCATAAAATTACAAATTTAAAGAATCGTTGTGGTAAAGACTGTTAATCGTTGGTCTTGTACCACTGATTCTCTTTAGCACTGGCTTTTTTATTTGGTGCAATATCTACGCCTACGCTTTTATATGAAAGGACGTAGGCGTAGCCCAAACTAGGCGATCGCTATGAAAATTACGGCAGTTACTGAGTTGATGTTGAAGATTCTTGCTCAGTTGCAAGTCTTACTTGTTCGACTTGTTCGATAGTTAAATTAAGTAACTGGGCAACTTCTTCTATAGAAATACCATAAGCTAAGAACCGAGGTATAAGTTCAAGTTTTGCTTGTTCTTGTCCTTTTTCTAGTGCTTGTTTTAGTCCTTCTTGTCGTCCTAGTTCTAATCCCTCTTGTTTAGCTTCTCGATAAACCCTAGTTTCTTGTAACTTAATTTCAAACATCGCTTTTACTTTTCACTACTTAAGTTTGCAAATTTATAAACAGTAATGGTTGTGATTACTCAGCTGCAAGTCTTACTTGTTCGATGGTTAAATTAAGTAATTGGGCAACCTCTTCCATCGACATACCACGAGCTAAGAACTGAGGTATAAGTTCAAGTTTTACTTCTTCTCGTCCCTCTTCTCGTCCTTCTTTTCGTCCCTCTTGTTTAGCTTCTTGATAAACTCTAGTTTCTTCTAACTTAACTCCTAACATTGCCTCTACCTCTTCACGACTTAAGTTGGCAAATTTATAAATAGCGATTGTTGTGATTACATCTATTATCTCCTCCTTCGCTAAAACAGTTATTTGTTCTTGTTGCACCCGCTCAATTAAACGTTTCGCTTCTTGCACCATTTGAGTCTCTGAGGCAATAGTCAACTGCATCAAACTGATACCTATTCTTTGCTCATCAGGACTACCTAACTCATCTAAATAAATCCGTTGTACTTGGGAACTGTTCAGTAGCGATCTGTGAATAGTGGTTTTTTCCGGTTCCAAGCTGCGAGACTGTAAAATAATCACTCCGTACCAGTCATCGTAAAGCGATGGATTACGATACATATACAGCATCGACTCTGAGAAAAAGCGATGGTACAGTAATTCATCTTTCTGGAATTGTACCTCAGCAAAAAATATCATCTGAGATGTTGCATCAGGTGGAGGTAAAAATACCCCATCAATCCGAAATGTTGGTTCTTTAACTTCAACTGATTCAAAGCGATAGCTAGCAGCTTCTACTGGTGGCTGTTCTACTAACTCGAAAAACAATCCTGGGACACGCTTAAAAATTGCATAAAAAATCGCATCACGTCTCACAAATACATCCTTATAACTGTAGCGATCGCAATCAGTCACTTTCTGAGTTAGCTTATCTCAAATCATCTAAGTAAGAAATAGCAGCAAGTTCTGAAATAATCTGCAACCAAGTAGGAATTTGTATTTCAGATGGCAATTCCCCAGCCGCTAGATATCTCAGCAAAGTTTCTTTTTTTGAAAGGTTTTGCAGACTCGGAATAATTTGATCCAAAATGCCTTCTAGTTCGGAATTGATTTGCTGATTAACTTCGCTGACATACTGCACAAGATGGAGGCTGGCGCTAGCAGTAATTTCATCTCGCAGTCGCAGTACTAAAAGTTGGTGATTGCTCGATCTGGGTAAGCCTTGGCTTTTCTCTGGTGCCCAATCAAATATTTGACCAACGTTGTGTTTATCGTCTTGACGTGCTAGAGGGAAAATAATTTCAGGTGCAACAGTTTTATCTTTACTAGTAATTTCCGAGATGATTGCTTCTTTCCATTCGTTAGGATCGCATCCTAGTAATAATTTGTAAAATAGATCCGCATCTTCAAAACCAAATTTTTCTTCGATTTCTTGTTCCATTTCTGGGTGGAAAAATGCCTGCAATTGTTCGCGTTCTGGGGCTATATAATTTGATAATTGGTTCAACAAATCTACCAGGGCTTGATGAATGCGATCGCGGGCAAAATCTTCTACTTCTTTAACGGTTTTTTCAAATACTGGATAAAAATCATCACTCTTAGTCGGAAGGGAAGTATTTACGCGGTTTCCCCGATCGAATAATTTCCCGGCTGCACCTTTAGATTCTGCCAGAGCGATCGCTCCATTATTAGCTTTGTTGAAGAGTAAAGTCCACTGGTTCCAATTGAGGATTCTAAACGTGAGTTCGTCTTTTACTATATCGCTGACAACAACACCACGCCGGTCTTTGAGTGGTTCTTTCCCGATATCTTTTTGGAAATTTCTGTAAATTTTATCTAAGCTTTCGACCACAAAACGCAATTCGATAAAAGCGGGACTATCACCTGTAGGGATACCTTGCTCATGAATTTCATCTATGATGTCTTTCAAGTGATCTTGTTGCTGACTCACCACATCAGCAGCTCTTTTAGTATCTTCATGCAGTTGCTTCAGACCATGAGTAGCTACGTGAGTTTGAATCAATTCCCGCAGCTTACTAAGTCCCCCATCTTGACCAAAGTAACCCAACTGTCTGCCCAAATAGCTACGGGTGTCAGATTCTAGCAGATGTTTACTTAAGCGTTCCCATTTATCTTGTAGCCGTTTAGACCGATCTAGGTAATCAGGATAGTCTAAGTTAGCCAAAAACTCTGGTGAACCGGCTTTGACTGTACTAGAACGTTTTGCCAATTCAGCCAATCCCAACAGTGGCGATAGTAAAACGATGCGGTCTTTTTGGGTTGTAAACGCTTCTGCACTGTCAATAGTCGTATGCAGAATTTTGAGTTTTTGGAAAACTGTTTCTTGCTGCAAATATGAGCCATCTTCAATCAATTGATCGAGTTCTCTTTCGCCACCCTCGCTATCTAGAGGTAATTGATCGAAGCGACCCACACCAACGAGAATTAAATCTTTCAGATCTTGTCCCGGTCGCTGCTGCTGCATCATCGTGAAGATTTTATTGGCGCGATCGCTACCGGGAGATTTACCATTTAGCAATACCAAAATTGTCTGTACTTCTGCCAATTCCCGCAATGACAAAAAGGTATCCCTAGCCCCCGAATTAGCAGCCCCCAATCCTGGAAAGTCGATGAGAATAAATTTCGCTGCATCTGCAAAATCCCAAATTTCCCGTGATATTTTTACATCGATATCTACGCGGCGGATAAGTGGGAAACTATTTTGCAATAACTTTGTTGGTAGCCTCTGGGGTGGACTTGGTAATCGGATATGCACTGGGGGTAAATCCTCAAATTTCAGAGTTTGGATTGCCATTGGCTGTTCAACGAGCTGTAGCCCCTCACGGGCGGTAGTAGCATCAATTTGGTAGTGCCCACCACACATAACCTCCCCATAAGCTTGATAAGCCCGCAGAAATAATACCAACTCCCGGAGTAAATAACGTAGCTCTAAATTGTTACTGCTATTCCATGCTTCTTCACACCAGCTAATAATATCTGTGCCAGAGTTGAGTTTTGATACTGGTATCGGAGGAAGCCCTGCTGCTGTTGTTCGTTTATTAGCTTCCCCTAACATGAAGCGTAGACACTCGTGTACTCCCTCATGAGAAAGATACTCTACCGTAAAGTTACTTAATTGAGTAGTTGCAAAATCGTCTTGCGGGATAATGTGTATGGCGGTAACATTACCTGTAGTGGGGTTTTCACTGACTGGCAAACCATCTGCATATCCAATTAGACTGCCTAAAAGTAAGGTTTTTCCACTACTAAATTCCCCCATCACACCAATTTTCACAGGCGAAGTTGCCAGGTCTACAGTTTTCTGGGCAGCCGATCGCAAACGAAGAAGACAGTCATCAAGACTAGCTGGAACCCAATCTTCTTGTTTAGAAGGGTACTGCGGCACAGAATCTATCTTTCGGAGGATGAATTTGCCGTACTCCTTAAAACGGCCCAGTTTATCTGGTTCCATAAAGTAGTTTCCGCCTAACATTAATTTCTGTGAGCTTTATAACATATAAAACGCGATCGCCAGCGATTCGCGTAACGTAAAGGGACTGGGCATTGGGCACTTGTACTGAGCGGCGTCGAAGTATTGAGCATTAGTCCTTGCGTCTCCTTAATATCCCTAGTCCCCTTTAACCCATCAAGACAATTTTGAAAAATCTGGTTTTGCTAAAAAAAATAAAAAATAAATAGGACTCACGCACTCTACAAATTAATCATGGTATGAATTTACCAAAATAGCTCGTTTCAGGCTTTTATTAATTATTGATGGTAAATAGACCCGCACCCTACGGGCACAGCATTGCTTGTGCCTCTACAACAGATGTGGTTTTCAAATGCTCCATATTTAGTCTTTCCTGTCAATGCGTAAGTCCTAATAAATATTGATTTGGGATGAAAATCTTTAAGATTGTGAATTTTCTATGAAGACATCACCGCCATCTCTTTTATTAGAAGTAGCTGTAATCTTCTGTAGCAATAAGCAATAAAAAGAAGCGGTAAATTCTTGGAGTTTTCCTAGAAACTAAGATTATGCCCTTAGAGGGATGATTTATATTTATTTATTGAAATTTTGATAAAGTTCCCTCAAGCACCAAAGATTTAGCCGTAAGATTACCATCACTACTGATAAATAAAAACTAGAAATTAGTTGAGCGCTCTCTCCATATACTTCAATTCAGGGGTCATGGAGGGTATTTTGTTTGCTCAAAAATTACTGATAAATTTAAAACTTTTGTTGTATGGAAAGTTTTCTGCCCCGCAGTAACCCCATCTCATTTTCCAGTGCGCCCAAATTAGAAATCACCTGCTCACCGCACTTAGTACCCTGGTTGCAAACCCAGTTTGTTAGCCTCGCTTTCACTACCTATCAAACCAATCGGCTGTTTTTCATCGGTTGCAATTCCCAAGGACGAGTGGCTGCCCACGAGCGGTTATTTGACAAACCAATGGGCATGTATGCATCAAAGAACAGTATATATCTTAGCACACGTTATCAAATTTGGCGTTTTGAGAATTTACTCGCATCAGGGGAAATTTATCAGCAAAGCGATCGCCTTTATATTCCCCGCACTGCCTACACCACAGGCGATTTGAATGTCCACGATGTCGTGCTAGATGATGCAGAAAATCTCATATTTGTGAATACAGATTTTAGCTGCCTCGCCACCATCAGCAACGACTACAGTTTTGTACCCCTGTGGCAACCGCCGTTTATCTCGAAGTTGGCAGCTGAAGACCGTTGCCATCTCAACGGGTTAGCAATGCGCGAGGGTAAACCAGCATACGTTACAGCTTGTAGTACCACCGACACCGCCGTTGGATGGCGTGACCACCGGATTAAAGGTGGGGTTGTCATCGATGTGCAAACTAACGACATCATCGCCACCGGGTTATCCATGCCCCACTCCCCGCGTTGGTATAGGGGTAAGCTGTGGCTGCTTAACGCTGGCACAGGGGAGTTGGGGTATATCGAGGCGGGTAAATTCGTGCCGTTAACCTTTTGTCCTGGGTTCGGGCGGGGGCTGGCATTTTGGGACAAGTATGCCGTCGTGGGTTTATCGAAACTGCGATCGCGTCCCTTTAGCGGACTAGCCTTAGAAACTCGACTAGCAAAGGAGGGTAATGTCGCCCATTGCGGACTGATGGTGATTGACATCACCACTGGCGAAATCGTCCATTGGCTGCACCTGGATGGTGTGGTCGAAGAACTGTTTGATGTGGTAGTTCTGCCTGGTGTGCGTCAACCCCAAGCGTTGGGTTTGCAAAAAGATGATATTGAACGCCTGATTACTTTCCCCGGTTCTGGCGGCATTGTGATTACTAAACCCACCGTTAAACGTCCTAGTATCGGGGCGAAAGCACCTGTGGCGGGGTTGCCGAGGGGGGAGGAGGCAGGAGAGCAGAGGGGCAAAGAAGAATTTGCTACAAGTCTTTCCTCAATGCCCAATGACGCCACTTGCTCCACTTGGGGAGACCCCAAGACCGCAGTGGCTCCCCAATGCCCAATGCCCCATTCCCCAATTTCCATCAAATACCAGCGCGTTTACCACCTCAATCCTGGCAACATGCTTAAGTACGATGCCCTGACTTTCCCTAGTTTGCAAACACGGTGGCAAACCCAGTCCCAGCAAGGCGAACTGTTGGGGGTGTCTGCCTTAGTGGCAGGGGCAATCGTGGGTATGGCGATATGTGAACGGCTAACAGAGCAAACGGCACAACTACTATCGTTGCTGGTGTTGCCAGAGTATCGCCAGCAAGGGATTGGGACACGCCTGGTTGACTATTTGCAGCAGGAACTGGCACAACAGGGAACTCAGCAGTTGCAAGTGGTGTACCAGCTCGACCTGACTACCTCTACCCTTGAGGCGTTGCTTTTGAAGTTGAGCTGGCAACTCGAAAAGCCTCCTGGAGAACTGCTAGCGACAAGCTCATCTCAAAAGAGCGAAACCTGGCGAACTGCGCTCAAAGTCTTGGTGAATGGCTACTGCTAGCCATTCACCTCTGTAGAGATCCAATCAATTGTGTCTTGACTTCTCAAAAGCAATTGTTTACCAAAGGAAACCAATTATTATGGCTTTTGTACCTCAAATCGGCAGCAGCAACCCCTTCAATGGCATTGATGTAGGGTATAATAGCGCACCCACGCTAGCCGATATCGATGGTGATGGTGACCTCGATGCCGTTGTTGGAGAATTCTACGGCACGCTCAGGTACTACAAAAATATGGGCAGTGCCACCAACCCCCAATACACTCAGCAAACCAGCAGCAACCCCTTCAATGGCATTGATGTGGGGCTTTTCAGCAAAGGTGGGTTTGCTGATATTGATGGTGATGGCGACCTCGATGCCGTTGTTGGAGAACGGTACGGTACGCTCAGGTACTACAAAAATACGGGCAGTGCTACCAACCCCCAATACACTCAGCAAACCAGCAGCAGCAACCCCTTTAATGGCATTGATGTGGGGTGGTATAGCAAACCTACCTTTGCTGATATCGATGGTGATGGCGACCTCGATGCCGTTGTTGGAGAAGATTATGGCACGCTTTTGTACTACAAAAATACGGGCAGTGCCACCAACCCCCAATACGCTCCGCAAACCGACAGCAGCAACCCTTTCAATGGCATTGATGTGGATTTTAAGAGCGTACCCACGTTAGCCGATATCGATGGTGATGGCGACCTCGATGCCGTTGTTGGAGAAAATAATGGCACGCTTTTGTACTACAAAAATACGGGCAGTGCCACCAACCCCCAATACACTCAGCAAACGGACAGCAGCAACCCCTTCAATGGCATTGATGTAGGGTATAATAGCGCACCCACGTTAGCCGATATCGATGGTGATGGTGACCTCGATGCCGTTGTTGGAGAAAATTACGGCACGCTTTTGTACTACATCAACAACCAGCCTCCTGTTATCAGGATAAATCCTGGCGGCAGTGCCTCAGCCTCTGTTACCGAAACCAATGCCGGGCTGACTGCCAATGGTACCCTCACCCTCACTGATCCTGATGTTAAGGATGTGGTAACAGTTGCAGTTTCATCCCTCACCGCCTCTGGTAATACCACTGGGCTAGTGCCAAACAATGCCACACTTTTAACTTACTTAACCCTTCCCAGCGTAGTAGATACTAATACAACTACCGGGAGTCAGTTCACCTGGAACTTCAACTCTGGCACGGAAGCCTTCAACTACCTTGCTGTCGGTCAAACCCTCACTCTCACCTATGTGATTACGGCTAATGATGGTTTGGGTGGTACTAACACACAAGACATTACCATCACGATTAATGGCGCTAACGATGTTGCCACCATCACAGGTACGGCAACAGCTTCAGTCACCGAAGATGATAGTAATCCTAACCTCACAGCGATAGGTACACTTAACGTTAATGATGTCGATGCCGGACAAAACCAATTTAGTACCATCGTCACCTCAACAGCAGGTAACTTAGGTAGTCTGAGTATTACCAATACAGGAACTTACACCTATACCGTAGCCAACAGTGACGTACAATATCTCAACACAGCTCAAAGCAAAACCGAAACCTTTACTGTTTCTTCAATTGACGGCACTGCTAATCAAGTCATCAACATCACCATCAATGGAGTCAGCAATGATAACTTACCTCCTGTTGCCAACCCTGATACGGCTACAGTCGTAGAAGGGCAATCTATAGTCATTCCCATTCTGGCCAACGACACTGACCCCGATATCGGTGACATCCTCGCCATCAACAGTTTCACTAACCCTAGCAACGGCACTGTCACTCAGAATACTGATGGTACCTTCACCTACAAAGCTAATCTCAATTTCTCCGGTGCTGATAGCTTTAGCTACACGATTAAAGATACAGCAGGGGCAATCAGTAATGCCGCTACCGTCAGCCTCAGTATTAATCCACTCAATCTCGAAGGGAGTTCAGCCAATGATAACCTCCTTGGTACAGCCTCTGCTAACATCATCAATGGCAATGCTGGCGATGATTACCTGGAAGGAAAGGCAGGGAATGATACCATCAATGGTGGATTAGGGAACTTGGATCTGATGTTTGGTGGCGGTGACAATGATACGATTACTGACCCTGATGGCATTTTAGGGGCGCATGGTGGTACAGGAAACGACACGATTACAGTCACTTTCGCAGCCACTTGGGATAATGACAACAATCCCAGTACGGCACCTCGTTCTGATGGCAAGATTACGGGAGGCTATGGAGACGATAGCATCACCGTCACCATGAATAAGAGTGGCTTCTTCCTGAATATGAAGGGAGATGAACCCGTGAGTAATACCCCCCAAGATGGCAATGATACTGTCACTCTCTTGGGAACTTATGGCAATGCTGTGGTTGATTTAGGAGGTGGCAACGATACCTTTACCGGGGGTGCCGCAAGTGATAATGTCTCTGGTGGCAATGATAATGATAGTCTATTCGGTTTAGGCGGAAATGACCAACTTACGGGGGGGTCTGGCAATGATACTCTCAGAGGGGGTCTGGGTAACGATCAACTCATCGGAGGGACTGGTGCTGATGTCTTTGTTTTCACTAGCGGCGAAGGTCGCGACACGATTACCGATTTTCAAGATGGCACTGATTTAGTGGGTTTGTCGAGTTTAAGCTTTGGACAACTCACGGTAGTTGCTTCTGGTAGTAATACGTTAATTCGTTTGACGAGTAACAATGAGTTGTTGGCAACCCTCAATGGCGTGAATTCTAGTCTGCTGACTTCAGCCGATTTTATCTTGATTTAATCTATTTTTGGGGAAATTTACTGTCAGATTAGGAATGCCACTTATATCAGCTAGGCTATATCTACCCCTGCTAGTGGAATACCCTGATTAAGTTCGGTACTGAAACTCTGGCATCCTTGACGGCTGCCAATTCAAGTTTGATTACTGCAATGGATTTCATTACCATTTAAGTTATACTTGTAGCGATTTTCATTTGAGTAAGGTACACAGGTAGGATAGCATAGCTGTGCTAACCTACCTGTGTTCATCTGTGGTTAATTATTTCTCTCTGTAGCTTACAGCTTACCTATGCGGGAACCGTTATATAGCAGTCGTAAATCATTCGTGAAAAGTTAGATCCCCGACTTCTTAAAGAAGTCGGAGATATAGACACCTCAGATATTCAAAAATCAAATAGTTTCCGTAAAGCTAAATTAGGTTTCTGAGCAATGCAATCACATAGTTAAGATGAATTTATAAGTGATTTTAAGAAGAAGCAAAGTTAAACAACTTCCTTGACACTTGGATAGTTTAATTTTCACCAAAAATGCTGAAGTTAATCTTAATGATAACTTCAGCATTTTTTCAATTTATTTACAGAAAAAGAGGAATTGCTGCATATATAAAAATAAATAAAGTATTAAGATCGTTAACAAGTTGGCAGAAACAAGATTATATCCATATATTAAGAAATTGTATTTTCAGCATATTACCTTAATAATTTAGGCAGAGCAGGCAGGCAAAAGTGTTTTCTAAAAAGGTGCAGAGCTACGTTAAAGAAATCATAGTTGAAGAGGAAGAAATACAACAGGATGAAAAAGTATTTTGCCAGCAGGCGGATATTGCTCCTCTGATGATTTGGATGTCTGGATGCAATGCACTTTACTGTTACTTCAATTCTAATTGGCTGAAATTTACTGGAACACATCTAACAAAAACTGCGTCTGCATCTGCGCCAGAAGAGGAAATAGGAAATATTTGGACTTGCAGCGTCCATCCAGAAGATACACAACGATGCGAAGATATATACCAGAGAGCATTTGCGACGCATAATTCCTTCCAAAGACAATATCGCCTGCGTGCAGTTGATGGCGAATATCGCTGGATTTTAGATACAGCCGCGCCACGATTTGCAGCAGATGGTAGCTTTGTCGGTTACATCGGTTATTGTATCGATCTAACAGAAGTGCCGATAGGGATAAATCAACCTTCCCTAACAGAAAGCTGCTTGCTATCTACAAATTCCTCTCACAACCTACGTAAAATTACAGATAGAGATCGGGCAACACAATTAGCAAAAGCATTAGAGCAACTGCAAGCTGAAATTAGCAAACGACAAGCAGTTGAAGCACAGTTACGCCAAAAAACATCAGAATTCGCAGCGATTTTGCAAGTACTTCCTGATTCATACTTTCGCCTTGATGCTGATGGAAGTATTCTGGATTACAAGCCAGGGAAGATGGAGAGTCTGTATATTCCACCAGGAGATTGTCAGGGCAAAAGTTTGCAAGAATGCTTACCGACTGCTGTAGGCGATCGCTTCCATCAAGCAATAAATCAAGTACTTGAAACTCAATCTTTAATCAGTTTTGAATATACGTTACTGTTACCAGAAGAAAATAATAATTTTGAAGCTAGATTATTACCATTACTAGACCAGCAAATCATAGTTCTGATCCGCGACACCAGCGACAACATCCAAGCAGCCTTAATAGAAAGTGATGCCAAGTTCCGCAGCATTGTGGAAAATGCCAATAACGTTATTTTTGCGCTGACACTTGAAGGGATATTTTCTTACGTTTCTCCTAACTGGACTGAGATTTTTGGGCATGAGATTGCAGAGGTTGAAGGCAAATCTTTTATTCCCTTTATACATCCTGACGATGTGCATATCTGTGCCGATTATTTCCAAAGAATTTTGACAACAGGCAAGAAACAAGAGGCAATTGAATATCGAGTTAAACACAAAAATGGTAATTGGCGATGGCATACAAGCAACTCATCTGCTATTAAAGACGCTAATGGCAATATTTTGTACTTCGTTGGTATTTGCTATGACACCACTGACCGTAAACAAGCAGAAGTTGCACTCAGAGAAAGCGTCCAGCGGGAAACATTACTCAATCGTCTTTCTAGTCAGATTCGAGGTTCTTTGGATCTCAATCACATTGTAGAAACCGCAGTGCAGGAGATTCATAACTTATTCCAGATCGATCGCTGCGTCTTCTTTTGGTATCGACAAGACGCTGATCTATCCTACTGGGAAAGAGTATATGAGGCGAAAAGTTCCTTTTTACCCTGTCTGCTTAATCAGCAAGAAGCAACTAATGCCGAAATCAAACTAATTGCAACCAAAATTTTGAAGGGAGAAATCATCCGTATTGATGATGCCGAGACTGTGGACAATTCCATAGCACGGCAGTTTTTACAGGATTTTGGTTTCACTGCCTTTATGTCGCTGCCTGTACACACCCAATCTGGCGAAATTGGTGCATTTAGCTGTGGTTATTGTAGTGGGTTGCGGCCTTGGCTGGACAACGAAGTAGAATTACTACAAGCAGTTACAGTTCAACTAGCGATCGCTATTGACCAAGCTAAACTTTACACCCAAAGTCGCATCACTGCCCAAACTGCTCAAGATAAAGCCCAGCAACTAGAAGCAACACTGCTAGAACTTCAACAAACCCAAGCGCAACTGATTCAAACTGAAAAAATGTCCAGTTTAGGACAATTGGTTGCAGGTATTGCCCACGAAATCAATAATCCGGTTAATTTCATCTACGGCAATATTAGCCACGCCCATGAATATACTAAGGATTTGCTGCACTTAGTAGAACTTTATCAACAGAGCTACTACCCACCAACACCAGAGATTGATCGACAAATCAATACCATTGATTTAGACTTTCTCAAGCAAGATTTACCCAAAATCCTGGAGTCTATGAAAATGGGAGCCGAACGCATTCGGCAGATTGTCCTATCTTTACGCAATTTTTCTCGCCTTGATGAAGACGGTATCAAGGCAGTGGATATTCATGAAGGGATGGATAGCACCTTGCTACTGTTGCAAAATCGCCTAAAGGCCAAACCAGGACATCCCGAAATCCAAGTAATCCGAGACTACGGCAATTTACCACCAGTAGTCTGTCACGCTGGACAGATGAATCAGGTGTTTATGAATTTGTTGACAAATGCGATCGATGCTTTAGAAGAGTCATATCTTGCAAGAAGGCGAAGCGCCTATATCAATAGTCATACCTTGCAGGAAGGTGAAGCACCTATGTCATTAGTAAACAATACTAAACAAAAGACAAATGAACGGCAGTTGCTACCCTTCGGGAACGCTAAGAGCGAACAAGCCGGGAAACCCGTCCAACACACTGCTTCCCAAGGACAAATGACTTTTCCACAAATTCGCATTCGCAGCCTCATTCAAGAAGACCATGTAATCATTAGAATTGCTGACAATGGCCCAGGCATGACTGAGGAAGTACGCAAACGCCTATTTGACCCGTTCTTCACTACAAAACCTGTGGGTAAGGGCACGGGTATGGGATTATCAATTAGCTACCAAATTATAGTCCAAAAACACGGTGGAAAGATCCAGTGTATTTCAGCACCAGGAGAAGGTGCCGAGTTTGTTGTGGTGATTCCACTAAAGCAAGAGCCCTCAACGTAGATATCACACAATAGAGATATAAGTGAAAAAAATGTAGAAACGTAGCACTGCTACATCTCTACAGGGGTTCTGGATAACACGTATTTAATTTCTGGAGATATCTAATCTTAATCTAAGCTTAATCAAAAATTAACCTAATAGTTGTTAACTAAGATCAACTCACTTTTTGCTGCAACATTTGAACCCCCTCAATAACCTAAAATTTACAGGAATTGGGGGGATTATTTCTTCAAGTATAGGGAATTAGGTTTGAAAAAAGTTGTAATGGTAGTACTATCTTTGCGTAGGCGTAGCCAACCGAGATAATGTACACAGTGAACTGCACCTACGCACCTGACAAAAAAATCCCTGAGTACAAATAAAATAGAAGGCTGGGATGATACAACCCCAAAGTCAAAATAGTATCACCTACACACGTGTTATCCACCTAAGTCATGTAATTGACGTAGATATTCCCCAATGGTCTGGAGATCCCACAGTAGAATTTGAAACTGTGGCAGAACTAAATAATGATGGCTATTACCTGCGGCGTTTCTCTTTGGGGGAACATACTGCTACCCATATCAACGCCCCTAATAGTTTTCATAGTTCTGCTGTGGGAATTGACCAATACCCAGCCCAGTCTTTGGTTGTACCTGCGGTGGTCATAAATGTTTGCCAAGCTACAGCAGTTAATCCTGATTATGCTCTGACTATTACTGATGTTTTGGCTTGGGAAGCAGAATACGGAGAAATTTCTGGTGGCTGCGTAGTTATACTGAATACTGGTTGGCAAAAAAAGTGGTTGGATAAAAGTGCATTCCTCAATCATGATGCTCAAGGGATTCCCCACTTTCCAGGATTTGGCAGCGATGCCACTCAATTTTTACTCAATGAACGGCAAATAATTGGGGTAGGAATTGATACTCATGGTGTAGACCCAGGACAGGATAACAGTTTTGCGATTAACCGCTTGGTATTGGAAAAACCGCGCATTGTGTTGGAGAATCTGACAAATTTGGATCAACTGCCACCTAAAGGTACTACTCTAGTGATCGCAGTTCTGAGGTTACGTGGTGGTTCTGGTTCTCCTGTGGGGGTATTGGCGTTCTGCTAACGGCATCAAATAAAGGTGAGTTATGTCAATTCGTAAAATTTTTACCATCTTAACAGTTTGTGCTTTATCAACACCCTATCTTTGCCCAAGTCAGGCAATGGCTCAATCCGTAAAAGACTCAAATTTTTTTCAACAAGGTTATAATGACAAATTTGTCGTCGGGACATATATCTTGTCTACCTTCCTCAATGGCAAATTTGTGGGACGTAGAGTGATTACACTGACTGAAGACGGCAACTTTTTCGCTATTGACTCAAACCAAGGTGGCACAAAGGGTGTGCCTATCGCTGCTCAGTCTTTCCCCAACAATCGTTTCACTGATGGCCGAGGTGTCTGGAAGTTTAACAAATCGGGAGAAATTACCGCTACTTCATTGAACTTCAATTTCCCAGCTCCAGAAAGCACAGCCTCTATCACTACTGGTAGAGCCGATTATCGTTTCAGATTTAATCGAATGACTCAGACAGTGGAAGGAACATTTGAAGTTCGTACTTTCGATTTGACTAAAAATCCTTTAGATGAAAACGAGCCTGTAGGTGAAGGTGAGCCGTTTCGGTTCACCTTCACAGGGCAGCGTGTCATTGTTAATGATTAGTCACTTAGCCTTAAACTAGATTAGTAATAATGTATTGCAGGTGTAAAATAAGTCACAGCTTGGGATGTGAAAGAAACATTAAACTTCTTGCATGAATCAATGAGCTTTTAACCTAAATCCCTCTGGCAAGCTTGCCAGAGGAACTTTGGAATTGTCTCCCCTTCTCCCAATTTTAGGAGGCAGGGGAGGAAAGAGGGTTATCTTCAGCAATTCTTCTCTCCCTGCCAAGAACAGCCTACCTCAACCAAAAAATTCCTTAACCGAACGGTATTGGTGTGCATTCTACTTTAAGAAAGACTGACAACGTTTACGCCTAAAAAACAGAGCCTTGACGCCAAACTAGAAAGCAAGCAAACTTAATACACAAGTTTCAGTGGATCATCAGCCGGAGATTTTCAAAATGACAACTCCGCTATCTTGCCGCAATTATATAGATGGTCAATGGTTGAGTGCTGTTGGGGAAACAACCCTGGAGCGTCACAACCCTGCCGATAAAACCGAAGTGGTGGCCACATTTCCCCGTTCTCAAGTTAAAGATGTAGATACAGCAGTAGCCGCCGCCCGTAAAGCCTACCGCAGTTGGCGCAAAGTCCCAGCCCCAGCGAGGGCAGAATACATCTTTCGCGTTGGAGAAATATTGCTCCAGCATAAAGAAGAACTTGCTCAATTAATCAGTCGGGAAATGGGTAAACCCTTGACGGAAGCTAGGGGAGATGTCCAAGAAGGTATTGATTGCGCCTTTTACAGCGCTGGCGAAGGACGGCGACTATTTGGGCAAACCACACCCTCGGAAATGTCCAATAAATTCGCCATGACTGTGCGGATGCCCATCGGAGTCTGTGCTTTAATTACTCCCTGGAATTTCCCAGTGGCAATTCCTTGCTGGAAAGCTATGCCAGCCTTGGTGTGTGGCAATACAGTCATCCTCAAACCTGCCGAAGATACTTCTGCCTGTGCAACTAAATTGATTGAAATTTTTCAACAAGCAGGTTTACCACCAGGAGTAATTAACTTGGTGCATGGTGTGGGAGAAGAGGCGGGGAAAGCTTTAGTTGAGCATCCCAATGTAGATTTAGTATCGTTTACTGGTTCTTCAGAAACAGGTGCTTTTGTCGGCGCGACTTGCGGACGGACTCACAAGCGTGTCTGTTTGGAAATGGGTGGTAAAAACGCTCAAGTGGTGATGGAAGATGCCGATTTAGAACTTGCTCTTGATGGTGCAGTGTGGGGAGCTTTTGGGACAACTGGGCAACGTTGTACGGCCACCAGTCGGCTGATTTTGCATCGTGATATCAAGGAAAAATTTACCGCTATGCTTTATGAGCGTACTAGTAAGTTACGCTTGGGTGCTGGCACCGACTCTGATACAGATATTGGGCCGATAGTCAATGAAAAGCAACTCCAACAGGTGAGCAAGTATTTGGATATCGCCCGTGAGGAAGGAGCAAAGGTTTTAATTGGTGGGGAAATTGCCAGTGAAGCTTCATTGAAAAACGGTTACTTCTTTCAACCAACTATTTTGGATGATGTAACTCCTGATATGCGAGTTGCTCGTGAAGAGATATTTGGGCCAGTGGTGGCATTAATTGAGGTTAGCTCCTTTGAGGAAGCGATCGCAATTCTCAATGATAGCAATTATGGTCTTTCTTCTTCAGTTTACACCCGCGATATCAATCGGGCTTTTACTGCTATGCGCGACATCGAAGCAGGTATCACCTATATTAACGGCCCGACTATTGGCGCAGAGGTACACTTGCCCTTTGGTGGTGTGAAACAAACCGGTAACGGACACCGCGAAGCTGGAACTACTGCAATGGATGTTTTCACAGAATGGAAAAGTGTCTATGTTGACTTCTCTGGAAGTTTGCAACGCGCTCAGATAGATAATCGTAGTTAATTATTTGCAAATGCACTTGGGTTAAGGTTTGATTCTCCCTAACCCTCCTTAAATTTGAGTCTGCTTTGCTGCTTTAAACCGTTGCAAACTCAGTGTATTTCCTCACTTCTGGAGGCTGAAAAGCCAAGACAATATCACTAGCAGGAACATTTAAACGCATTAACTCAGTTGCAATTCCTTCTTCAGTCAAATCTTCTTCAATGTAAATTTTTTCATTTTTAATGCGAATATAGACAGAAATTCCTTTAACTCTTTTCCCTTGTTTCCAACCAATATTGAACCACAAATATTGATTTCTCTCATCATCAAACATTAACACTTCATCCACATCAACAACAGTAACTTGTGAAGGTATCGTTTGATACTCTGTTAAAATTTGCTTGAGAGGATGTCTGAAAAGTTTTTTTGTATACACCTAACCCTTGAAGATCCCCCTAAATCCCCCGATAAATTGGGGGACTTTAAGACTCTTATCCCCCCTTTTTAAGGGGAGCCACTTGCTCCACTTGGGGTCTCCCCAAGTGGAGCAAGTGGCGTGGGTTAGGGGGGATCAACAAATATTTGATACTTCTCAGACAACCTCTAAGCCAGGGATAGTTCATAGTAAATTTGGGTCAATTCCTTGTTGTTGTAATCTGGCTAAAAGTTCTTGAAGCTGCTGCTGAGTTTGTTCTAGCTGTTGTTGCTGTTGTACGTTTATTTCTTCTGGAGTTTGGTATCTGTTACCATCTTGGTCATACCAAAATAGCCATTCTCGTGTTCTTCCTTGATAAGTACCCTGTTCTCGTCCAATCCCTAAACCAATTTCTGGCATCCAAATTTGATCGCCGAGTTGTAAAATATAGTTACCTTCAACTAAGCGATAAACTTCTAAACGTTGACGCTTACGACGTAGCCGCGTTGGTGCATAAATCACATAATATAAGATGCCTAATTGAGCATAGTCTATTTTCTTTTGTTCATATTCGCCATTGTAGGTTTGAGAAACCACCTCTAAAGCTAAAATGGGCGTAATCCCTTCTTCTTCCCAGAAAACGTAACTAGAACGTCCGTTTTCTCCAACAAAACGTTCAACACCTAAACTCAAAAACCCATCGGGGACTATAGCAGGTTGTAATGGTGTATAGTAAATTCCCATGTTGATACCGAAAAACCAGTCATCACGGGTTTGCCAAATCGAGGCTAAGATGGCTAACAATAAATTAGGAATTAATATTTGTAGTTCGTTATCCACAGGGGTATCATCAGAATCTGGTAATTCCGCCGATGAAGGTAGGCAGTCTAAGGGATTGTAATTATACATAATACTTGGTGGTTGACAGTTATCAGTTAATAGTCATCAGTAAACGGTTAACCATTTTGATGAAAGCAATACTTTTTGATATAGTTTAACCGCCTGTGTTTGATTATTTTCACAGCTCATTTGTCCCCATTGATTTAAGGGTAACTCAGGTTAAATATGATATTAGTTATTGCAAACACTACTATTATTACTTTTGGAGGACTAACGGGTTTACTTTTGACATCAGGGTTGGTTTTTATTTGCTGCGATCGCTCTTTGATGCCATTTTTTCAGATTAGATGCAGAGTTGGCAAAAGTGGCTTCAGGGTTAACAGGAGTGACTTCAAAGTTGGCAAAAGTGGCTTCAGGGTTAACAGGAGTGACTTCAGGGTTGACAGAAGTAGCTTCAGAGTTTGTGGGAGTGACTTCAGGGTTTGCGGGAGTGGCTTCAGGGTTGACGGGAGTGACTTCAGAGTTGGCGGGAGTGACTTCAGGGTTGACGGAAGTGGCTTCAGGGTTGGCGGGAGTGACTTCAGGGTTGGCGGAAGTGGCTTCAGGGTTGACAGGAGTCACTTCAGGCGATCGCTTAATTATAAAAACTCATTGCCAGCAAAGCAATCTTGAAAAGAGCGAGTGCTATGTAACACCATTTTTTCAGACTAGATGCAGGGTTTGTCTTTGTTTGGTGTGATCGCTTAATTATAAAAACTCATTGCGAGCGATGCAATCTCTAAGTCTTGTGAGCTTTACTCGCTTTGACAAATAAATCTTTTGGTTTTACTCATAGACGCAAAAAAGATTGCAAAACAACTACTTTTAGTCGATTAATGATGTAGAAAAAGTTTGCCGAAAGTTGCATCGCAGGATTGGGTAAAAATGAAAACGCAATCCAAAGTATTCATTTAGTTGGTTCTGGTGGTAAACCGAGCTTGGCACGAAAATCCTCGTCATATTTTGCCTTCTCCCAACCATCAGCAGATTTAACTTGTTCAGGAGTAAAATTTTTGGCATTGCTAAGGTAGGCACTTCTGAAGTTGGCATAGCTGAGGTCGGCATAGCTGAGGTCGGCATTACCGAGGATGGCATAGCTGAAGTTGGCACCGCTGAGGTCGGCAGCGCTGAGGTCGGCACCGATGAGGTTGACATTACTGAGGTTGACATTACTGAGGTCGGCAACGCTGAGGTTGGCATTAATGAGGATGGCACCGCTGAGGTTGGCATTACTGAGGTTGGCATTACTAAAGTTGGCACTGCTGAGGTTGGCACCGATGAGGTTGGCACCGATGAGGTTGGCACCCCTGAGGTTGGTACCGCTGAAATTTTTATTAGCTAAACTCTCACCAGCTTGGACTAGTTTTTCAAGTGCTTGAATTCTTGCCTGACTATACTCTTTACCCTTAACAGTATCGAGAGTCTGCCAAAGTAGATTTATCTCAATCTGTTTTATAACTCCTGGAGTCACATATATAAGGAAAATTAATGGAAGAATTAAAGAAAAACCAATAAACTGCAAGCTATCATTCCGCTTTTGTCTGCTACTTGCTTGAATAAACTCTTCAGCCTGGTTGGATAATCTTAAACTTTCAGCTTGTTCTTTTTGAAAAATCTTTGCATCTGTCAAGCGTTTCCCCTGAAACAGGTAATCTTTCACCTTCCCTCTATCCCGCCATTCAGCCGCCGCCGCTTCAATTTTCCGCTTTTGTCGCAGTATATCCCGACTTTCCTCAATCCATTTGCGTAATAGCAACCAATGGCGAATCAGTGCTTCATGTGCCACATCTACCACAGCAATTTGATTAGATAAGGTACTGGTGACAACTACCTTCTCATCAGCTAACCGTTGAATTACTTTATTAATCACAACTTCTGAATACTGCGAACTAACTAAATCTCGCTGCACAACCTGTCTACGAGTATCTTCTGTTCCTTCTCCTAACTGCGTCAATTCTAAAAAAATCCGCTTTGTTGCTTGCTGTTCCTCAAGTGATAATGACTCATAAACTTCTGTAGCGCGTGTTTGCAGGGTTCCCCTGACTCCACCTAGTTTGCTATAGGTAGTCAAGGTTAACCGTTCTTCAGTTCTTTGCTGCCATAGTTCTGTCAGCGTGTACTGCAACAACGGTAAACTTCCTGGCGAATTTTCTACATCTGCAATCATTTGAGAAACTAATTCCGGTTCTACTGCTAAGTTCACCTGTTCAGCAGGTTTGATAATTGCTGTTTCTAATTCCTCCCGAATCATCGGTGTTACTGTTACTAAATGCTCTTGAATTTTCTTAGCTAGTCCGCCATACTCTTGTTCGAGACATTTGCCAAAAAAATCAGCCCGCATTGTGATTATTAGGCAGAGTTTATTGTCATTCCGTTGCAAAGCACCTAGTAAACATGCAAAAAACTGCTGTCGCTTTGTAATGTCTTGACATTGAGTAAAAGCTTCCTCAAACTGATCTACCACTAGCACTATGCGCTGAGTTTGTGCAGCAGTAATCAACTGTCCTAAACCAACTGCGCCTTTGGCAATTAATTCTTCAGCTTTTGCTAATTGTGACGCGCGTTCAATATCTGATAATTCTGATTCTACAAATGCCAGTGCTAAATTTTGTAAGGGGTTAATCCCTGGTCGAAATATTTTAAACTGCCAAGTATCGCTACCTGATAACCTGCGTCCTAACTTTAATTGATAAAGTAAACCCGCTCTCACAACACTAGACTTACCACTTCCTGATGCTCCCAACACAGCGAGGAAGTTACCAGAGCGCACTTTTTCTAATAATTCGTCGGTTAACGCTGTTCTGCCATAAAATAAGTTGGCATCTGCTTCTGTGCAATCAAAATAAGACAATCCTTTGTAAGGACAAATAGCTGATATCTGTACTGTGGAGTTAACAGGAGAGGAATTCCATTTGCGGGTGAGATTAATTGCTTCACCAGAGTTAGCAAAAATGGGACGCTGGGGGAAGGGGTGATGTTCTTGATTGAGCAAGTCTACTAAAGTGTAGTTACTCACCCAACGGTCTTGTTTTGGTTCCAAACCTTTCAGCAGTGCAGCAGTTAGTACGCTGTGTTGGCTGTTAATATCTTCAAAAGCGACTTCAAAATCACGAGAAGCCGCAATAAAACACCTGTCTCTCCCTTTACCCCGATCGCCTGGATCTGCCTCTGCAAAATTTAGCACCTCTCCGCTATAGCAGCAATCCAAAATCACAATTTGTTGTCTTACTTCACTTTCTTGCAGCAGTCGTCGCAGCCATTGTAGAGATAATCCCCAATTACCCGCATCGGGGTTAACTTCACTCGTCGCTAAATAACCTTCCTGAATCCCTAGATTTTTCCGCAATCCATGACCGGAAAAATAGAGTAGCGCTGTGTCTGGTGGCTTCCCATCTGGCTTAAATAATTGGACGATCGCTCTTTCTAACTGAGTTAAACTAACTTTAGTTTGCTTACCAATGCGAATTGTCTCATTTTCCTTGTCTTTGACTGCTGGTAGCCGCGTTACCCGAAATTCCCCATATTGTTGTAAGATTTGAGCGATCGCTTCACCATCGGCAGCTGGTGCGTTGAAACTCTTTAAGCGGTCATACGTATTAATTCCCACCACCAAAGCGTCTCGACTCATCCTGCAAAGCCCTATGATAGTTGTGCCGAATTATTTCCAGCTTCTACAAGAAATTTACCGCATTTTCCGTAAAAATTTGTAGGTTAGCACAGATGGGCTACCCTACACGCAATTCTTTTAGGCGAGATTTATCCCATGACTCAACTCACACCTATTCAGTTAGAAGATGGCACGATTATTTACATTGAAGCCACAGATAATGTAGATGCTTTGCCAGTCATTACCGAAGTTTCTCCAGAGGGAGAAGAAGAAGCACTAATTGATAAGGGATGGGATGCTGATGCTGCACAAAAACAGATAGTGCAAAATTTCCAAGCAATTGAAGGTACAATTCGGGCTTACACTGTTTATTCACTTAATGCTTTTAAGAAAATCCCTGTTGCTAATATTGATAAAGTCACTCTAGAATTTGGCATCAAAGTTGGCGGTGAAGCAGGTATACCTTACGTAACTAAAGGCACGGCTGAAAGTAATCTTAAGGTAACGGTAGAGTGTTCATTTCCTGACCAACCGGAAAAGAAAACTCAGCAATCATGAGTGAGAGTATTGACGCAGCCAAAATTTCGATTATTATTCCGGCTATTAATGAAGCGGGGAATATTAAAAAAGCCATTGCTACTACTCAAGCCAATCTAAATATAGAAGTCATTGTAGTCGATGGTGGCTCTAGTGATGATACTGTAGCGATCGCTCAGTCTTTAAATGTCAAAGTTATCTCATCATTTCCCGGTCGTGCTGTGCAAATGAACGCGGGTGCTATAGCGGCTAGCGGTGAGATTCTGCTATTTCTCCATGCAGACACTCGTTTACCTGCTGCGTTTGATGAAATGATTTGCACAGCGCTACAACAACCTGGGACTGTGGCTGGTGCATTTAAGTTGCGGATTGATGCGTCACTTTTAAGTTTACGATGGGTAGAGTGGGGGGTAAATGTGCGATCGCATTTTTATCAAATGCCCTATGGCGACCAAGCAATTTTTTTAACAAAGGAAGTATTTCAGCAAATAGGCAGTTTTCCCGAATTGCCCATCATGGAAGACTTTGAACTCATGCGTCGTTTAAAACGCATCGGACGCGTTGTAATTATTCCCACACCAGTTGTCACCTCAGCTCGTAGATGGTTGCAAAAGGGAGTATTGAAAACTACCTTACTTAATCAAATAGTAATTATTGCTTATTTGCTCGGCGTTTCACCTGAGCGAATTTGTAGCTGGTATCGCCGAGAAAAATTTAAGAGGCTTTAAGCTGTTTCTCATGTAGTTAGTATATCTTAGTGGCATTAGATTCGACGTGTAATACCAATTGGAAAAAAGAATGCGACAAATAGACCATTTGTAGAGACGCGATTCATCGCGTCTTCACCCAAGGATGTGTTGCAATCATTAATTGTAATTGGTATAAGTTTCAAAGTTGAGCTTCAGAAGGTCAACATCAAGCCTTAGAAGGTCAACAATGAGCTTCAGAAGGTCAACATCGAGCTTCAGAAGGTCAACATCGAGCTTCAGAAGGTCAACATCGAGCTTCTGAGGGTGAAACTTATAAAAATGAACAAGCGTTTATTAAATTCCAAACTCAAACTATTACTCCTAAGTTGCCTGATTGTCACTCTCATAATTGCTGCTAAACAGTTAAACTTTCAGGGACTTTTACAAACCTTAGTCATTTGGGTTCACAGTCTTGGTGCTTCAGGGCCTATTGCCTACATAGTTATTTACAACTTGGCAACATTACTGTTTATACCGGGTTCTCTCCTAACTCTCAAAGGTGGTTGTCTGTTTGGAGTATTTTGGGGTTCAATATATGTGCTAATTGCTGCAACAATCGGAGCAACCTTGGCTTTTCTCATTGGACGCTACCTGTCGCGCGATTGGGTTTCTCGACAAATGGAAAAACATCCTAAATTTAAAGCGATTGATTTAGCAGTTGCTAAAGAAGGATGGAAAATTGTTTTGCTAACTCGTCTCTCACCTATCTTTCCCTTCAATTTATTAAATTATGCTTTTGGGATAACACAGGTTTCTCTCAAAGACTATATATTAGGTTCTTTCGGCATTATTCCCGGTACTGTAATGTACGTTTATATTGGTTCTTTAGCTGGTAATCTTGCCATGATTAACACCTCTCATCAACCAATTACTCCAGAAACTCAAGTCTGGCAATGGATAATGCGAGTAGTTGGATTGATTGCTACCGTTGCTGTAACTGTGTATATCACAAAAATTGCTCAGAAAGCATTAACTCAAAGTATGGCAATAGAAGAAATCACAACCCATGAAAAAACTAATAATCATTCAGATATTTAAAAGTATTGATGCCAGAAACTTGCAGGAGTTTTTTAGTCTCAGTGTATTAATATTACTAATATTGGCGGGCAGTTTCTCATTAAACACAGACCCGGTTTTGGCACAAGAATCGGCAAATTCAAATTCTTTCAATCCCCAAGCAATTTTACGCGAAGCCTTGCAGTGGATTGATAGCCTGGGTGCGCTGGGAGCCATAGCTTTTATTGCTCTTTATATTATCGCTACTGTTGCTTTTTTCCCAGGTTCTATTCTCACCTTGGGATCTGGTGTAATTTTTGGCGCAGTTTGGGGTTCTCTCTACGTGTTTATCGGTGCAACCCTTGGCGCTACTGCTGCTTTTCTGGTTGGACGTTATTTAGCAAGGGGTTGGGTTGCTGGTAAAATCGCAGATAACAAAAAATTTGCCGCCATTGACCAAGTGGTAGGTAAAGAAGGATTAAAAATTGTCCTGTTAACGCGACTGTCCCCGATATTTCCTTTCAATTTGCTCAACTATGCCTTTGGCATCACGGGAGTTTTACTTCAAGATTACTTCATCGGCTCTCTAGGCATGATTCCTGGAACCATCATGTATGTTTATATTGGTTCCCTTGCAGGTAATCTGGCGATGATTGGCACTGAGGCTCAACCTACCAACCCGACTTTACAATGGGCAATTCGCATTTTAGGTTTGTTTGCGACAGTCGCCGTTACAGTTTATATAACCCGGATTGCACGCAAAGCTTTAGAAGAGGAATTGTAAGGGGGGACAGATATATGGCCTTACTGTGGTCTATTAAACTGCAAATTGCTGTAAATTATTGATTGATCAAACGTTTATATAGAAAAGCTTCAATCGTATCTGTCAATTCCCAAACGGACAAAACAATTCAAAGGCTGTATTCCTTATTAAACAACCATAAAAAATAAAAGACTGAGCCGCCTAAATTAATCGGGATTCTTAATTTTAAAAGAGGTTTTGCCAATGACCAATTCAGATTTAGAGATAGTCACAGTTCGCCCAATGGATGAGTATAATCAAAAGTTGGTGTCTTCCGTCCATCCGCCAAATTGGGTTAATCCTCAACCCGCCGATGTTTACGACTTGGTAGTAATTGGTGCTGGTACGGCGGGATTAGTCGTGGCGGCGGGTGCTGCGGGACTAGATTTGGGTTTAAAGGTAGCGTTGATTGAAAAGCATCTCATGGGTGGAGATTGCTTAAATGTTGGTTGCGTACCATCTAAAACGATTATTCGGTCTGCCCGCGTCGTTGGCGAAATCTGGGATGCTAAAGGTTTGGGAGTTAATATTCCCCAACATAATATTGATGTTGATTTTTCCAAAGTTATGGCCAGGATGCGGCGAATCAGGGCTGATATCAGCCATAATGACTCGGCGGAACGGTTTCAAAACTTGGGTGTCGATGTCTTTTTGGGTAGCGGTCGATTTGCAAGTAAAAATACCGTCGAAGTTGGCGACAAAACCCTCAAGTTTAAAAAAGCTGTGATTGCAACTGGCACAAGACCTGCACAACTGTCGATTCCGGGAATTGAACAGGCGGGTTATCTAACTAATGAGACGGTTTTTTCGCTGATTCAACGACCGGAACATTTGGCGGTGATTGGTGGCGGCCCCATTGGTTGCGAATTAGCGCAGGCTTTCCGACGTTTGGGTTGTGAGGTAGTGCTTTTCCATAGCGGTTCTCATCTCCTGAACAAAGAAGACGCTGAAGCCGCTAATATTCTCCAAAAGGTTTTGATTAACGAAGGAATTCGCGTAGTACTCAATTCCAAGTTGGAAGAAGTGGTAACTGTCACCCAGGGGAAACGGCTTTATTTTTCCACCAATGGTCATCGAGATTCGGTGACAGTCGATGAAATTTTAGTCGGTGCGGGGCGATCGCCAAATGTGGAAGGTTTGAATTTAGAATCAGTGGGGGTGGAATACGACAAGCACCAAGGCGTGAAGGTAAATGATTATCTCCAGACGACCAATCCCAAAATTTATGCAGCTGGCGATATCTGCATGAACTGGAAGTTTACCCATGCAGCTGATGCAGCAGCACGGATTGTAATTAAGAATACCCTGTTTTCTCCCTTTGGCTTGGGACGCACCAAACTTAGTAGTTTGGTAATGCCGTGGGTAACTTATACTGACCCAGAAATTGCCCACGTAGGGTTATCCGAACATGAGGCGCAGAAATTGGGTATTGAAGTGACGACAATCAACATACCTTTTAGTAGTGTAGATCGAGCGATCGCAGATGGTGAAGAGTTAGGATTTCTCAAAATCCACCATAAAAAAGGGTCTGATGAAATTATCGGTGCAACTATTGTCGCCAGTCACGCGGGTGAGATGATTTCAGAAGTGACTACGGCAATGGTGAATAAGATTGGTTTGAGCAAGTTAAGCAGTGTAATTCATCCTTATCCCACTCAAGCCGAAGCTATTAAAAAAGCAGCTGATGCTTATCGTCGAACCCTCTTAACATCAAATACCAAAAAATTGTTGGGATTTCTGACAAAGTTATCTTAAGCAAAATCAGCGAACGGTCGGATAACTGTTCGCTGATAACTGATAATTTCTATGTCATCTCTAAACCAATACGTTTGGGTTAAGGATAATTGGTCTTTCAAGACGCGAAAAATCGCGTCTTGACATCAAGGTTTTGTTGCTGATTCTAAACTGTATTTATCTCTAAACAGGTCGGAAACGATCAATCTCGCCTCCAGTCAAGTTTGCGTAATACAGATTACCATCAGGGCCAGTAGTAATTTGTGTAGGCAGTCCTAGATTAGGCCTGTCTGCTTGGGAAGCAAACCGCTTAACTGAGGCAACTTTGCCCTGACTATCTAATATCAAAGCATCGATAGTTCCTTGACTGAAATCACCAATGAATAAGGCATTTTGATAGATTGAAGGGAAAGTATTACCTGTATAAAAGTCACCCACGAGGATCGAATTAGAACCAAAATGCTTGTAAGTGTACAATGGTTCTGTAACAGTTGAGCCACTATTATAGAAGGCTTTTGCTGCATCTAAAGTAGCGTAGGATGGTTGTTTTAGACTGATGGTATTACCATTTGCATCAAGGCCACCTTCATAGAATGGCCAGCCAAAGTTAGCCCCTGGTTTTCCGACATTGACTTCTTCGTAAGTACCTAAGCCAACATCACCAATTACGGGGGTATTGGTCTTCTTATCAATTGTGAAACGGAAGGGATTACGCAGACCTAAGTCATAAACTTTGGAAATATTGCTATCGGCGTCACCGTTGTAGAAAGGATTGCTTGATAAGCCTTGACCAGTAATCGGGTCAATCCGCAGAATCTTGCCGGACAGATTATTCTTATCCTGGACGCGAATTGCTCGGGGGTCTATCCCATTGTAGGAAGTACCATCTCCTAAGCTAACAAACAGAGAACCATCAGTACCAAAACGCACAGAACCAACTGAGTGAGATTCACTATCATTGGCTATAAAATTCTGGATATTTTGGACTTTATCGAGATTATTAAGATAATCCTGCAAACTGGTAAACGGCTTACCAGTATCTTTGTTAAGAATTCCTGATGGTGCATAGCCAAGTGAGACATTTGTACTATTTCCATCTGGCTTGTTAATATTCGCCCAAGTGCCATTTGTGCCGAGTAGCACAACTTCGCTGCCAGCAATAGCAGTAGTGTAATTAGTGTTGGGATCAGCCTTAAAGCGACTTAGCCGTGCAGTACGATTTCCATTCTGGTCAGGATCGTCCAATGTGCTATTGGGATTGTTCTTGGGATTGTTTACACTAGTTTCTGGTGGATCGTAGGTATACAACAGGTAAACATAGTTGTTGCCGTTTGGACTTTTGCCAAAATCTGGATGTACGGCAATGCCTAATAGACCGCGATCGCGCGTATCATTTACCTGTCCGCGAATATCAGTAAATGGTGTTGATAATAAGGTACCGTTTTTCATGACTCGCACTACCCCATTTTTCTGGGCAATGAACATGCTGTTACCATCAGGTGTCCATTCAAAAGCTGTGGGTTGATTCAAACCAGAAGTTACTGTATCTAAAGCAAAGTTACCAGAGTCATTATCAATAATAGTGATACTTGTCTGTTGATTTGTTAGCTGCACTCCAACTGGGTTACTGAACTTCAAAGCAAATGTTTCATTTGATTCCCCAACATTGTCATTAAGAATGGGGATAACAATGGTGTTGCTGGTTTGTCCAGCTACAAAACTCAAGCTTCCAGATACAGTCTGGTAGTCAGATCCAGCTTTAGCAGTCCCATCTTGGGTTATGTAGTTGACGCTAGCAGCCGCCGAAGCGTTGCCCCGTGTAACTGTCACCTTAGCAGTACCATCACCCTCATTAACTACTGGCTGACTGAAATCGAGGCCGGAGCGATCGTTGTCTTGAATCGTAATTGAGAGAGTTCTTTGGACTCCTAGTGTTGCCCCCTCTGCTTGATCGATGACAAAATTAAAGGTTTCATCTGCTTCTATTGAGGAATCATCATTGATCGGAATGGACACCTGTGTGCTGCTTTGTCCCGGTGCAAAAATAAGTGTTCCAGCACTTTCAACGCCTTCATTCCCATAGTCAACTCCTTTTGTAGCAGTATTAGCTATAGTCGCATACTTGATTGAAGACGTACTACTTACATCTCCGCTTCTAAGTATTTTAACGGTAACACTATCACTGCCTTCGTTCACAGTCATCGAAGACGAGCCTAAGGTGATAGTGGTCTGAAGAAGTGGTGAATAAAGTTGAGACTGAGGAATGATTTCTTTGGCCTGAGAGGTGCTTGACCAACGCAGTTGAGAAACGGCATTGCCTTGATTTTCGTAGTACTCAAGTTTAATATCGTACTTCTGACCTGCAACCAATGCGATCGAGCCAGCGGATTCGGTGGCAGGTTGATCGATAAACTTATCGATGATTTGTTGACCATTCACCCACAGTCGCACACCATCATCAGCAGTGGTGTAGAACTTGTAAGTTTCACTGTACTTGGCTTCTACCTGACCTGTCCACCGCACTGAGAAGGTATCTGCATCAATCGACGGAGCGGGAGAATCAGCGCGCCAGTTAAAGTTCACCGTCGGATCTGTGCTAGTTACCTTCAGGTTAGTGAAGTTAATGTTGTCGTAGTACTCTCCTTTAAGTCCATTGCCACTACTAGGTGTGCTGACATTACTATACAGTTGGGACTGGGGAATGATTTCCTTCGCCTGAGAGGTACTTGACCAACGCAGTTGAGAAACGGCATTGGATTTATTTTCATAGTACTCAAGTTTAATATCGTACTTTTGACCTGCAACCAATGCGATCGAGCCAGTGGATTCGGTGGCAGGTTGATCGATAAACTGATTGATGATTTGTTGACCATTCACCCACAGTCGCACACCATCATCAGCAGTGGTGTAGAACTTGTAAGTTTCGCTGTACTTGGCTTCTACCTGACCTGTCCAGCGCGCTGAGAAGGTATCTGCACCAATCGACGGATCGGGAGAACTAGCGCGCCAGTTAAAGTTCAACGTTGGGTCTGTACGAGTTACCTTCAGGTTGGTGAAGTCGATGTTGTCGTAATACTCTGCCTTGAGTCCATCTCCTTGAGAGAGTAGGCTAGACCGAGCAGAAATGCTGGTTTGTCCCTGATCAATACTTTCTAGAGATGATTTAGTAGTAATTACTGGACTTACAGATGTTGATAAGTTTTGATTTGATGCCATAATTAATGTTTCAGGATTAGTTTTGCATTGATGAATATTTTCAACAAAGAATGCATCATAAAGCTTGAGATAGATATATTAATAAGCTCATCATTGATTGACCTATAAATATATATATTTAGTAATTGCTAATTATGAATAACTAGTTGAAGAACATATTAGTCTTTGTTTTATTTCAACAAATTTCTGAATTCTTGAGAGCCTCTAATCTCACTGATGTGTAGATGCATATTCGTTGAGGCAAGCGATGCTCAAGAAAAGCAGGTACATACGTAATTAGTCAAATTCAATAACTTTACATAGATTACTTAAGTATTCTTTTACTTCTACATATTTGACAATAGATCGCAGTGTTATGTCTATCTTGTTTATGGAACTTTGTTTAAATATTCACATTGATATATCCTTATTTAAAGGAATATAAAAGTTTTGATGATTTTTAAATAAAAATTGCCAAAGTACCGGATAATTTAATGTGTTTTATTTACAGATTTATTAACTATATAAAAATTTGGTAAAGAAAAATTTTAATATTTAAAGATTTGAACAATTAATATTTATCTATACTTCATTTTGACTATTACTTTACGTATTTTTACCAGAACCAGCAGAAATATAGTAATAACCTAAAATCAGTGGAGCAAAAACTTTTGCAAGAGCCTCACCATTCATGCATTTAAGCTAGGAAACACAATCCGCTGGAATCAAGAAATAATCGTACTTTTTGAGTAACTTTGTTGCGGGTGGATTATCCTGCGAATCGCTACGCGACAGTTTCTCCATGAGAGGCTACGCCAACGAGACGCCGCGAGCAAAGAATTGTCAGCGTCCAAAACCCTACTCTTTGGTTCATTTACAAAAGTTTTCAATTTACTCCAAGTCAGAAAAATTACAAGTTTGACGTTGCACATCCCACTTTCCCCTAGACTAGGGGCAGCAACCTTGTTCAAACTGGCTGAGGAAAGTGGACTTTGACTGAGACAAACAATTTAAACTCTACCATCCAGAATCTCTCACGCAGGGAATTGCGAGATTTAGTGCGGACTCAGCTGCAAATGCTCCTGGAAGCAGGAGACTTGCAGGGAGCAAAATCTATTCTCGTACCCGTGCAGCCTGCGGATATCGCCGAGGCGATTGAGGGTTTACCAGAAGCAATGCACGCTTTGGCTTTTCGCTTGCTTTCTAAGGATGAGGCGATCGAAGTTTATGAATATCTCGACTACAGTGTTCAAGAACGGTTAATTGAAGAACTAAAAAGCCAGGAAGTCTGCGATATTGTCGATCAAATGTCGCCGGATGACCGAGCTAGGTTATTTGATGAATTACCGGCGAAAGTTGTCAATCGCTTGCTAGAACAACTGAGTCCAGCAGAACGTCAAGCTACAGCCCAACTATTGGGTTATGAAGCTGATACAGCTGGGCGAATTATGACGCTAGAGTTAATCTCGCTGAAAGAAAACTTGACAGTATCTCAAGCTCTAGAGCGAATTCGCAACTTAGCTAATGCCAGTGAGATGATTTATTATCTTTATGTCATGGATGCAGCAAGACGCTTAACGGGGATTGTATCGTTGCGGGAATTAGTAACGTCTCAGCCTGAGCAAATTATTGGCGAAATTATGACCCGTGATGTGGTGTTTGTCTACACTGATACAGACCAAGAAGAAGTTGCAAGATTAATCCAAAGATATGATTTTTTGGCTGTGCCTGTGGTGGATCGAGAACAGCTTTTAGTAGGCATTGTTACGGTGGATGATGTGATTGATATTCTACAACAAGAAACCACCGAGGATATCTATGCCTTGGGTGGTGGTGTGCAGTCGGGGGGCGACAATTATTTTCAAATGAATTTGCTGGAAATTGCTCGGAAGCGAGTTGTCTGGTTATTGGTCTTACTTGTAACCAATACCGTCACAGGCACAATTATTAAGTCGCAAGAGGATCTTTTAGCAAAAGTTGTCACACTGACGGCCTTTATCCCCTTGTTGACTGGTACTGGGGGTAATGTAGGCGCTCAATCTTCCACAGTGGTGATTCGCGGGATGAACACCGATGAAATCCGATCGCTTGGTGCATTGCAGGTAATCGGCCGGGAAGCGATCGCTGGGGCATTATTGGGAGGAATGTTAGGTACGATCGCTACTGTCTGGGCTTATTTTCTGCAAGGACGATTAGAAGTAGCGATCGCTGTAGGCACTAGTTTGGTAGCTATTTCTATTTTAGCTTCGATCTCCGGTTCAGCACTGCCATTTCTATTTCGCTATCTGCGTTTAGATCCGGCATTAATGTCAGCACCATTTATTACCACAGCAGTTGATGTCGTAGGCGTTTTGATTTATTTCAATTTGGCGCGGGTAATTTTAAAGTTATGAAAAGAGTCATTAGTGAATAACACACTACAAATGACAAAAGACAAAGGACAAATGACTAACTTAACTTTTACAATTCTGATTCTGTATCTGGAGCAACAATTTCGCCAGTACCTAATTGCAGTATCAAGTCCTGCTCAGTAATCAATCCGCTGAGTTCCTTCACTTGTAAATTCATTTCTTCACAAGCTTGTCTGAGTTCTTGGGCAAATTTATTCAGGTCTTGACCATAGCCACATTGATAAGCAGCGGTTTCAATCCCTTGTTTGGCATTTGCTCTAGCACAATCTACTAATTCTGTGCCATGCAGTGGTGTAAGAGATGCCATAGACGTAGTTATTATTTATTAAATGTACGCTGTTAGACAGATTATCAATATTTCGACATTAAATCATCCCTCCAATGGATGACCATGAGGGTAGAGTTATAAGTTTAGAATTAGGAGTTAAAAATTAAAAGTTGTAAGTTTAAAATATATTGTTTATAACTCTTAATTCCTAACTCTTCACTCATAACTCATAACTATTTTAATTACCCATTGACAACATCTCCACCATTGACATGTAACACTTGTCCAGAGACATAAGAACTATCATCAGAGGCTAAATATACGTAGCTAGGAGCAACTTCTTCAGGTTGTCCAGCTCGTTCCATTGGTACTTGTTTCCCAAAAGTTTCAACTTTCTCTTCGGGAAAAGTTGAGGGAATTAAAGGTGTCCAAATTGGCCCTGGCGCGACAGCATTAACGCGAATTCCTTTTGATACCAAATTTTTTGATAAGGAGCGAGTAAAAGCAACGATCGCACCTTTTGTAGAGGAGTAATCTAATAGTTGTGGACTACCTTTATAAGCTGTTACCGATGTGGTATTGATGATAGAACTGCCCGCTTGCAAATGCTTGAGTGCAGCTTTAGTCAGGAAAAACATCGAGAAGATATTAGTGCGGAAAGTTCGCTCTAGTTGTTCTTCAGTGATTTCTTCAATACTTTCTTTTGGATGTTGTTCAGCAGCGTTGTTGATGAGAATATCAAGTTTGCCAAATTCACCAACTGTTTGTTGGATGGCTTGCTGACAAAAAGTTTCATTGCCAATATCACCTGCGATGGTTACTGCACGACGCCCTTGTTTTTCTACCAAATGTTTTGTTTCTTTGGCATCATCGTGTTCGTTAAGGTAAAGAATAGCCACATCTGCACCTTCTTTTGCAAATGCGATCGCAACAGCACGACCAATCCCACTATCTGCACCCGTAATCAATGCTACTTTATCTTGTAACTTACCACTACCCCGATACTGAGCATCATCTGCTTTGGGTTTTGGTGTCATTTCTGATTCAACACCTGGTGTTTCTTGCTCCTGTGGCGGTTGTAATTTTTGCTCTTTTTTCTCTTTTTGCTCTTTTGATTTAGCCATCTGTTTTACCTTGATAATTGTATATTGAATGGGGCATTGGGCATTGGGAATTGAGAATTAGTTAGATTCCATCTTTCGCATTTCTCCTATTCCCTATTTCATAAATAAACCTTGGATCGAAAATTCAACCCAAGGTTTATTTTTTGCTTTGACTCTCACTAGCAATTTGCAATTTTAGGCATTTCTATCCTGGATGTTTGCCAAATTTACTTATTCCTAGCAACTGTACGCAACTTAGATTATTTATCCTCACACCTGACTATGAGAATAAGTACACAAGTCTATATGATGAGTAATTTATCTTTCTCATCTACCTTCAAATTAACTATTATATTGCTGTACTTTATCGCCCCCTAGAGGTAAAGTAAGCTGCAATTAGCTCAACCTTAAGACTGAAAAGAAATTAAAGAAGTCAGGGTTTTAGGGGGAGCTAAAAGTTTGATTGATCCTTGTGGACTTCTAGAAATTTTTTACAAAACTACCTGAATCTTGACACGGCGACTATACATTTTCCAAAAGGCTGTGTGGTGCGCTACATTGAGATCATTAGAGGGCAGGGTTTATGGCAACATTAAATATTTCTGAGTTAGAACAAGTTGAAAAGTTTCGGCACTTACAATTAACCCTGCGCGATCGCTGGAAAACGAGTGAACTATTTGACAATAGTGAAGCAGATATTTTAATTATTCCTTCCCTGAGTATCGACCAGGGCGAACTCCAAAAAATTGAAGGCTGCGAGCATTATGAAGAAAGATTACTATTTTCCTTAATTCGGTTGCAGAATCCCCAGACTCGACTGATTTATGTAACATCAGTACCACTGCATCCTAGTATCATTGATTATTATCTGCAACTGTTGCCAGGAATTCCCTTTTCTCATGCTCGCAATCGCTTACTGCTACTTTCTACTTACGATTCCTCCCTTAAGCCTCTGAGCCAAAAGATTTTAGAACGCCCCCGGCTGCTAGAGCGGATTCGTCAATCTTTGAGGCTAGACAAATCATTTATGATCTGCTACAACTCTACCTACTGGGAAGGCGAATTGTCTTTAAAATTAGGTGTGCCACTGTATGCTGCTGCACCAGATTTACAGATTTGGGGGACAAAAAGTGGTAGTCGGCAAATCTTCAAAGAAAGCGGAATACCGCATCCAGATGGCAGCGAAAAAGTTTGGAACCACACAGATATGGCAGAAGCTACCGTTGATTTGTGGGAACGCCAACCAACATTAAAACGGGTAGTAGTAAAACTTAACGAGGGCATTTCTGGAGAGGGGAATGCATTGTTGGATCTTAGACCGATAGAGAATTTAGCGCCAAACATTGGTACTCATGCTGAAAGGATAGCAGCAATTAGCGATCGCTTATCAACAATGCGCTTTCAAGCAAAACAAGAAACTTGGGATAGTTTTTTGGGAAAAATGCCTGAGTTAGGTGCAATCGCTGAAGCATTTGTGGAAGGGGAAATTAAGCGATCGCCCAGTGTCCAAGGACGGATCACACCCCAGGGCGAAGTGGAAATCCTTTCAACTCACGACCAAATTCTTGGAGGCCCAGACGGTCAAATTTACCTTGGTTGTCGGTTTCCTGCTGATGAAAGATATCGATTGCAATTACAGCAATTAGGACTTCAAGTCGGCAAAAAATTAGCAGAGAAAGGCACTTTAGAGCGATTTGGATTAGATTTTATTGCCGTTGACAAGGGTAACGGAGAGTGGGATATTCAGGCGATCGAAATTAACCTACGTAAAGGCGGTACAACTCATCCATTCATGACCCTGAAATTATTAACGAACGGCCGCTATGACCTTTCTACGGGTTTATTTTATAGTCAACAAGGTCGTCCAAAATATTACATTGCCACTGATAATCTGCAAAAAGAGCGCTATCAGGGATTATTACCTAATGATTTAATGGATATTATTGCTCACCACAGATTGCACTTCGACAGCGGTACAGAAACTGGTACAGTGTTTCATCTGATGGGTTGCCTTTCACAGTTTGGCAAGATGGGATTAACCAGCATCGGTGATTCTCCGCAACAAGCACAAGACATTTATAACAAAGTTGTGAAAGTTCTGGATGAAGAAACGCGCAGCGAAAATCGTAATTTCTCGGCGTTTTCAGATTATTCCTTTCCCGTTGTTTGGGATGAACATAGTTAATTTGTTAAGAAGTGTAAACTGAGAGGGTCGTCTAAAAGCTGAAAAGCTTATTGTTTCGTAGACCCCCTCAGGTGACTTACTGATAACTGATTAGCTGATTAGTTTTGAATGCGCTGATCGCTGTTAGGTAAATTTTGCTGGGTGTTTGGCTGTTTACGAGATTGCGATTGAGTATATATATAGGTTACTACTGCTAAAGTCAGCCCAATGGCCAATACCACCCCCAGAATTCGCAAAAAATTGGGATTAATTCTCGTAGTTAGCTGCTCACTTAACCTTGGTTGGTAAATAGTATCATCCGTTCGTGCTTGTGGTCTGCTTTGATTAGATGCAGGTCGTGGCTGATACAACGTCACATCTGGTTGCACTGGTGGTTTACTTTGATTAGATGCTGGTCGCGGCTGAAACAACGTCTTATCTGGTGGAACTGGTGGTCTACTTTGATTAGATGCTGGTCGCGGCTGAAACAACGTCTTATCTGGTGGTACTTGTTGACCACCTTGATTAGATCCTGGTCGTGGTTGATATAATGTCACATCAGGTTTGCTGGCGTTCTGATTATTCACAGGACTCCGTTGATTTTGCTCAACTGGGTTAAATGGTCTGGGAACGGTTTCGTGGTTTGAACCTTGGTTCTGTCCAGCCTGAATGGGAGGAACGGTTTGCTCAGATTGGTTTTGCTTAATCGGGTTAAATGGTCTGGGAACAGTTTCGTGATTTGAGCCTTGATTGAAAGCAGATGGAGGACGCACAATCGTGTCGTCGTTCGATTGTCTAGGAACAGTTTCGTGATTTGAGCCTTGATTGGAAGCAGATGGAGGACGCACAATCGTGTCGTCGTTTGATTGTCTGGGAACAGTTTCGTGATTTGAGCCTTGATTAGAAGAAGCTTGCGATCGCCCAGTAATTTGTCCGGGTACACTAGTATTATCTGTGACAAATTTTGCAGCAGCTTGTAAAGCTTGATTCAGTTCTTCTACCGTTGCCAATCGGTTAGCTGGGTTCTTTTGGAGGCATTTCATCACCACCGCTTCTAATTGTACGGGTAAATTTTCACATCCTGGTTGCGATCGCAGTGGTTTTGGTGGCTCATAAGCATGAGCTAATACCCAAGAAGCCTCACTAACATGACTACCCTTAATGCTGATTCCAAAGGGGTCGGCTGCACTCAGCATTTCATAAAGGATAATCCCTAAGCTGTAAATATCACCTCTAGCGTCCAGGTTTTGATCGCTTTGGATTTGTTCGGGAGGTGCGTAACGAAATGTACCGATAAATGTACTAGTTATATTTGTAATATTAGAATTTTCTGAAGATTCACTACGAATTTTGGCAACACCAAAATCCAAAACCTTCACCCACTCTCCCAAATCTGTCGGCATCAAAAATATATTATCTGGTTTCAGGTCGCGATGAATTACCTGAATATGTTCAGTGGTTTTTCCGCCATCCCGCTGGAGAGTCACTCCTTGATGGGCAAGCTGTAAACCCTTACAAACTTGCGCCATAATCTTCACCGTCCGCTCAACAGACAGCCGTTTTTGGCGCAGCAGTAATTGCCCAAGGGTTTGCCCCCGCAAATATTCCATGACGTAAAATGGAAAACCTTCCGGGGTTACACCACAATCACTAATCTTAACAATGTGGTCGCTTTGCAAAGCAGCACAAACTGCCACCTCCCGCTCAAAACGCTTTCTCATTTCGAGTGATGCCACTAACGTATCTTTGAGCAACTTCAACGTTACCTGCTGACCGACACGGGTATCCGTTGCTAAGAAAACTTCTCCCATGCCACCTCCGCCTAACCGTCTGTCTAAACGGTATCGCTGGTTATCACCTACGAAGCGACCATTCCAAGAATTTGAAGAAGGTGGGGATTTCATCTGAGGCAACCCATCCTAGTTACTTTCAGTGTTAACTTTATTCAGAGATAATACTATTATTACAAATATGATTGCTTCATACCTTAGATGAATATTAGTAATATATGCTACTAGTAGTTATATTATTTCAGCTTAACATATTAGTAACTTAAAGTAATGCGATAAATTTGATAAAATATTTAAACTTAAGACCTATAGCAGTTGAAATTTGTTCCTGTAATTAGCGCAAGTTCGACGAGAATCGTCAGCTTCGGTAGTGCTGAGTGACTAAGAGAGTGAAACGGTAAAGCGCAAACTACGAACCTAGCAAGTCAAACTTGACAGACAAGTAATTCAATTTAACACTCTTCTTAAATTACACTGCTAATTTTGACTAGTGAATCAGGAGATAAGATGGAAAGCAACACCACAACATGGTGGATATATGCATTATTGTCAGCTGGCTTTGCAGCATTGACAACTATCTTTGCCAAAATTGGGATAGAAAATGTGAATGCTAATTTAGCAACAGCAATCCGAACTGTTGTCATCTTAGTAGTTGCTTGGGGGATTGTATTTTTTCAGGGAAACGTAGTTAATATCTTAGCTATATCCCAAAAAACCATGATTTTCTTATTATTATCTGGAGTATCTACAGGGTTATCATGGATTTTTTACTTCCAAGCCTTACAAGCAGGAAAAGCTTCCCTTGTTGCACCAATTGATAAATCAAGCTTGGTATTAGTTTTATTGTTTTCAGTCATTTTTTTGGGAGAAACATTAAACTGGAAGATAATTTTAGGAACTGGGTTAGTAGTCATAGGCACTTTAGTTTTAATTATTTAAAATCTTAATTAAGAGGATGTTTTAAAAGTCCTAGTGTTGGGTAGCTTGGAGTGGAAACTTACCTACTTTTAATAATGGAATTTTGAGCATTGCCAAGTCTTTTCAATTGAGATTGTAAGTGGATTTATGCCGTGCTGTACTAATAGTTGACAATGCACTTTTGTCTGCCGTGCTAATAGTCTTTGTGACAACATGACTTAAAGTTTTGCAAAATATATTCTATTAATGTACTCTGGCGTACATGATTAATATGTGCTATTGCCATAAGGAATCAGGATGAGTAACATGCTCTCTATAGCCGCAGTGACTGCAGTACTAAAAGTCTGCTGGAAAATGGTTTAGTCAGCGATCCGATCGCTGCTAGTGTTGGTGATGTGATTGTAACTGCTCTACCGCCCAATTGAATTTCAGTTGAAGTTGACGAGCGTGCCCAAATCAACCTTTTTCTCTATCAAGTGACGCAGAATCACAATGTTACCCAAGACACTGATGCAATCACGATTCCGGTCAAAAATGTAAAACCAGGAACTTATATTGTCCGGGCGCGGGTAGATGGCGCTGAAAGTCCACTGCAAAAGAATCAGTTTGGGGAATATGATTCGCCATAGGGATGTCTAGGACAGGCTGTACCTACGTCAACTACCATAGCAAACAAAATTACTCTGGTAATTCACCAAATCTTTCCCGATAGTGAGCAAGCATGGACTCCATTTGGGCAAGTTGCTGCTCGGCTTGTTGAGGCTGTTGCTGTTCTTGGTGTGCTACTTCTTCTGGCGTGGGTGTCAGTTGTCGATCGGGAGTGAAAAAGCGCAACTTGGATTGATAAACTCCCAAATATAACTGCAATTGCTGACTCCATAGCCAACCTGCTTCATTTGCTTGCAGTTCTTGATAACAGCCATCTAATAAATGAAATCCTTTAAATTCTAAACTTACTGGATCAAACCAAAAATAATCAGGAGTCCGCCAAATATCTTGATAGATTTCCTTTTTTAACCCTCTATCAGTAGCGGCTGTTTTGTCAGAAAGAATCTCTACAATCACATTTGGGTATTTGCCATCTTCTTCCCAAACTACCCAGCTTTTGCGTATTTTGCGTTGGGTATTTAAAACTACAAAGAAGTCGGGGCCTCTAAATTGCTCAGACTTGCGTTGACGCAGACTGTAATAAATCGTCATGTTACCGCAAGCGTAGAAATCTTGATGCTCCTGCCATAACCATTCCAAACACTGAATCAACAGCAGTATTTGCCGCAAGTGAAGTTCTGTTTCCAAAGGTGGTTCATCACTGTATAAATCACCAGGAGGAAATATAATATCTTCTGGTGTGTCTTCTAAAATTATTCCTAAATCTTGAGCAGAAGACATAATAATTTCTCTTTTGATAAGATAAATCTAACTTAACCCAATTCATTCACCTTCAAAAGCGAACGCCCCAGCTTTCTAGAATTATAAGTCTCGCTCACACAAAACACCTGCTGTCATAGAATAATTTCTACTTAAGTCGATAGCGATGCCTGCGGCGGTAAACTACGCCACTAAACAAATTGTATAATTTGATTCAAAAATATGCTTGAGGATGTGAGATGAGCGATCGCATATTTAAGCCCAAGAAAGCAGGTACATCCACTTTTTCCAATCTGTCGCTGCTCTCAGCAACAACTCCAACGCTGACGAATCCAGTGCGCACCTTTGACATCGCAAATAAAGCTCCAATCCAAGCATTCTCTGAGGTATCAACTGACCTGCAAGCAGCTCAGTGTGCTGGCGAACAATCCTAAGAATCACAAGCTATCAAAAAAAAAGCCCGTTCACGACTAATTATTTATGTCGATTTGTTTGCAGAGCCGTCTACTAAATCCAAGATTTTTACATCGGTTCCAATCTACGATTGGTGACACAGATTTGAGTAGCACACTTTAAAATTTTTTCAACTTGTTTCGGTGCTTTGATTTCAGTAAATAGCTGAATTGCTCGATCGAAATTTATTTGACTTTCATCAAATTTTGTCATCTTTTGATTAGTTAAACCCAATTGAAAATAAGCTTCAGCTAGATCGCATTTAGCACCTATTTTATCCAAAAGTTCGATTGCTTCTGTATGATTAACAAAAGCTAATGCAAAATCTGTTTGTTGTCGATGGATTTCTGCTAAACCATTGAGTGTTTTTGCTTTTACCTGCATATAATGACTTTCTTCAGCAAAAGTCAAAGCTTGATAGAATATCTGATTTGCCTGAGAAAATTCGCCTAAATTGACGTAGGTTTGACCCAAAATTTGCATAAAATAGACAAATCTTCCAGTCTGTTCTACCAGTTTTTCGTTCGTAATATTTTGATACACTACATCTGCTAATTGATATGAGGCATCACGCGAACCTAAATAAGAATATACTAAAGCTAAACAAACTGAAGCTTTCTCTGCCCAGCGATGATGCTCGGTATTTTGAGCTAAGTAAATTACTTGTTGAAATAACTTTGCAGCTGCCTCTAGTTCCCACAAATCTATTTTGTAAAGACCAATACTTAATAAAGAATCTACCTCTAGCATTCTCAAATAGTAAACTGTATGTTTATTTTCTGGCTGAGGTACAAGTGATTTGAGTGCTTGGGTTGCCAGAATAATAGTCTTTTCTTGACAAGCGATCGCTTGACTAATCTTACCTGTTATCCAATATAAATCACCTAGTATATTGTAAAGCTCACTGAGATTTTGGTCATTTTCCAGATTATTAACAACTTGATTAATTGCCGCAAGTATTGGTTGAATTAAACCCATACGATACAACGTACTACCAAGAGGCAAAAATTGCTGCCATTGATTATTCCGGCTTTTGAGAATGACCTTACCCGCTAACTTAAATTCATGAATCTCTATGTAGTGATAATATGCTTCTAAAGCTTGCAAAGCATTCTTAAAGGTTTCAATTTGTTTAACATTAGTTGTCCAGAATTCTGCGGCTTTGTGGTTGGCAATTTCCCATTCATCGCTGGGGCGTAGACGTGCGATCGCCTCTGCACGAATCACCGGATGCAACCAGTATTCACCTTTATCGCACTCCACCAAAGACCGATTTCTCAATGAGGCAATGATTTGGCGATGTTGATCAGGTGGGACATCCCAAAGTAAACAAAACAATCCTTGAGATGGAATGGTGGGTATATCTTGGTAACGATAACATCCCAAACGACAAAGCAGGCGATATGCTTGGGGGTCGAGGGCTTGCAGGCGATTGATTTGACTAACCGCTAAATTTTTTAAGTCGGTTGCTGCTAACGGATCAGCATGATTTTCTTGCCAATAAAGAACCATGTCACCGTCAAAATCCTCCACAATCGAACCACAGAGAATTCCCATTGCTTTAGCATTACCGCCATAAGTGCGATGCATGATTTGCAAAGTTGGTGAGTTGATAGTTAACCCACGGTTGCTAAAAAACTGTTGCCATGCACTTTGATCCAAACCAGGAAGCCGATAGTGATTCACATTTAGCCCAGGTTCACAAAGGCGATCGCGACTGGTAATCAAGGTAACAGATTGCACTCTAGCATCAGCCAACACCCGTAATAGTTCTACATAGTTGCGGTGAGAAGCAATCAGCCCACCTTGTCGATCTAATGCAGGTTCAAGATTGTCAATTAACACCCCAATCCGGCGATTATGGAGTTCGCGCTTGAGTCGTCCCAATGTAACCCCAAATTCTACCCCAGGTTCTTGATCAAAATCTTGTTTGAGCCATTCCTCTACTACTCGTTCGGCGGGGGTGATATTTTGCGTTTCCTTCGCCATCAGCAGTTCTAAAACCAAGTCAAACCCCTGATGGAGATATTGCTGCGCTAGAGTAGTTTTTCCTAAACCGCCTTCACCTTGGATCACAATGACTTTCGAGCCTTGATTTACCAAAGTATTCAAGTGAGCGATCGCTTCTGTTCGTCCAATAAAATTGGTATCCTCTAATTTTGGGGTGGGGTGTGGCGTTCTGGAGTAATCAATCAGACTAGATGATATAGCAGTAGTTTTTCTCAGAACTCGCTCCAAAGTAGCGCGACAATTACTTTTAGTTATCTTTTCTCGCAATACTTTAGAAAGCAGTTTCCATAACTGAGAACCAGCATCCTTGGCGTGTCCTTCCGTACAACCGTAAGAATCAGCGATATCCAAGTATTTTCTACCCAACCAAACTTGCACAAGAATCACTTTTTGCAAATCGCTCAACTGTTCCCCAGTCTGAGGGGGAATTATGGCGTCTAACCATGCTAATGCTGCTTCAGCGTCCATTGTGTAACGACGAGGGTAGGTCAGATTTTAAGGACAACTATAAATCAATCTACAGTTATGTTGCTGAAGTTTTCGGATAAGATTCTGTAAATCCGACTTTTTTCCCGACTTTTCCGAATAAAGCCTTCTAATCTAATTAAAATAAAACTCATTAGGTAACATCAGCACCATCATTACTTATGGTGAAATCAGACCCCCGTCAATTGCCTAGTAGTGCTGAACTTCCTTGTTCAGACGATACCCCTGTGGATAACGAAGACCAGAACTTTATTCCCAATTTGCTTCTCTTTTTACTGCAATATATTTGGGCAAACCGTAATGACTGGTTTTTCAGTGTGGATATGGGTGTTTACCATACCACAGGGGTTAGTCCACTTGTGCCGATTGTACCAGATGGATTTTTGAGCTTAGGTGTAGAACGCCGCAAAGCAGATAAATCTCGTAAAAGCTATGTTGTTTGGGAAGAAAACAACATTGTGCCTATCTTGGCTATAGAGATTGTCTCCTTAACTCCGGGTGGCGAATACGACAAAAAATTAGACACTTATGCCAAGTTAGGGGTACTGTACTACATTATTTACAATCCAGAGTATTGGCAACGCGATCGCCACCAACCTTTTGAAGTTTATCGCTTAGTAAATGGTAGCTATCAGCTGCAAATTGGTGAACCCTTTTGGATGCCAGAAATCGGCTTGGGAATCGGTAGAGGGCAATACGTATCTGGTAATATCCAGTGTCAGGTTTTGTATTGGTATGACCAGCAAGGAAAGCGCTATCAAACTCCAGAAGAAGCTGAACAGCAAACTCGCCAGCAGCTTGAATTAGTACAACAACAACTTGAGCGTTATCGTCAGCAATTTGGAGATTTGCCAGAATAAGGCAAGCATTAGCTTTAAGGCAGCGCCTTCTCCGCTTCTAGCAAAAATAGAATTGTGCTTGCCGTCATGTGAAGCTGGTAAGCAGCAAAGTGTTGTGGTACAGTAAGTGGTTGAGAACCTTGACCATGACCTGCATTTTTATTTCTCATAGTAGGAACTCCACTTTCAAGATTTGATTTTAGTGAGGTAAATTGAGTCTGTAAGTAAGGTTTAATTAAATTGTTCTGTAAGCAAACATTAATAAGATTTTTCGCCGTATCCCCAGGTTGATAAATCCAGCCTTGAATATTACAAATAGTTTTCATAGTACTCTCGAAAGCTTTGAGACAGTCAACAAGACATTCCTTATAGCGTCCATGTCTGTAATGTTCGTGTGCTTTCAAAAATTCCTCATTTGCTCCCTCAAATTTGCTATCACTTAATAAGTGTAAAACTGGCTTAACTGCCTCAGCATGAATAATCTGAGAATCAACTCTTATAATTTCACCCGATTCATACTGATAGCCTATTCCGTGTTCTCTAAACCTAATGTTCAATTCCTCAATAGCATCATCAGGTGTAATTTCTGGCTCAGTGAACTTAATGATATTCGGTTCTCTATAAAATCTATCAATCAGTCTAAAAGTTAGTTCTATGGCATCAATAACCTGATTTATCTCTTCATTTTGCAAAATAAAATTTCTGACATCATGAATGTGATCTATTAGGCTTAAACTAATTTTATGTACCAGTGACAATTTTCCATATTCACGGCATAGGATATCGTGAATCAACTTATACATATCTAAAGTTTCTTCATTTTCCTGCTTTCCTAGAGCATCACTCATAATATAAATTATCTGTACACGAAGCGGAGTAGGGATATCGTCATACTGATAAACATCAGAGACTTCTCCCATAAGTATTTTTTGACGTTTTGAGTATATATCGTAGACTTTCATACTTAAGAAAACTATATACAATACATATATACTACAATAGTCATAACTATGTTGTCTGTAACAGTTTTATACTAATCTAGATACTTACAAACATCATTTACATAGAGAGTTGAAGCGTAAAGTAGCATACTCAATAAATTTTTTTGGCAAAAATAGATACATCTGTAAACCAGCTTTTTCCCCGACTTTTGCAACCTTATCACATAAAACTGCCGACTTCAGCCGACTGACAAACGATAGTGCGATCGCTTAGGCTATTGGGCATAGAGATAAAAATTTAAGTATAAAAAGATGCTTAACACCCTCAGCCCAATCACAGAAGACTTAGCAGGTCAAAGCTATCCCTGTCCTCATTACTTGCAAACACAGCATCGCATTCGTTCCCTGATAGACAGATATATTGCAGTCGAAAAACTACATGATCGTCTGCAAGATTTACCGATACAGTTTGCCAATCCTCAACCGCGTCCCTGGAAACCCATTGATTGGCAGACGATTAACCGCAATCAAATTATCGGCTTAGACGCAGAGGTATTTTTATCTATATTGATCGGTGCAATGGATACAGAAGCTCCCATTCGCGGCTATACCCAAACCAGTCGCCAATATTTGGAAAAATTGCATCCTCAGATGGCTCGGTTTGTTGGTGGAACAGTCGGTAAAGATGGCGAATTGCTGGAACTTGGTTTGTGGGAAAAGGAAGAACGTCAGCACACACCTGCATTAATCAAAATCTACACCCAACTAACAGGCGAGAAAATTACCCCCAAACTTCGGACAGTTAGAAGCTATCTCCCTACAGATGACGCCAAAGAAGACTTATATCGCCACGGTTTACATCGCATTACCACAGAATATGGTGCTACCTGTCTTTATATTTGGTTGATGGCTCATACCACTGGTGCACTCCAGGATGTTCTAGAGGAATTAGCACAGGATGAAATCAACCACATGACCAAATTCTGGGGGTTTGGAGTCTGGACTTTCCCTGATACTGGGTTAATGCGAATTGGACGCACGCTAATCAAAACGCGATCGCAAAACTATCAACGCAACAACCTCATGCGTACTCTCCGGCGGATGATGGGTACTCTTAACTGGAATGCTTGGTCATTAACCAACAAAATAACTCTCCTCTTCACCTTCACTTACACAATGCATCGCTTGTGGAGTTGGAACAATAGCCTCACACCAGACTATCTGCAAAATTTATTTGAAACTAATTAGTCAAAACAAAGGACAAATGACAAATGACAAATACTTCAGCTTCGCTCAGTACAAGTGACAAATCAAAATTACCCACCGATTTAAATCCCCAAAAAATCCCCCAACATATCGCTGTGATCATGGATGGTAACGGACGATGGGCAACCAGTCGAGGATTACCACGCATTGCTGGACATCGCCAAGGAGCAAAGACACTCAAAGAACTATTGCGTTGCTGCAAATATTGGGGAATCAAAGCGTTGACAGCCTACGCTTTCTCAACAGAAAATTGGCAGCGTCCCGTTGAAGAAGTGGATTTTCTGATGCATTTGTTTGAGCGATTACTACACCGTGAGTTAGCTCAAATGCATCAAGAAGGAGTACGAATCTCCTTTATTGGAGATTTATCGGCTTTACCCAAGTCTCTACAGACTGAAATGGAGCGTTCAATGGCAGAGACGTTGAACAATCAAGCAATCCACTTTACTGTTGCAGTCAATTACGGTAGCCGCAACGAAATTACCAGAGTTTGTCGTCAAGTAGCTCAACTCGTACAACAGGGCGAACTCAGTGCCCAAGAAGTGAATGAAAGTCTTGTAGAACAACACCTCTACACAACAAATACTCCAGAACCCGATTTGCTGATTCGTACTAGTGGTGAGATGCGATTGAGTAATTTTCTCTTGTGGCAAATGGCTTATACAGAAATGTATTTCACCGATATTCTTTGGCCAGATTTTAATAGAGAAGCATTTCATCAAGCTTTGTTGAGCTACCAAAATCGCGATCGCCGTTTTGGTCAAGTTAAAGCTTCATTATCAGCTTAGTGTACCAAACACCAGACATTGTATGAAGAAGGCAGGAGGCAGAGGGCAATATTCCTTCTGCCTTCTGCCTTCTGCCTTTCTTGATAAAGTAAAAGCACCCACACTACCACGATGGTAGATGAGCGCTCACAAATAAAACATTATCGAGGATAATCTATCTGCTATGACAGACCGAAGTAACTATAAGAATAGCAGGCACTGGGTAAATAAACTGCAAGGGTAGTTACAAATGTTTTGTTAAAAATATTACTTACCGTCAACATGATGCTTGATTTAGGCAAAATCCAATCGATTGCAAAATCATGTTCTCTGCAAGAACTCTTTGCTGCTTTGGTTTGGCAGCGTCGGTTCAATCAGTTTGATGGCGAAGAGGTAATTACTGACCTTTCCAACCACAGAAATTTATGGTCAAGCTTTCTGTTCACAAAACCAATCTTTGCACCAGATGAAAACGGTTTAAGCTTTGGTGGTATGGTTGATACCCTACTTGCAATGGCAAACTATCGCCCCATGCCTGAAACCAGCATCATCCATTTCATTGCCTATCCTGCCGATACACTGTACATCCTTAGTAGAGAACCAAGACACAAAAGTGTCAGAGCTTTTAGACTTAGGCAAAAAATGGCGAGCTGATTCAGTAGAGGTAAGTGATGGCACGAATGAAGATTATGGTTTGCGCCTGAAGCGCCGACTGAGAGCTAGATTGGAAGGGGCCCTCTCAGGTGAAGATGTTCACCGATATTCTGATGCGGTCATTGTTTGTTATTGGTGGGATTGAATACTTGAAATATCTCAATTAGAGAAATCGTGGATTACAATATGCTGTTTTCTTCCCGATTTTAGCCTGTACCCAAATTGAGCAGCGATCGCAACCTCTTAATTTTTTTTGAGTAAATTATTCTTTGTTAGGTATTGAACCGAAATCCTTGGCTCAATACCTATATTCGTTATCACAAAATCAGACTTATTTAATTATTATTTTGTCAATATAGCAATTATCTTTTATATTTGAACAGAGAAAATTTGCAAGGCTTATGAATCAAGCATTTTACGTAAAGCATTGCTCAAAAACCATTTAGGATTGCTATCGTAATTATAAAAACTATCAATATGATGTATTGTTAATTCTTTCCCAAAATAGTATTTACTATAATTTAATGCTTGCGATATAAGCTGATGTTTTGGTAAGTTAATTCAGAAAAAATCCTGATATCCAAAATTTAAAGTTAACAAGACTCTCTTGCTAAATCTACTTTAAATTTACTTATCAATCCATTTTAAAATCGCAATGAATTTTTCCACTATTTTATAGGTGTTGGGAGTCATGATGGCAAAATATCTACTAGCTTTTGCTAGTGGGATGGGATTTTTATGTTTAATTGCTGGGTTATCACCTGTGCAAGCCCTTCCTAATTTAAAAATTGCAGATAAAAACGTAGCTGTTAATCAAAAGGACGGCAGCTATGAAAAGAATTATTCTCATCAAAGCGATTTAACAAATAATATCTCCAGTAAATTGCTGATAGCTAATGAAATTCAAAAAAACTTACCCTCAGTCAATCAACAGCAAAAAATTCAAGATATAAGAGTAGATTCTGCTGTTAACTTGTGGCAGCCAATCATTCCACAATCTGCAAGTTTATCTTCAACCTCATACAAACTTGCACAAGTAACATCCGTATCACAATTGTCTGATGTACAGCCGAATGATTGGGCTTTTCAGGCACTCCAATCTTTAGTCGAGCGCTATGGTTGTATCGCAGGTTATCCCAATCAAACCTATCGTGGTAATCGGGCCATGACTCGCTACGAATTTGCTGCTGGCTTAAATGCTTGTTTAGACCGAATCAACGAACTGATTGCGACTGCAACTGGTGATTTGGTCAATAAAGAAGATTTAGCCACGTTGCAGAAACTACAAGAGCAATTTGCACCGGAATTGGCAACATTGCGGGGTCGAGTAGATTCTGTAGAAGCTCGCACAGCAGAAATAGAAGCAAATCAGTTTTCTACTACGACCAAACTGAATGGTGAGGTAATTATTGCTGGTGTTGGTGCTAGCGGCGGCGCTCCTAATGACAGTGACCCGAACATCATCCTAGTTAATAGAGTGCGGTTAAATCTCACCACTAGCTTTACTGGTAAAGATTCATTAATCACTGGATTGCAAGCCTATAACTTTTTGGGTGGAGCCGATGGACAGGGTAGCCTGCAACAAAGTTTAGGATTAGCTGCGCCACTTTTAAGTGCAAGTAGCGCTCGTACCAGTTTTGAGCCGCAATTTCCGGGGTTAAATGTCAATACTTTGTCGGGTGTTGGCGCAAACAGTATTCAGCTTTACAAATTGCTGTATATCTTTCCCGTCGCTAATAAATTAACCTTGTTTGCTGGAACTGCGGCAGAAACATCAGATGCTTTCCCAGCAATTACGCCTTTTTATGGTGAAGGACAAGAGTCAATTTCTCGTTTTGGCAACTTGAATCCTGTGCTACGGGTTTCTGGGGGGACTTCGGGTACTGGTTTAGCATCGGCGGCGGGATTTATTTTTAACATTTCGCCAAATTTTGATTTAAGAGCTTTATACGGCAGTGTAAATGCCAATTTACCCGAAAAATCTGCTAATGAAGCAGTACCAGGAGTTTCTACTACACCTTTGGGAGCAGGTTTATTTAGTGGTAGTAGTATTATTGCCACACAGTTAACCTTCAAGCCAAGTTCTGCTCTGGATATTGGTTTAAACTATGCCCACAGTTATCACGAAATCAATATTTTGGCTACAGGATTAGTTAGTAGTGATATCGGTGCTTTATCAGGGGTTGCAGCTGGAACACCGCTTACACTCAACTCTGTTGGCGGTACGGTAACATGGCGATTGTCTCCCAAAATAGCATTATCTGGCTACGGTGCAGCAATATTTGTTGATGCTTCTTCCAATACCGTGGATGCTTCCACCACCTTTACAAGTTGGATGGCGGGAATTCACTTCAAAGATTTATTCAAGTCAGGAAACACTGCCGGGATTCTTTTTGGTCAGCCGCTTTTCCGTAGTGATACTGGTGGTTCTGCTCAACTTACGCCCACAGGCGACAATCGGGCGACTCCTTACCATTTAGAAGCCTATTACCGCCTTCAAGTTACCGATAATATTAGCATTACCCCTGGTGCGTTTGTTCTCTTTAACCCAGAAGGTAACAGCAACAATGATACTACGACTGTAGGTGTACTTCGGACTACTTTTACATTTTAAGAGATTGGAAGTAGGCACTCAAAATCCCCCAAGAACTTGGGGGATTTTGATATTGGATAACAAAGTTCACAGCAGACCTCTTGCACAAATCAACAATAAAGAACGCCACCCCGATGCTTTAGCTATCCATTAGTCACATCTTTAAAAGGAGTGTCGAGGATAAAATAATGACTAATAAATACGTATAAATTCAGTGGATGTTTATCGAATAATATTGTTTGGTTTTTGACAAAAATATAGTCACATTGCCCAAAATATGTTGTGCAAAACTAATCTGATGTCTACGTTGGTGACTGAGCTTACCGAATGGGCGAAGTGCAGGCTAAATTAAAAATGAACTGTGTAGGTATAGCTCATTGTATATATCGCCCTACAAATAACCTAATTATTTATTTTACCTGATTTAGGAGTTTGATTTGAAAGGTGGTGCTTTTGTATAACCCGCTCAATCTGGCAAGTCACCGCATCTATTCTATTTTTAACCTTATCAAAATCAAGATTCACCCAAATATAGGGTTTGTCAGGTCTTTGCTGCTTTCTTTTCATATATGGTTTTACTTGTCAATATACTTTGTTATATCTATACAATATAGTTTTCTCAATTTCTAAACTACTTTCTCTAGACAGATAAGTAAATATGCTTAATATTTACTTAAGGTTTTATCGCAATCCGATTTTATTTTTAAACTTATTTGCGTGGTACTCAAAGTACAGCGCAAGCGCCAGAGGCAGGGAGTAGGGAATCAACCTTAGTTATACAGAGTTTTTTCACGCAATCAAATAAAAGTCTTATAGCTCCTAAAAGTTCAACCAAACGATGATTTGATTAATCTGGGCAGACATTATTATCTATCTATTGAAAGAGACGCAATATTTCGCGCCTCTAAGAACCAAAATCAAAATTCTAAGGTTAGCTTAAATCTTTGTTTGTAGATATTGCACCAACTGCGGTGCTTGCATCACTCCTTCTATCCGCTCTACAGGCTTACCCTGCTTAAACAATACTAAGGTTGGAAGAGAAGCAATTTTATACTCAGTAGCTAAATCTGTGTATTTTTCTGTGTCGATTTTTACAATCCTTAAGCGATCCTTAAGTTGGGCATTGACTTGCTCTAAAATTGGCACCATCATTTGACAGGGGCCACACCAGTCAGCATAAAAATCTACTAATACAGGTACATCAGAAGCAGATAGCATCTCTTCAAAGCTGTTAAATTGCTTTTTCGTTGCCATGTGACACACACCGATTTTCAATTGTTTGTTTCAATAGTAGTTCTTAGAAAATAAAATAGGTATAGGTTCATGAGTTTTTGTTGGTAAAAGATTAGATTAGTTAATATAAAATGATTTCCCAGCCAAAAATCTTAAATAATTATAATCAAACCCGTATATTCTTTGAGGTTGTGCATCTAGATGAAATATGTATTTAAACCTATCCTGACCAGCCAAATAATTATAGAGGCTTTCACAAGAGTGATATCTACGATGGGTGTAGATGCAACACTTTCTAGTCTATCCAGTCAGGCGAATATATTACTTAAAGTTATCGATACATTCACAGAGAAATAACTATAGATATTTAATTATAGTAAAACGTTAATTCGTGTTAATTGAGTTATGTAGTAATCCTATTTAATTTGTGAAAATTGCAACCCGCAGATCCTTGACAACTTTTATGAAGTCGGGGGTCTTGTTTCTGCGCGTTTGATTCAGGATAGCTATATCTAGCTAAATACGACGTATAACTTTATCTATTAGCTATCTAACTTGCATCATGACAGCAAGATTATCACCCCGCAAGAGTTAGATTTTATTCAGACAATATTCAGATGTTCCCGAAATCGCCATAAGATAATTAGCGCAGTATTTCTAAGATTGAGGAACATTAAATGACACTATTACAAGATAAAGTCGCAATTGTCACAGGTGCATCCAGAGGAATTGGCCGAGCGATCGCAATTGAATTAGCCTCACAAGGAGCGATCGCAGTTGTCAATTATGCCAGTTCAAGTGCTGCTGCTGAGGCAGTTGTTACAGAAATTACAGATGCGGGAGGTCAGGCGATCGCCATCCAAGCTGACGTTTCTAAAAGCGATCAAGTAGACGCACTAGTTAACACCGTCATGGAAAAGTTCCGCCGTGTGGATATTTTAGTCAACAACGCAGGTATTACGCGCGACACACTGCTTTTACGTTTGAAGCCAGAAGATTGGCAAGCAGTGATAGACCTAAATCTAACTGGTGTTTTCTTATGTACACGCGCCGCCAGTAAAATTATGCTGAAGCAGCGATCGGGGCGGATTATCAACATTACCTCTGTTGCTGGGCAAATGGGCAACCCAGGTCAATCAAACTACAGCGCTGCTAAAGCAGGTGTCATCGGCTTCACCAAAAGCGTTGCCAAAGAACTTGCCTCTCGTGGGATCACCGTTAACGCCGTCGCCCCTGGATTCATTACCACCGACATGACCAGCAATCTCAACAACTCCGAAGATATTCTCAAATACATTCCACTCAGTCGCTTCGGTCAGCCCGAAGAAGTCGCTGGCATGGTGCGCTTCCTCGCCGCCGACCCCGCCGCCGCCTACGTCACTGGACAAGTCTTTAACGTCGATGGCGGTATGGTAATGGCGTGAATAGTGCTGAGTTAAGAGTAGAGACGCAATTAATCGCGTCTCTACAGCAATTTTCATAGCCTGTGTTACGCTTTCGGCGTAATGCACCGATTTTATTTCAGTAGTTCACTCTCAATACGGTTCGGTTAAGATCCCCCGCCTGTGGCAACCCCGTTAAAAAGGGGGTAAACAGGAGACAGAACAAGCCTTTTTTAAGCTACTGTGTATAGAACCGTATTGAGTTCACTCTCGTAAATCGAGTTTTCAACTTCAAAATCAAGTTTTCAACTTCAAAATCGAGTTTTCAACTTCAAAACTAACTTCATAGCTCGTAAACCTCTCCTTATCAACAAATTTTGGCAAATATACCAGTATTTATCCTGTATGCTAATCCTAATGCTCTAAAGCTAATAGAATTAGGTAACTCTTCGACTCAATAGACCTCTTGCAAAAATAGTTTTGCAAGAAGGGGAGGTTTTAGGATTGGGGGTATAACCTCTCGTGAATTGACCAACAGTTTCATTCTATTCACCAAGGTAAGGAATTTTAATAATTTCGCTTATTTTGCTGTTTAATACTCTTTTATTGCTCTGAAAAAATAAAAATATTTGTAGTAGCGCGGCAAGCTTAATTTGTTATGTTGAGTAATCATAGAATAGTTTCCTTTGCGACTTTCTAGGTTTTTTGAATAATTGGTAAATCTTCCATTCCTTTTGTGATATAGTCATAAAAGATAAATCACATTCTATAATAGTACTTAGTTGCAAAAAGTTAGCTCATTTGGCTCCGCTACACTTAAAGAGGGTAAAGAGCAAAATTGCTAGAGTGTAAAGTGCTAAAGCTCCCTCACCACAGCAGCGTATACCAACCGAAAGCCGCAGCTGTACAGGAAGTTGAAGCTGTTAGGTTTGCCCATACCTCGGTCAGCGTAACGACAGTCTTCAGGATTGTTGCCCCACGAACCACCCCTTAGCACCCGATAATCCTTATTGTTATCTAATAAAGTAATCTGTTTACTACCGTCATTAGGCGCATCTTTATAGTTATCCTGCCAAACATCAGCACACCATTCCCAAACATTGCCATGCATATCAAATAGACCAAAAGCATTAGGTGTAAAGGTTTTTACTGATGTAGTTTTTTTTCGATGCTCTCCTTTAGGTTCATCTCTAAAAGTTTTACTAGCATTATAATTCGCTAACTTACCAGTAATTGTCTCACCAAAATGGAATGGTGTTGTAGTATCAGCACTACAGGCGTATTCCCACTCCGCTTCACTGGGCAAACGATATTGTCGTCTGCTTTTTTCAGAGAGCCTATTGCAAAACTCCTCAGCATCATACCACGAAACACACTCTACAGGAAGATCGTTACCTTTAAAATGTGATGGGTCTGGTTTCAAGTCGCGTTCAATTTTTGGCAATTTGGCCACTACTCGCCATTGAGCTTGAGTTACAGGATATTTCCCCATAAAAAATGGTTGCACAGTTACATCATGCTGGGGGTGCTCATCCTCATCACCTTCCCCATCCGGTGAACCCATTTTAAATTTGCCCCCAGGAATAGCCACCATTTCCAGGTTGATATTATCATCTAAATATTCAGTAAAATATCTCGCTTGTTTAGTTACCTGTTTAATAATTTGACCGCGACGGTTAACAGTCACAACTTCAAAGGAAAATGGGTATGTATGGATTTCACCTAAAATATCTGGACGCTCTAACACAACTCCTTGGACATTAACACTTTCTCCAAAACCTAATTGTTTCAATTGATTTTGAGCAGCTACTTTTCCTGCTTCATCACCACGCACCAAAGCACCATAAATTTTAGCGACAACTAGCAAAGGTTCATATTTTTCTCTTAAAGGTTCTGCCAAAGTTTCAATTACTTCAGCCAAACGTACCAACTCTGCTTTGTTATTTTCCAAATACGCTTGACGCAGTTTCTCTGCTAGTTCTTTGGCAGCTTCATCTCCTTTTTTGATATAAGCTAAAGCTGTCCATTGCTGCACCTGCAATAAATCAGATGATAAAGAATCTGGTTGGTGTTTTTTAACTTGGCGATTAATATATTCAATCAAAAATTGCGAAAGTTCTTGAAGCCGTTGTTCGCCAAACTGTTCTTGGCAAAGCCTTAGTAATTCATTGCGAACTTCACGCTCCATTTCATACAGTTCAGTATCGACTTCTCGGCACAAATCTGAGAGTAGTAAATCAGCAACAACATACCAAGGTGTTTCAGATTCTTTAAAAAACTTCCACCATAAACAATAGAGTAAATTTGGCGTCAAAACCAGGGAAAAAGCTGCATGATAGGCAAAATTCAAATGCGCTTCCCTAAACATGATGCCAAAAGCTTCTATTTGTCCCTTGGCATTATATTCTTCGATTTCCCAAATATTGAAACTGCCAAATTGCTCTTTTTTACTAGCTTTATTCTCTGCTTGTTTTAAAAAATTTCTAATACTTGGCTTACCATCAAATAACCATTGCAGCATTTGGCCATATTCAGCAGACTCTAGTGCAAACATTGGTACTAATGAACTTATCTCGGCAATAAATTTAGCAGTGGTATCTCGCCAGTGAAAGCGCGGGAGAGGATTAAGCCACGCTACTCTGTTGACGCGAGGTATGAGCATTGCCAAAAAGTCAACAGTTTCCTCCCATCTTGAGGGTACTGTCCGACGACGTGCTGCCCCAGCATCGCTAACTATAACAACAACTAAAGTCTTTTTTTGAGAAAAACGGCTCAAAATAGACTTGATAGATTCTCCTTGCCAACATTGCGAATCATAGTAAAGTTCTTCAGTCGGACTATTGCGAAAATAGTAAATTTTTGCTCCTTGCCAAATTTTTACTAATTGACGACAGAAGGGATGAAAAGGAACCATTGAGCCTTCTTGGTCAATTAACAATACTACTTCTCTATACTGAATTTTTGGAGCAGTTAAAACAGGTTTGAGAAAAAACCCCCGTTTGGCAACATCTGTAACTGTCTCACGGATATCTATTTGACTAGGAATACTACTTGGCAACTTTTGCGTCAGTAACCGCCAACCTCGTTGCAATTGTTCACGCCGGACAGGAAAATAATCTCCTTCTTTTAGCTTTGTAGAAACAGCTTTAACAATAGCCTCGTCGCTAGGCGTAGGGATTAATAATTCCGGTTCTTTCTCTGGCTGATTTGGATGCTCATCAATTGCGCTTGGTGGCTTACTGTTCTCAGGTGAACTTGTCTTTGAAAGTGCTGTATCTTCTGGAATTGGTGGCTCGATAATTGGAGATTTGCTCAGTCTTGCCGGATGGGATATCATTTCATTCCAGCACTGGTCAAAAAGGCGCTGTTGTTGCCGAGATTTTACCCAGATAGTTTGACACAACCGCGCTACTGCTTGTTTATCAGCAATATCTAATCCTGCTTCAATAGACTGCAATAATGCTTCCACTGCTAAATAATACTGGTCAATACCTAAAGGCAACCCAGTTTCTCGCAGTCGTAAAAATAAATTTAGCAGTGGCGGTTCACTCATGCTTTTTGCATTTAACAGTTATCTTAATATCTTGCACCAAATCTTGATGATTATAAATTGTGGCTATAGAGGCAAAGTCCGCTTCCGAGCAGTAAGAAAAAATTGAGAGTTAAACCCACAAAGGTGGGTTTTGTTTGTGTAGACGCGGTTTCTAACTTTTGACTCACTTATTCACAACCCATATTCGCTTTTATCTTGGCGACTCTTGAACAATGTACTACCAAAGGGATATCGTTCGTTTTCCAGTTTTTTGAGAACTTTTTCTGGAGGATAATCATTTAAAACTGTAAACCAATCGATTAATTCACTGGTGCTAACTTTTTTGGCTGTTTCCTCTTTGTCATCATTCATTTCAGACCGCAATTCTAAAAAGCGTTCAATGGCTTTATCGACTAACTTATGTGGTTGTGATTTAAATCTTGCCTGAATAATTTTTTTGAGATCATCTTTATTATCGGGGAACTCAATGTAATGATACAGGCAGCGCCGCAAAAAAGCATTAGGTAGTTCTTTTTCTTGATTAGATGTAATAAAAACTATCGGTGGTGCTTCAGGATTAGCTTCTAACCATTTCGGAGGACGCAAATCTTTGATTTCAAAACATTGGTCTTCTAAAGCCAGTAACAGGTCATTGGGAAAATCTGTATCAGCTTTATCAATTTCGTCAATTAAAACTATAGTTCGATATTTAGGATTTTCTTGATTCTCTTTTTCATCTAAATAATATTTATTAAAAGCGTGACCTAACGGCCCCAGTTCAAGATAATCTTTCGGATTAGCTGGGTCAGATTTATCGTCTTTAATTTCTACTTTTGCCAGTTGTGCAGCTTGTAACCTGCCAATATAGTCGTAGCTATAAAATCCATCTTGAGCTTTGCTAGTTGACTGCACATTCCAAAGACGATAATCCCATTCATAATTAGTATATTGTTTACTAAATTCATAGAAAACAGCACGAGCAAGTTCGCTTTTGCCACAACCTGGTTCTCCTTCTAGCAGCAATGGCCGATTTAGTTTGATTGCTAAATTTACAGCTTCTTTCAGAGAATTACTAGGGTAATAAGCATACAAATTGCGTCGTAATTGCTCATTCCACTCACCTCCATTAGCAGGGTGAATTTTTCCGGTATACTTAATTATTTCTGGATTCATGGGTATCTCTGCCATATATCAGCAAATTTAGTTTGTCTACATTTAAAGTGATTATAAATTTCTTGAAGTAATTTTAGTGTATCGCCATTACTTTTTTGGATTAAGCTGTCGGCAATCCTTTCTGCGTCATTTTGAGACAACGGTTTTAGCATTTTTGCCCCAATCTCCAATAATACATTAACTATATCTTCTTTATCTTTTTCTTCAAATGGATTAGCTGGAGGTAGTTCGATAATTTGCGTTGATTCTATTTGCTGCACATTGGCTTGATTATTAGGTAGCAAAAACATGAACATTCTACCTGGAGTTTTTGTTTTAGTTAATTTCTCAACTAAAGGCAGCCAAAAATTACTAATTATTTCCTTGCAGTCATAAGGATCATCAATAACAATAAGTAAATTCTCTCTTTTCAAAGATTCAACAAGCCTTGTTCTAGGATATTGTCTTTCAAAGCGAGATGAGAGTTCATTAATACTTGGTAAAGAGTGCCTAGAACCTGATAAGAAAAAGGGCTTGCATTTTAGTCTATTGATGTTTTCAATCTCCAACTCTAACCGTCTCAGCATCCAGGTTCGACTATACTTACACGTATTAGCAACTAGAAAAGGCTTATTTCGATTGCTAAAGTTTGTCTTAAGTAATTTAATTTGTGTTTTATGGTTAAATGAACTCAATCCTTCCTTCAAAAGATTAGGCTGATTATTAGACTCCCTTTCAATAGGAGGTAATTCAGCAACATCACGCCAATTTTCTATTCCTAATGCCTCGCAGAAAGCAATAAAGACATCTTTATCAATTGGTTTTCTTTCTTTATGCAAGAAATTTTTCCAGTTTCTATATGTAATTCCTTTAGTATGAATTTCTTTTGATTTAATGAATTTCACAAAATATTCACTATCAATTTTTCTCAAACTATTGTTTTTTAATTCATTAATATATTCCCAAACTAAATTTGTTGATTCACTAGTAAAAATTTTATTTGTTGCCAAAGTTTCAATATTTTCAATGGTCAAGGGTGTATCATCAGTAATTTTATCTACTGCTTTTTTGAATTCCTGCTGACTAGTAATAATCAGAGCTTCGCTATTTTGGTCTGTCGTCCATCCCTCCTCCTCTCTCTTTTTGTTAATTTCTTCAATTCCTTCTTTTGAAGCCTTGATTTTTACCATTACTTGTCTGCGATCGCTCTACTCAATTAGCTCCTGATCAGATCCTGATCAGATTTTTGCACTTTTTAAGCGATTTGATTGACTAAAAGGGTGAGTACAACAGGAAATTGAAGCAATGAAAGATAAATTGACTCAGCAAGCTAACTTAGCCCATAAAGTATATGTCAGCACCACCGTACTGAGTGGACTGCTACTCGTGACTAGTGTTGGTCTTGAGGGAATAGATAAAGTTCCTCAAGGGACAACAACTGGTTTGACAAAAGTGGCTGTGGTGATGATGGACAAGACCAAAAAAATGTCTCAAGATGCCAATCGTCAGATGTTGGAAGAAGCTTTAAAAAACACCAAAAGACCGCCAAATTGGCCTTTGGACTAGTTTTGCACTGGTTGTACCTGGTGTTTGATGGTGGGTGAAGGCGATCACTTAACCCACCCTACAAGCAACTAAGGCTGTTGGCGTATCCTTTGCCAGACAGTAAAACCTAGAAGAATGATAATACTAATGGCGGTAGTCATAATCACAGCTAAACTCATGCCTTGTATTCTCATCGCCAGCAAGTTGAAAAATAAGGTAATTGACCAAAGCGTGAACGCAGCATGGCGCTGGGAAAGTCCCCAAGCAAGTAAGCGGTGGTGCAGATGATCTTTGCCTGGAGTACTCAGAGGGTTATTTCCTGCTAGTAACCGCCGCACAAATACTTGAGTGGTGTCTAGCACCGGTAACAACAGAAATAAAACCGTAGGAATTAGCGCATAAATTGTGTTTTGTTGCAGTTTGCCTAAAATACTAGTTGCTGCCAACACATAACCGAAAAAGTATGCTCCGGCATCACCCATAATAATTCGTGATGGATGGAAATTATGGCGCAAAAATCCTAGTGCAGCACCTCCCAAAGCTGCGAGTACCAAGATTGCCGCGGCACGATTGTTAAATTGAGCTGCAACGCCCAACAAACTCATGGCGGTAATAAAGCTAATTCCTCCTGCCAGGCCATCCATACCATCCATCAAGTTGATGGCGTTGGTAATCCCTACTACCCATAGTACTGTTAGCAACATGGACAGAAGCGAGTCGATGGGAGTGCCAAACAGGACTTTGACGCTGATGCCATTTGCTACGAGCAACAGTGCCGTGACAATTTGCGCCCACAATCGAACAGAGGGCGGTAAGCCAAACTGATCGTCAATAAAGCCCACAAGGACTAATATCGAACCCCCCAACAGAATAGTGAGCACCTGAGCCAATACGTTTTGGAGTTCGATCGGTCGTAAAAGGCTAGCTAATACCAGCGCGGCAATCACGCCCGCGTAGATAGCCAGCCCCCCTGCATTAGGTAAAGGTTCTCGGTTGAGTCGCCGTGCGTTGGGTTGGTCAGCCCAACCTACCCGCAAGGCGAATTTGCGTACTGTCGGAATTAAACGCCAAGTTACAAGGCAAGCCAAGAGGAACGTAAATACTACTGCCAACCAGCCGGTGCCGCTAGGGTCGGCAATACCAAGGGACTTAAGGGAGTTGTCTAGATTCATCTCCCAATTCAAGCATTACTGCCAGTATCTAATATGAGCATCACCTGTATATTAATCAATTTTTTTATTTCCATTTGTAACTTGAGCCGCTTGAGAGATTAGCACTCTGGCGCTGTGAGTGCTAAATTGTCTAATGGAAGCGCTGGAGAAATAAAACATGGCGAAAATTATTGCATTTGATGAGGAATCGCGGCGATCTCTAGAAAGGGGTGTTAACGCCCTTGCTGATGCCGTAAAAATCACCTTGGGGCCCAAAGGTCGTAATGTCCTTTTAGAGAAAAAATTTGGCGCACCTCAAATTGTCAACGATGGTATCACTGTTGCCAAGGAAATTGAATTAGAAGATCCTTTGGAAAATACTGGTGCAAGACTCATCCAGGAAGTGGCCTCAAAAACTAAAGATGTCGCTGGAGATGGTACAACCACCGCCACAGTTTTAGCACAAGCCTTAATTCGAGAAGGTTTGAAGAACGTCGCGGCAGGTAGTAACCCTGTTAGCTTGAGACGCGGGATCGACAAAACTATTGAGGCATTGGTACTGGAAATTGCCAAAATAGCCAAGCCAATAGAAGGAAGTGCGATCGCTCAAGTTGCCACTGTCTCTGCTGGTAACGATGAAGAAGTTGGTCAAATGTTAGCTCAAGCAATGGAAAAAGTCACCAAAGATGGTGTAATTACCGTTGAAGAATCTAAATCCTTGACGACTGAACTAGAAGTAGTTGAGGGGATGCAGATTGACAGGGGTTATATTTCTCCCTACTTCGTCACCAACAACGAACGGCAAATCGTCGAATTTGAAAACGCCCGGATTTTAGTGACAGATAAAAAAATCAGCAGCATCCAAGATTTAGTGCCGATTTTGGAAAAAGTTGCTCGTTCTGGTCAACCTTTGCTAATTATTGCTGAAGATGTCGAAGGTGATGCTTTGGCAACTTTGGTGGTGAACAAAGCGCGGGGTGTACTGGCTGTGGCTGGAATTAAAGCGCCTGGGTTTGGCGATCGCCGCAAAGCTTTGTTAGAAGATATTGCTATTCTCACCGATGGACAGTTGATTTCAGAAGAAATCGGCTTAAGCTTGGATACCGCTTCTCTAGAAGCGCTGGGAACTGCCCGCAAAATCACCATTGACAAAGAAAGCACCACAATTGTCGCTGGCAGTGTCACCAAGCCAGAAGTACAAAAACGGATCGGTCAAATTCGCAGGCAGTTGGAAGAAACCGATTCTGACTACGATCAAGAAAAACTGCAAGAACGCATCGCCAAGCTTGCTGGTGGCGTGGCAGTGATTAAAGTGGGTGCGGCAACCGAAACCGAACTCAAAGACCGCAAACTGCGGATTGAAGACGCGCTGAATGCTACTAAAGCTGCTGTAGAAGAAGGTATTGTTCCTGGTGGTGGGACAACCTTAATTCACTTAGCTAAGGCGGTAGAAGCGATTAAAAACAGCCTACAAAATGACGAAGAAAGAATTGGGGCTGATATTGTCGAACGAGCGCTAGAAGCTCCCTTACGCCAAATAGCAGACAACGCTGGTGCTGAAGGTTCTGTGATCGTCTCGAAAGTCCGGGATAGCGACTTCAACATTGGTTACAACGCCGCTACTGGCGAATTTGAAGACTTGATTGCTGCTGGTATTATCGACCCTGCCAAAGTCGTGCGTTCAGCTTTGCAAAACGCTGGTTCCATTGCTGGTTTGGTCTTAACCACCGAAGCGATCGTTGTTGAAAAGCCAGAGAAGAAATCCGCTGCTCCTGCCCCTGATATGGGTGGTATGGGTGGTATGGGCGGTATGGGTGGCATGGGCGGCATGGGTGGCATGGGCGGCATGGGCATGTTCTAACTTCTGCTCACCCAGATAAATATTTTTTCAGCAGTTTGTCTTACCAAGGCAAACTGTTTTTTTGTAGCATTGCTGATTCAAAGGCAATATGCTATACCAATTCGTAATTTGTAATGACGCTCTCTACGAGACGCTAAAAGCGAACACAGACTCGCTACCGCTACGCTAACGTAATTGAGATTCGTTAGATTAAATCTGGCTGATCACCAAATTAGCAACTTAAATAATTGCTTAATTTAGAAATTACCGTCTTTATATTAATTTTTGTAAAATGACGTGTAAGTTATTCTTATGTCCTTTGTTATTTACTAATGACAAATGACAAATGACTAATCACTATTAGGTAATATTGCATGGCACGAAAACTGCGTCGCCTTCCCAAAATAGTCACCAAGGCGTATGAAGATGAGTTCTATCACCAACCAGGAACTATACCTGGAACCATTTTTATTGATGCAGATGCTCCACCACCGATAATTTTTTTGATTGACTATAACCAAACCAATTTCATCCGCGAACAAATAGAAACTCCAGAGGAGTGTGTCCCCTATCTGGAGGCGGAATCGATTTCTTGGGTAGACGTACAAGGTTTAGGCAGTCAAGACATATTACAACGATTGGGTAAGGTTTTTAAGTTACCTCCTCTAGTTTTAGAAGATATAGTTAATGTACCAGAGCGTCCCAAAATAGAGGATTATGAAGACCAATTGCTATTCATTGCCCGGATGGTAGTAGCAAAAGAAAAAACATGTGGTTTTTACAGCGAGCAAGTGAGTTTGATATTAGGGAAAAATTATTTGCTGACAGTCCAAGAGGAACCAGAACATGATTGTTTTGAAGGAGTGCGATCGCGAATTGAAAAAAACAAAGGTACTATTCGCAAACAGGAAGCGGATTATTTAGCTTACGCTGTATTAGATGCAATTATTGATGGCTTTTTCCCAGTGCTGGAGCTTTATGGAGAGCGAATTGAAGAGTTAGAAGAGGAGGTAATAGTCAGACCTACTCCAAAAACACTACAAAACATTTATCAAATTAGGCGAGAATTACTGCAACTACGTCGTGCTATCTGGCCCCAGCGAGATGCAATTAATTCCTTGATTCGAGATGGTAGTGAACTTATTAGTGAAGAAGTGCGAATCTACCTGCGAGATTGTTATGACCATACGGTGCAAGTGATGGATATGGTGGAAACTTACCGAGAACTGGCATCTGGATTAATGGATGTGTACCTTTCGGCAGTGAGTAATAAAATGAATGAAATCATGAAGGTACTAACGATAGTTTCAACAATTTTTATTCCACTGACTTTTATTGCCGGAATATATGGTATGAATTTCAATACTGAAAAATCGCCATATAATATGCCTGAACTGAATTGGTATTGGGGCTATCCACTTTGCTGGGCAGTGATGTTAGCGATCGCATTTGGTTTGCTATTCTTTTTTTGGCGAAGAGGCTGGCTGCAAAATTCTGTAGAAATTAAGCGCAATTAAAAATTGTAGATTAGCAACAAGTCAAATATACATTCATTAGCACCGGGAGTTGAGATTTTTGAGTTATGAGGAGTAGCGACCAGAATTTAGTAGTTTTGACGATTTATATTATCGGTGTTTCTTATGTTTTCAACCGCATGATTGAATCCATCGATGACCAAGTTAAATTTGAGTTTAAAAAAGGAATCGTTGAGGAGCAACTCAAAGAACACAATCTCGACGATAAAATTGGAATTTCCTTTAAACTCAAATCCTCATACCCAATTGACGATTTGAAAGATTTAGGAATTAGCATTGAAAATAAATCTGATAATGTTGCCGTATACGTTGACTGGGATAATAGTTCTTTAGTCGTTGAACATAGTAAGCAATCGCGCCGCGTAATTCGGAAATCACCAGACTTAACCCGCGACTTAGCAGTACCCCAAAGTCCTAGCCTGATTGCTCCCAAGAAAACACTTTCTGAAACAGTGACAGCAGAAGACGTTTTCCAGCGCGATCAAGTTGCTGGAACCTATTTAGCAAAAAAACCACTAATTGATATCAATGGGCTACAAAAAGGGCAAAAAAAGTTGTATAACGACTTTATTAGTAGAAAAAAGGAGTTGGACTTTTCCCTGCAACTGGTGCTTAGGATATCTGAGGTGCGTTTAGGTCTAGCTCCAGGTGGCGATTTTCCTCCCATTAGTATTATAAATTGTCCTTTCACAGTCAGAAAATTACCTTGGACTTACGCTCTACCTTGGAATAAAAAAAAGCAATAGCAACCAGACACACTATGCCATCCAAGATTACACTGGATCTAAGGAGAGAGTAGGCGCAGGCGGTTGCAGATCAGTCATAGTTACTGGTTTGAGGAAAGTCCGGACTCCCGAAAGACCAAACTTGCTGGATAACGTCCAGTGCGAGCGATCGTGAGGATAGTGCCACAGAAAGATACCGCCAGGACAATTAAAAATTAAAAATTAAAAATGTAAAATGAGTAATTTTTAATTTTTAATTTTACATTTTTAATTGATCTGGTAAGGGTGCAAAGGTGCGGTAAGAGCGCACCAGCAGTATCGAGAGGTGCTGGCTCGGTAAACCCCGGTTGGGAGCAAGGCGATAGGAACTACGGTTGGTCTTTTACCAGTTCCGCTCAATGAGAGCCGCTTGAGGCGTTTGGTAACAAGCGTCCCAGATAGATAACTGCCCTCGCAAGAGAACAGAACCCGGCTTATGTCCTGCTCTCTCCCCTGCAATGGAGTATGAACCTTTCATGGTTTGTACTCTATTATTTTTTGTACGGGTTTTGTGCGTAAGCGTTCGCGTAGCGTCTCGTAGAGAAGCTCGTCGTAGACATCGCTAATTCATCATTTAAAGCATTCCCAGGATCTCTAATGCTGTATCCAGATGCCATTTAACCCGATAGAGTCCAAACAGTTTCTCTTGACTGTATCGTGCTGGGTACTCTAGTTTCCTTCCCTCCATCGTCATCTTGAGTAATGCTGACTGCTCTGGTGTCGGTGTTCCCATCGCTTCTAATGTTGCTTCTAGCGCTTCTACTTGAGAAAGCATAGGAGACTTCAATCCTTTATTCTCTGACACTTGCTTGCAGGCTATAACAGGGAAAGTCAGGAGTGCGTTAATATAGGATGCCTTATCAGCAGGGTTTCCTATTGCTTGGATGCCGTACTGTATCAGGCATAAATCGCGTAACGCTCTCAAGCTTTTAACTTCTAATTCTGTGCGCGTGAACATAAAATAGAGTTACCTCTTGTAAAAGTGGGAATCGGTGGGCAACAAGTTTCTCAGGCTAAGAGGCCCATCGATTTAACATTCTCTACTGATATACACGTGGAGAAAAACTTTATTTGTATTTCTATACAATGTCTAAAAATAAAGGTAATCCAGATAACTTAAAGCCATTCACTACAGACAGAGAGCAACCACTAACTGAATATCTACATTTGCGTATCACCAAGGAAATGAAGGAAGAGGTAAAAGCTAAGGACGATCCTCCTGAATTTTGTCGTCAAGCTATCCAAGAGAAGCTAGATAGAGAGAAGTAGCGAAAAGTTGCTAGATTAATAGTCCAAGAACTTTAGGGATATAAGATAGATAACTAGTTGCCTTCCCCTGCCCCCCTGCCCTCTTCCCCTTATCATGTAATGCCCCTTGCCTATCCACGCCGTCAACGGCAACTCGAAAGTTTAGTCCAAAAATTTGGTTTGTCGCTAGAAGCACCTATAAAGTGGGAACTGCTGGATTTAGCGCTAACTCATCCCACTGTCTCTGATTCGGCAAATTATGAACAGCTAGAGTTTGTTGGTGATGCAGTGGTGCGGCTGGTGTCGGCTGTTGTGTTATGGGAAAATTATCCCGATTGTCCAGTCGGGGATTTTGCGGCAATTCGTTCGGTATTGGTGAGCGATCGCATCCTCGCCCAATTGGCCAGAGTTTATGGTTTGGAGTTATACTTACTAGTCGCTGGTAGTGCTACTGCTGATAAAGTTGGTCTAGAGTCACGATTGGCAGATGCTTTTGAAGCAGTTCTGGGTGCGCTTTACTTAAGTACTCAAAATCTGGAATTGATTCGCTCTTGGCTAGATCCCCACTTCCACCAACTAACAACAGAAATTCGCCTCGATCCTGCCAGACTTAATTACAAAGCTGCTCTCCAAGAATGGACTCAGGCACAATTTAAAGTTTTACCAGAGTATCGGGTTGTGGAAGTCACTCAACCGCATCGCAATCAAGAACGTTTCATGGCTGAAGTGTGGCTGCACGGAAATATGCTAGGAGTTGGTAAGGGACGCTCAATCAAAACCGCAGAACAAGCCGCAGCTAAAGTAGCTTTTTTAGCAATTTCTAATCAGCAAAAACCCTGAACCCAAAATACGGCTGATAAACTGATAATCAGTGGATTGTCAGTGGTCATTTGTCCCTAGTCCCTTGTATACAAATGACAAATGACAAATAACTAATGACAAATAACTAATGACAAATAAAATTAAAATTGCTGTCATCGGAGTTGGGCGTTGGGGAGTGCATCTGTTGCGGAATTTTTTAGCACATCCCCAAGTACATGTAGTTGCTGTAGTAGACCCCCATCCAGAACGATTAGCGGCGGTCAAGCAGCAGTTTAAGTTAGATGAAAATATACTATTAACAACTCAGTGGCAGGATTTAAAGACAGTGCCAAGTTTGACAGGAGTGGCGATCGCAACTCCTGCTACCACCCACTATGCTTTAATTAAAGACTCTCTCCAACAGGGATACCATGTTTTGGCAGAAAAACCCCTAACTCTCAATCCAGCAGAATGTCGGGAACTTTGCTATTTAGCAGAACAGCATCATTTGATACTAGCGGTTGACCATACTTATTTATTTCACCCAGCAGTTGAGCAAGGAAAAACTGTAGTACAAGCAGGTAAATTGGGTGATTTACGCTATGGTTACGCTACCCGCACCCATTTAGGGCCTGTCCGGCAAGATGTTGATGCACTGTGGGACTTAGCCATTCACGATATTGCAATCTTTAACGCTTGGCTGGGTCAAATTCCTGTGCAAGTACAAGCAACGGGTACTGTGTGGCTACAGGGAGCAGAGGTGAGTTTATGCACAGATTCTCATTTGCCTCAAAGTTTAGCTGACCTAGTATGGCTGACACTCACATATCCAGATGGCTTTCAAGCTTATATTCACTTATGTTGGCTGAATCCTGATAAGCAGCGACGCCTGGGAATTGTGGGGAGCCTTGGCAGCTTGATTTTTGATGAAATGTCAATATCACCCCTAACCCTGCTACATGGTGAGTTTGAACAGCAAGGCAATCAATTTATTCCTGTAAATCAAAGACAGATAGCGCTGGAATTAGAGCCAGGAGAACCATTGCAGCGAGTTTGCTCCTCCTTTGTTGTCTCTATTCTCAAAAATACTCCCTCAGAGGTTTCGTCTGGCTGGGTAGGCACTGAGTTAGTAGAAATTCTTGCTGCTCTAACATTATCTCTTAGCCAAGGCGGTAAACCTGTTTTTTTGAGCGATCGCATCGTCAAGGATCAAAAGTTTCAGGAGTACTGACGAATGTGGACTTTTGACTCAATTACCTCTTGAAAGTCCCATTTGCACAAACTCCTCCTTTTGGAAGACTTACCAAAATAGTTTGCAGGGGCGAAAGACGAATCTCGCAAGTCTCATTTCCAACTAGCAACTGGGACTTCGGGAACTTTTTTTTATCTATCTCTATTTTCACAGACTTATTGATCCCCAAAGAGGAACTTCCCCCAAACTCCTGTAGGCTGGGGTAGCGGCTTGCTTTTACCGCTTCATTCCCAGAGGAGAATCCCAGATCCCCAACATTTGCTTCTTTATTTGGAACACCTAACAATGAGATATCAATCAAAGGTAAGGTAATTTTCAGTGTCGTACCTTGATGAAGTCCCGTACTCTCAAGAGTAATGCTACCTCCCATGAGTTCGATTAAGTTTCGTGAAATCGCTAGTCCCAGTCCAGTACCTTCAAACTGACGTGTCGTAGTGCCATTCACCATTACAAAGGGGCGAAATAGTTTGTGCTGTTGAGTTGGATCAATGCCTATACCTGTATCTTTCACAGCTACCACCACCTGAGATTTACCATTACTAGATTGAATTTCTGTAGCAATGGTGATGCTTCCAGTATCAGTGAACTTGGTGGCGTTGCCAATAACATTAATCAGCACCTGCTTGAGTTTTCCCGCATCTGCCTTAATTGGTATCACTTTGGGAGCTAACTCACATTTCAATTGCAAGCCCTTTTGTTGAACATTAACTGATTGTAAATTAATTACTTCTAACAAGAGTTGTCGGAGGTCAATAGGTGTAGAAACGACCGAAAGCTTACCTGCTTCGATTTTAGAAATGTCGAGTAAATCATTAATAATACCTAGCAAGTGAATTGTTGTTTCATCAGCTCGTTTGAGAAACTCCATTTCTTCTTCCCGGTCATCACATAAGCCCTCTTCAACCAGGCGAATACAGTTAATAATAATATTTAATGGGTTTCTCAATTCATGGGAAGTTGTAGCCAAAAACTGGCTTTTAATCTGGTTAGCACTTTTTGCTTCTTTCCAAGCTGTTTCTAGTTCTTCCGATCCAGCTTTAAGCCGTTCTACCATTTGGTCTAATGCTTGGGCCAGTTGATTGAATTCCCGAATTTGAAAATTGTGCGGAACTGGTTGTGCAGCATGGTGAGAGTGAATATTGAGAGCATAGTCTCGCAATTCTTCTACAGGACGGGCCAAGTAAGGAGCTAAATATAGGGATGTTAACAAACTTGTGCCAATCAAACCAACTGTCAAAACGATAAGAATTAATTTGATTTCCTCTAAACCAAAAAGCGCATTATCGACACTAGTAACAGCTAAAATTATCCATTTTTGCTGCTGCTCTTGGTTGAGTGGATTTGTAATAGCTGTATAGCCAGCAACTAATTCTTTGCCCTGTGTAAAAGACAAATTTATCGAATCGTTTTTTCCCGTAATTGCATTTTTAATTATGCTCTTGATTTGGGAAGCATCAGGGTGCTGATTGATATTAGTTCCCACCCAATCTGTGAATGGGTGTGCCAAAATTGTGCCATCTTCAGCAATCACTACCATAGTGCCCGTGAGCGATCCCGGCGGATTTCTGGTTTGTTGGTACAATGCAGACTGAATACTTAAGCTGTAAACTGAATTTCTTCGGCTATCGGAAACTGGCGCAGATAAAACTACTTGCAGTTGATTTTGTGTGTTTCTTTTTCCAGTTATTCCTGCCTTTGGCGGGAAGATTGCTTTGACATCAATTCCGTCACTAGGTAAAGGTAATCTCAATTCTCCAATTTCTCGATCCCCACAGCTACTAGCAATTATCTTCTGGTTAAGGAGATTCGTTAATTGGATGCACTCAATACTGGCTGGAAGTTGTTGTCTTAACTGCGTGAGAATTCCTTGCTCTTGTATAGGCGAACCCGACGGAATAACCGTTGTTTTAGTTACACTCAGCAAATTAGCTTTTAAGATTGCGATCGCATCTCCAATTCTGTCCCCTTTGCTGATAGCGCTTTCTGTTAAGTTTTGCCGTGCAGTTCTCAATATACTAGTACGTGCCTTATTCAAGGCAACAATTTCCCCTACAAGTAAAACTGGAACAAACAGCAGCAATATTCTCGTTACTAAAATTCGACGAAAGGAAGATTGGCGGGAATTAGTCATCAAGTGTCTCACTTTGCACCTGCAATCTACAATACAAAAGATATGCAATTAAACCAGCTAGATGAGATATTTTATTAAATTATCAGAATGTTATTTTCAATGTTTAAAAATAACAAATTGCTATAATTCAAAAAGAAATGTGGTATACCAAAACTCGTATATGCTAAATGTAAAAGCGATTTGTGTTGCATATCAATACAGTGGTGAAATTATAAAACAGTAGCTTGCCGATATAGTTTTTTTGAAAATCTACACACGACTAAAGTAAATATTAAAACTATCAAATCAATTTAATGTTGCAACATCGTCCTCATACTACAGTTGTTTTAGCAATGAGTGCAGATGGCAAGATAGCAGATTTTAAGCGATCGCCTGCTCGGTTTGGCTCAAGGGTTGATAAAGCACACTTAGAAAAACAAATTGCTGCCTCTGATGCCGTTTTGTTCGGTGCTGGGACTCTAGACGCTTATGGAACAACACTTACTGTAACCGATCCAACTCTAGTGCAACTCCGGGCGCAAGGAGGGAAGCCTCGGCAACCAGTTCATATAGTGATTACAAACTCTGCAAACCTTAATCCGGAAATTCACTTTTTTAAGCAACCAGTTAGACGCTGGCTACTTACCACAAGATCAGGAGAATTTTCGTGGAAAGAACGCTTACAGACGCTTCACTCAACTCTGGGAATTGGAGTACAGGAGTACCCTTCAGAATTTGAGAAGATTCTGGTTTTTGAAACACCAACGCGAGAAATTGACATTCTCGCAGCCTTGAAGCAACTAGCCACTCTACATATAACACGCTTGGCGGTCTTAGGTGGAGGTGAATTAGTAGCTTCCTTACTGGAATTAGATTTAATTGATGAATTATGGCTAACTGTCTGTCCGCTGATTTTAGGTGGTAATACTGCACCTACACCCGTCGAAGGGAAAGGATTTTTACCTGCTTTGGCTCCTAAGTTACAACTTATAGAAGTTCATACAGTTGAGCAAGAAGTGTTTTTGCACTATCGCCTGCAACGACCAGCAGATTAGATTACGCTAAGTTAAGTTATTGGGCATTGGGCATTGATTATTTTCCTCTGCTCCTCTGCTCCCCCACTCCCTACTCTCTACTCCCTACTCCTCTAAGATGGTGGAACAACTTAAGCCTCGCTATTCTGTCGTTTGGACGAACAAAATCGCTGAAGTACCCCAAAATGCCTGGAATGCTTTGGCAATGCCACTCAAAACGCCATTTTTAGAATGGGAGTGGCTGAATAATCTCGAAACTTCCCAGAGTGTTACGGCTAAAACTGGTTGGTTGCCAAATCACTTGACACTGTGGCGAGATAAAACGCTGATTGCGGCGGCGCCACTTTATCTTAAAGGACATAGTTCTGGTGAATTTATTTTCGATCACCAATGGGCAGAGTTAGCCGATCGCATCGGAGTCCAATATTACCCAAAATTGCTGGGAATGACACCATTTACTCCCGCTGAAGGTTATCGGTTCTTAATCGCCCCAGGAGAAGATGAGGATGAAATCACAGCGCTGATGGTGCATGAAATTGACACCTTTTGCTCCAAAAATCGGATTTCTGGGTGTCATTTTCTCTACGTCGATCCCCAATGGCGTCCGATGCTAGAACGGCATGGCTTTACAACTTGGCTGCACCACAGCTATATCTGGGAAAATGCTGGCTTTAAAACTTTTGATGATTACTTGAAGGTGTTTAACGCCAATCAGCGCCGCAATATTAAACGAGAACGCAAAGCTGTGGAGAAAGCAGGTTTACGATTGCAACCACTGAGTGGCGATCAAATTCCTCAGTCTTTGTTTCCGTTGATGCACCAATTCTATGCTGACACCTGTGATAAGTTTGGCTGGTGGGGTAGCAAGTATCTCACACGGAGGTTTTTTGAGCAGTTACACACCGATTATCGCCATCGAGTCTTGTTTGTTGCCGCATATAGCGAAGAAGATAACTCTCATCCTTTAGGAATGTCCTTTTGTTTATTTAAAGGTGACAAACTTTATGGACGCTATTGGGGGAGTTTTCAAGAAATAGATTGCTTACATTTTGATGCTTGCTATTATGCACCGATTGAGTGGGCGATCGCTAACGGCATCCAAATTTTTGACCCTGGCGCAGGTGGGCGACACAAAAAACGGCGTGGTTTCCCCGCTATGCCCAATCACAGTTTGCATCGCTTTTACAATAATCGTTTAGGAAAAATTTTACTTCCCTATATTAAGGAAGTGAATCAACTCGAACAGCAGCAGATTGAGGCAATTAATGCAGAGTTGCCATTTAGTGAGAAAAATACTTGAGGAAAAGGAACTACTTTCGTAACATTTGCCGAATAATTAAGCTTTACTCGGCAAATAGATACTTTCCTTATTTTCAAAATCGTCAAATTAAACTGTTGGCGATCGAGACGATATTTCTGCTACCATTCGTCAAAATTCACCCTCTTGAATGCCTCGCCGAATAATTTCTTCGTGTTGGTGTACTGCCTGTGCCCTTTCTGATTCTCCTCTTGAAGTGAAAATAGCAGCAGCTTTCTGGAAATCTTCAATTCCCTTTTGTGGTTGTCCTTCTAAAGCCAGAGTATTACCTCTATAAAAATAAGCCTCGGCATAGTTAGGATCAAGCTCGATTGCTCGCGTGTATTCACCAATTGCTTCTTGAGACTGACCTTGTTTAGCCAATTTACGCCCACTTCGGAAAAATTCTTGTGCACTCGCCATAGTTCCTGAATTTTGTCCTTGACTGCTTGGACTACATAAACCATTTGAATCTTTGACCTGCCCCGATGGACAAACTGACTGTTCCTGAGCTTTCGCTACAGAGTCAAGAATTATAGGGAAGATGATAAACGCAGAACATACACCAAATATAATCGACAGGTGCTTTGTTACTAATTTCATTTTAGATTACTCCTAATTCTAATAGTTTATTGTTGTGCTAGGTAATCCATTCGTTCCACCTCATTAAGCATCAAATCCTCGATACGTAAAGTTGTATGTTGACCTGCTAGTAGTTCTTCTACCTCAACTACACAGGGAATATAAGCGTCCTGTTCTCGGATGAAATTCATTGTAAATGTGTACGCATCTTCAATATTTTTAGCTTCTAATTGGCGAAGCTGAGACTGAAACTCGCATTTGAATTCCTCTTCAAAAGAAAGTTTTTCTTGTAGAATACCATTACTGTAAAGATGGTATTCAATAGTGCCGCATGTATCGCTGCCAGCGTAGTAAATAACAGAAGTACTCAGAGATTCTGAAATGTTCCTAGCATCTTCTTCTGTTAAGTAAATTCGTATCGACGATATGTGGGGTTTATAAATTAAGCTCCAGGGATGTCCCCGCAGCTGAAAAACAAAAGTGCTTTCATTCTGAATTTCAATTTCGCATTCATACGCATTGCGTACCCAGACATTCATTTGTTTTAAAGTGCTAAATGCTTGTGAAACTTGTTCTACAGATGCTTGAACAAGAACAAACACAAGATTTCGATCAATTGTTTCTAATCCTCTACGCTGCTCTAGAGGGAAACCTTTTTCTCTGACAAAATATATTGACATTTTGGTAAATAGTTTTAAATTCTACCAGGGTTTCCGGGGCCACCATAATCTGTTGGAACTCTTCCTGGAAGGATATACACAATGGGATTTAATAATTCCGTCTTGCCCATCTGAAGATTACCAGACGGTGGTGCAATTTCACATCCTATGGAATGCCAAACTCCAATATCCCTATTAGTAGCTTCAGCAATTGTTTTAGAACTTATTGTTCTGACATCGGATGTGGTGAGAAAAACAATCGCTGGGTTTTCATTGTTAGCTGTTGCAGGACTCCTGTCGAGAACATCTAGGAAACCAAGAATTTGATACTTTTCATAGCTTGGAGGCAATAAAGTACCGCGTACTGCCTTTGACTCATAAAAGACGCTATCCGGGTAAGTGAAACTAAAAAAAGGTATTAAGTTAACGACAAGCGGAACTACCCCATCTGGTTGTACATTACCGATACCAATTCTTATTTGCCTTAATGGTGAAGGAAAAAGTCTTCTGTTGGAAGCAATCGGATCACCTGGTTTGAGTGTACTCAGCGCAAACCGTTCAAATTTTACTCCAACTTCAGATAGTGGTATGCCTTGATTCGTAGCAATTTGATCGAGTCTGCTTTTAGTCAATGGTGTTTGGCTTGAATTAGCGCAGGTTTGAGCTTGAACAGCAAACGGAGTCACAGCAACTGTAGCTCCTACCCCGATGAATAGCGCTATTTTTCGGATGTAATTCATGATTATAAGCTGAAGTAAGTAAGCCTTTAGCAGGGCTTTGAAATTTCATTCAAAGTGAGTATATGGTTTTTTTCTAACTATGGCTTCAGTAAATTCATCCACTAGTCTAGTTGCGGCTCAGTTGACGCTAAAAGTATAATTTATAGTAAATTCTCTGATTTACTTTTAAGTAAAAGGAATCAAAAATATCTGAAAGATATCAAGAAGACTAAGGAAGATACGAATTACACTTGATATAGAGTGTAAAAACCCTGAAAAAAGAAAATTTCTTTTTATAATGCTTATGGATTTAATAGTTGAAGATTTAGCCGCAATTGATGATAAACTTTCCCAGCGTCATATTGACCTTGATCCCGGTGGATATTTCATTATTTACTTAGATCAAGACGCAGGGTTAATTTATGCCAAGCATTTTACAAATGTGATTGACGATCGCGGTTTAGCTGTCGATCCTGAAACGGGAAAGGTTATTCCGGCGCGAGAAAAGGTAGAACGAACTCATACGACAGTTTTTAGCGCGAGAACGGCGAAAGAACTTTGCGTGAAAATTTTTGAAGAAACTCAGCCCACTTTGGCAACTCAATTAGATCATGCAGCTTATTTAGGTCGAGAATTTGTCCGGGCTGAGGTAGCTTTAGTTACACGGCAAGAATATGTTCAAGATTAAAGTTAGGAGTGAGGAGTTAAAAGTTAAGAGTTTAAAATTCATAACTCCTAACCCCACTCCTAACTCTGCCATTACCCATTAGATGAGGGCTGATTTATCTGATAGATATAGTAAGTTGCCATTGGGATAACGGTGGCGGCAATTAACAATCCTACTACCCAAGCAGTAGCGTTACCTTGGTTGGTTTCTTCTGCTTTCTTGAAAGTGCCTCCAACCTGCACAGTGTTAGTTATTTGGGGTGGCCCTGGATCGGCTTTGCCAGAGAGAACGGCGACAAGGCGATCGCTTGCATCGAGAAATGCCTGATTGTATTTGTCACCATTGCGTAACGGTACACTTACTGTTTCAGTAGCTACACTTTCGGCAATAGAGTCAGTAAGCATTGGCTTGACTTGATCCCCAGTAATAATGGCGGTACCATTGGTAACTGTATCAAGAACCAATAAAGTTTGATTAGCTTGGGCTGCTTTTGTCGGAAACCATTTTTCAAACAGTTCTTTACTAAAGCTTTCTGGTGTTTCGCCGTAGTCGAGTCGGCGAACAGTAACAATTCTGACTTCCTTATCTGTTTGCTTTGCCAAATCCTTAAAAGCGCTGCTAATTTTGCCTTCATTCAGACGGCTGATGACTTCACCTTGATCCAAAACCCAGGTGTCATTCCCTGCTGTCAGGCTGGGTATTTGATACACACCTGTAGCTAAAGCAGGTGTAGCAAACAGCGAGGCTGCGAAAATAACCGTTATCAAAGGTAGAATTAGCCGGATGAGGTGTTTTTGACTGCTAAAAACTTGTTTGAGGAGCTGTTTCATTATGTGATCCCTAAGACAGACTTGCACCAAAAATACTACAGAACCACTGCAAAAATCACCTCGTTCCCGATTTTCTTCAGTGTAAAATTTCTGATATTCCCAGCAAATATGTATATTGTACGGTATTTTTGATTACACAAACTTGTTCTGAGGGCGGTTGCAAGCATTAACCTGACGCTAAACCCCTTACTACTCACAAGAAATACCGCCCATTTTGGGAATTAACCCAAATGCTTAGGGCGGAATTTGCAAACCATCTAGAAATCATATCGCATGATTTCTATTTTGGTTCAACAACGCCATATTTTTTCATATCTGCAAGTAGCTTTTCCTGCCGTACTCATTAGATATCTGAGTGAAAAAGAATGTAAAGACGTTATATTACTAGGTCTCTACAAGGGTTCTAGACAATGCATATTTAATTTACATACAGCAGATTTCAAGTAGGTGATGTACAAAACGATTCGTTTATTACCCAGGTAGAAAGCGTGTTTATTTAACTCCTGTTAGCGCAACGGGGCGCAGCCCATTCTGAATTCTGCTGTAGATGTCTATGTGATGGTTGATATCTGCATTTTTCTGATATTTTAGCTAAATCAATATCATATATACATGACCATAATTTTAACTAACGACGATGGCATTGATGCCCCCGGTATCCAAGCGCTGCTTAAAGCTGTAAATGGCAGAAATTCTATTATCGCTGCTCCTGCCGATCATCAGTCTGGCTGTGGACATCAAGTTACTACTACTCGTGCTATCAACCTCCAGCGACGTTCTGAGACTGAGTATGCGATCGCAGGTACTCCCGCTGATTGTGTGAGAATTGCCTTAACACAAATCCCCGCAGATGTCAAATTTGTACTTTCAGGTATCAACGCTGGGGGCAATTTGGGAGTCGATGCCTATATTTCTGGCACAGTTGCCGCCGTGCGGGAAGCCGCGATGCACGGTATTCCCGGAGTTGCTATTTCTCAGTATCGCAAAGCCAAACAGAATTTTGATTGGAATCTGGCTGCCAAATTCACTGCTGAAGTTTTAGCGGATTTACTCAAGCGTCCCCTAGAACCAGGAAGCTTCTGGAATGTGAATCTGCCGCATCTGCAACCAGGAGAACCAGATCCTGAAGTGGTATTTTGCCAAGCCTGTACCAAACCTTTGCCCGTGAACTATCGAATTGAAGGCGATGATTTTTATTATGTAGGGGAATATGGCAAACGCGATCGCACTCCTGGCAGCGATGTGGATGTATGTTTTTCCGGCAATATCGCCGTCACCCAGTTAAGAGTTTGACATCAGCCATCACTTACTAATTAACTGTTACCACCGTTTAGTGGATATTGAGGAGAGCTTGTAGAGCTATTAATTAATCTTATGGCTATTGTTGGTGCGATCGCCATCAAAATTTTCAAGGATTTGAAATCTGGTAAAGTTTCAGTGGTACTGAATACTAATTTCAAAAAAAGGAGAAATATATGCAGTTTCTCAAAATTGTTCTTGTCGCTCTGGTATTGATGGTGAACCTGCTAATTGCTCAACCCTCTTGGGCAGGCAAAGATTTCACTAAGGGGGCTGATTATGCTGAGGTAACTCAGGCGCTCAATCAACTTCTAACTGTAAAGGATACACCTGAGCAAGCTGGTTATACACCTGAGCAATTCCAGCAGCGACTGGCACAATTGCAGTTTCAGAAATATGTCATAGAAACAGCTAGAAAGCGGGCACAGTGCCGCAATGAAACTGGAAAAACTTTGGCTGTCTATGCCAATAAACCAAAAAAATCTCCAACCCAACTCTACTTTCTGGGCGCAGGAACAATCACCGATGATGATTGGGATTGCGATGGCATTTACTTACCCGCAGGTTCTCAAGTGGTTTTAGGCCCAAACGCTCAACCACAAGAACTGACCCAAGCAATCGCCGTTAAGTTTGTCGATGGCACACAGTCTCTTGCTAGAACCAATCCAGCCACTGGTGCAATTGAATTGAATGTTGAACCTGCGAAAGTATTCAAGGCGGGTGAGAGCAGCTGGTTGCTCCCTACTTTTTCCCAAACGGATATCGATACGCAAATTCCCACCCCACAACTCATTGACTAATCTCATCTAGATAATCCAACTTTTATGCAGGAAGTGCATAAAAGTTGAACTAAAGAAACAGGATATATAAAGGAAAATCTTTAACCATTGAATAACCAAATTTTAATTAAGGAAAAATTACAAGCAAAGCTTGAGAATATCCAAACCAAGAGCAACGGCTCTCCCGTTACCGATTTGCAGCTAGACAAAACCTTAGCCGCAGAGATTGAACAATTGACGACGGAATTGGAGAGCGTCAATCCCAATCTCAATCCTCTTCTCTACGCTACTTCTTTGCTAGAAGGAGCTTGGCAACTGCAATACTCCACAGCCAGAGAAATCCGTTCTTTAGCTTCTCTTCCATTGGGATTAAAGCTGGGTAAAGTTTATCAAGTGATTGATGTTGCAAATAAATTGTTTTTCAATCTAGCTAAAGTTCAACATCCTCTGGGGCTAGTATCGGGATATGTCAAAGTGACAGCTAGCTTTGAGCCAGCTAAAGAATATTTAGAGCCTATAGCGAATAAACGTCTAAACGTCTATTTTGATAAACGCTATTTATCGATTGAGAAAATTGTTGGCATTAATACTCCTCAACTTAACCCATTTAAGGTTGTCCCAGCTAATAATCCTACTGGCAGAACTGCCACCTTGGATATTACTTACTTAGATGAAACCTTAAGAATTGGACGTGGAGGAGATGGAAGTTTATTCATTCTTAGTAAATCCGAGAATTTACCTGACTTCACCTCCTAAATCTGAGATTAATCACGCTGCTGAATGAATATGGCTCTCTCAATCATGCATCTTTTCAGGTAAGGATTCAGGTCAAGAGGTATTGACAAATGTGACATCTGAGGCGGAATATCACAATTATGGGAAAAGACCTGCTTGTGAAATTAGAGCGTGA
>NZ_JBALDD010000052.1:0-12540 GCF_036917555.1 Nostoc sp. | reverse complement strand
AAAGCTCTGCGAAAGCCAGTCTCCAAGCTGGATTTATCTCCTTTTCCCGCACCCTCTTGACAAATGTGCAATTACTCTAACCTCTCACGAGTGCTATGTGATTGAGTTGTTCTAAAAATGCCTCACGTTTGGATTCATCCCGTTCTTGGTAGCCATAGGTCTTTTTTTTCGTGTGAACCTGATTTTCTTGAGGGCACGGGAGATTGTGCGTGAACTGATATCCCCATCCCACAATTGAGCCATTTGTTCGGTGGTCTTATCACCATGAGCTATGGCAAATTCACGAAACTTCTCCGAGTCTGTGATTTTGTGACTATGACCAGGTGGCCTATTAAGCTCCGGCTTGAACTCACCCGTTTGAGCTTTGCGTTTTAGCCACAGGTGGATGGTGTTGCGGCTGATATTGAATAGCTCACTGGCTTCACATTTTTTGAAAGACATCCATTTCAATGGCCTTGATAACTTTTGCACGTAGATCGTAACTATAGGGTTGAGCCATTCTCAAAACCAGGAAACAGGGCTATGACTACTTTATCTTACGTCTTGATGGAACTGGCGGTTGCTATAGCCCTCTTCTGTCAGTCTCCGAAAACATTTGCCATTTCTGAATTCTAGAGCTTTTGTATAGCAAGCGATTGCACGATTCTTTTCTAATAACAAATCCAAGACCAATTTTTTTCTAATAGTATAGCTTGTATTGATTACCTCATCAGGCTTCTAGCGATCACCCTCCCGAAAAGTGACAGAAGAGGGATAGAACAACAACTCTTACAGCTTTCGCTCAATGACAGCGATCGCAATTCATAACTCTCTATCACTTGTCACTCGCAATGAAAAAGACTTTGCCGGGACAGGAGTTGTAATTATTAATCCTTGGTCTTTTTAAGCGATCTCCTTCCACAAATCAGAAAAGCGATTGCTCTTCGGGATAAATCGGGCAACCGCTCTCTGGTTAAAATGGCTTTGATTTAAAATGAGTGATCGCTCTCTGGCATAAGTAAGGTGATCGCTTTCCGGTGAAAAAGGCTTTGATTCAAAATAAGGGGTGATCGCTCTCTAGGACAAGTAGGGCGATCGCGCGAGGCGTGAAAATGGTTTTGATTCAAGATGAAGGGTGATCGCTCTTGGAATCTGTTGCGGATTGGTCTGGCTGGTGGTACAAATTTCTTTTATTTTACATTAACTCTAAACTAATAAGTTCAAAAATTTTCCATGTTTGTCGCGATTTTGCAGTAGCATTTAAAATTGGCTTTCCCTCTTTTTTATCTATGTTTTTTTCCAATAATTCCGTTCGCTCATAGAATTCGTACACAATTTCTTGAAGTCTTGCATAGAGAGTTCCATAGGTTGGCTCTCCATCATTCATAGTAAATCTAATAGCATTCTCAGCTTGAAAATCCATATCATAAGAGACCGAATTTTCTGATGTTGTTGATATTCCAAAACCCTTGAAACGTTCTATGATCTGTCCAGAATAACAACAGTGAATAAAGGCTGTAAAGTTTTTTTCTGCATAATTGATATTTTCAATCAACTTCAGGAAATCCTCAGCTTTTAATTCCGCGCTTTCTAGTGAATTGGTGGTAAATATGTTGAGAATCGGCTTCTTCTTTTGTACGAGATACAATGAACCATTATTACTTCCATGACCTGAGTAACTTAAAAATAAAACATCATAGTTATTTTGTTGTTCTTGCAATTTTCCGATGTGATCTGTAACATTTTTGAGGGTAGCTTCTTGACTCTGAATACCAACCGACAGATCGCGCTGTAAGATATCCAAACCCAGGTTCTGCTTATCAGTAAGGAAAACAGCACTAAACTCAACCTTAATGTCGTATTTCTGATAAACTTTATTATAATAACCTGGAAGTACCAAATACATGTAATGAAGTAAATCCCAATTATCCTGAGCTGGTCTTTCTAATTGGTTGATATTTGTTACGTTTGTATAATTTAAGCCTATAAACAATCCTTTAAATCGGATCGTGAGCGTTTTTTTCGGCTTTTCTAGTTGTATGACTGGTGGTTCAGGTTGCTTTTGTTCTTCTTGCTGACCGCTACCTTGGGACTGAGAGGATTGATCACTTGATTGCCCGCTACCTTGGGACTGAGAGGATTGACCACTTGATTGCCCGCTACCTTGGGACTGAGAGGATTGACCACTTGATTGCCCGCTACCTTGATCGCCATTAGGCTGATGTTTTATTATATTACCGACAATACGAGTACCAATATAGCTACCAACTGCAATAATACCCACGGCAGCATAATAAGCAGCCGGAATAATAAAGGCAGCCAGTATTCTGCCATGACCAGTAATAGGAGGTGGTGGGGCAACTTTGGGTAAAGTTATGCAGCAAGATGTAGCTCCATCGTTGTTAATCGCCTCAACAACCAATCCCGGCGCAGCACCTTTAAACCCTACAATTGCCCAAGAGCCATCGCTAGACAATCTGTGGATTTTGCTGCTACCAATGCTCTGACAAGCTCGCACTGCTCGATCTCTCTTGGTGAGTGCATTACTTCCTTTTATGGCAATAGCAACCATCGTCCCTGGGGATAATCCTTCAATCAAAGCCGCAAACTCTTCTGCTTTACCAGATTGTGTAGTGTCGAAATACTCGAATCGCTTGATTCCTTCATCTGGATTAAAGACGATTACGTTTACTCCATTTTGATACGAATACCGCTCATCTTCACCTGGAAATCCTTTCAAGGAAATCCTTGCTGAGTTACCAAAATTAGTTCCCGCAGACTCAACCGAAACCACAGCATCGTTTGACGAACCTTGAATGGTGACAGTCAAATTCGCTACAGCAGTAGCATTGCCTTGCCCGTCTCGTGCGAATGCCTCAGCAAGCTTAGTTCCATCCTTCTTACCTATCAGTACCCAAGAATCCCGGTAACCTACTTGGCTAATCATTGTACTACCGAGACTTTGGAAAACCTGCCGAACTTTCTCGTTTGAACTGTAGTTCAAGTGCCAAGTACATTCATCTTTAACAGCCAAAGCCACGTAATTTTCAGGATTAACCTTATTAATGAATTCAACGAACTTGTTCGTCTCATTGGTAGAAGCATAAGTATCAAACGTTCCCCGATCAATCACCTGACCTTCTTGATTGAATACAATCACATTAATACCACGCTGGTAGCTATTGGGCATTTTTACTGTATGCCCATTAGTCGTAATGCAAGCATTGTTGCCTACATTTACTCCCTCTGACATGGCACTAACAACACGAAACGGGTTAAATTGTCTGATAGTGGCAACAGGAAAAACAGTTTTTACTGCTGCAATACCATCAGTTTGTAACATTTCTGGTACTGAACCGGGTGCAGATCCTTTGATTCCGATAATGGCGTATGAATCTTCACAAGTTAAAGAATTTTCACCACACAAATTAAAAGCTAATCCACTCCCGATAGATTGCAAAGCATATTGCACAGCATCTGTAATATGATAGACACCTTCCTTTAAGCTGACAGCTACAATGTAGCCAACAGGCACTGCTTCAATAAAATCAATAAAATCGCCTGCACTATATCCTTTACGATCTCCAGCAGAAAGACCAAATGACTGCCGATTAACAACAAATCCTGAATCTTTATCAATTACTACCACATTGAATCCCGACTGTGCATCATCCTCAGATAACACCGGGACTTGGTTCACATAGATTGCTGCGGTATTCCCAGCTTTTATACCACCCGACACCACCGACACTCGGTAATTGATAGCCTCTTGTGCGGTGTACGGTGTAAACCTGTATTGGCAGTAAGCGGACGCATTAGATGACAAAACTTCTACAGCTTCTCCCCAAACCGGCCCCTTGTATCCAATCAATGCCCACGAATTGCGCCAAGCTAACTGTTCGATCTTCGTACTGCCCAAACTCTTGCAAGCATCAATCACCGCCTGGTTTTTAGGATTACCGCTACCAATGCCTGTAATATAGCTTGCTCCCTCATCACATACTGCAACAGCCACCAAGCGACCAAATGGAACATTTTTGATGTAGTTTGCAAAATTCGTAGCAGCTTGCTCACTTATACATGTATCAAAACGTTGAGTGTCTAGTATTGAGCCATCATGTTCATCAAAGACAACGACATTTAAGCCTCGATGCGCTTCACCAGAAATCGCTAATATTTCTTCACCATTAACTTTAACAGATGCGTTTCTATTAACACCGTCATAGAATCCTTGGGACTTAATAGTTATCTCAAATAATCGGTCGGGCAAAAACCACTCATAACAGGTTACAGCCGAATCTGTTGATAGTCTTTCCATCAGTGCTTCCTGATTGCCTTTATACCCAATCAACGCCCAAGAGTTTCGCCAAGCTAACGCCTCAATTAGTTGGCTTCCCAAACTTTTGCAAGCATCTATCGCTGCCTGATTTTTTGCCCCAGCACTGCTGTTAATGCCTGTAATATACTTTGATCCCTCGTCACACACTGCCACTACTACTAAGCGACCATCAGGAAGAGCATTAATAAAGTTTGCAAAATCATTAGCTGCTTGCTTATTCTCCCATGTATCAAAATGTTGAATATCTAGCACCGAACCATCATTTTCGTTAAAAACAGCGACATTTAGCCCCCGTCTATTCCCCGTTCCAGAAACTACAGCTTCGCCATTTTTAGTAATGGACATACCCCCTGACGTTGGATTATTTCCACCTTCTCTTTTCCCCTCAGAAAAAACTTCAATCTTAAAGGCTTTTATCCGAGAGCTTTGCTTGGCACTGATATTAATAGTTTGTTCGATAGTCACACCGCTAGAGCCTTCAGACCAATGCTCTTTTACACTTCCTGGCGCAGCCCCTTTATGTCCAATTATTGCCCAAGAATCACCTTCCTTAACATTACAAATTAAACTACTACCAAGAGTCTGGCAAGCGCGTTTCGCACGGTTGCTCATACTGGCTATAGCTTTACCTTTAATTGCTATAGCAACAATTCTTCCAACAGTTAGCCCTTCGACTAGCTTGGCAAATTCTATTCCCTGCTCCCTACTCTCAGCAGTATTAAAGTTCTGAAATTTAATTATTTCTCCTGTATATTCATTGACAATAGCAACATTTAACCCTTCCCTATAGTTGCCCTTAGCTAAATCTTCATTACCCAGAGTAAGCTGGGCAAAGTTACCTGCTTTAATCCCTTGAGAGTTAACTTTGATTAGTAAATTTTTCATAGTCTAATACAACCTACAAAATTGTGATATCTGAACTTACGCAACCTTAAGACGATTCCCAAGGTTAATTTCTGAATTTTTCAGGCGTTCTCTTAAACTGTGATTATTCGGATCGTTGCACAGGGCGAAGGCACGGCATCTGGAAAACCTCACTTCTATTTTTCTCTCCTAAAAGGAGAGAGACTTTGAATTTTCCCCCTTCCCGCGACGAGTTGGGGGTTAGGTTTTTAGTGGACTTTTCCATATAACGTGAAAAGTCAGTCGTTACACAGGGCGAAGGCACGAGTTTTCAGAAACCATTACTGGGTAAGGATCTGGTTCAAAAAATAGGCTAAATGATAAGATGCCGAAACTCTTGCTATTAAAGGTTTCTTATACATACGATTGGTTTGCTCTGGATCGTTGCATCTGTTTGCAATTTCCCGAAAGTGGAAAAGCAAAGCATGAACAAGAATCGGGTTGTTACCGAAAACTTGCTCAAAACGATGAGTTATCTAATTGTTTCGACACAATCAGAGGGTGCAGGTTTGACAACCTGCATAGAAAGTCGAAAATGGATATTTGCGATTTTTCCCCAGTTGAACTGGAGAAAATAGCGTGGAGTTAGTGGAATCTATATCGTACTAGCCGTAGTCAAGAACAACTTCCAAATGCGAGTTTACATATTTGACATCTTGATATATCAAACACCTGAACTTGTGAACTCCTGGCTGAGAGCAAACGTCACGCTACATAAACACGAAACGATGCTTTCGCAAACCCTAAATAGCAATTTAAGGGATTGCTGTACAATGAGATGGTTTTTGGCTGTATATTAGCCTAATTATTGATTTACAGACGATTATATCCTCACATAGATGATTGTCAACAGACTGTAACGTTGTATGTACGCATTTATATGGAGACGCACATCAATAACCCATATTGACCACGTAATAATCTGGGTTTTAGCCATCGTGTAAAAAACCTACACCTGTCAGGGAGATTAAAGTTATTGGCTTATTCGTATCAATGAAAGTATTTCATGAACAAGTAAGCTTTTCTGATCTCAAAGAAATTTTGGGCTACCCGTACATCTAATTTCACTGTCTCTGTCAGGTACAGCGATCGCTCTTGGCGGGCGGGTAGCTATCACAAAGCGCGCTCAACGAAAGCAGCGATCGCTCCATGCTACCAGCCATAGGTAAAGTGAAATAAAGTGCGATCTCCACTGAGGTATTTTTGTGAACGCTACCATACCAACAATACAATTAGAGGATGTTTCAAATTTTGAACAGTCCATCAAAGTGTTGCCACATAAAGCTTCCCAGAAATTGTTTAATCGTTTTATTTCTTTGTTAGACTAGAAATTAAGTATCTCTAAAAATCATGAGTGAAATTGTTCAACCGTTATTTTTTATTTATTAGGCAGTAGCAAGCACTTGAGATGCTGAAATTGTTCAACCGCATTATTTGGCTACAATTCAGGTAAAATGGTTTCTGAAGAAGTTCTATAGCTCCTGCAGAAGCCATTTTTATTGCAATGATTACAAGTATAATATATTTATTAAAACCTAAGTAATTATTCACTGGATTTGCAGTAAAGGGTAAAATTATCCAAATGCGATCGCGAAAACCCGTAATGTATATTTTTACAACGTCAAATATTTTCATAAAGGGAAAAATTTTTCATACAACATTTATCTGATTTTTACTCCAGTGACGTTACTACGGAATTGCACCATTTCTTCACTTGCATTAAAATGCACTGCTATTTCCATCTGTGTCATTTGACGTTGAACAGCCCAGAGTAGACCTCGGCGTGGAATTTGAAAACACCCAGCTAAATAAGTCGCTTCATCTTCATCGGTCTGTCGGCGCAGAGGAAGCCCGGTATTTGGATCAAAGCGGACAATTTTGTGTCTTAATAGCAGGTGTCCAAACTCGTGCATCAAATTCGACTCACGTCGCGCGGGCGTATGGCGTGGATTGTTTACAATCCGAAATGGATTTTGGCTGATCATCACTGCTGACCATTGATTGCTATCGAGCAATACCGCTACTACAGAAGGATCTAAAGTGGAAATCTGTTCAGGTGTTAAAATTGTTGGAACTAGTATGGACGTTTTCGTTTTCAGAATTTGATTGACAAACTCAGCTAATATTTATTAGCACCAGCTACTTTTTAATTTGTCGCCGAACTCACGTCAGTGTTAGCCTTCTTAACTTAGAATTAACTAGACTTGAACCAAATCAAGTATATATTAACCTTGTATTTTCATGTTTTATTCTTCATCGTTAGAAGTGTCATTTAGCAACCGATTTATTTCTGCTGTCTTGTCAAGAGGTACGAGATAAAGACCACAAATTTTGCTTACCTGATCTACCGAAATATTCTCAAAATCGCACCAAGCACGGACAGCTTGGTTAGCTATCTTCTCAATCTCAGCAGCTTGAATTGCGGCACAAGGTTCTGATTCTATACAGGCAATTAAGTCAAGAATAGAAAGTTCATCCTGCTTTTCAAGCTTCTTGCTTGACAAGTTGAAAAGTATCGGACAATACTTACTTTCATACTTAAGCAGGACAAAGATGCAGGGTTGAGCCTTGGAATAGCTCCTTGCACTGAGTAAATATTCTGGCAGTTCTTCTGCACGACTCCGGTGTTGTTCAAGCACTGCTATATGAGACAGCATGGACTCAGCACCAAGTCCACCAATGTCTGTCCAAAACTTACCGTCTTGTGTAAGTTGCTCCACATCCAAATCATTATCAAGCGTTATTTCAGAGTGTTCTTCTTCTGATATAACACCAGATCCTAAAATGCGTTTCGATTTGTTGTGGCGATCAGCAATGCGAGCAAATCTCTTACAGATATCGTTTTGTACACGGGAGGAGCTATTTCTTTGATCAATGATTGACGGTACAAGTGTATAAAACTGAACCACTCGCTCCGAATTTGCAGTCATCCTCAACACTCTACCTGCCCTTTGAAATAGCTCATCCGCTCCTTCTGGTGGATCGTAATTAACAACTGTATCCGCATCTTGTAAATCAACACCCACACCATCTGCATCAGTACAAATTAGTACGTCATACTCTCGCCTGGCATTGTAATTGTGAGAACGTGGTGAAAACTGTTTTAGCACTTCAAAACGCTGTAATCCAGCTTTTAATCGCGGATTATCTTCATCAGTTTCAACTGTACAACCAATGTTAAGCGCTCCACTAAACTTTCTCTGCAAGATAGTTAGTAAATACTGGGCAGTAAGATATCTCTTTACAAATATGATGACTTTGCCCCTTGTATCTAAGCAGTGATCCTCAATAATCTTCTGCAATTTGAGAAACTTGTCATCTGTGTAGTTACTCCGCCTAAGCCGTGCTAATAATGGTGTAAGAGTATTGCTACGCTCTTCCAAGCTTATATACATCGGTGTTTTATGAGCACGATTTTGTGTATCAATCACGTTGAAAGAGCGATGTTCTTGATTATAAACATCAGTAGCAGACTGTTCCCATAAATTTAGAGTAAGTTGAGAAAAGCCATCGACTTGCTCAGAATAGCTTAATGTAACAAGGTTTTGTTCAATACTGTCTGCCATTGCAACAGGTGAACTGAGCCAGTTTGTAAGTGAAGAGTTATACACTGTATCGATCGCACTCTCGCAAAGAGCCATTCTGTCATCATCGAACCATTCATGTGGAGACTTAAAAGCTTGATCAAAATAATGGCGATCAAAAGCAGCTTGTAGTTCAGGCTGCAAGAACAATTGATAGCGTAACGAATACAGCTTGAGGCTTTTTGGTAGATAACGTCGTTCATCACCAAACTGAATGAAAGTTCGTCCGTTTGTATCAATATCACCTCTGTTTCGAGCCATTTTTAAGACGTGAGGTAACCCCAAAATGGTCACAATTGGTAGGCGGGAAAACTCTTCGGCATCATTAATCTTCCAAGGACTTTGCTTATCCAATAGATTAGGGTTGTAAAATCTATGAGGTAGAAGATGTAGCAGACTATTGAGATTTAAGTAATTTGTGCCGTATGCTGTAGCTGTGAGAAGAAAGATTTTTGCACCTGCTCTGACTGCTGGTACTATACGTTCATAAACCAAACTCTTACCACGCTTGGACTTCTCCCGTAGAAGCTCATTCCGATAAAAGTGAACCTCATCAATAATAATGACGGTATTATGATTAGCTCGTTGAAGCAGCTTCTCTAGCTGGGTAGTTTGATGGCGAGATTGCTGAGAAGCCTTGCGAAACAGCACATCAATGCTAAAAAACTTAAAATAAACATTGCGATTTTCAAGCTGCTGTTCCCAATTTTCACGTACTCCACCAGGAGCAATTAAAATAACTTGATTGGTTCTGCCTATTGGTTGCAAACGCAAAGCAATTTCAGCACCAATAACAGTTTTACCCAATCCAGTAGCAGCTATTATCAGTGCACCACCATACTCATTAGCTTGACGAAGAGCACGTGCAATCACACCCTTCTGATAATACACAGGAGAATAGGCGCCCACACACAAAGGATACTCAGCTAAGTTATTGAGCAAAAAAAGTGTTTTGAGATATACCTCGAATGGGGTGGCGAGATTAAGCCAATCCTCTAACTTTTTGATCAGTTCAGCCAGTAAATCTTGGGCATTTTGAGCAACATCATCATACCAATTTGTAAACAAACAGATCCGCTCAGAATCGTGGCTAACGCTCACTTGCTCTGCTGATTGGCAAAGTCCTCGACGACTGTAGTTTGATGAACCATGCCATATTAGCTTTGAATCACAGATGTAAAATTTACAGTGAAAAGGCACTTGCATTTCACGGGCATCTCGAATAATAAAGCGTCCGGATTTCATGCGTTCAACTAATTCAAAAACTGTTCTCCACAGATCTGTATCACACTGCCCCAAATCTGCGGTAATCTCATCAATGACAGTGGCTCGGACATGCTTTCCTTCCTCCCGACCCACTAGGATTTGAAATTGTACCTCCGGTGCCACATACTGACGACCCAACTTGTATCCAACCAGGCTAAAGTAAGCACTAGCAATACGAATTGTATTTTCAGCTTCTGGAAAATAGGCTTTAATAAACTCTAATCCTACACCAGAGCCGACACCTGCTATAGGTTGACCATCAGGATTAGACTGTAAAACCAAAGCTAACTTTGACTTTGACTTGCGAGGCATGAGGGAGTGTTACTAATTTCAGCAATACCTTTCTATTATCTGTTTTATTGATACTTATGTACTATTATTTAGCGATTGCGCTGTACCAGTTGCGTAAGTCCTGTTATAAATTTAACGTAAGGCATAACGAAAGGAATTTGTTATGCCTCATATTCCTCAAACTCTGAGCTAACGCAGCAAAGAAACGCAATTGAGGCAGATGCCTGCGGCGGGGAAAGAAGCTGATTTAGAGGGGCTAGGTGCATTTGATGCAATGCTTTTTCAGATCATCGCAGTCAAGCGATCGCTAGATAACTTCGACCCAGGTTATTACTAGCTGACTCGGTTGGGCTAGGGAAAAGCATATACAGGTTGGCATGATTCTAACTGGGAAAAAAGATTTTCATCACATTGTTGTGTGATGTCTAGCTGACAGACGCGGTGGTGGTCTGGAAGAAGCGGTTGGCGGGGCGTGCCAGTCCCAGATTTTCGCGCAGCGTCTTGCCCTCATAGTTGTGGCGGAAAATCCCACGCCGTTGGAGTTCTGGCACAACCTTGTCTACAAAGTCATTCAACCCTTCAGGAAGAAAAGGGAACATGACGTTGAAGCCGTCAGACCCTTCCTCTATCAGCCATTGCTCCATATCATCAGCGATCGTTTGAGGTGTGCCGATGAAGGCCAGCCCGCCGTAACTGCCGATGCGTTGAGCTAGCTGTCGAATGGTCAGGTTTTCGCGTTGCGCCAGCGCTATCACTCGTTCGCGTGAGGTCTGTCCGGCGTTAGTCTGCGGGATTTCCGGTAAGGTCCCTTCTGGATCAAAGCGCGAAACATCGTAGCCAAGTGCGCTATTCAGGCTCGCGATCCCACTGTCATAATGTACTAGGCTGTCCAAATGAAGATGCTTGGCGCGCGCTTCTGCAACGGTTTCACCCACGATCACCAAGACACCTGGAAGAATTTTGATGCTATCTGGATCGCGTCCGATTGCCTGCACACGACCCTTAATATCAGCAAAAAATGCCTTCCCTACCTCTAGGTTGCTGGCTGATGCAAACACGACCTCGGCGGTTGCGGCGGCCAGTTGACGACCTGCTTCGGAAGCTCCCGCCTGGACGATCACCGGCCAACCCTGGACAGGTCTGGCGATGTTCAATGGCCCTTGCACCGAGAGATGTTTTCCTTTATGACCTAGAACATGAATTTTTGCGGGATCGAAATAAATCCCTGATTCCACATCTCGAATGAACGCATCGTCAGCGAAGGAATCCCAAAGGCCCGTGACGACATCATAGAATTCCCTAGCCCGCACGTAGCGTTCGTCATGATCTACCTCTTCTTCTAATCCAAAGTTGAGCGCTGCCTCTGGATTTGATGTAGTGACAATGTTCCAGCCAGCGCGACCGCCACTGATATGGTCGAGAGACGCGAAGCGGCGAGCAATGTGGTAAGGCTGGTCATAGGTCGTGGAAGCGGTGGCTACCAGCCCAATGTGTTCGGTGACGCTAGCAAGGGCAGAAAGCAAGGTGAAAGGTTCAAAGGATGTGACAGTATGGCTACGTTTGAGCGCGTTAATTGGCATATCCAGCACCGCTAAGTGGTCAGCCATGAAGAATGCATCAAACTTGCCCTGCTCTAGTTTCTGGATGAATCGTTTCAGCGCTGGAAAGTTGAAATTAGCGTCAGGCAAAGCCCCAGGATAGCGCCAAGCGCCTGTATGTATGCTTACCGGGCGCATAAAAGCACCCAGTTTTAATTGCTTCGATCTGCTCATTAGCCCTCCGTATCATGTTTAGAATGCAGGGGCAACCGTCCCCTTGAGGTAGTTGTTGATTCTTAAAAATTTTTCGTCCGATTTTAACATCGAAATTATATCTAAAACAAACAAAAATATAGCTAAAATTCAATATCAATTTATTTTAAAAATCTTACTTTGATAGATAAAATATGATAGGACTTAAACTTTATGTTTGTAGTATTATTAGCGACTAAACTTTAAAAAGAATACCTCATAAAAAATAGTTAATAATAGCTAACAACCCTATATTTATTACGAAATTAACCTCTCAACTATAAATATTACTAATTCAGGACTTACGCAACTGGCACAGCGATCGCCATTTAACAGTACATATATATTACTGAGAGTGAACGTCCAAAAAGGCTCTTGCTTAAATTAA
>NZ_JBALDD010000051.1:0-90381 GCF_036917555.1 Nostoc sp. | reverse complement strand
TAGCTGCTCAAGAAAAAATATCCAACTACTTACTGTGGGCTGATCCGAAAAGCCAGCCCTTGGTTGTGAGCGAAATGCATAACTAAGAAATCAGAATTATCTCTCCTAAATTTCTCACTAAATATGTAAGTTCAGCATCAATCAAAGAACTATTTATTAGTTCAATGTAGATTACTTGTCATTTGCGTAATTTCATGTTAAAAAACATTAACTATTTGGTTAGTAGCTGCTCAAGAAAAAATATCCAACTACTTACTGTGGGCTGATCCGAAAAGCCAGCCCTTGGTTGTGAGCGAAATGCATAACTAAGAAATCAGATAATTTATTCCCTAACAATCCATTAAATTGATTACGCAAATGATTAAGTAATTAGGTCAAATATTTTGGTTTTTTTCCAATTTTTTAAACCCATGCTGTAATTATTCAATTATCATGAAGTACAAGGTTACATACACTTCTTTACTAAATCTTCAAAATACTTAATAAATCCGATTCATAATACATTGATATATGTTTGTAAACTTTAAATGAAATATTTTTTAAAATCTACTGATTTGTTTGGTTAATGTTGCCAGTTTTTTTTAGCTTGATGGGGTTTGTCATTAAGTTAGGTTTCGAGATCATTTTTTTTGTTAAAGAACTAAAGAAATAATTTTTTAAATAGATAAGTTAAATTAATGTATATCCAGAAGATTTTTATGCTTAATAACACTTGAGCTTTACATAAATTTTATATGCTTTTTTGGAAATTAGCGATCTCTGCGGTTTTTGCTAGTCTACGCATACCCACAAAAACCATCTAAACAAATGTCAATGAAGAAAAGCCGATCTCAAACAGATGTTTCAAATTGTGTACTAACGAAAGTAATAGAAAAGTACTAATTGCAGATAAAAACTCATGCACCAAGCTGTGGGATGATAAATATGAATATTGAGTCATATATTGCTTTCCTATAGCTCAATACATCCCAAATCTGTATTTGGAGCAATAGCCTATGTAGGATTAAAAGGGGACTGAAACCAAACCAGAGCGCGTAAATTGGGGGGACTCTTAAAAATTTGAATGGAGATTCAGACCTCAACCAAATCTTACTTATATTTTTTTCCCTAGTACCCAGAGGAGACTTATAGTCGTTCCGCTGCTAAAATCTTGCATAGTCTCTAGTCTATAGAAAATGCTTCGATACCGTGACCAAACAATATTTATTATTATTTCTGCGTTCATCGTTGTACCGATAGGATTTTTGTTTAAGTATTATAATGGGCCTGCCCATCACTGGTTTAATGATTACGGAGCAGCTGTATTTTACGAGATATTTTGGTGTCTGTTCGCATTTTGGTTTTTCAGAAGTCGGGCAGCGGTAATCCAAATTCCTATATGGGTTTTTGTCATCACCTGTATATTAGAATTCTTGCAACTTTGGCATCCGCCACTATTAGAGCAAACTCGCGCCACCTTGATAGGTAAATTGTTACTTGGTACGACCTTTGTTTGGTGGGATTTTCCTCATTATGTATTGGGTTCTGTTTTAGGCTGGTTATGGCTGCGACAATTACACGGAATAGGTTATGCAAAAAAAAGTCAAGGTTAAACCTAATTCAAAACAGCAAAAAATTGAAGAACAACCTGATGGCAATTTGACTGTTTATTTAAAATCGCCCCCAGTTGATGGTAAGGCTAATGAAGAGTTAATTAAACTACTAGCAGATAAATTTGATGTACCCAAGTCTCATATCAGAATTAAGTCAGGTTTCTCCTCTCGGCAAAAGTTGATGGAAATTGATACGAATACCTAACTGCTGCTTAATAATACCTTTTTTGAAGACTTTGCTGCCTTCTTAATATGAGCTACATTCCACCCAGTACATTCTCTACTAGAGACAAGAAACCAGAGATAGAAACTTGCAAAATCTAATTTTATGCCTCTGTAATACTGATATATCTGGGTTGAGTTTTGACTCTTTCTATCCAAGCTTGGATAGCAGAATATTGTGTTAAATCAAACCCACCTTCATCAGCTACATGAGTGTAAGCGAACAAGGCAATATCAGCAATCGTATAACGTTCTCCGACAAAAAAATCTTGAGAAGTTAAGTGTTTATTCATCAAGTTAAGTGCTGCATAACCTGGTTCACGTTTTTGTTTGATAGCTTCACTATATTCTTCAGTTTTACCTAAAATAGAAATCCAAAATCTTGATATAGCAATAAAAGGCTCATGGCTATATTGTTCAAAACATAACCATTGCAGCACCTGCGCTCGTAAAAAGCGGTCATAAGGTAAAAACTCTGTACCTTCACTTAGATACACCAATATGGCATTTGATTCTGCTAAATATTTCCCTGGCTCGATTTCCAAAACAGGTATCTGACCGTTAGGATTTTTACTTAAAAATTCTGGTGTTCGAGTCTCACCTTTTAAGATGTTAAGCTCTATCCTTTCAAAAGGTATACCTAGTTGTGTCAATAAAAGACGTATCTTATAACCATGACCAGAAGGTAAAAAATCGTACAGATGCAGTAGTTCCATGTTAAAATACAGTTAGGAATATCTTGAGAAATGAAGGTTCAAAATACAATATCTTACCAAAAGATTTTCCCAAAACCGGATATTTTTTTTGTATTTAGTATCTGAACATACTACATAAAATTATTCGAAAAAATAAAAAAATCTTATTTATTTCTAGATTTAGATGTTTAATTTAGTTAATGGTCGAAAATAAAACTATGTGTGGAAGATTTACTCTAAACCAGTCGGCAGCAGGATTGTCTGAAGTTTTCCATGTCGAGTCAGTTCCCGATTTGGCAGCCGAATATAACATTGCACCTACGCAAATGGTGGCGACAGTGTTACAAAATCCCGAAAGCGAAAAGCGGGAATTTAAGCAGTTGCATTGGGGATTAATTCCGTCATGGGCGAAAGATGCAGGAATGGGGGCAAAGCTGATTAATGCTAGGGCAGAAACTGTCGCCGAAAAACCTGCTTTTCGTTCGGCTTTTAAGCACAGACGCTGTTTAGTGCTAGCTGATGGCTTTTATGAGTGGCAACGCCAACAAGGTAAGAAGCAGCCATTTTATTTTCATCTTCAAGATGGGCAACCCTTCGGTTTTGCAGGTTTGTGGGAGAGATGGCGTTCGCCTGCTAACGAAGAAATAATCTCTTGTACAATTTTGACAACGGCAGCTAACGAATTACTCCAACCCATCCACGAGCGGATGCCAGTAATTCTGGAGCCACAAGATTACGATTTATGGCTAGATTCCCAAGTGGAAACGCCCCAAACCCTACAGCAGCTATTGCGTCCCTATCCAGCGCCAGCAATGATTGCATATCCAGTTAGCACCTTGGTAAACAACTCCCGACATAATAGTTCAGAATGTATCGTACCCTTTAGCGAGAAGAATGCCCCCGCAAATCAGTTAAATTAACTATTGAGTGAACTAGGGGATTGGGGAGATGAGGAAGCAGGGAGAGCAGGGGGACAAGGGGATAAAAAAGCGTTTTCCCAATGTTCCATGCCCAATACTTATCTACGAGAGGCTGCGCTAACGGCTTCTCTACGAGACGCACTCACCTTCGCTCAGTACAAGTGCCCCATGCCCCATGCTAATGCCCACACCCAATGCCCAATACCCAGAGAGAAATATGCCAAGAACACAAAAAAACGATAATTTTATTGACAAATCCTTTACTGTGATGGCGGATATCATTCTGAAGATCCTGCCAACCAACAAAAAAGCTAAAGAAGCGTTTGTTTATTATCGAGATGGTATGTCGGCCCAAGCGGAAGGGGAATATGCTGAGGCATTGGAATACTATGAAGAAGCTCTAACACTAGAGGAAGATACCAACGATCGCGGCTATATTTTCTACAATATGGGGCTAATCTATGCCAGCAATGGCGACCACGACAAGGCTTTAGAACTATATCACAAGGCAATTGAGTTGAACCCACGTATGCCCCAAGCCTTGAACAACATCGCTGTGATTTATCACTACCAAGGCGAAAAGGAGAAAGAAGCTGGAGATAACGAGGCCGGCGAAGCACTTTTTGACCAAGCAGCAGACTATTGGATTCGTGCTATTCGCATGGCTCCCAATAACTACATCGAAGCCCAAAACTGGCTCAAAACCACCGGGCGATCGCAAATTGACGTATTCTTCTAAAAGTGATGAGTTAGAAATTATTAATCAATCACTGCTAACTTCTGTGCAGACGCGATAATTAATCGCGTCTCTAACTCCTAACTAAAAAAAGATGATTGACCAAGAACAAGTTCACAAAGTAGCTAATCTTGCTCGTTTAGAATTGACTCCAGAAGAAGAGGAACAATTTACTACACAGTTGGGAAGTATTCTGGACTATATCGAACAATTGAATGAACTTGATGTCAGTAATGTGCTGCCAACAACACGGGCAATTGATGTCAGCAATATCACACGAGAGGATGAATTGCAACCCTATCCTGACCGGGAAAGTATTCTCAACAGTGCACCGGAACAGGAAGGCGAATTTTTTAAAGTACCGAAAATCCTCAGTGCTGAATAGTCAAATGAATTTGGGATTTTAGATTTGTTTCACGCACAAGGGGCAGGGAAGCAAAACATACATAAGTTGTGTTGAACATTTGTCTACATTATTGGCAACTATTAAAACCCTTGCTCGTACTGCCAAAGTATGTTATATGTCTAAATCTGTAATCACCGTTACCGTCAAATTGTTCGCTGCTTATCAAGAAGCCTTTAGGGTTTCGGAACTAGTGCTGGAATTTCCTAATAGTATGCCAGTCAAAGCAGTATGCGATCGCCTCATAGCTGAACACCCAGAACTCTCCCAATGGCGTGATATAACCCGTTTTGGGATTAATTTGATATTTGTCGAACCAGATACCCTACTACAAGATGGGGATGAGGTTGTGTTGATTCCACCAGTCAGCGGCGGCTAGGAAAACAGTTAGGAGTTATGAGTTAGGAGTGATAAATTAAAGATTCAAAACTTCTAACTCATAACTATTCAAAGAGAATTGGCCTTAGCAGTTAGCTTTATTAAGTTATCTAACTCTTGCTGCATTTGACTAACAACTAATTCATAACATTCATTGACATAGTAGCGATCGCTAGCTGCTTCACGGCCGTAGCGTTCAAATACAATTGGCGGACAAACCCGCGTGTAGATGGGCACTGGTAATGGAATATTGGGCAATGGGCCAATTCCTAATCCCCACGGCAGTCCGAGATAAATTGGAAAAACTTCTGGATCGATACCTAATAGCCAAGGCATTCCCCACTCATGAAGTTGCTGCACAACTTTATAACAGTCAGCAATTATAATCAGTGTATCGTGAGCGCCCCAGGAAATCACAGGTACAATCGGCACATTTTCCCGTAACGCTAACTTAATAAATCCTTGTCGCCCTGCCAAGTAAATTTTGTCACGTAAATAATTCGGTCGGAAGAGATCTTCGGCTCCACCGGGATAAACTAGCACACTCGCTCCAGAGCGTAAGGCAGTGTAAGCCATTTTCGGATGGGCGATGATTGCTCCAGCCTTAGCGACTAGTTGCGCTAGTGGCGTGCTAACTTGCCAAACCTTGGGATGCATCAAACCATAAACTGGTTTCTCTACACCAAATCTTCGGAACCAGTCGTACATCATCATTGACATATCAGGGGCCGCGAGTCCCCCATTGTGCGAACCAACAAATAAGACTTTTTCTTGGGGTGGAATATTCTCCCAGCCACTAGTTTGAACTCGAAAATAGTAGTGATACAAAAAGCCAAACAGGGGCATTAGAGATTCTATGAACTTTGGATCTCGCTCATCCAAAGACCAACCGGGTTTTTTGTTTAAAAAATATTGTTTTTTTGACATCGAGGCATTCTAACAGCATTGGCAAAGTTCAAACAATCCTTTGTTTAGATATAACTCAATACGGTTGGGTTAAGGCTAAAACTCTGTTATTAAAATCAACGTGGACGCATAGGAGTTGATTTTCCTTAATTGCGATCGCTTAATCAATTAAACATTTGGTGAAATTAAATATGCGTTATCCATAACCCATGTAGAGATGTAGTAGTACTATGTCTCTACATTACTTTTCACTCATATTTCTATTGCCACATTGCGGCGATTAATTTGGTGATGTCTATGGAGTAGTTGTTGGTTTTGAACGCTGCTGCTGGTAAAAACCCACAACTTTTTGAAGATATGTAGCAGTAAATCCGCTGTTGCAGCCTGTATAGCTGCCAGTCATCCACCAACAACCTACCCCATGTACAGCAGCTGTTTCATTATTATTGCTGGTGATAAATTGCTTGTTAAACTCACGGCGCGTAATGCAAGATACAACTTGGCGTGCCTTCGCGGGGCTATTTTCAAACTGCGTTGGTGTTAGTTCTTGTTTGAGACAATATTTCGACCAGCCTTTTAAGGTTTCTGGTTTAACTTGCCATTCACTGTAAAGTCCATCATTGGCGATGCCGGTCTGCGGTGCAGCTAGTCGCAGTGCCTCTACCATTGCCACGACTTGGGCATCAGAAACCTTTTGTTGTGCTTGAGCTAACAATGATGACAGTCCAAAGCTGACAATCACTCCGCTAAGTAGTAATGCTATAGGGTTTCTCCTCATGATTTTGGACTGATTTTTAAATACCAATATGTAGGATACTACGTTTTTACACTTAGCAATTATCAAAGATTAGAGTGAATTAGGCATTGGGCATTGGGGAGCCAGCGCTGTGGGCGGGTTTCCCGACTTGAGGCGACTGGCGTCATTGGGCATTGGGAAAACGCTTTTTTATCCCCTTGTCTCCCTTGCTGCCTGCTCCCTGCTCTCTTGCTTCTTCCCCATTCCCCAATCGAATTGTTAAGCTGGGTTCCAAGTGCCGTGGAAGCTGTGGGGAATGACGCTAGGTAATCTTAGTTTGCAAACGGGTTCTGCATCCAGGCGATCGCTATCAAATACCCAAACTTCACTACTATGAGAATTACCATCGTATACCACAGTTAGCACCCAGCCTTGCTCAGGGTTTTGGGCATCTTGGGCGGGGATGGGTTCTGAAGCATAGCGGTTTTTTCCTAAGTCTGCTTCAGTGAGGGTTTCAGTTTTGTAGTCGAAGCGGGCGATCGCACTGAAAGATTCTTTGTCTGTATCCGTTCTTTGGGGCATTAATGATATGTAAGTATAGCGCCAAGGTTGCCCAACTTGCGATCGCTGCACGCCGGGAAATTCACAAATCCGGTTGACAACTTCCTGTATTGCTGTCACTTTACCAATTTGGGGATTGAGGCGTACTTGCCACAATGTTCCTCTAAAAACTGTGTGCGTCTCACCACTTGCAAATTCTCTGAGATATTCATTAGTTTGTTGAAAATCTGAATATCGCACCATGTCCAAAACCACGGAACCGTCTTCATCTTCATAGCCATTGCCAAAATGCCAATTAAACCAGGCATCGGTTTCGCTACGACTAACTAAGGATAAGTTTTCCCGGTCAAAGATTAACACCTGGGTTCCTAATTGAGGTTCCCACAACAGAGATTCACTAAAGGTAGTCACACCTAGCAAAAGTGAGAGCATTTTCATCCGCATTGGTGGCATGAAAAACACCAGATACCTTTGAGTTAAAACAAAATCATGCATTATAGAGCCGCGATCTAGCTTAAAAGCAGTTTTTTGGATAATTTTGCCAGTAGCATCGCTTTTGTAGAGATTCAATTGTACAGAACTTCCAATGCTGATTCCAAAGTTAAAAATCTCACCTGTTTGTGAATCACGCTTGTAATGAGCCGAATAAGGTAATCCGTTGTCCAAAGCACCTAAATCATCCAATCCCTTCGTTTCTAAAGTATGCAAATCAAGAGCATAAGGATTGCTGACTTCCCATAGAGCCAACAATTTATCAGGTAAAGCTAACACTGAGGTATTCGCTGCATTCTTGATTTGTTGACCCCAGCGCTTCCAAATAGGGCCTGGCGGATGCATCCCATAGACACCATAAAGAAACCTATCCGCTTCAGTTTCAGCTAGATATTCTGCTGTTTGCACATAGCGATAGACTCCGCTAACTCCTGCATCTGTGAAATGAACGCCGAGAATTGCCCCATCTCCATCAAACCAGTGTCCCACAAGAACGCCACCGCGTTCTAGCCGTGCAGGGCCGTTGCGGTAAAGTGTGCCACGCAGGCCATCTGGGACTTTGCCAGAAATAATTGACAGTTGAGTAAGGGGAAATTCTTTTGCTGGTTCTGCGATCGCACTCGCCCAGGCTTTTTTGGTTGACTTTTTAGTAATAGTATGCATATTAAAATCTTGCTTAATACATTGATGTAGACTATTGCATTCTTACATTGTTGCAATTTTTTAATCCCCTCCCCTAGTAGCTACGGTGTACACACAAGTCTCTTGACGTGCAATGGCATTGTTTCAACTGACAATGGTATTGTTTCGACTGACAATGGTATTGTTTCGACTGACAATGGCATTGTTTTGACTGACAATGGTATTGTTTCGACTGACAATGGCATTTTTCTTGTTCTCATGCAGAGCATGGTAACGAGTCAAGCTTCATCAAGCTAGGTTTTTAGGACTTGTGTCACACCACTGTAGACTTGCTCTTAGGTAATCGGAGACAAAGCGACGCTTTGGCTCTTTGGGGTGTAATAACTATGGTTAGCGTAACTAAATTATGCGTACATGATATGAGCGTTGTTAGTTTATCGAAAGCTCCTTCTCACTACTCTGGTAAAAAATGCTGAAACTATTAAGATTAGAAGCATCTGCCTACTGAATACTTACTAATCTTTCCCACCCATGCCTCTGTCACGCATAGTAACGCTGATTGTCGGTCTAATCGTCATTTTGGGGCTAGTCCTGTGGCTAATTGATTCCCTATCACGCCTCTATTGGCAATTGTCCTATTCGCCGTTGCTAGGCAATTTGTTGCTGTTGCTGCTGATTGTCCTGATTGGAGCCTTGGTTGCCGCTTTCGTTTATTATGTATTGGTGATTAGATCCGGGGAAAAGCGATCGCGCCGCAACCCGAAGCGAGTAACTGCGGCGCAAATTCCGGCTGCTAAATCTGATGCTGCTTCTACAACTCTACAAGCTGTGCGGCAACAGGTAGCGCAAATTCAAGATGAAGTAACACGCCAAGCTTTATTAAGTCGATCGCGAGAGATTGAAGCAAACTTAGCACGGGGCGAAATTCAAGTAGTAGTATTTGGTACGGGGAGTGCTGGCAAAACTTCCCTAGTTAATGCGATTATGGGACGCATGGTCGGTCAGGTAGATGCACCGATGGGTACAACTCAGGTTGGAGAAACCTATTGTCTGCGGTTGAAGGGATTAGAACGCAAAATTTTAATTACAGATACGCCGGGGATTTTAGAAGCAGGGGTGGCGGGAACGGAACGGGAACAGATGGCGCGAGAACTGGCAACAGAAGCCGATTTACTGTTGTTTGTAGTGGATAATGATTTACGACGCTCAGAATATGAGCCACTGCGGGGGTTAGCAGAAATTGGCAAGCGATCGCTTTTGGTGCTGAACAAAACTGATTTATATACAGATGAAGATAAAGAATCCATCCTGGCGAGATTGCGTCAACGGGTACGGGGATTTATTGCTACTAATGATGTGGTAGCGATCGCTGCTAATCCCCAACCTGCACAACTAGAAACTGGTGAAACCTTCCAACCGGAACCTGATATTATTCCGTTGCTGCGGCGCACGGCTGCGGTTTTACGCGCCGAAGGTGAAGATTTGGTGGCGGATAATATTCTTTTGCAATCTCTGCGATTGGGAGACGAAGCGCGAAAACTCATCGATGGCCAGCGTCGCCGTCAAGCTGACAAAATTGTAGAACGGTTTCAATGGATTGGTGCTGGTGTGGTATCAGTCACGCCGATACCAGTTGTAGATTTATTGGCGACAGCTGCTGTTAATGCTCAAATGGTTGTGGAAATTGGCAGAGTGTATGGCTGTGAATTGAATATGGAACGGGGACGAGAATTAGCCCTTTCTTTAGCGAAAACCATCGCTAGTTTGGGCATTGTTAAAGGAGCAATTCAATTATTATCTACAGCGTTGCAACTCAATGTTGCCACCTTTATTATTGGTAGAGCAATTCAAGGCGTGACAGCAGCTTATTTAACGCGAATTGCCGGTAAAAGTTTTATTGAATATTTTCGTCATGACCAAGATTGGGGTGATGGTGGAATGACAGAAGTTGTACAACGACAGTTTCAGATTAATCGCCGAGATGAATTTATAAAGGCTTTTATTCAAGAAGCGATCGCACGAGTGGTGAAGCCGTTAACAGAAAAATCTGAGGTGGTTGAGGAAGATACGGAAGCTAAGGGTTAGGAGATTCTGAGAATAGGAGGGTAATATTTATTTTTGGTAAATTACAGTTGATTTGTAACCGTTCAGAGGGTTAACGAAAATCGAGAGTCAATCTTTAACAGAACTTTTATTTGCACTCCAATGAGTGCAAACACGAATTCAATCATCGTGACAAAGATTTGTTTCAATTATTTTTGAAATTACTTGAAAAGAAACCGTCGTTGTATCTCAAACGACGGTTTCTTCAATAATTCTTCGGTTCTGATCCCAAACTCACGTTACTTTAAATGTTCGGTAAAGAATGACGTGAGTTTATCAAAGGGAATTAACTCAACTCTGTCATATAAATCAACGTGTCCTGCTTTCGGAATGATATACAATTCTTTGGGTTCGGCTGCACGTTTGTAGGCATCCTCACTAAACTCTCTTGAGTGAGCCTTATCACCCGTGATGAAAAGCATAGGACGAGGGGAAATCGTTTCTATATCATTAAACGGGTAAAAATTCATAAACTTAACGTTACTGCTTAACGTCGGGTGCGTTGTGAGTTCCGGCGACCCTCCTTTTGGAGTGTATTCACCTCGCGGTGTACGGTAGAAATCATAAAACTCACGCTGGATAGGGTGTGTGTTTTCATCTAACCTATGTACAGTCCCACTCGTGTATTTGGTTTCACCATCGGTAAACTCTACATAACGTTGCTTTGCAGCCTCCTCCTGGATTTTCTTTCTCTGCTCAAGGGTCAGCGAATGGTTAAGTGCATTTCGGCTGGCTGCTCCCATATCATACATGCTGACAGTTGCGATCGCTTTCATTCGTGGATCAATCTTAGCAGCACTGATAACAAAGCTTCCGCTACCACAAATTCCAATTATTCCAATTCGGTTTCTGTCAACAAATGGACGGGTGCCAAGAAAGTCAACTGCTGCACTGAAATCTTCAGAATAAATATCAGGTGCAACAGCGTTGCGTGGTTCGCCTTCACTCTCACCCCAGAAAGACAAGTCAAGAGATAAAGTTACAAACCCTCGTTCAGCCATATTTGCAGCATACACGTTGGCACTTTGTTCTTTTACTGCTCCCATAGGATGCCCAACAATGATCGCCGAATGTTTTTTACTCTGATCTAAATTCTTGGGAATAAATAGATGTCCCGCAACATCCATTTTGTATTGGTTTTTAAAAGTAACCCTATACATCGTAACGTTATCGCTTACCTTAAAGGTGGTATATCTTTCTGGTTTTATCTGTTCCATTTCTTCTATTTTTTTTGATTGTCCTTTTTGTTTTGTTTGTGTGTAAGCTTGCTCGCTTATCATAAGAGTCATCATCGTTAAAATTAATATAAATTTAATCTTCATTTTACTGACTCCTAAATCTGTATTTATTGCTTGTTTTCTGGCGTTGCATATTTGCGGGATGTTTCTTAATTTTTGCGAATTCATAAACCTAATTCCTTCGCGCACTTTGCACGCCAGGTGCTACAACGGGGGGAACCCCCGCAACGCACTGGCTCGTCTTCGCGGTTCAATAATTCATCCCTGTTTTATGCAACGCCTGTTTTCTGAATGTAAGCAATAGCGGCAATGCTGCTAAAAGTTTTAGAAAGCTCTGCAAGTAAAAACGCTTTTCCCAAATCTTTATACCGTTTGTCCGCCGTCAGCTACTAGCGTGTGACCTGTCACAAAGGATGAAGCATCCGAGCATAGCCAGATGACAGCATTGGCAATCTCTTCCGGTGTTCCCGCTCTGCCAATAGGTTCCTGAGAAATAGCTCCTTTGCGCCCTTCTTCCGTTCCGCCCGTGAATCGATCCATCATCGGCGTATCAATGATGCCCGGAGCCACGACATTAATCCTGATATTGTCTGTTGCATAATCCAGAGCTGCCGAGCGGGTTAGACCAACGACCCCATGCTTCACTGCTGTATAAGCTGCCTGTCCTTTAAATCCTTTGACTCCTGCGCCGGAAGATGTGTTGACAATGGCACCACCGCCGCTTTTGAGGATCAGGGGAATTTGATACTTCATGCCAAGAAAAACACCTTTGAGGTTGATATTCATCTGGCGATTAAATTCTTCCTCGGTAATATCAGCCAATGGCGTTCCCGGATGTTCGACACCGGCATTATTGAAGGCGTAATCCAGCCGTCCATACGTCTCGATAGTTTGATCAAGTGCCGCTTTGACATCTTCTGCCCGTCGCACATCACACTTGATGGCAAGAGCTTCTCCGCCTTCCTGTTTGATACGATTTAGCCCCTCTTCAAGGTGTTTATCGGACGAACCGACAATCGCCACACTGGCACCTTCTTTTGCAAATGCTACTGCGGTGGCAACACCAATACCTGTTCCGCCACCGGTGATAAAGGCAACCTTGCCTTTAAATAATTTATTTTCTTTCGTTTCCATAATCTTTAAATTCTCCAAATATCAATCTGGTTTTTATCAGCAGCGTTTCTACCGTTTGCTGTATGAATTCAATTATGCAGGCGTGAAAACGGATAGCGTGAGGACGTTCATCGAAAAAAACCGGACAATTCTCCAAAAATCTGCTGCGTCACGTGCTGAAGAAAAACAAAGCCTTTAAGATGAATTTATGAACCAAAGAGAAGCAGAATTTGAAAAGCGAAAGATGCAGATCAACCGGGAAGAGCTGATCGAAAGAATGATTCGTCTCGCTCCCGAAAATAGCCTTTTGGAAGTGTTTCCGGCCATTTTCATATATCAATCGTCGAAACCGACCGAGAGTCAGGTATCCGTATTAAAGCCCGCCTTCTGCGTCATCGCCCAGGGCAGCAAGGATGTACTTTTGAATGATGAATTATTTCATTATGATTCCGGTCATTACTTAATCTCGACGCTTGATTTGCCCATTATGAGTAATGTCGTTGAAGCGTCTGAGGAAAAACCTTACTTGAATCTTCGGATAGACCTCGATCCGGCACTTGTTGCTGCGGTGATGATTGAATCTGGCATCGAAACTAAAAAAAGCGGCACCGGAGTCAAGGCGATGGATGTTAGCCCGGTTGATGCCGATTTGCTGGAAGCGGTCGTCAAATTGGTGAAACTATTTGACACGCCGGACGAAATGAAGTTTCTCGCGCCGCTCATCATCCGCGAGATCATCTATCGGCTTTTAAAAGGAAAACAGAGCGCGCGGCTCAACCAGCTTATCACTACCGAAGGCGATGCACAGCGCATCTCCAGGGTGGTCAGGCAAATCCGCGAGAACATTGATCAGCCTCTGAAAATCGAAGATACAGCCCGCGAACTCGGCATGAGCGTGTCAGGCTTTCACCAACATTTTAAGTCTGTCACAGCGATGAGTCCTTTGCAGTTCCAGAAACAAATACGGCTTCAGGAAGCACGCCGTCTGATGTTTGGCGAAAACATGGACGTGGCGATCGCCAGCTTCTGCGTCGGTTATGAAGACCCGTCATATTTCAGCCGTGAATATAAAAAATTATTTGGTATTCCCCCGCATCGTGACATTACCAAGCTGCGCAGCAATTTAGGGCAATAAGAATTGGACAGGCTTATTGGTGTAAAGGACTAATACAAAGTTGCTCGCTTTTTGTTTCGCCGCGTTGAGCGTAAGCAAAAATGGCGTGGTAAAACCGAACCGCGGGCTAACAATTCAATGGACGTGAGGGCGAAACAGCTATTTTCTTATTCGGCTTGTGTGGTTTATGTTGGGTTTCACTGGTGTCCAACCTAACCTCTATTGATAGATTTTATTATAGGAATCTTATTATTTATTCTTTCTAAAATTTAAGTATTTTTACTTAAATAAATAGATTTTGGATTTTAGTAACAAAAGTTCAAGATATATATTTTTCAAGCATTCCGGAAATAGGAGGGAATGTCAGAAAAACTAAATAAAAGGACTTACTGAGTAACCAGGTCATGACCTACCACATAATCGGTAAATTACTACAAGGGCGTTACCAAATTGTCCAAAGCCTCGGTGCAGGGGTGTTTGGACAAACATACATTGCTGTAGACGTAGATTATCCAGAGAATCCCAAATGCGTTATTAAGCAGATTAAAGTTAACAGTTCCGAATCCGGCTACTTGGAGATGCTGAGGTTACTGTTTCTGACTGAAACCCAAACTTTGAAACTTCTGGGAAGTCATGACCAAATTCCTGAATTTATCGCCTGCTTTGAAGAAAACCAGCGATTTTATTTAGTGCAAGAGTGTATTGAAGGACATGCGCTGACTGCAGAATTGCCCATCAATCAACAATCGGGCTGTCTGTGGAGTGAGAGCGAAGTTGTAGAATTCCTGATCGATGTCTTAGGTATTCTAGAATTTGTCCACTCTCAAGGCGTGATTCATTGCGATATCAAACCGGAAAACTTGATTAGACGTACTGTTGATAACAAGTTAGTTATGATTGACTTTGGCTCAATCCAGTCGATCGATTTTGGTATAGGTGCAGAATTGCCCATCTATAGAATTCCCGTCACTTCATTGGGATACATACCGCCAGAACAATTTATTGGTCAAACACAGCCCAACAGTGATATTTATGCTTTGGGTATGATTGCTATCCAGGCTTTAACAGGGCTAGAACCACTACAATTAAAAACCGATCCTTCTACTAATGAAATTTTTTGGCGTTCTCCAAACACGCCAGTTAACGATTATTTAGCTGCTGTTCTCAGCCAAATGATCCGCTATAATTACCAAGACCGCTTTCAGTCTGTGGGTGAAGTGCTGCGGGTACTCAAACAAATAATCTGGGAACCTCAGCCATCAGAAATATTAGAGGAAAATTCTCAATTTTCCCTAGAAGTAGCGAAAAATTCTGCATCTGGAAAATCATCCCCATTATTAACGGGAATGAAAGTAGGATTGGCAGCTAATTCTTTAGTGATGGGATTTGGTGTATATTCTTTAGTTAATACTGCACCTGCATATTCAGAAACAGATACTTTATATAAAGCCACAAAAGAATATCAAGCAGGAGATTTGGAAGAAGCGATCGCACTCGCTAAATCAATTCCCTCTCACAGCAATGTTTATCCAGAAGCGCAGGCTACAATTGAAGAATGGCAAGAGCAATGGCAAGTAGCTGCACACCAATACGAAATAGCACAAACAGCTTTTAAAGAGAGCAGATGGTCAGATGTTCTTCATGCTGCTGCTAAAGTTCCAAAGATTTTCTATTGGCAATCTAAAATAGATAAAATAGTTCAGCAAGCATCTGTAAACATTGAAATACAAACGCAAGATTTATTAGCAAAAGCTTACGAAAAAGCTGCTGAAAAAGATTTTTCTGCCGCCTTACAATATCTGCGTCAAATTCCTCAAGAAAGTCATGCAGGTGCTTTAGTTCAAGACAAGTTAGCTGAATACAATCGAAAGCGGCAGATCAGAGCAGCCTACTTTTTACAGAAAGCCTATAAACAAGCATCTATTGGTGATTTCGATCGAGCTGTAAAATTTCTCAAAAATATTCCCCAAGATACTCTAGTTTATGCTCAAGCTCAAGTCAAATTGAATGAGTATACTCAAAAACAACGCGTATTAGCTGACAATCAAAAGATAGCTTCTGCAAAAAGAATAAATTTATTCGTCCCAAAAAACTTAGCTACTAAGGTTAAATATCTTCAAGAAGTAAATTATCTTCAAGAAGTTAATATTCGGTAAATTTAGTAATTCGTAATTCGTAATGACACTCTTGTTAGCTTGCTTCCCCGTAAAGGAACGAGGGGGGACAAAGGGACAAGGGGAATAACTCATGCCCAATGCCCTCTACTTTTTACCAAGGAACCACACCATTTTCATCAAAAAAACCTCCGCTAGAACCATCATTAGGTAGAGTAGCTAGTCTTACTGCTGCGATCGCACCTTGCTCAACAGTGCGATACCCTTGGTATTGATTAATGTCAGTTGCTGTAAAACCAGGATCGGCAGCATTGATTTTAATTGAGGTATCTTTAAGTTCGGCAGCCAATAAAACTGTAATTGCATTCACTGCTGTCTTTGATGAATTATAAGCAAGAAGCTTATAGTTAGCGAATTCATAATTTGGATCGGAGTTCTGAGTCAGAGAACCTAAACTACTTGATAAATTAACTATTCGCCCTGCTTTTGATTTCTTTAACAGTGGTAACAACGCTTTGGTAACTGCAAACACTCCAAATACATTCGTTTCATAAGTATGTCGCAGTGTTTCAATATCAACTTGACTAGGTGGAAGGCGATCGCCATCACTTAGTATTCCAGCATTGTTTACAAGGATATCAAGTTTTCCGAATTCGCTCTCGATTTGTTTACCCACAGAGTCGATTGTTTTTTGGTTGCTCACATCAAGTTGAATTGTTCGGGCATCGATCTGGCTAAGACGAAGTTTATTCGCTGCTTCTTCACCACGTCCTATATCTCTTGAACCAACAAGAACACTAGCGCCTCTAGAACCTAATTGGCGGGCAATCTCATACCCAATACCTTTGTTTGCACCTGTAATCAGCGCAACTTTGCCTTTTAAATCTTCTGACATATTACTTCTCTATTTTGATCGACACTAACAACTGTTACTATCTTTGAGCAAGTTTAGTATACAAGTAGTGTGTATCAACATAACATTCAAGAGTGATTGGCCGTCATGTTTGCACCAGTAGTAATTCACACCTTAGATAGCTGTTGAGATAATATTTGCAGCCTAAAGTAGCAATTGACTCAAAAATTCTTGAAGAAAGTAGATATGCAAACCAAACAGCTTGGCAATTCAGAGCTTAACATTACCCCAATCGGCTTTGGAGCCTGGGCGATTGGTGGAGGTGGATGGGCTTTTGGCTGGGGAGAGCAAAATGACCAGGAATCGATCGCAGCGATCAATCGCGCTCTTGACCTCGGCGTTAATTGGATTGACACCGCAGCTGTCTATGGTCTGGGGCATTCGGAGGAGGTTGTTGCTAAGGCGCTCAAAGGTCGATCTAATCGCCCCTACATTTTCACTAAATGTTCACTAATCTGGGATGAAAAGGGCGAAATTGGTCACAGCCTGAAGGCGGATTCTGTGCGGCGGGAGGTTGAAGCTAGTCTGCGCCGACTCGACATTGAAACCATTGACCTCTACCAGATCCACTGGCCCAACCCTGACTCAGAAGTTGAAGAAGGCTGGACGACTCTCGCCAAGCTCAAGGATGAGGGCAAGGTTCGCAATATCGGGGTTTCAAACTTCAATGTAGAACAGTTGAAACGTATCCAGGAGATTGCACCAGTCACTTCATTGCAACCGCCTTATTCGCTGGTGAAGCGCGATGTCGAAAAGGAGATTCTGCCTTTTTGTAAGGAAAACAACATAGGTGTGATTGTTTATTCACCTATGCAATCTGGTTTGCTTACAGGAAAGATGACACCTGAGCGGGTTGCCAATTTCCCAGATAATGATTGGCGCAAAAACAACAGTGAGTTTCAAGAGCCACGTCTATCTCGTAACCTGAAGTTAGTTGAGGTGTTGCAACACATTGGTAAACAATACGATCGCTCACCAGGTGAGGTTGCGATCACTTGGACTTTAAATAATCCGGCGGTGACTGCGGCGATTGTTGGCGGACGCAATCCTAAGCAGGTGGAAGGAATCATTGGTGCTGGAGACTTTCGCCTCAATCAGCAGGAACTAAACGATATTGACACTTTCCTGCGCGAGAATCCATAAAATCTCTGGTGGAAAACCTCACAAACCCCTCGCTAAAGCCGTGGGGTTTATTCATACTTTTATTCAGCAACCCCTAAAAGTTATTTCACTTTGTCGCTATGCCGATAATATAAGGACTAACAATTGGCAATTGTGCATCAAATCGCTCATAAGTGATGCTACTAAAATCAGCTTTTCCTAATGCTATCCAAGTTTCTCTATCTGGATGACAACCATCACCTATCACTTTCCAAATCAGACTAATTGTGTTTTGTAGTTGTCGCAATAAATTTCCTTGAGGTGCGGCAATATGTTCAATAAACAAGAAGCGTCCACCTGGTTTAAGTACTCTTAAAATTGCCTGCAATGTATAATCTATATTTGGCACTGAGGACAAAACCAATATACTAACAACAGTATCTATGCTGTTATCTTCGGCATCTAACCATTCAGCATTACCAATGCGGAGGTCGATATTTAAACCCAGTTTTTCTGCTTGTTTTTGAAGAGAGGAATGCGTCTGTGAATTTGGCTCGATTCCTATCCAGTGGATATCTTTAGGATAGTAGGGTAAGTTAGCGCCTGTTCCGGGGTCAAGTTCTAACACTTTACCTTGGAGATTAGCAAAAAGAGAACGTTTGCGATCGCTGACAATTTTATCATATTTGCTGTTACTTGGAGCCATCATCCAAGCAAAAAAACGTTTCCCAAAATTGGCAAAAATCTGATTTTTTGAATCTCCAATAATTTGGTTTACAGTCATTATCTACATCCTAATTTTTGAGCCGATAAATTGGTTTGCAAAACAACCATTTATAGCCTCAAGGTACAATACTTCGTGTTTCTTATACCTCACCCATTAGACTCACCTGATAGGATGAATTTAATTAATGTATTACGCGTAGCGACTGACCGCAAGATATCACAGAAAAGCCAAAAGGTTTGAGGCGTCTATATATAGAGGGATCAGCGATGCCTACGGCGGGCTTTGCCTACGCTATGGTTGTACAATTTTGGGTAATCATAGCCAGAGATTTTTGAATAGCCGCTTTGGTTTCATTATTTACCGCAGAAATATCCTCATCTCAAATCAAAATTGGCGGATCTTTGACAATAGCATGGGCAATACCTGCGGTAAACGCTCGCCTACGCAATTCGCTGTGGCTGACCTCCAGAAAGTTTCTGACCCCATTTGCCAACAAGTTAAAGATATCGCTGTTCCTATTTTAAGTATCCCTGAGAAAGGCTAGCATCACTGCAGATGTTATAATCCAAAGTGGTTTTGCAAGACAGCGTTTATTGGACTCCAATCGCTCTAATGAAGTACAAGATACCAAATTTGACAACGGACGTGACTGAAATTGTACAACGAATAGTGACATAAAAATCAGTTAAAAACAATTATTCCATTCAAGAAAAACTATGAGCTTTAAACTTCAAGCTTTGCAACTTCCTACTCTCCAGAAAAAATCCGAAGGGCCGATTGTAACTGCTTGGCAAAAATTTCTTTTAGATTATGACTTCCCTATTGCTGCCGTTGATGGGGATTTTGGGAATATTACAGCTCAAGCAACTCGTGATTATCAGATTAGTAATGCTTTAACAGTAACGGGAATTGTCGATACTGCTACTTATAAAAAAGCACTAGAACAAGGTTTTGCAATTTATTTCGCTATTTATACCAATGCCGGAGAAAAATTATTAACCTATCTTAACTTTGGAGAGAATGAGGTCAAAGACTTACAAAAAAGTTTAACAGCGATCGGTCGTTTGAATCCGCCGTTAGTAGCTGATGGGGACTTTGGCCCCAACAGTACAAAAGGACTAGCTGAAACTTATAAAATAAGAGACATCAATTTTCGAGCCGAGTTAGCTCAACAGCTTTCTAATACAACAAAAACCAAGCTTGGCATTGATTTGGAGTTGGCTTTAGACAACATAACTGAATACGCCAAAAAATTAAGACAACGACTGAGTGGAAAAGCTTGGGTTATTTTTTTCCCAGACAGTGACTTAATTGATGATTTAGCTTCTCCCTTCCGTCAAAAAGTACAAGCTTTTGAGCAAGCCTTAAAAAATGCTGGAGCTAATATCGATATCTCTTCAGTATTTCGCCCATCAGAACGAGCTTATTTAATGCACTATGCTTTCTGTATTAGTAATAATGAAATTGCTGCCAAAGATGTTCCACCTATGCCTAATGTAGATATTAATTGGCTACATTACACCAATGCTGGCTCTGTCCAAGCTGCTAAAGAAATGGTGTCTGCTTATAATATTGCTTTTCGACCTGTTCTTACCTCTCGTCATACCCAAAGATTAGCAATCGATTGGGAAATTACTTGGTCAGGAACCTTAAATATCAAAAACGCTAGTGGAACTATAGTTAGTATTAATCAGCCACAAACGAGTTATGAAAATCCTACTTTATGGCAGGTTGGCCGTTCTTATGGTGTGATTAAATTATCTAGCGATCGCCCCCACTGGTCTAATGATGGACATTAATAGATCGAAGGAACCGCATATATGGAGAATGCAGTTCCAAAGTTCAAAGTGAAATTATTGAAGAAGAATTTAGGAGTGGAGCAAGGAAATCTCCGTCAAGGCTCCAGAATAACTCTTCATGGGGGATTTTTATTTGCGTCTCCCAATCTCTGCATATTCTTTGAGTACGGTAAACCGTATTTGCTCATTAGTTCACAAAGATTAATTAAATTGTTAAGTTTAGTTACATAAATAAGTAAAAAAATGCTGCATACATTGCTAAAAGGGAGAAATTATGAGAAGCGGTAGTATATTTGAAGATCGAGACAAGCTGAACAACTTTGCGTTACCGTTAGCGAGTCTTCTCCCAAAGAGAGATGCAAGGACTAATGAGCATCATGAGCCTTACAGCCCGTCGTAGATATTGCTCAGATTGGGCGAATATACCAGCATTTTTGACCAGTCTTTAATCAAGTTTCTCAAAGCGTTAAGGGAAATAAGGAAGCAGGGGAAAACCAATGCCCAATGCCCTATGCCCAATTTTCAAGTTAGTTTTCACTATTAAGGATTGGTAAAATCTATGGCAATTAAAGAACAGCCTAAGTCACCTCGGTTTCGGATCGTTGCTAATATATTACTGGCAGTATCAGGGCTATTCCTGCTCTTAAATTTATTTTTGCCTGGTTTATTTGCTTCTGGCCCTACTGGTGTTCCTTATAGCCTATTTATTCATCAAGTACAGGAAGGGGAAGTCAGCCGCGTTTCCGTTGGTCAAAACCAGATTATCTACCAATTAAAACCAGAAAATGCCGAGCCGGCTCAAGTGTTTGCAACGACACCAATCTTTGATTTAGAGTTACCCAAACTTTTAGAAGAAAAGGGAGTTGAGTTCGCTGCTACACCGCCACCCAAGAATACTTGGTTTACAACCCTCTTGAGTTGGGTAATTCCACCACTGATTTTTATTGGTATTTGGCAGTTCTTTCTCGCTCGTGGCGGTGGCGGTGGGCCCCAAGGTGCGCTTTCCATTGGTAAGAGCAAAGCTAAGGTTTACGTTGAAGGCGAATCTGCGAAAATCACCTTTGCAGATGTGGCCGGGGTAGAAGAAGCGAAAACCGAGTTAGTGGAAATTGTAGATTTCCTCAAGACTCCGGCACGGTTTACGCAAATTGGCGCTAGGATTCCCAAAGGCGTGCTGTTAGTTGGCCCTCCAGGTACTGGTAAGACACTTTTAGCGAAAGCCGTAGCAGGAGAAGCAGGAGTTCCATTCTTCAGTATCTCTGGTTCGGAGTTTGTCGAATTGTTCGTCGGTGTAGGTTCTTCCAGAGTCCGGGATTTGTTTGAACAAGCCAAAAAACAAGCTCCCTGTATTGTATTCATTGATGAATTAGATGCAATTGGTAAGTCTCGTAGCAGTAACGGCTTCTACGGTGGTAACGATGAGCGCGAACAAACCCTCAACCAGTTACTAACTGAGATGGATGGATTTGCGGCTGGGGATGCAACAGTGATTGTACTAGCAGCGACCAACCGCCCCGAAGTATTAGATCCTGCATTGCTGCGTCCAGGCCGCTTTGACCGACAAGTGTTGGTAGACCGTCCCGATTTATCTGATCGTGAGGCAATTCTCAAGATTCACGCTCAAAAGGTAAAATTAGGAGATGATGTAGATTTAAGAGCGATCGCTACTCGTACCCCTGGTTTTGCTGGTGCAGATTTGGCAAACTTGGTGAACGAAGCTGCATTATTGGCAGCACGCAATCTGCGTGAAAGGGTTGCTCAAGAAGACTTTGCCGAAGCAATTGAGCGAGTAGTCGCTGGTTTAGAGAAGAAGAGTCGCGTGATGAACGAGACTGAGAAAAAGATTGTTGCATACCATGAAGTTGGTCATGCAATGGTGGGGGCGCTGACAACAGGAAACGGTCGTGTAGAAAAGATTTCGATTATTCCTCGTGGAATGGCTGCTTTGGGCTACACTCTGCAATTACCAACTGAAGACCGCTTTTTGATGAATGAAGCAGAATTGCGGGGTCAGATTGCGACTCTGTTGGGTGGACGTTCCGCTGAAGAGATTGTGTTTAACAGTATTACCACAGGTGCTTCCAACGATTTGCAACGAGCAACTGACTTGGCAGAACGGATGGTAACAGCCTATGGTATGAGTAAAGTCTTAGGGCCATTGGCTTATCAACAAGGACAACAAGCTGCATTCCTGGGTAATGGTGCTACTAATCCCCGGCGGGCGGTAAGTGAAGACACATCCAAAGCCATTGATAGCGAAGTCAAGGAAATCGTGGAAACAGCCCACGAACAAGCCCTAGAGATTCTCAGACAGAATCGAGACTTGCTAGAAGCGATCGCTACTCAACTCTTAGAAACAGAGGTCATTGAAGGCGAAAAACTGCACAGTTTGTTGAGTCAAGTGAAACCCGTAGCTAATTCGTAATTAAGAAAGTCAAGTTTTAAACTCAGAGGAACGCAGAGAATAACTTTGCGTTCCTCTGCGTTAAACCTCTGCGTTACTTTGCGTTTTTAATACTCTGGAACTGAAGGATCGATTTCTTTACTCCAAGCGGTAATTCCGCCTTTGACATTCGTCCCCACAATCCCAGCTTCCTTGAGGATAGCGAGGGCTTTTGCCGATCGCCCGCCCATCTTACAATGAGCAATTAAACGATGACCGTTTAATATTTCCTTCACCTTAGCAACGCCATTCCCATTTTCAATGTCTGGTAAGGGCACCAACACTGAACCTGGAATCTTGGCAATGTCGTACTCATGGGGGTTGCGGACATCCAGCAGTACAAAATCCTTCGCACCGCTATCCAGCAACTCTTTCAAATCCTTGACGGTCATTTCTTGACTTTCCATCTGCTGTTTTGCCTCCTCTGCCTTAGCTTGTGGAATCCCGCAGAATTCTTCGTAGTCTATCAGCTTTTCAATCACTGGGCGAATCGGGTTCGGACGCAGCTTTAACTCCCGAAATTTCATATCCAAGGCGTTGTATAGTAGTAATCGCCCACTGAGAGTGTTGCCTTGTCCCAGAATGATTTTAACAGTTTCGGTTGCCTGGATCAAACCAATAATTCCTGGCAAAATTCCCAATACGCCACCTTCTGCACAAGAAGGAACCATTCCTGGTGGTGGTGGTTCTGGGAAAAGGTCACGATAATTCGGGCCACCTTCGTAATTAAATACAGTAGCTTGCCCTTCAAAGCGTAAAATTGAACCGTAGACGTTTGGCTTATTTAGCAATACGCAGGCGTCGTTAACTAGATATCTGGTGGGGAAGTTATCAGTACCATCCACTACGATATCGTAAGGTTGAATAAGCTCCAGGGCATTTTCGGAACTTACACGAGTTTCGTATAAATCAACCTGACAATAGGGGTTAATCTCGTGAATGCGGTTTTTTGCCGATTCAATCTTGGGTTTACCCACCCAGGATGTCCCATGAATTACTTGGCGTTGGAGATTAGAAGTATCGACAATATCAAAATCGACAATCCCGATGCGTCCAACACCTGCTGCCGCCAAATATAAAAGTAGTGGTGAACCTAATCCACCTGTACCGATACACATTACACTAGCGGCTTTCAGGCGCTTCTGTCCTTCTAGCCCTACTTCCGGTAAAATCAGGTGTCGGGAGTAGCGTTCGTAATCGTCTTTGGTCAACTGGATTTCGTCCAGATTGGGATTGAGCATAGCAGTTATGATGTGGGAAAGCGGAATATTAATCCTATCGAAAAACTGGATCTTATATGGGGATAGGAGTGGGAAAGAGGGATTTTCATCTGTGATAGCGGCGAAAACCGCGATGAGTAACTGTCTTTAAACTAAGCCAGTTATTTTATATTTTCAATTTCCTCTGCTTGAAACTGATGACTATCATCAAGGCTCCAACTTTTGAGTTCTCCGGCTTTGCCGTTTTGGACGGAAACTATTATATACGAGTATCCCTGCCAAGCGTATAGGCGATCGCATTCTGAGGGTATAGCAGGATGATCTGGATGAGAATGAAAAATCCCGATAATGTTCAATGAGCGATCGCGTGCTTCCCTTTGTGTTTTTAACAGAACTTCGGGTGCGATCGTATATTGCCGTCTTTTGCTTTCTGTTGTACGTCCCCCTGGAAACTCAGCCGCCGCTTCTGTATTCCAAGCATTTTCTGTTGGCATGACTTCTACCACAGTTTTGCCCTCATTAGCCAGATAGCCCAAAATTATACCACAGCACTCATCTGGGTAGGTGCTTTCGCCATGGGTGCGGATAGTTTGCAAATGTTCTTGGCTAAGTTGGATCATCTCTGCGTTTGTAATTCTAGCAACTTATAACAATTCTTGCTTAAATACAATATATTGACACGCGTAGGCTAATAAAAACCGCAGGCGATCGCAGCCTTTATAAAATAAAATATGTATTTCTTATCACTATTTCAAACATTTGCCTACTAGCTTCTACTTTCTTATTGCCTAGACCCCAGTAGAATATGAAGAATATACAAAGCTCAATACTTGTGTATACATTTTTCAGCAAGGAATGTAAAGAGTATGCAAAGATGAGTATTTAAGTATAGACACCTAAGTATGATATTGACTATGTAGTTATTTTGAGGCTCTTGAGATATTCTCTATTTTCAAGCTAGACACCCACGGATAACAGCCCACAAAAAAGGCATCAAAATCTTTTTCCTGATTAAGAGTCAACTGTTGATTATTTTCTCTTCTAGCAGGACTTAAGCACTCGCAAAAAAACAAATATCAAATATGAAGGATGAATTTTATTGAAGTTGAACTTTTCGATACTTGGAAGAGTGATTTTTACTCAAAAAGAATGATAAAAAAGCCTGAAATCACCAGTTATCGCAAATTCACACGCTAATTAATTTGTACAGTTGGCTTAAGACTTAGATAGTTTGAGACTCTTAAAAAGAGTATACACGTAAAAACCTTGGAATAAGGTGAATATTCGAGAAATTTACTGTTCCTCAAGGGTGACATAAAGTATGTAGATTTCGGTGAATTTTTGCGCCCTTAAACAGCACAATCTGCAAATTGACAACTGAAGTTACTGAAAAAATCGATTCAGGTAGGTAAAAGTTATGGCAGATATCATTGGAACAAACGGTGATGATACCCTACAGGGTACTTATAATGACGCGGATACGATTAAGGGTCTTGCAGGCAACGATACCATATATCCTAACGGTGGCAAAGACACCTTAAGTGGTGGAGGCGGCAATGATAAATTTGTTTCCACCAACTTCGATTATAACAATACTGCTATCATCATCGATTTTGGTGGCATAGGTAAAGGGACAAAGCCGACAGCAGCAGTCATAGCCGAAGTGGACACCCTAGAATTCGAGGGCGATGGCATCAGTGCCCAAAATTTGTTGTTGACCCAAAAAGGCAACAATCTGGAAATCAGCTTTGCAGGTGATGCTTATATAACGAGGTTTTTTGATGCCCCAGTTATCCTGCAAAACTTTGCTTTGGAAAACCTGGAAAACCTGAGCAAATCTACAGGGGCGACTGTAGACTTGGGCAATATCCTGTTTTCTGGACAAACTAGCACCATAGATAGTTTTGATGTCTTCAATGCCAACTCCACCCAAAGGACTATTTTCAACTTGAATATAGTCACTTTTCTTAACGACCTCAATAATAATGTTAACGGCTTTGACAACTCAGATGATGTCATCAATGGTCAGGACGGCGATGACATCATTAACGGCTTAAGTGGGAACGACATACTCAGAGGTAGTGCGGGCAATGACTCCCTCATTGGTGGTGTGGGGAATGATATTCTCATTGGCGGTACGGGTAATGACTCTTCCACAGGTAATCACTCCCTCGTTGGTGGTGCGGGCAATGACTCCCTCGTTGGTGGTACTGGTAACGATTACTTAGATGTTGAATTTTCAACAGGCGATAATACCCTCAACAGTGGCGTTGGTGATGATACCTTGGATGCTGGGGCAACATCCGGGAATAACTTACTCTTTGGGGGCGATGGCGATGATTCTCTCTCCACCTCTAACGTTTATAGCAGCGCCAGCCCATACATCTATTACCCCTCCTCAAGCAATAACACCCTCAATGGTGGCGCTGGTGATGATACCTTAAATGCTGAGTCTCCATCAGGGAATAACTTACTCTTTGGGGGCGATGGCAATGATTTTCTCTCTACCTCTGGAATTAGAACTTATAAAGGGGAGCCTAATTTTAGCTCAGAGGGCAATAACACCCTCAATGGTGGCGCTGGTGACGATACCTTAAATGCTCGCGGTTCAACAGGGAATAACTTACTTTCTGGGGGCGATGGCAACGATTCTTTTGACCTTTCTGGCTATGTTATCCCCTCAAGCGGTGGAGAGTTTTATTACCCTTCTTCAAGCAATAACACCCTTAATGGTGGTGCTGGTGACGATACCTTAAAGGCTGAGTTTTCAACAGGAAATAACTTCTTCTCTGGGGATGATGGCAATGATTCCTTCTATCTAAGCCCCACATCCCCAAATACTGCTCCTTCTGATTTAGCAATTCAAACAGTAGATGGGGGTAAGGGTGATGATTTGTTATCTGTTGATTACAGATCCGCTACAGCGGGTATTTCAACGACATTCAATGCCACTATAAACAAGGTAGAAATTACGGCGGGTAAATCTCGGGTTAGTTACAAGAATATCGAACGATTGAATATCTTAGGTACAGCCGATGATGACAATATTGTGGGAAGCAGTGCGAATGATACGCTCTCTGGGGGGTATGGTGGCAAAGATACAATCGATGGGGGAGCAGGTGACGATTTGTTATCCGTTGATTACAGCTACAGCAATGCTACAGAGGGTATCACAACAACATTCAATGCCACTACAAACAAGGGAGTAATTACGGCGGGCACAAATCAGGTTAACTACAAGAATATCGAACGATTAAATATCTCAGGTACAGCTTACGACGACAATATTGTTGGCAATAATGGAAATGATACGCTCTCTACAGGCTATAGTGGCAAAGATACAATCGATGGGGGAGTAGGTGACGATGTATTGTCCGTTGAGTACATGGGCTACAATAATGCTGGTGTAGGGATCACTTCGACATTCAATGCTACTACTAACATTGGCTCAATTACGGCGGGCACAAATTGGGTTAACTACAAGAATATCGAACGATTAAATATCTCAGGCACTGCTTATGACGACTACATTCTGGGGAACAGTGGGAACGATACTCTCTCCGGTGACTATGGCAAAGATACGATTATTGGCGGTGTAGGTAATGATATCTTGACAGGTGGGAGTGCAGACGACATCCTAACTGGTGGCGCGGGCAATGATAAATTTGTTTATATCTTGAGCGACAGCTACTATGACGGCACTAACACTGATATTATCACCGATTTCGGTGGCTTAGGTAAAGGTTCAAATCCTTCAGCAACCGTGATTGCCTCCTTAGACACTTTGCAATTTATAGGTTTCACTGCTGAAAATCTGCAATTAACTCAAAATGGTAACAACTTAGAAATTACCTTTGAAGGTTTCGGTAATGACAGCAAAGTTATTCTGCAAAACTTCAAGTTAGAAAACCTGGATAATCTGCCAGCAAATTCTTCACGACCAGCTATTGGCAATATCCTGTTTGATGGACAAACCAGCACCAGCGACAGCCTTGATGTGTTTGATCTTAATTCCACTCAAACTAGCTTGTTCAATAGGAACACTGTCACCTTCCTCAATGACCTCGACAATAACATTACGGGTTTTGACAACTCCAATGATGTCATTAATGGTCAGGGGGGTGACGACATCATCGACGGCAAAAGTGGTAACGATCTTTTGAGAGGTGGTACTGGTAACAATACCCTCATTGGTGGTGTGGGAAATGATACTCTCATTGTCGGTGTGGGAAATAATACTCTCATTGGCGATACTGGTGACGATCGCTTAAATGCTAACGGTTCAACAGGCAAAAATATCCTCAATGGAGGTGTGGGTAACGATACCTTGACTGCTAGCGGTTCAACAGACGATAACTTGCTCTTTGGAAGTGATGGCAATGATTCTCTTGACATCTCTGGCAACTACAGTTACCCCTTCCCCGGCTACTCCTACGACTCTCGCTCCTTGGGGAATGACACCATCAACGGAGGTGCTGGCGACGATACCTTGAATGCTAACGGTTCAAAAGGCGATAACCTGCTCTCTGGGGGCAATGGCAATGATTTTCTTTACCTCATTGGCTCTTACAGCTACGACTACGGTGAGTCCAAGGACTCCCGATCGGAAGGCAATAACACCCTAGAAGGAGGTGCAGGTGACGATCGCTTGAGGGCTGGCGGTTTAACAGGTGATAACCTGCTTTCTGGGGGCGATGGCAATGATGAGCTTGACCTTTCTGGTAACTACTACAGCTACAACTCCAACGACTACTCCGACTCTCGCTCGTCTGGTAATAACACCCTCAACGGAGGTGCAGGAAATGATTACTTGAATGCTAGCGCTTCAACAGGCAATAATCTGCTATCTGGGGGCGACGGCAATGATTATATCTTCATTTTTGGCGCTTCTGGTAAGAATATCCTCACAGGTGGCAATGGCAATGACTCTCTCACAGGTGGCAATGGTAATGATAGCCTAATTGGAGGAGCTGGTACTGATACCTTTGTTTTCAATAGTTACAATGAAGGTGTTGATAATATTTATGACTTCAACGCCACTAATGAACTGATCCAGGTATCGACTTATGGTTTTGGTGGCGGGTTGTCAACACCTTCACTTAAGACAAGTCAGTTTACCATCGGAACATCTGCAACAACAAGCAATCAACGATTTATCTATGACAATATTACAGGTGCGCTGTATTTTGACCTTGATGGCAGTGCAGGTACATTTACTCAGGTAAAATTTGCACAACTATCTGGTGGTGTAACACTAACTGAAAAGAACTTTCTAGTAGTTTAATCGTAATTAGCATTCTCTGATCGTTAAGCGACACGGTTGCAAGGTGCTTACAAAAAAAAGCACCTTACATTCGATTGCTCAATGCAATTACTTCTAACATAAAGTAGATGTTGGGTTTTGTTTCTCAACTTTCGACATGGGTGCGGATGCTTTGCAGGTGTTGTTGGCTAAATTTGATTATGTCTGCGTTCGTAATTTTAATCGCCGACATTTTTTAGTGATCGCGTACTTTTGTGATCACCCAAAGGAAAAAATAGATAAAGTCGAGCAAAGCGATCGCTTTACTCATGCTCGGTTTTACCAAAAACTATCATTCACTTTTAACTGCTGGCAGATGCTTTTTTTTAGCTTTTTGATTTTGCCTACTCAGCTTTTTCCGCCATGTCTCCATGTAAATGTAAAACACTGGAGTCAGATAGAGAGTCAATATCTGAGAGAATACCAATCCACCAACGATCGCAATCCCCAAAGGACGACGCGCTTCAGAACCTACTCCTGTCCCCAAAGCAATGGGGAGCGTGCCAATTAAAGCTGCCATCGTCGTCATCATAATCGGGCGGAAGCGAATCAAGCAAGCGGTATAGATGGCATCAAAAGAATTTTTACCTTCCTTTCGCTGGGCTTCAATGGCAAAATCCACCAGCATAATGCCGTTTTTCTTGACGATACCCACTAGCAGGATAATGCCGATAAAAGAGTAAAGATTTAAATCAACCTGGAAAATCAGCAGCGTCAGTAATGCGCCAAAACCCGCCGAAGGTAGACCGGAAAGAATGGTGATTGGGTGAATGAAATCCTCATAGAGGATACCGAGAATCAGATAGATGACTAAAATAGACACCAACAACAGTACGCCTAAATCATTGAAGGACTGTTGAAAGGTTTGGGCTGAACCCTGAAAGCTGGTGGTAATTGTTGAGGGTAGCACCTCACTGGCTGCTTGCTTGATGGTATCAGTAGCTTGACTTAGAGACGTTCCTGGAAGGGTGTCAAAAGAGATAGTTGCAGAGGGGAGTTGAGCAACGTGAGTGACAGTGAGAGGGCCGACATTTTGAGTGATATTAGCGATCGCATTCAAAGGAACAAGTTTCCCAGTACTCGATTGCACATAGAGCATCGATAGGGCGGTGATATCTCGCTGAAATTCCGGTTTAACTTCTAAGATTACATAGAATTGGTCATTTGGGGTATAAATAGTGGAAACCTGGCTAGAACCATAGGCAGCACTAAGGGTTTGTTCAACTTGTTGGGCGCTAATCCCAAGGGTTGCGGCTTTGTTATGGTCAACTTGGACTTGGATTTGGGGAGTGCTAAGTTGTAAATCGCTGTCAACGTCCCTGAGTCCTGGTAGGGTTTTGACTTTATCTACAAGTTTAGGAACGTATTGGCGCAAGTCTTGCAAATTCAAGCTCTGTAACGTGAACTGATAAGTAGAATTGGTTTGTTGACCGCCGATGGGAATGGCTGACGGAGAGCGGAGAAATGTCTTAATCCCAGTTGTACGTCTCAACTTGGGAGTTAGTTCTTGAATGATTTCGTCAGCACTCAGTTTACGTTGAGAACGTGGTTTGAGCCGAATCGTAATTCGCCCACCGTTGACTGAACCGTTCGGGCCACTTGCACCCACAATTGAGTCAACTGCTTCAATGTTGGGATCTTTACGAATAATGTCAACAACCGTTTGCTGGTGACGCAGCATATCATCAAAAGAAATATCTTGCGCGGCTTTCGTGTTCCCCATTAGTTGTCCGGTGTCTTCGGTTGGAATAAATCCTTTGGGAACGATGACGAACAAATAGACGGTCATTACCAGCAGAATGCCAGAACCAATGAGTGTCATCAGGCGGTATTTTAAGACAGGTTTGAGCGTCAAATCATATCCCCGCAGTAGTAAATCAAATGCTCGTTCTGAGACTCGATACAGCAGATTTGGTCTTTGCTGATGTGAACCCAGAAAGCGACTGCACAACATGGGAGTGAGACTGAGGGAAACAAAACCCGAAACCAAAATTGCCACAGCGATCGTTACGGCAAATTCATGAAATAATTTACCGATTATTCCACTCATAAACATGATCGGGATGAACACCGCTACTAGGGAGAGGGTCATTGACAAAATTGTAAAGCTGATTTCTTTTGATCCCTTCAATGCCGCGTTTAGCGGAGATTCGCCCATTTCCCGATAACGGACGATATTTTCTAACACCACGATCGCATCATCCACGACAAACCCCACGGAGAGGGTCAACGCCATGAGTGAAAGGTTGTCTAGGGAATAACCCGACAGATACATGACAGCAAAAGTGCCAATGATCGCTACAGGTAGCGCCAAACTGGGAATTAGGGTAGCAGTGATGTCACGCAAGAATAAGAAAATCACCAAGACAACTAGACAAACCGAGAGAACTAAGGTAAATTTCACATCATTGACAGAAGCTCGGATTGTTTGGGAGCGATCATACATAATCCCCATCTTTATGGATTTGGGAACTTGTTCACGGAGTGTAGGTAAAAGTTTATTGATGGCATCAACAATATTTACAGTATTAGCTCCCGGCTGCGGCTGTACAGCGAGAACAACGGAATGGCGGTTTGTCACCTGGCGATCGCTATACAAATTCGAGACTTTAACGTTTTGTTCACTGTCAATCACCTGCCCCAAATCCTGGAGGCGCACTGGCGCACCATTTTTGTAAGTTACAATCAACTGGCGATAGCTGGCAGCATCGGTGAGTTGACCGTTCGCCTGAATCGTATAACTTTTGTAAGTGCCAGACAGACTACCTATTGGTAAGTTGACATTTCCTTGTTGAATGGCAGTTTTCACCTGATTTAGACCAATTCCCCGAGATGCCAACTCTCGCGGGTCAACCTGAACGCGGACTGCATATTGCTGTTGACCAAAGACCTGTACCTGAGCAACACCATCAATCATCGAGATTGGCTGACCAACTGTTACCTCCGCGTATTCATCTACTGTAGAGATTGGCTGTGTCTCAGAATACATATAGAGGAAGAGAATCGGTGAGACAGACGGGTTAACTTTGCGGTAGGTAGGTGGGTGAGGCATTCCGGCGGGCAGTTGTCCTGCTGCTGCTGAAATGGCTGCCTGCACATCTTTTGCGGCATCTTCCACTCTGCGGCTAAAGTCAAATTGTAGGGAGATGTTAGTGCTGCCAGTTGAACTGGTAGAATTGAATGAATTTAGTCCGGCAATTTCGGTAAACTGTCTTTCTAGGGGTGCGGCGACTGAAGATGCCATTGTTTCCGGGGTGGCACCAGGGAGACTAGCAGAGACAGAAATAAAAGGATATTCAACGTTGGGCAACGCACTGATGGGTAATAGTACATAACTCATCAGACCGAAGATGAGGATACCCATCATCACCAAGGTGGTCATGACTGGACGACGGATGAAGAGTTCTGAAAGGTTCATGGGTTTTGTTATCCCAGAAATGTGGTTATTATGTGCAATAAAATTGCTCAGTCTGTATTGTTTTGCGTTTATATTTCATGAGGGCAAATTAACAATCGCTCGTAAGCGAAATCTGGCATCGTTGCACAGTCATGAGTGAGGATTATGCGATCGCTCGCTGCTGCCCAATTTAAGATTGCTACTTCCTGCAAACCAACATCCTGAATGCGAAGTAAGTCAAGATTCGGTTGACACAGAAATAGTCCTCGCACAATATCGCCATTGAAATTTTCAGTCGAGTAGATGTGATGGTGTTACTTATTAAACATCACGATCGCTCATCTGAAAATGAAAATACCCGACGGAATTTAACTTGACTGAGCTTTTTCCGCCATGATTCCATGTAGATATAGAACACGGGTGTTAAATACAAAGTCAATATCTGAGAAAACACCAGCCCGCCTACAACTGCAATACCTAAAGGACGGCGGGATTCCGAACCAGCGCCAAATCCGATCGCTATCGGTAAGGTTCCCATTAATGCTGCCATCGTCGTCATCATAATTGGGCGGAAGCGCACCAAGCAGGCTTGATAAATTGCTTCAGAAGGTTTTTTCAATTCTTCTCGCTGGGCAATGATTGCAAAGTCCACCATCATGATCCCGTTTTTCTTGACAATGCCCACTAAGAGAATTATGCCGATGAAGGAATAAACATTCAGTTCGACATGGAATAATATCAGCGTTAACAATGCCCCAAAACCTGCTGAAGGCAAACCGGAAAGAATCGTAATTGGGTGAATGAAATCCTCATAGAGAACGCCCAAAATCAGATAAATCACTAAGATGGCGATCGCTAATAATAAACCCAAACTCGGCAGTGAACTTTGAAATACCTGGCTTGCGCCCTGAAAGCTGGTAGTAATGCTGGCAGGAATCACCTGATCGATCAGTTTTTCAAGCTCTTGGTTAGCATTTCCCAAGGAAACACCGGGAGCGAGGTTAAAAGAAATTGTGGCGGCGTTCATCCGACCGTTATGATTGACCATTAACGGGCTGACTCCCTGAGATAATTTTGCGAATGTATTCAGGGGAACCGCTACTCCTGTGCTGGAGTTAATGTATAAAGTCAACAGAGCGTTGATATCTTGCTGAAACTGGGGTGCTAATTCCAAAATCACCTGATACTCATTGGTTGCTGCATAGATGGTTGACACTTGATAGGAACCGTAGGCATTTCTCAGGGTATTCTCGATTTGCTCGGCGGTAATCCCATAAGTTGAGGCTTTATCGCGGTCAATGTCAATTTGAATCTGGGAAGCAAATTGTAAATCGCTGTTGACATCCTGGAGTTCTGTCATTTCCTTCATCTTAAGAACAAGTTGGGGAACATATTCCTGTAAGGGTTTGACATCAGAACTCTGAAGTGCAACTTGATAAAGTCCTGTGCTTTGTTGAGCGCCAATGGGAATCGCTGGGGGATTTTGTAAGAATACTTGGATGCCTGGAACAGTGGCGAGTTTAGTTCGCAAATTTTGCACGATTTCGTCAGCACCAAGCTGGCGCTGCGATCGCGGTTTTAACCGAATAAACAAACTCCCGGAATTGGCTGCAACTGCTGCCCCACTGCCACTAGCACTCGCTCCCGCCCCGATATTGGAGTTGACTGCATCTACATTTGGGTCTTGGCGGATCAGGTTAACAACTGTCTGCTGATGCTGGACAAGATTATCAAAGGATGCATCCTGGGCTGCTTGGGTAATGCCTGTAATTTGTCCGGTATCTTCGCTAGGAATAAAGCCTTTGGGAACCACCACCAACAACCCAACTGTCACCGCCAAGAGGACGACAGATAAAATCATCGTCGTAAAGTGATACTTTAAGACTTTTTTGAGACTCCAATCGTACATACCGAGGAAGCGATCAAATACATATTCGGAAGCTTGATATAACCGACTTTGATTAGCATGGTCTACAGGACGCAGAAAACGGCTGCACAACATCGGAGTCAGGCTCAAAGACACAAAACCAGATACGAGAATTGCAACTGCGATCGTTACAGCAAATTCATGAAATAATCGTCCCAGCACTTCACTCATGAACAACATGGGGATGAAGACTGCAACCAAAGAAAGCGTCATCGATAAAATTGTGAAACCAATTTCTCTCGACCCATTTAACGCCGCTTCTAAGGGACGTTCCCCCATTTCCATGTGACGGACGATATTTTCTAGCATGACGATCGCATCATCCACGACGAAGCCCACCGAAAGGGTCAACGCCATCAGTGACAGGTTATCTAGCGAGTAGTGCAGCAAATACATGACTGCAAAAGTGCCAATCAGCGAAACAGGTAACGCCAAACTAGGAATCACCGTCGCTGAGAGGTTCCGCAAAAAGAGGAAAATTACTAAGATAACTAGAGCGATCGTCAGAATCAACGTGAATCTAACATCATCTACTGAATCTCGAATTGACTGAGACGCATCATAGAGAATCCCAATTTCCACGGATGCCGGAATCTGTTCGTGCAAACTTGGGAGTAATTTCTTAATCGTGTCTACGACTTGTACCGTATTGGTTCCGGGCTGTCTTTGAATGGTGAGAATAATCGCGCGGGTATTGTTGTACCAGCTTGCTACTTTGTTATTTTCTACACTGTCAATAATTCTACCCAGTTGATTGAGATAGATGGGCATTCCATCTTTATAAGACACTATCAACTGGCGATAAGCAGCCGCATCCTCAAGTTGCCCGTTGGTTTGGACTGTAAAATTCTTGTGATTTCCCGAAAGACTGCCGGTGGGTAAATTGACGTTACCCTGTTGAATCGCCGTTGCTACCTGATCTAGCCCAATTTGCCGCGTTGCCAATTGCTGCGGATCGAGTTGAATTCGAGCCGCATACTTTTGGGAACCATAGACGGCTACCTGTGCCACCCCATTGATTGTAGATAGCTTTTGCGCCAGATAAGTCTCGGCATAATTATCTACCTGGGAAAGTGGCAAAGTGGGAGAGTCCAGGTAAAGGTAGAGAATCGGTTGATCTGCGGGGTTAACTTTACTGTAGGTGGGAGGATTGGGTAAATCCGTCGCAATTTGCCCCGATGCTCCTGATATCGCGGCTTGCACATCCTGCGCCGCGTCATCAATATTCCGACTCAGGTTAAATTGCAGGGTAATTTGAGTCTGTCCCAGAGTGCTAGTTGAATTAAGCGAATCAAGTCCAGCAATGCTGGAAAATTGCTTTTCTAAAGGACGCGCAACCGATGCGGCCATTGTTTCGGGGCTGGCTCCCGGTCGGGCGGCACTTACCTGAATTGTGGGATAATCCACACTTGGTAAATCACTGATTGGCAGCAAGCGATAACTCATGAAACCGAAAATCAAAATCGCTGCCATCACCAAAGTTGTCATGATTGGGCGGCGGATAAATGGTTCTGAAAGGTTCATGATTCACCTCCGCCTGACTTGGGGGCATGATTTCTTCTTGATTTCGAGGAATTTTCACCTGCATTTGAGTCATTGCGTCCGGTTTTGATGCGGATTTTGCTACCCGAAACGAGATTCGCTTGACCATCGGTAACAATTTTATCGCCTGGTTGCAGCCCTTTCTGAATTACATCTAGCCCCTGAATGGTGCTGCTAACTGTAACTGGGACGTTTTGTACTGTCATGTCTGGCTTAACTACAAAGACAAACTGTCCATCTGGGCCATTCTGCACGGCTTGGGAGGGAACAACCGTTGCATTCGGTTGTTCGGTCAACGTCAGCGTTGCATTCACAAATTGACCGGGAAACAAATCTCCCTGAGCGTTGTCAAATTGACCAATCAGTTGAATTGTTCCCGTAGTGTTATCAACCGTATTATTGACAGATATCAAAACACCTGGTGTCGGATGACCTTGACTATTGGGGAATGTGACATCTACCTTCAGCCTGCCATTGTGCATATACTTTTGCACCTGGGGCAGATTTGTTTCGGGAATGGAAAAAGCAACTTCAATCGGACGAATTTGGGTGATGGTAACAAGTGCAGTTGTGCTGCTAGTCGTACCAGACGTACTGTTGCTTTGCAGGGCGTTCCCCTGAGTCAGCGAAGCACTGCTGTTGGCTTGCACCACATTCCCCTGAGTCACCGAAACATTCCCCGCGCGACCATCAATTGGGGCATAAATTTTGGCGTAAGACAATTGCACTTTGGCATTGTCTAATGCTCCTTGGTCTGAAACGACAACAGCCTGAGCATTCGCGATCGCAGCTTGATCGCCCTTGACAACTGCTCCAGCATTAGTCAGCGCCACTCGATCGCTTTTCAAAACAGCCTCAGCATTAGCGATCGCTTCTCGATCTGCTTGTAGTGTTGCTGTCGCCGATTTGCTGTTGGAAATGTATTGCTGTGCTTGATCTAAACTAATCGCGCCTTTCTTGTACAACGCACTATAGCGATCGCTTTGTCCTTGAGCAAATTGTGCTTGGGCTTGATCCTTGGCCAAAGTCGCCTGGGCTTGTCGCACCAACGCTTGGTCTTTGACTAAGGTCGCTCTAGCTTGGTCTACCTGACCCAAGTCTCTAGCTAATGTAGCTCTAGCTTGTTGTACTTGCGCTTGGTCTTTGACTACAATTCCTTGGGCTTGCTGGATTGCAGCAGCTTGCGATCGGTCATCCAAGGTGAATAAAAGTTGTCCCTTTTTCACATCTTGACCTTTCTTAAAATAAACTCCAATGATCCGTCCACTAGCTTCGGGCGTAATCGATACTGTAGACCCCGATTGCACATTACCGATCGCCTGCAATTGGATCGGAACCGTTTTTTGTGTCACCATTGCCACAGTTACAGGTGTGACTTGCTGTTTATTACGCCCAGATTTTTCAGCTTTGTCTGATTTGGCTGCACCTGTATAAATACCCAAAAAACCTAGCCCAGCCAGCAATATCACCCCCAAAATTACCAAACGAATCTTTTTCTTTTTTGGCGATCGCTGTAGCTCTGGTTTTATACTATTCTCAGTCAAATCGTTAGAAATATCATGGTTCATCAGAACCCCCAATGCATTTTAGTTAATTAAAAGCTGTGAAACCCTTTACACCTCAACTCTAACTGATACTAATTTCATTTGAAAAGGTACATCTGAATAATTAGTTTTTTCCAGTTTGCTCGATGTGCTTTGTCAAATGATGATTTCGTCGATTTTAAATCAAAAACATAACACTTTTTAAGTAATTATATATGAAATATTTTATAATATTAATTAATTACTTTGCTTTTTACCTGTGTTTACTTATTACTTCTTAGCTGCCGATATAGAAGTTGGAGAGCTTGTTTTTCTATCTGTCTGACTCGTTCCCGACTAATACCCATGCGCTGACCAATTTGCTCTAGAGAAAGTCCATTTCCATCTGTTAAGCCAAAGTGTAAGTTTAAGATTTCTTGCTGTTGTTTAGACAAAATTGACAATAAGTCTTTAAGTTCTTGATTGAGAAATTGCTCAGTAGTATAGCCATTTTCTGAATATCTGTAATCTTCAATTAAATCTTCTAACTTTACATCTCTGTCTGAGCCAACTCGAAGGTCGAGAGAGATAGTTTGACGAGCCAAAGTTAGATATTCCCGAATCTGACTAGGCTCCAAAGAAAGTGCATGAGCAATTTCTGTAGTACTAGGAACACGACCCAGTTTTTGAGATAACTCTCGCTGAACCCGCTTAATTTTATTTAACTTTTCATTGATATGAATAGGTAATCGAATTGCGCGTCCTTGTTGAGCGATCGCTCTGGTAATTCCTTGACGAATCCACCAGTAAACGTAGGTTGAAAATCTATATCCTAGAGCCGGATTGAATTTCTCAATCCCTCTCTCCAGACCCAAAGTACCTTCTTGAATTAAGTCCATCAGTTCTAAGTTCCGTCTCTGATATTGCTTGGCAATTGACACCACAAGCCGGAGATTAGACGCCATCATTTTCTGCTTGGCTTTTTTCCCTTGATTTAGCTGTTGAAGTAGTTCTTGTTCGCTTAACTGCATCTGGTTAGCCCATTCTGACAGTGTGGGTGTCCGCTTTAATTCAACAGTCAGTTTTTCGGATTCAGCAAGTATTTTCATCATCTGCTGAACTTGTTGGGCAAAAAAAACTTCTTGCTCCTGGGTTAACAGAGGTATCCGCCCAATTTCTTGAAGATAAGCACGTACTGTATCAGTTGGAGCTTTAATTGTGTTAATAGCTTTAGTAACTGTAAATGATGTTAAGTTACTCATGTTGAGTTAGCCTCTGTCTATTAATTAAGGTATTTTTGATTCGGGAAAAAGCGTAGATAGTGACTCGAAGAGCCATAGATATTTTTATAAAAAAACCAAGTATCAAGTACTAGTTCCAAAAGAGCAATCAATACCCAAATTGCTAAAGAAACAATTACAGGTAGGCTGAGATCGGGAAATTTCCTTTGCAAATCGATAATGCCAAATAACAGCAAAAATACAAGAGAAACTCCTAGAAGAAATGACAACTTGACAATTGCAAGAATGAAACGGCTCATCTCTAAAATGCGATTGTAAAGCCGGGAAAATCTCTCCAGAATTTCTTCCATGTTATTGATGACAAGTAAAATTTGTTGTTGGTGCAGATGGGTGGCTAAGGAGCATTTTTGCTGTACTTGCATCAATTCGTGTTCATTCTTGAAATTATCTAAAAGCTTTTCCCAAGGAAGCACCTGGGAGCTAGTTGACCAGATTGGGAAATCCTTTAAATGCAAGGGAACTAAATAATTAATCAGTGCGATCAGAGTTTCATCAAAATTACTGAGTTCGGGGGGAAGAGACTGAGTTAGACGAATCAGTTGGTCAATCTGAATCTGAAGTGTATAGTAGTCCTCATATCTCCTTTGAGCGATCAACTGACTAGTAAAGGTGAGGAAAACAATTAATACCCCCAATAAAGCAGCTAAAGACTGGGATACAGCAGAAAAGAATTCAATCGCTACCTGTTTAGGTACTGTCAGCCAAGGGGCGTTTTCCCGCATAGCAAAAACCAAGGTGGCAACAAATACAAACCCAACGATCGCTAGCTGATGGTGGGTAATAATAGCTATAATTGTCCGCACTAAAGGAGTGTTACTAAGTTTAACCAGGATTTGTAAACCTGGGACTGGTTCACAAATTTGAAGTCGTTGGGCTTTGCGGGTTGACATGATAGAAAACTACAGTTCCTGACTTGTTGATGACAGTACTTATTCCCCACGTTGCAAACTCACATGATTGGCCCCAGACTGAATCAATTTGCTCAGATCAGCAATGGCGCTAGCATACTGAGGATCGGCTAATGTCCCCAAAGTTTGGTTTTGCACTAAGGCTTTCTGTTGTGCCTCGGTTAATGCCACGTTAATATCTGGGGCAATGCCAACATGATTGATATCTCGACCTTTTGGTGTATAGTATTTAGCGATCGTTAGTTTCAGCCCCGAACCATCCTCTAGTGGCTCTACAGCTTGAACTAAACCTTTACCGAAGGTGCGAGTCCCTACTAAGGTGGCACGATTGTCATCTTGCAGCGCTCCCGACAGAATTTCGCTAGCGCTAGCAGATCCCTTATCAACCAGTATCACTAAGGGTTTGTCGGTGAGAGGATGTCCCGACGCATTGTAACTTTCTTTAACTTGATCTCGATTTACCAAAGACACGATCGCCCCTTGCTTCAACCACATACTGGCAATTTGCAAACTTGCATCCAGCAGTCCACCTGGATCGGAACGCAAATCTAAAACGTAGCCCTGCACCTGTTGTTTTTCTAATGCTTGAATTGCCTGATGCATCTGGGCGGGGGCAGTTTGCGTAAACTCTGGCAAACGAATGTAACCAATCTTGCCCGCTGAAGTTGTTTGCGTGTTGTAAGTTACAGGATGGATAGCAATATTGGCGCGGGTAAGTTTGAAAGTTTGCGATTGGCTACCCCGTTGAATCATAAGTACTACCTTGGTTCCCACCGGGCCGAGAATCCGCTTCACCGCATCCTCAATTTTCATCCCCTGAGTCTTTTGACCGTTAATTTGGACAATTACATCGTCCGGCAAAATACCCGCTTTAAAAGCAGGGGTTCCTTGAATTGGGGCGACAACGGTTAAGGCTTTAGTTTTTTCATTCTCTGCCAGTTCCAGCCCTACACCACTGAGATTGCCAGAAATATCGTTATTTAGGGCTTTAAATTCTTGTGGGTCAAAAAACTCGGTGTAGCGATCGCCTAATTTCGCCACCATTTCTTCAATCGCTCCATAAGCCTGTTTCTTGGAACTATAAGAACGGCTAAGATACTGCTGTCGAATTGCTTGCCAATCTTGATGGTTAAAGCTGACATCAACATAATTCTTATCTAGAATTTGCCACACCTCATCCACCAGTTTTTGAGAGCTAGGTTGTGGTTTACCTAGAGCTTTGGAAGTGTAGAGACTAGTTCCTACAATGATTGCAGCTATAACAGCCAGTTCTATCTTGACGAGAAATTTTTGTTTAAACATACTTAAATTATTGAAGAAGAATACAGAATTCAATCAATGAAGGGTTGAATACCCCCAGTCGCAGATAATTGCTTTTGAATTAGAGCAGATTTCAGTACACAACTTAAGTCTTAGAGGCAAGTATAAAGCTTATTTTACTTCTGAATTCTGACTCCTGAATTCTGAATTCTATTTTGATAAAACTACTAGGAATTATCTTGAGATTTTCCTTTGCGGTGGGGATAGGCAGTCTTAAAAATATCCTGAATTTTAGTCTTTTGTTCAGCAGTAAGATTTAGGCTCAACACTGCTTTACGCATTTTTTCGCCTTTTTGTAATTTCGTTGACAATTCCTTTACCTGATCAGGGGTCAGAACTGCCTCAACTTGCTTGCGAATTTCTTCGCGCTTTCGAGTGCGTTCTGGCGTATTCGATGCTGGAGAGTTTGTCGTAGAAGTATCAGATACCTTTGTGCCAGAATCATTTCCTTGAGACACATCTGGAGATTTAGAACTGGTGCAACCTGTTATTCCTGCAATTAGAATAGTTGCAAATAGCAGGGTTGGTAAAATTATCTGTTTTTGAATCATTTATTTCTCTTGTTTTTTTGTGTGTAATAGAACTGTTTTGACTCAATTTCGGTGAGAAGATGTTAAAAAAGTTGCTGCTTTACTCACACCAGCTAATCTTAGAAGTTGGAATGAGTTTGCACATGAGCTAGAATTCCTAACCTGACCAGTAAAAAAGTACTCAAGTTATTGTGACTTTTTTCCTAATTTAGAAATAATTAATTAGTCGGAACGGCTCTATCAATACTAGAGACAGATTCGTTATATAGAAAGGAGAGTTTTATCTAAACAGCACCGATCTCTCAGCTTCCTGCCTTCTGTACCTATTTCCCTCTAAAATAGTGAAAATACCTATGGTTTTGTTACAAAGACCATTGAGTTGGAAGAGTTCTATGGTTAGCTTGACCTACCCATCTTTCCGTTTGTTGCTTTACCTAGAGTGGCTGTTATTAGCCACGGCAGTGTTCATGGAAGTTCTGCTGCCGTTTCAGTTGTCCTGGTCTTTGCCGCTAGGAGTTCTGGCGATCGCCACCTTCAGCTTGATGGGTTTGAGACTACCAATGGTGAAGTTGGAAAGAAAATTAATTTATACAGCCCTGGAATTCGGTTTAATTTTGCTGCCAGCAACTCAACATACTTTATCGACTCGCTCTGTTTTCCTGCTGTGTCTGGTACTGGTGATGCGGAGTTGTCTCATATTTAAGCGATCGGGACAGTTGGCTGTCTTGATTTTATCTCTGCTTGCTTATGGAACACTGCTTTTATCAAGACCGATTGTACCTGAGAATTTTCTGCCAGATAAGCTGATCCTCATGTCCTGGGATTGGCGATTAAGTAATATATTATTGTTTAGCTTAACCTTAATATTCGCTTTATTGTTAATTAATGCCCTGCTTGCAGAGCGCCAAAGTCGAGAGCAATTAGAAATTGCCCATCAGCAATTAGAGATCACCAATCAACAACTGTGCCAGTATGCGCTAAGGATTGAAGATCAGGCAACCTTGCAAGAACGCAACCGAATTGCCCGCGAAATTCATGATGGGTTGGGACACACTCTCGCCGCCCAAACCATTCAGATTAATAATACTCTGTTGTTTTGGCAATCAAATAATGACAAAGCATTGACATTTCTCAAACAGGCAAAAGAACTGGGGGCTGAGGCGCTGCTAGAAATTCGGCGATCGCTTTCAGTTTTGCGTTCAAATCCTTTGCAAGGGCAATCTCTCAAATCATCCATTGAAAAGCTGTTGATAGATTTTCAGCAAACCACAGGTATTGAACCATCCTGTAAAATTGATCTCTCCTACACTTTACCAACAGAAGTAAACACAGCCCTTTACCGCATTGTGCAAGAATCGCTGACAAATATTTGCAAACATGCTCAGGCGACAAGTGTCACCGTTAAACTTCTGGCTCACGCTGGGATGATTCATCTGTCAATCGAAGATAATGGAAAAGGGTTTAACCCCACTCAAAATACAACCGGCTTTGGACTACAAGGGATGCGAGAACGATCGGTTGCACTGGGCGGCCAGTTGAATCTCCACAGTCAACTAGGAACAGGTTGTTGTATTTCTGTTTCTTTGCCACTATCAAAGCTAGCTTATGATTCGGATTTTATTAGTTGACGATCAGCATCTTATTCGCCAAGGACTTAAGAGTATGCTTGAGTCGAATGCAGAGATGCAGGTAATCGGTGAGGCGGAGAATGGGCAACGGGCACTTGAACTGATTGCCGCACTGAAACCCGATATTGTGCTAATGGATATTCGGATGCCTGTGATGGATGGAGTTGCCACCACAAAAGCGATCGCTCAAGAATATCCTGACATTAAGGTTCTTGTCCTCACCACCTTCGATGATGATGAGTATGTTTTCCAGGCGATGCGGCTGGGTGCAAAGGGCTATTTGCTCAAGGACACCGAACCAGATGAATTAATGTTGGCAATTCGATCCGTCTACAAGGGACAAACCCTACTCGGTCCGGGATTGTTTGAGAAAGCACTCACGCCGATTACCGCACCTGTCCCGTCTGTGCAAACTCCTCCAGAATTAGCGCAACTCACAGCCAGAGAATTAGATGTATTGCGGTTAATTGCTTGTGGAGCCAATAACCGTGAAATTGCCGAATCGCTGTTTCTTTCAGAAAATACTGTTAAGAATTATGTTACTAATATTCTCAGTCGCTTGAGTTTACGCGATCGCACTCAAGCCGCTTTGTTTGCCCATTCGTTGTTTAGTGGACTTAAATAGAGTCTGCTTGGGCAAGGAATATTATCGTTCACTAGAAATACAAATAGCTAGGAAACGCAATCGATGCAATGCCATTGTCAGTCGATACAATGCCATTGTCAGTCGATACAATGCCATTGTCAGTCGATACAATGCCATTGTCAGTCGATACAATGCCATTGTCGGTCGATGCAATGCCATTGTCGGTTGATACAATGCCATTGTCAGTCGATGCAATGCCATTGTCAGTCGATGCAATGCCATTGCAGGTCAAGAGATAAGCTGTTACGCATTAAAATTGCACATTAATAACTAGTGTTCGCGCAGCATCTCCTTCAGGAGAGGGTTGTCCTTTGTCAAAAGTCATTTGTCCGTTGAAGTCACAAATACTTCGGCTTCTCTACGAGACGCTACGCGAACGCTCAGTACAAGTGACTCTTGACAAATGACCAAGGACGACCATAACAAAAATTTTCACAATCTCATTTAGGATTGCTATATAGATATTTTGACATACCCTTTCAGGGATAATTCTTGTTATACAGCAGCCTACAGGGAGAACTAAATATGACATCTCCAGAAACGGTTATATGGTTAAAAGAACGCACGTCTTTAGGAATTCTCTCACCGGAAGTGTTAAATGCGATCGCTCAAGTAATTGAAGAACAAGTTGTGCCCGCTGAAACTAACTTAGTTAGTGAAGGCAATTCTCCAGAAGCCCTTTATATTCTTGTAGACGGTCAACTCGAAAGCAATACCACCAATCAAAGCAACCCAGCTTTAGCTTGTGGATTTCTCCCCGGTTCAGTGATTGAACTCAAAGAATTGCTGTTGGAAGAATTAACTGCATTCACAATTACTACGGTAACAGAATGTCACTTCTGGGTTGTACCTGCTGCTAAATTTCGAGAATTAGTCACCCAATACCCCGAAATTGCTCAGGCATTTTCCCGTCAATTGGCTCAAGAATTAGCTCAGGTAACATCTGCACTTGGTTATGAACAAGAACGTTCTATTGCCTTGCGCCCATATTTAGTCACCAAAGCGCAACGCGGAATTGTCGGTACAAGTCGCTATGCTGTGCGGCTGCGGGAGCAAATTCGAGAAGCGGCTGCTGACCGCAAATCAGTGGATATTTTCGGAGAACCAGGGTTAGAAAAAGACAATATAGCAGCCCTCATCCACTTTGGTTCTCCCAAACGGCGAGAACCAATTATTAAAGTAAATTGTGGTATTCTCCAAACTAGCGGTGCAGATTTATTTGGTCGCGCTGGCGGCAAACCAGGACTGTTGGAATGGTTGGGGGAAGGCACTTTAGTTCTCAACAACATCCAAGAATTGCCCGAAGAATTATTACCTGCCGTGACGGAGTTGCTCAAAACTGGTACATATACCCCCGTCAGTCGTTCTGAAGATTCAGCCGCCCAACCTCATCCCAGTAAAGCCAGAATTCTCATTGTTTCAGAAAAAACTCAGCCGACAGTTGAACGCTGTATTGGTCACATTATTAAAGTACCACCGCTACGGGTGCGGAAAGCTGATATTCAGACACAAGTTGAGTATTATACCAATCTTTACACTCGCTCTAGAGGCATTTCTAAACCGCACATTACCCCAGAAGCTTTGCGTCGCCTCCAGTCTTATGATTTTCCTGGCAACCTCAGAGAATTGAAAAATCTGGTAGAAAGAGCGATCGTCCAAGCTGAGGGTGCGAATGAATTAACAGAAGAAATTTTCTGGCCAGCCGAAACTAAGAAAAAACGATTTCGGGTAAATCTGTTAAATGCCTATCCTTCTTTAAGGCGGTTTTTACGTAGTGACTGGTGGCCCGATCGCATTAATTATGGTTTTACTGCAACGGCTTTTGCAATTATTGTTGCAGTATTATTTATTGGACCACAAACCCGCGATCGCAATTTCGTCTTAAATCTATTTTGGGCTTGGTGGTGGCCTTTCTTCTTATTTCTCTTTCCCTTTTTGGGTCGTGTCTGGTGTTCTGTTTGTCCCTTCATGATTTACGGGGAAATTACCCAAAAGCTCTCTTTATGGCTGTGGCCTCGAAAACTCAAGCGCTGGCCGAGAGAACAAGCTGAGAAATGGGGCGGATGGTTCATGTTTGGGTTATTTACCCTAATTTTCTTATGGGAAGAACTTTGGCATTTAGAAAATACTGCTTACCTCAGCGCTTGTTTGCTGCTATTAATTACTGCTGGGGCGATGATTTTCTCGGCTCTTTTTGAGCGGCGGTTTTGGTGTCGATATCTCTGTCCTATCGGCGGGATGAATGGTTTATTTGCCAAACTCTCAATGACGGAACTCCGGGCACAGCAAGGGATATGTTCTGCCAGTTGCACCACGTATCAGTGTTATAAAGGTGGGGCGCAAAAAGGCGAAGGGCTGGAAACTAATGGATGTCCTTTATACTCACACCCAGCCCAGTTAGAAGATAACCGAGATTGCGTACTGTGCATGACTTGCCTGAAAGCCTGTCCCCATCGTTCCGTTGAATTCAACTTGCGTCCCCCTGGTATTGAACTGTGGACAACTCATGTACCCCGCAGCTATGAAGTAGCATTATTGTTTTTGCTGTTGGGTGGTATATATCTACACCGCTTACCAGAGTTGCAATCTTGGTTGGGGCTGCAACTGGATTTAACTGAGTTTTGGCAGCACTTGGGATTATCGCTGCTAGTGTTAATTATTCCAGTGGCTCTTACCTTGGGGGCTTATGGCTTGATCCAAGTGTTCAATTTTAACCATAAGCCTAGATCGTTTGTAGAACTCGCCTATGGCTACCTACCATTAGTGTTGGGGGGAAACTTGGCTCACTATCTACGTTTGGGCTTAGGCGAAGGCGGGCAGATTTTACCTGTTACCTTTGCTACTCTTGGCTTGAGTGGGGAACAATTGCCAATCTTGGTTGCTCACCCGGCTGTGATTGCCTTTTTGCAAGGTACAACGATAATCTTCTCCGTGTTACTGACTATTTTTTTAACGCAAAAAATTGCCAAGCAATCAATGGGTACACCAAAGGGGTTAGCGAGGCTATCGCTGCTTTGGCAACACCTCGCAGCGATCGCTTTGGGAGTTAGTATGTGGGCAATTATCGTCTTTTGAGCATTACATCTTCCACCAGGCGGTTTTTAATCGCCTGGGCTTGGTGCAAAATGTGAGTAAAGAACATTCTTCCCTACGAACGTGATAGAAAATACTTGTATGATTTATGATTTTTGACTCATAGTGTAAGGATTACAAATAATGCACGTTCTAAAAAGATCCATTAAACCAGCAACTTATATATCATTCCTCCACATTTACCAAACTACTTGGGGGACTGCTGGTGATATTTGTTTAATCCGTGAATCTGTAGCTAATGATAGTACAGCGAAGTTTATCGGGCACAAAATCGAACTAGTAGTTCCAAAAGGGCTGGAGCGCGATCGCATCGCCAACTGTCCGATAATTAAAGTTGCAGGTAATGTCGGCGACGGACATCCCAAAGAACACCCCTTGGAATGGGAGGCTTATGAAGGTGTAAATGAAGAAATAGCTTTAGCAGCTTTAAAACCTTGGGGCTTCAAGTTAATTGAACTCTAATGTGGCAATCTGACAAGCTCAACTCGCTTTCGTTCTTTTGAAACTATTTTTTCCCCTAGCGCCATCAGACATTGGCTCAAATGGAAAAATTCATCTAATAGACATAGGAGTGAAATTAATTATGCGTTGCCCGAAATCCTTGGTAGGCATAATTCATAAATTGTATCTACGGCATTTTCACTCCTATGTCTAATGTACCAAACCAGGTTTCTAAATCCGCGATCGCCTGAAAATCCAACAATGCTTCACCGAGATTTTCTAATTGTTCTAAAGAGAGAGTTTCAATACGGTCTAGCAACTCTTGGGGTAATTCTCCCACACGTCGAGTAAGCAGACGGAGAATCAGCAATTGCCCTTCTGCCTTTCGTCCTTCTTCCCGTCCACGTTGTTCGCCGCGTTGTTCGCCGCGTTGTTCGCCTTCAGCAAGAATTTCTTGATAAATTACTGACTCGCGCATCATACCCTCCCGAAATAATTGTCGAATCAAGTCTTGATTGTATTTTAACCCCGCTAAGATTTGGGTATACGCGGAAATTTCTGGTCGTTGTTTTGGCTCAAGTTGATTGACTTTGACCACAACTTGTTGCAACAAGGCTTGGGGTTGTGTGCTTGCTGCCAGTGGTGCTAATGGTAACAAAGCTGGGTCATTAAGGAATAGTTCAGGATTTTCTTCCCATAAGCGAATCACGCGATATTCATGACGGGTAGTTTCGACACTAAAGACAGTTTCAATTACTGTTTCTGGTGCAGGGGGAAGTAATAATACGACAACTTGCGTTATTGGTAGACGATACAAACGATACAAGCGTACCCAATAATCTAGCATCCGCAAGGGTAGGGGTGGCGTAGATTCAAGTTTGGTTTGAAATTCCAGATGGAGAATGCGTCCTTGTAGCTGTAAAAATGTTACATAATCAGCGCGAATCGGTTCAATACTCAATTCGGTTTTGAGGACTTTGACGGAAGTTTGCGGTGTACCCAAAACCCAACTGGCAAAGGTAGCAGGATGTTTTTCGGACAGGAGTTTGCAGAGGTTATCAAAGGACATTGACGATCGCTAACAATTGAACGAGGTATTGTTATTATCTCGTGTAGTGGTTTGAGTGGGCGATGTCTACGATGGTCACTGAGCTTGTCGAAGTGCGGGCTACGCCTACGCACCATCGCTCAAGCAAGCTCATTATTATACTCTGGGCGTATCTTTTTAAATTCCTGTAATAATTACATTAATATTCCATTTCTAGCTAGGTTGAGTTATCAGACGGTAAAAAGATAACTGTAGCGATTCCTGTTTTACTAGTAAAAAACCTAACTCCCTTCTCTTTCCCTACTAAAGAAAGGGCAGAAAGAATCTTTATATCTAAATAAAATTACGAATTATACAAATGTATCTGCACATAATTAAAAAGCGATCGTCGCCCTTTTTCCTTTTTCCCTTTATTCTGCTGTTGACTCTCCTCCTCACCCTGCCTTGGGTGAGTGCTAAAGAACAGCCTAAGCCCAAACCGGAAGCGTGGCAGATTAACGGTATCGTTGCTGCCTTTGATGATGGATATGACGGAGTAAAGAAACTCGCTTTTGAAAAATTCAATGAATATGATCTAAAAAATTTCAAATCGGTGGTTCAGAAACCAGAGGATATTGCTCAGAAAGCTGCCAAAATTCTCAAGGATAAAACCGTTGACCCCTCTGTTCGTTCCAGTGCAGCATCGGCATTGGGAAATCTGGGGGAGGCAGCCAAACCCTACGTTAAAGACATCGCTGACATCCTCAAGAATAAAACCGTTGACCCCTCTGTTCGTTCCAGTGCAGCAGTGGCATTGGGAAATCTGGGGGAGGCAGCCAAACCCTACGTCAAAGACATCCTCGACTTCCTCAAGGATAAAACCGTTGACCCCTCTGTTCGTTCCAGTGCAGCATCGGCATTAGGAAATCTGGGGGAGGCAGCCAAACCCTATGTCAAAGACATCCTCAACGATAAAACCGCTGACAAATATGTTCGTTCCAGTGCAGCATCGGCATTGGGAAATCTGGGGGAGGCAGCCAAACCCTACGTCAAAGACATCCTCGACTTCCTCAAGGATAAATCCGTTGACCCCTCTGTTCGTTCCAGTGCAGCATCGGCATTGGGAAATCTGGGGGAGGCAGCCAAACCCTACGTCAAAGACATCGCTGACATCCTCAAGGATAAAACCGCTGACAAATATGTTCGTGGAGGTGCAGCAGAGGCATTGGAAAATCTGGGGGAAGCAGCCAAACCCTACGTTAAAGACATCCTCGATTTCCTCAAGGATAAAACCGTTGACTCAAATGTTCGTTCCATTGCAGCATCGAGATTAAGAAATCTCGGAGAGGCAGCCAAACCCTACGTCAAAGACATCCTCGACTTCCTCAAGGATAAAACCGTTGACAAAGATGTTCGTTCCAGTGCAGCAGAGGCATTGGGAAAAATAGAACAACTCAACCTGAATAATATTGTTGTAATTCTGGATAGCATCTATTACGCAGGTCAATCAGAATTTGAACAGTGGCGGTTTTTGACATATTTCCTGGGTGGTGGCACTGATGAAGTCAAAACACTGCTTACATGGCTGGGTTTTCCTGACACTAAAACAATTCCTGTTTCATTAAGCCACGATCGCGGTAATAAAACTCTCAAAATATTTACCCAAGCCTGGGAACCGAGTCGAGATTTAGCACGGTTACGCGAAGATTTAGCAAAGAAAATTGCTGTAGTTGCCAGAAAAGTCCATTGGCAACGACAAGATATTGTGATTTTAGAAACTCACTACAACAACCTCAAAAACGCTGGCTACAACGAAGCTGATTCGCTGCAATCAGTCATAGTTAACGTCAAAACTTGGCAGTGGTTGTTCAACGCCAGAACTACTATTTTGATTCATGCTGCCTTTTGGCTTGCCCTCATCTTTGCTTATCCCAAATTTCCCCAAGTCCAAGCCATCTTCTTCTGGAACCCTTGGGTGAGGCGTATTCTCGGTGTCGGCTACGTCGGCTTAATTCTCACCTGGGTTCCCTTTTTCCGCGAAAAGTTATTTGAACCCTTCAAGCCTTCCCTGCTAGCCGATGCCGGGTTAGATAATTTTAACCCCGAAGCTTACTTCCCAAATTCTAAAGTGAAAGTTCCCGGTGTAGACGAACCCGTACCAATTACTCAAGTGCTACCTAGCATCAAAGGACAAGTCATCTTGGAAGGTGATTCTGGCTTGGGTAAGTCAATGTTTCTGCGCTATTTGGTAAAAACTTCTGGGCGGCTTGTGGTTTATCTACCTGCACACAAGTGTGACAAAGGGGTAATTGAGGCAATTCAAGCCAAGCTGCACGGACAAGCACAAGATGCTGATTTTCTCAAGAATTTAATTTACAGTGGTGCATTAGATATCTGCATTGACGGACTCAATGAAGTTACCGCCGACACCAGGGCAAAAATCTGCCAATTTGCCGAAAGCTATTTCCGGGGTAACATCATCATGACCACCCAGCCGCTTGAGTGGACACCACCCTCAACAGCCAAAATATATAAATTGCTCCCCCTTGAGGAACCACAAATTCAGCAATTTCTGATTTCCCGTCAGCCACGACTGCCCAAAAATGCCAAAGTTCAAGGTACTAATTATGAGCAAGCCACTGCTAGTTTTTTAACCAAAGCCCTCAGTAATCAGCAATCACCACAAGAATTAACCGCTATCGAGAAGGTTCTCTCTAATCCAATGGATTTAACTGTAGTAGCCCTGATGCTATCCCAAGGCGAATACCCCGATTTGTTTCACTTGCAACAACATCAATATCAATTGATGGCAGCAGAATATTTGCAAGAATGGAATCAGGAATTTCCCCTGAAAAAATTCTCCGACGCTGTCTATCAAATGCGGCTGAAGGATAAGCAAGCGTTACAGGCGGATGAATTTTACCAGGTATTACAGTCATTGGAAGACGATAAATATAAAATGGTTGTCAGCCGTCAGTGGCAAGACGAAAAAGGTGAAGCTAAGAGAGAATGGTACTTCCGCCACGATAAGATTATGGATTTCTTTTTGGTGCAGAACTTTCTCGGCGAGAGTGGGGAAGCTAAAAACCGCCTCATTGACCACATGGACGACCCCCGTTTTCGTGGTGTCTACTTTTTGCTAGCAACCTTACTCCCGTTAGATGCAGCGAAAGAACTGAAGGAAAAATTAGTTCAATACGCCGCCGATACCAAAGATCATACTGTGAGTGATACCTTCGTGCAATTGTTGCGACCAAGGTCGTGAGATAAATTCATAATTAATAAAGAGACTTATAGGCTGAGGGCAAATTCTTGATTCAATTAAAATGAGTCTTTGATACTCGTGAATGAGTATTTGAACTAGATGAATCTACCTCTGAACTCCGTTAACGAGTCTTTGAACTGGATGAATCCACCTCTGAACTCCGTTAACGAGTCTTTGAACTGGATGAATCCACCTCTGAACTCCGTTAACGAGTATTTGAACTGGATGAATCCACCTCTGAACTCCGTTAACGAGTATTTGAACTGGATGAATCCACCTCTGAACTCCGTCAACGAGTCTTTGATATTAAATATATTGCGATCGCAGCTAAAAACATATAAATTTAGGCAGAGCAATGTCTGGTGACAAGCCGCTTTGCATCTACGCCAGTTGCTAACGGCACTTGCGTTAAAACCTGATTGGTAGCTTTAATCAAATCCGCTGCCTTTTCGCCAATCATAATTGTGGGTGCATTGGTGTTTCTTGTGCTAATAGTTGGCATAATTGATGCATCTACAACATGCAACGCCTTGTGCCCCTACCGCGTGGTCTATTTACCTGAAAATAGCTGTAATAAAAATCTGACTTTTAACGTCATATAGAAAAGCTAACGCTAAACCTGAGCAATGAGCAAGCTTTCTTACTAAGGAATGGAAGCGAAGTTTTCTAGATAAGAGTGAAAAGTCAGATATTAGAATGAGTGGAAAAAGAGATTGTGTTTGTCCTACTGCCAAGTAGAATCAATGCTCAGTTCACCTGGAACTAAGCTTAATAAATAGGCAAAGGTATTAGCCACGACCCCAGTGGCGATCGCGCTCATAGCGATGGTTATTGTCACGAATGTTGCGGTGGTTATTTTCACGCTCATAGCGGTGGTTATTTTCGCGCTCATAACGGCGATTATTGTCAAGAATGTAGCGAAGGTTATTTCCGCGCTCATAGCGGCGGTTATTTTCGCGTTCATAGCGGCGGTTATTGTCACGCTCATAGCGACGGTTATGATCGCGCTCATAACGACGGTTATTTTCGCGCTCATAGCGACGATTATGATCGCGTTCATAGCGACGGTTATTTTCGCGCTCATAGCGATTGTTATCGTCACGAATGTTGCGAAGGTCGTTCTGGCGGTCATAATCACCATTTCTGTGGTGACGACTCTGAAGTTCGTAGTTACCATTATCGTTGTGTTGATAGCCGTAGCTATCTAATCCAGCAAGATAATCCACTGGTGTATTAGCATCAGCTTTTGGAGAAATAGCCAAAGCTGAAGCAGATGCTATCAAGCCTGCGAGCAAAATAGAGGCAAAGCGGTTCATGATGTCAGTCAAAAATTGTTGATAGTAATTTATGCAAGTCCAGTCTGTTTAGGAAGAGCAGATTCCACAAGTCTTTAAATCAATTTTATCAGTCTTGAATAACTCGAAAAGTTTTCTTGAGTGCGGTGATTCAGAAAAGTTTTGTTGTCTGTGATACTTTCTGACCTTCTAGATCCCGTGAAAATTTAAAATTAAAATGAGTATTTGAACTGGATGAATCTACCTCTGAACCCCGTTAACGAGTCTTTGAACCGGATGAATCCACCTCTGAACTCCGTTCACGAGTCTTTTATACTCGTGAATGAGTCTTTGAACTTCGTTAATGAGCCTTTGAACTCCGTTAATGAGCCTTTGAACTCCATTAATGAGGCTTTGAACTCCATTAATGAGCCTTTGAACTCCGTTAATGAGTCTTTGAACTCCATTAATGAGCCTTTGAACTCCATTAATGAGTCTTTGAACTCCATTAATGAGTTTTTGATATTAAGTACGCTGCCTAAGCGTACCCTTCGGGAAGCAAGCTACGCGTAGCGTCTCGTAGAGAAGCTCGTCATAGACATCGCACCTTTGCCAAAACCTAACAGCTAGGCGATGATCAAATCACAATCAGCCTCAGGCCCTACTAAACAAAACGCACACCAATTATAATTAGTGTGCGTCTGCGGTTAGATTTTAAAAATTCTCGAACTTAGCGATCGCATCCTTCATCTTATCCACCACCTCATCGACAGGGATAACTCCCAATTCTCCAGAGGCGCGGGTACGGATGCTCAAGGTGTTGGTTTCCACTTCTTTAGCTCCTACTACTGCCATCACGGGTATCTTTTCTTTCTCTGCATTGCGAATCTGTTTACCCAAGCGATCGCCACTGGTATCAACTTCTGCACGGATGCCTAACGCTCTCATCTTCGTCACCACATTTTTAGCAAAGTCTAGCTGTGTATCACCCACCGGCAGTAATCTAGCTTGTACTGGCGCTAACCACAAAGGGAAATCACCTGCATATTCTTCAATTAAGATCCCAATTAGCCGTTCCAGAGAACCAAAAGGCGCACGGTGAATCATCACTGGGCGTTTGCGAACACCATCTTCGGCAACGTACTCTAAATCGAAGCGTTCTGGCAAATTGTAATCTACTTGTACAGTTCCTAATTGCCACTCCCGTTCTAGGGCATCACTGACAATAAAATCTAGTTTGGGCCCGTAGAAAGCCGCTTCCCCAATTCCCTCAAAATGTTCCATCCCCAAGGTTTCAACAGCCCGACGAATAGCGTTCTCAGCCTGATTCCAAGCTTCATCGGAACCAATATACTTATCACTAGCTGGATCGCGGAAACTCAGTCGTGCTTTGAAATTCCCCAATTGCAAAGTCTTAATCACTGACAATATTAAATCGACTACCTTCAGGAATTCGCTGTCTAACTGTTCTGGGGTAACAAATATGTGGGCATCATCTTGAGTGAAACCCCGCACCCTTGTTAAACCGCCCAATTCTCCTGATTGTTCGTAGCGGTAAACAGTACCAAATTCTGCTAGCCGCATCGGTAGTTCCCGATAGGAACGCAACTCACTCTTATATATTTGGATGTGAAAGGGGCAATTCATGGCTTTGAGAACAAAGCCTTGTTCCTGTGCAGCAGCTTCCTCATTTTCTGCCATCATCGGGAACAAATCGTCTTTATATTTCTGCCAGTGTCCAGAGGTTTTAAATAAATCCACTCTGCCAATGTGAGGGGTAACAACCTGCTGGTAGCCACGTTTGATCTGTTCTTGTTTGAGGAAGTCTTCTAAAGTACTCCGCAACAAAGTGCCTTTGGGTGTCCATAAAGGTAAACCCGGCCCCACTTGGTCAGAAAATATAAATAATCCCAGTTCCTTACCCAGTTTCCGGTGATCTCGCCGCAACGCTTCTTCTTTACGTCGCTTATATTCAGCGAGTTGTTCTGGACTTTCCCAGGCGGTGGCATAGATGCGTTGTAATTGGGCTTTAGTTTCATCTCCACGCCAATAAGCGCCAGCAACGCTTTCTAGTTCAATTGCTTTCGGGTTTAATTCACTGAGATTTTCCAGATGAGGCCCCGCACACAAATCCCACCATTCATTCCCCACGTGGTAAATCGTGATTGGTTCCTCTTTGATATCTCCTAGGATTTCTAGCTTGTAAGGTTCCTTAATTTCCTGAATCCGGCGTTCGGCTTCTTCGCGGCTGACTTCTTCCCGAATTACTGCCAGTTTGCGATTGATAATCTTCGCCATCTCTTTCTTGATGGCTTTAAGATCGTTTTCGCTAAATGGTTCTGGATTATCGAAGTCGTAGTAAAAACCGTTTTCAATCCAAGGGCCGATTGTAACTTGTGCCTTGGGAAACAGCTTTTGTACTGCCATTGCCATAACATGGGAAGCAGTGTGGCGAATCTTTTTTAAGTTCTCCGATTCGCTGGTACGCGGTAAATAAATTTTTTCAACTTGTTCTGACTGTTGTGACTGATTTGATGAATTTGGCGACATTGGCTGCTGAACCGTTGGCGAAGTGATTTACAAAAGTTGATTTATCTGAATCTGTAGGCTTATTCAACTATAACGACTTTGGTTTTTGCCAGTTAAGCTATCAACAAAGAATTCAGGAGTCAGAATTCAGAATGAATTGGAATCCGATGGTTACTGAGTTTGTCGAAGTACTGGCGTAATGAATAAAGGGGTTTAAGACTCCGCTAAATATGTTTTCTTTAATGGTGTTTCTAGGTGGCGGGTTTGAATCCCCTACTATTTTGATTCTGAGTCCTGAATTTTGACTCCTGAATTATTCTTCAATCCAAAGATAAAGATAAATTTTTGACTTGTTACCTGAGTGTTAAATTCAGGATCGCCCGCGATCGCTAAATTATCTTATGAATTGCAACTCCATGTCATATATACCTATAGATGCCTGTCCAAAGGCACTGTACAAACCAGATATCAAGACTATATAATAAATTATGTGCCCCTTGTTACAAAATTTTACATCAATTAATTATGAGAGAAACCAAAAAAGTATTAAGAAACGTAAATAACGTTAATATTAGTAAGCAAGTTTGAAATATGCCTCTTATTTATGCCAGACTCAAATTTACCAGGGACAGAGTTGCTGAAAACGGTTTTAGATCCGCTGCTGGAAGATTTTCAGCATTGGTTTACGCGATCGCGCCATTTACTCGAAACTGAGGAACTATCATTTATGAGTCACCAAGAGCAATCTGACTTGCTCTTGCGGGTTAAGCAAGCGCAAGATGAACTAAATACGGCGAAGATGCTATTTAATGCAACTGATAAACAAGTCGGGATTGATATGGCAACGTTAATCCCTTGGCATGAATTAGTAACAGAATGCTGGAATGTCGCAATGCGCTTTCGTCAAGGACGTGAAGTCTAAGCGCTAGATTTCGGCAGACTACTTAGCGATGTCTTTTGACTTACCAAGCAAGCGTCTACGCAAGATGGTAAATCAGTCGTTAAAAAGATAGTAAAAAATTCTTAACAATTTCTTAGCATTAACTGGATTAGCAAAATAATGTATCCTATGCTACCGTAAGTGGAATAACGGTTGACAAATAGCTCCATATAAATGTAAGCGCATTGAAAAGTGCGTAGAATACTCGTCTTAACTGTGAGTCACAGTATCGGCGAAACAAAGCGTTACAAAATAAAGTTTTAAAAATTGCTGTTCTGGAGGAAAATCCAATGTTACATCTGCTTTACATTCTAGCTTTTACAATCCTTGCATTTATAGCTGTTGGCAACTTAATTCGTAACCTGATTATGTTCAGTTTTGATCGGGAGCGAACTTACCCGACGAATTCCTCGCCAATGAATAATCAAGGCAACTATGGTTATTATTCGTCAAAAAAACAGTTTGTACCCCATCCAGAGTTATTAGATAGTGCAGGCAACTTAATTAAAGAGCCACTTTTGGTAATGCGTTCAATTAACGTTGAAGATGCGCGTCAACATCTCGATGCACTTTACGAAGCATCCCCAGGACATAAAAGAGAAAATTCAGAAGAAGCATAACAAAGTTAGGAGTAGAGACGCGATTAATCGCGTCTGTTAGGAGTTAGGATGTAAATTATTGTTGTTTTTACATCCTTAACCTTTTTCTTAGCAAAAATTTATTCCCATATCAATCGAGTGAATGTAGCTTTTTTACATTTTGTTAAAAATACTCAATAGGTGGACAACCGAACTCATGGTTGCAAGGATTGCGATCGCAAGCGGATACAATTTTCATTCTTGAAGATGTGATTGAGGATTTGAAACCAGTAGCACTGTTGTTAGGATTTTCTGGTTATCAGCCATTAGTTCGTGCTTGTATCAAAATAAAGACTCAGAGATGATCTTGAGCGACTTGAGGGTAATACTGTTTCTATTTAGCGAATTTCCAATTCTTTTTTGGCACTTTTTAACTGTCTCCAGAGGATGTGAATTTGTTTGTAAGCCTCTTCTGGGGAAAGTTTACCACTAGTTTGGAGGCTGCAAATGTAGTTCACCCGTTGAGAAAAGTCTTGAAGATTAGCGTTAAATACTAGATACTCTGGTTTAAATTGTCCATAATATGGACTACGAGGATATAGAAAATCGCATAGTTCGGATAGCAAATCAGATTGTCGGTTCATAAGTATTTAGAGTATTACGGATTATAAATTATCTAATTGGAAAATTTTAACAAAGCTTTTGCCGACCCTTTTGACAAGCATTACAGAAAGAAGTTTGAGGTTTAAAGTCAATACAGCCGAATGCTTCCTCAGAACAAGCTTTAATTGGATGTACAGTACACTTAAGGCGATAGTCGTTAGTGAAATATTCACAAGCATGACAAGGAATTTCATGTAGCTTTTTTAAATGATTTATCCCTTGTTTGAAGGTAAACCAGATACTCAAAATAAAGAAAATCAAAGTGGCCCAAGCAAATGAAGCACAAAAAATTGTAGCCAGCATAAGTTATCCTCCTAAAGATTAGAAAAAAGTGCCCGCAGTCAACTGCTTTTAACCGCAGGCATGAAATATTATTTAGCTGGTGTTGAGTGAAACTAAATTAACTAAGTCAGTAAGTAGACATGAATCAATATTAAAGACGTAGAATGCTACGTCTTTACATCATGGGTACTAAATCACTACATGATTAAATCGAGTTAATTGCGATCGCACCGAATAAAGCAATACTAGTCAATAGCAGATAAGCGAAGATTGCTCCACCAATTCCACCAATCAAAAAGCCCTCAGTAAATTGACTCCATTCGGCGACAGTATTGATGCTCTGTGGCACTTTGGCAACTGTTGCAACCGAAACCGATCGTGAATAGATTTCCTGTTGTCTTTCGTAGCTAGTAGTGCCATAAAGCGAAAAACCAATTGTCAGGATGATAATCAAACTGCCTGTGGCTAGTAAACCAACCAAGCTGCCCACATTAGAATTGCGTAATAAACCCAATGAACCTAATGTCGCAAAGGGGCCAACTAGCCAGTAACCATGAGCCATGCCAATTTCTAATCCCCGCCACAAAGCAGATATACCAGGGCGGTAAATTGGCAAGTATTTGAGGAACTTCAGCGTCAGATCGGAAGAATTGACTACGGTTACTTGATTACTCGTTTGGCGTTCTACACGTGGAGGCTGAACCATATCACCATTTTTAAAATCAAATCCGCCTGCGATCGCACGAGCGCGGAGAGCGTGCCAAATGTGACCTAACAGAAACATGAGCGCTAGGACAAAATGGAAAGTTACCAACCAACCACGAGCAGAAACTATACCAACAGAAGTTTCTATAGCTTTAACTGGGCCATAAAAAACTTCGGGATAGACGGTGTTATTAACTGAAGCAAAATATGCTGCTAAAAAGCCCATGTATGCTACAGCACCAATGCTGTAAGATAAATACGCTTCTCCTGAGTAAATCAAAATTCGGCGTGCCCAAGCAAATGGCTTAGTCAAGATGTGGAAAATACCACCACCAATTAACATCAAACCAACCCAGATGTGACCGCCAACAACATCTTCCAAGTTATCAACAGCAGCCAATCCCTCTGGTCCCCAAGCCCCAAATAGGTAGCCAAAGATGCGGAATGGGTTGAGCGTCGGATGATTGATTATCCTGACATCTCCACCGCCAGCAGCCCAAGGATCAAACAGTCCACCCCAAAACATCGCCTTGGCAACTAAAGCCAAAGCACCCAAACCTAAAAGCGTTAAGTGAATGCCCAAGATGGTAGTCATCTTGTCCTTATCTTTCCAGTCGTAGCCAAAAAAGCCAGCCCAAGTGGGATTATCTTGTAACACCTCTGGCCCCAGCAGAGAGTGATAAAGACCACCAGCAGCCAGAATCACTGAAGGTATCAGATGTAAGACGCTGATTACAAAGTAGGGATAGGTGCTAATAACTTGCCCACCAGCACCGACACCCAAACCCAGAGTCGCTAGATGAGGCAGTATGATTAATCCTTGCTCATACATTGGCTCATTAGGGTTGAAGCGTGACAATTCAAACAGCGTCATCCCTCCAGCCCATAACAAAATCAATGCAGAATGGGCAATATGAGCGCCTAGTAATTTTCCCGATAAATTAGTGAGACGAAAGTTACCAGCCCACCAACCAACATCAGGTATTTGTTGCTTATATGGGCTATCTTCAATTACTGCTGTCATTTCCAAAACTCCTTGAGAATATTTAGCAATATTGTTGAGCTTATGCTTCCAGGCAATTGCAAATCTATTGCATTAAATTGAATTTAGCTAATTGGTTGCGGAATTACCGCCTCCTGACTCACCCTACCTTTGCGAAAATCGAACCCACGCGCTCGCAAGGCGTGCCAGATATGACCTTGGAGAAAGAAGAAAGCTAACCAAAAATGGGCATTAGCTAACCAAGTCCGGGCAGTTACAAGGTCAGGGTCAGGTGATGAAAAGTACGGCACGATATTCTGTCTAACCACGAGCGCCGGTCCATAAAAAACTTCAGGATATACAGTGGTGTTTACTGATACAAAGAGAGTTGCAATAAAGCCCATCAGTGCCAAAGCGCCCAGACTGTAAGAAAGGTAAGCTTCTCCAGACCAAACAAATAGTGGATGCGTCCAGGTAAAGGGCTTAGTAGCTATGTGGAAAAGTCCACCAATAATCAACATTGCACCAACCCAAATGTGTCCGCCAACCACGTCTTCTAGGTTGTCAACGCCAGCAATCCAGAATTTCCTAATTGCGCCAAACAGATAACCAAAAATGACGGCTGGGTTTAATGTCGGATTTGTAATTACCCGCACATTTTCAACATTTGGGTCATACAAACCCCCAAAGTACATTGCTTTGGCGACTAACAAGAATGCACCACAACCCAGTAAAACCAGGTGAATACCAAGGATTGTGGTCATTTTCCCGGTGTCTGACCAGTCGTAGCCAAAGAAAGGAACTCTACCTTCCAATTTTTCCGGGCCACGCAGGGAATGAAAGATTCCTCCGAAACCCAAAAAGGCTGAAGAAATTAGATGCAAAGCTCCAATTACAAAGTAGGGATAAGTATCCACGACTGCACCATTTGCGCCAACACCCCAACCTTCAGTAGCTAGATGAGGTAGCAAAATTAAGCCTTGTGAGTACATTGGTTCTGCTGGATTAAAGTGGGCTAGCTCAAATAAAGTCATAGCTCCTGCCCAGAAAACGATCAGACCAGAATGAGCGACGTGAGCGCCTAGTAATTTCCCTGATAAGCTGGTGAGTCTGGCGTTACCTGCCCACCAAGGCGAGTCAGTGAGGTCTTGCTCCACCGACAGCGGACTTGTAGAAGTTGTCATTTTACATCTATCCTCTATTGAGAATCTTATTCAATAGCTCTTAAAAAAGAGTCTACACTAAAATCTCAATTAATGAAAGAAAGTGTCATTAATAATTTTGAATGCAAATGAAAAATTAATTACATCTCAATAGGCTTCGTGTTGGTGATGTTTGACTCTGGAAGATTCTCCCTAACTTTATCAGTCACATTTAGCATCATGGATAATTTGTCAATAAGTAATAGTGCTTAAACTGCCTATCGTATTATTTATTGGGTTGAGGAAGACAAGAAACAGGTAAGTATTGCAAGGTTCTGGCACACATCAAGATTCAGTCTTGAATTGTAATTGTAAACTTTTACAAGAAAGCGTATTGACAACGTAAATACATCTTGCCTAAACTATGTAGAGATGGATGTGTTTTTCGTGCCTAATGGTGTCACCTTCGTTTGGAACGAGGAGAAAGCTCGGATTAATCCCAGCAATCATGACGGCATAACATTTCAGCAAGCTGTAGAAGCTTTCTTCGATCCGTTTCTAGTAGTGGTTGATCGAAGCCGCAATGATGAGGAGCGAGATGCTGTGATTGGCTTGGACAGACGATGGAATCTTCTGTACGTCGTCTATATTGAGCCTGAAAATGACATGATTAGGCTCATATCGGCTCGGAAAGCGACGCACAAGGAACGTGAATACTATGAAAGCTGAAGATTTAAGAAAGCGACTTGATAAAAATCGTCCAATGACAACAATTACAATTCGTATTCCCGAAGATGTGATTGAGGATTTGAAGCGAGTAGCACCATTGTTAGGGTTTTCTGGTTATCAGCCATTAGTTCGTGTTTACATCGGACAAGGACTCCGAGTTGATCTTGAGCGACTTGAGGGTGATACTGTTTCTACATTGATTGCCAGCCTGAAACGGCATGGTGTGAGTGATGAGATAATTCGTGAAGCACTCAGCGAAGCTACTGGGCAACACAGCAACAGTTAGTAATGGCAGTAAAAGAAAAGCTAAATCCAGCTGAGTAGTGAGAGTTATCTGCTTGTGTTCTAGGTTACTAGTATAGAATAACCTTTGATCTATTATTTAAAAGTGCATTGACCAGATTTGAGTTCATAGTAGATGGGTCACCAGTATCACAACAGGCTCGTAAGCGCGGTAAGGGCAATCGGCTCCAAGATTGGAAAAAGACAGTGCGACAAGAGGCTGAAAAATACTGGTCTTCGGAACAAAAAACAGCTACTGGGTTGGTTATGCTCCAGATAACCTATTTCTATGATTCTGTTCAAATAGATGTGGACAATATAGTGAAACCTATTCAAGATGCAATTAAAGGATTAGCCCACGTTGATGATAATCAAGTAAGCGATCTCGTAGTTAGAAAGAGGAATTTGTCAGGTAACTTTAGAATAGAAAACATGACCTCGACATTGGCGGAAGGTTTTGCCCGTGGTAATGAGTTCTTACATATTGTCGTAATTAATGCTTCTAACCAGGAGGTACTTACTTGATGGCAACTTCAACCGCAAATTTAGAAAGAGAGCGATTGCTGAAACTAGCAGAGGAGTATCGCCAGAAGGGTTACGAAGTTTTTTTTCATCCAAATCCAGAAGATTTGCCTGACTTCCTTAATAACTATCGCCCTGACATGATAGTACGTCGGGGAGAAGAAAATGTAGTTATTGAAGTCAAGTCACGCTCCTCACTTAACTCTTCTTCTAATCAATACTTAGGTAATTTAGCTCAAGCGGTAGAAAAACATCCTGGTTGGAGATTTGAATTAGTAATGACCAACCCAGAGGATACAACGTATTCTCCGAAAGCAGAGGGTTCTCTTCAAGAACATGAAATAGAATCACAGTTGCAAGTAGCAAGGCAACTTACAACGCAACATCCAGAATTAGCTCTCTTATCTTCTTGGTCTTTAGTAGAAGCAACTTTGAGACTTATTGCCCAAAAGGAAGAGCTAAGTTTACAAAGATTTGATCCACGCTACTTAGTAAAGCAATTAGCAACTGAAGGTGTAATTTCAAAATCTGAGTATCAGTTACTAATGAATGCACTCCCATTACGTAATTCCATTGCTCATGGCTTCAAAACTACACAAATTACGCCAAATTCTGTATATGAATTGATCGAGCTTACAGAACAACTCTTGAGAACTCTACACACTGGCGATGAAGCAGGCTAACACTGCGTTGGTTGGAGTGGATGGCACTGCGTGATGTCTACGACAGGCTATGCCTACGCACTAAGCATAAAATAGGGAGTGGTGAGTTTCCTACTCCCTACTCCCTTCCTATGCTTCAATAACTACTCGAAGATTACCCCGTTTTCTGGCAACGCGACAAGCAGTCGTAGTCCCAGAACGCTCAAATTCCAAATCGAGAATGGTGGGGCCGACTCGCAAATTATGAAATGACAGGCGATTAATCGATTCTGGCAAAGCAGGGTCGATTATTCGCAAGCAGTTATTTTGAGCATCAGGCACCAAGTTGACCATCATTTGCAGTAGTTGGAAAACACTACCCGTAGCCCAAGCTTGGGGAGTGCAAGCAACCGGATACTGCACAGGGGCATTATCACCGTTCCGTTCGTAGCCGCAGAAAAGTTCTGGAGGACGTTGATAGGGTTGCTGCTGAGTCATATCGAATAAACCTTGAAATATTTCTAGGGCTTGATCGATAAGACCGAGCGATCGCAATCCCATTGCAATCAGAGCGTTATCATGGGGCCAAACCGAACCAATGTGATAACCCATCGGATTATAAGCGGGTGACAAACTACTCAAAGTCCGAATACCCCAACCATTAAACATATCTGGTGCCCGTAACCGTTCTGCTACACTATGAGCTTTTTCGTCTGTGAAGAGTCCCAGATGCAGACAATGACCAGGATTTGAGGTAATACTGTCTACTGGCTTGCCTTCTCCATCCAAAGCCAGAGCGCAGAAATCTTGATCTTCTACCCAAAAATCTCGATTAAAACGAACCTTAAGATTTCTCGCCTCCTCTTGCCAACGATCTGCCAGATCAAGCCGCTTCTTCATCCTAGCTATTTCTGCTAGACGCATTTTTGCAGCATAGACGTAAGCTTGCACCTCACAGAGGGCAATTGGGCCGTTGGCTAATTCTCCCTTGCGGTCTACAATACAGTCGCCGGAATCTTTCCAACCTTGGTTAACAAGACCGCGTTTGGATCTACGGAAGTAGCTGAGGTAGCTGGTTTCTTTGGTATTGCGATCGATCCACTCCATTGCAGCTAGAGCATTGGGCCAAAGTTGCTCTAGGAGTTCTTTATCGTGAGTCCAAGCATAATGTTCGGCATAGAGCAGCAGCCACAAAGGAGTGGCATCAACTGTACCGTAGTAAGGTGTATGGGGAATTTCTTGACAACGAGCCATTTCTCCCAAACGTAACTCGTGCAAAATCTTACCCGGTTCTTCTTCGCGCCATTCGTCATCGATTTTACCTTGGTATGTCGCCAGTAATATCAGAGTTTCCTTAGCGATTTGCGAGTTTAACATCAGGCTTTGAGAAGCTGTAATCAGCGAATCTCGCCCAAATAATGTTGAAAACCAAGGTACTCCAGCGGAAACAGTCTTATGCTTACCAAAAGACTGGCGCAACAAATACATATCTTGTTCAGCCCGCTCAATCACTCGATTGAAGGTACTCTTATCTGAGCTAATACGGGTGATTTGTTGTACCCAGTGTTGTTCCTCCATCCACTCAGCAGCTTTTGCCTGTCCTAATGTGGTGGCGGCGCTCACGGTTGAACTGGACTGGTTGTTTCTCAACATATTCACTCGGTAGCCCAGCTTTTGAGTTTCGTGAGAAGCCAACTCTAGCTGCCAAACCGCAGTGTAACCTTTGAAATAGTCTGGTTGCCGATGCTGGAATAGAATTCGGGATTCCATCACTGAGCCATCCAAACCTTGATAGGCGAGTGTTAAGGATTCTTCTTTATAGGCAGATGGCTCTTTAGGTACTGGTGCAACACCATCGATGTGAGAAGATGCTCCTTCCTCAGTCGTCGGTTCTACTAGGCGTAAAAGCCGACCTCGTTTTTCTCTGTCATAGCCCCGGACTTCAAATAAATCAAGAAAATCCGCATCAAAGCTGATGGTTAGTTCAAAATTGACAGTAGTTGTGCTGTAGTTAGATATTTCTATTTCTTCAAATAATGCTCCATTCAGCACGATTTCTCGGCGAATTCCTACGGTTTCGGCTTTTAGGCGTTCCTCAATTCTGGGGTTGGTACATAAAACTGAGAGTGAAAACCCTTTTTCGGCAGTACTACTGAGGAGTACAGGCGATCGCCCTTCAATTTGTAACTCCAAGCGATTCAGAAATCTCGTATCACAACAAAACAGTCCCATACTGGGATTGCCATCGTTGATGGAACAGCCAGAAATATTCCCGATAGTATCTGTCACAAAAAATAAATCATCATCTTTAACCGTTAGTGTCGGTTGCGATCTTTCAGCCAGAACACAAGGCCACTCCGGAATCGGTAATTGTTCGGCAGGAATAAAAGTTTTTCCATCCAGAAAAATTTTTTCTGGGGTCATTAGCGTATCCGGTGTCATTAGACAAAATTCCGTTTACAGGTCTATATTTTTGTGGTCTTTTGAGTAGAAGTCTCTTACCCAAGAGGCAGAGAGGAAAGAAGAAATACCCTCTTGCTTTGGGACAGAGCAACTAAATTTATTTAGGTCGAAAAAAGAAAGATTTGTGTCTCGACACGTAGTTTAAACAAAGAATAGCGTATCGTAGAGAGATATAAAGTACGGAGTCAAGTCACTTATCTTGCCCTGCTTTGACAGCGCTTTTCAATTAATTGAACTACACTACCCCCCACTCCCCACTCTCTACTCCCCGTCTCAGTCGTAGTCTAAATAGCTGAAAATCACTGTAAGTATAGGGTTTTCCTTTTGCCCCCATCTCTTTCCTTCTTGTTCATCCTCACAATTTTCGAAAAAAAGATGCTCTTTAAAACTCGTTTGAGCTATTCGAGCCAAAATAATCCTGACATATTGCTGACAAAATAGCAGCGCTTATATCTATTTGACATCCTCCCCGACCTGAAAGGTGCGGGGATTCCCAAGAATCACTTCTTGAGTTTTCTGCTTCGTCCCGTGCCAGCTAGACTGACGTTACCGCCAGTCCCCGCTGCATCCAGTCCACAGACAGTTTGTTTTACTTCCAAGTCATGCCCTGACTCAGAAACTAGTTCTAATCCGCGATTTCTAATTACCTGCGCTGCTGCCACGTCACGCGATGCAGTATAGAAACACACTGGACAAGAATGAATACGTTCATCTAACTCCTTCTTGCCTGTATACGTTCCACACTCAGGACATTGCTGCGAAGTGTAGTTCTTGTCTACTTTGGCAAAGAACACACCTCGCTTGAAGCACACCCATTGCAATATGTTGACGAATTGACCGAAGCCAGCATCAGCACTATGTTTACTCAACATTCCCCTTGCCCAAGAGCGAAAGTCGATGTCTTCTACAAACACCATTCCTGCGCCGTCACTCATACGATGAGCCAACTTGAAATGCCAGTCTTTTCTCGTATCGATAATTCGTTGATGAATTCTAGCTATTTTGCGATTGAGTTTATGTCTGTTATTAGACCTTTTTTGTTTATGCTTTAGTCTACGTTGCAGTAATTTAAACTCGCGGTGTAGAGTTTGCAAGAATCGAGGTCTATTGATTTGCTTGTTATCGCTAGTAGCAACAAATTTATCAAATCCCAAATCCAAACCTCGCGGATGACCAGATATGGGTGTATCTGGTACTGATACATTCAACTACAAAGCCAACATGACAAAATATCCCGATGCCCGTCGCACAATCCTGACTTGCTTAATCTCAAAACCTTCTGGAATTGAGCGGGACAAGCGTAGGCGTATATGCCCCAGTTGAGGAAGCTTAAGTACGTTTCCAGTTAACGGGTTCTTGCCCAATTGAGGAAACACAAACGACTGCATTCGGTATTTGTTTTTGAAGCGAGGAAAGCCCAGCTTTTTTGCCCTCATATCCTCAAAAGCCCTATCTAGCGTCCTCAAAACCTGTTGCAGTACTTGAGAATGTACTTCCTTTAGTTTTGGAAATTGCTCTTTAGCAAGAGTTAATCGCTTGGCTTGAGTGTGGTAGCTAGGGTACGGTTCATCAGCTCTAAGAATGTACTCTTGCTTGATAGAACAGGCGTTAACAGGGGACTTGCGGGAATTCAACCAGTCCTTGCGTTCCCGCAAGGCAAAGTTCCACACGCTACGACACACAGCGAGGATTTGCTCGATTCGTATCGCTTGTTCTGAAGTTGGTTCTAGCTTGAATTCCCATGTCATGTTTAGCATGAAAATATTTTACATCAGACACATATCTGTGTAAAGCCGTCCTCCCCTACGCTCTCAGGACGGGGTTTGAAACCCAAATTTTTGATAAACAAATTTTGTTGAAGGATGTAGAAGGACGTTCAGCGATCGCTCAGTCGAGCCGCAGGAGGCGACAGTCAGACTGCCCTGTCTACGACACGCTGCGCGAACAGCAAAAACTGTCTTTTGTCGATAAATTTATATTTTATAAGTGTCAAACCAAGACTGAAAACTGAGGATTTTAAGATAATTTATTAGCCGTTGAACTTTAAAAAACACAAGATATCTAGTATACTCAGCAAAAACGTGAAATTGACAGTTTTTGTTGAATATAAAGAACATTTATTTAGTATACGATTTTGTTTTAAATAATCTTTGATATTTGATTAGCCTAATTTATAATAATTAATTGATTAAGTTGAATCACTAATCATGGATTAAGTTATGTGAATATCGCAGTCACGATTTTTGGCTAAGAAAATTTATTTAGTGAGCAGAAATCAACGTCGGCAAAGTAGCTGATGTCTACGACAGGCTATTTTGCTGACCTATGGACTGTAAATCGATCATCCGTGGTTATTAGCAAACACAGTAGTTAAAACCATACAATAATTAATGTTTTAGTACTTATTCCTGAAAGATTTTACCTGTACAAGCAAAAGCATCAGTTGTCGAGAATGTATATTGGGCGTAATAGGTTGTCAATCAACAAATCAAGTGTACCCACGCCCCTTAGTTGGTAACAAAGTATTGCGACTGCTTTGGTGAAAAGCGCTTTTTAGCGTTCTTTACATATTGCAGCTGTCTATTTAACTTGAGAGTCCCTTGGAATTTGTACAATGCAGCTGTGACGTGGATCTGATCGAGGTTGAGCGTTTAACAATAATTCATGAGCATTTCGACTTTTCTGCTGAGTGATCTGCTAAAGTCCCTACCCTACTTGCGGCCCCAGCTATATTTTAAGGCTTCACTAACGGCGCTCTCCCACGCGATGGAAGATCAAGTTTTGGCTGCGACTTTAGCTCAACCCCTTGTAATTGCTAGTTTCCAGCGAGAGCGATTCTACCGCCAAGAAGCTCATCGCTACCAGCGACTTGCTTTACGAAGTAATCAACTATACGTATTATCTGCTCCAGAAACGGATTTCACAAACAGTTCGGAACACTACGAAAAAGTGGCTTTTGAGCCAACGGATGGCTTAAGTCAGGAGTGGCATTTGGTAGTGATTGCTGACAATTATGCTACTTGTCTGGTTTGCCGAGAAAACCTTGGTTCTCTTGCCAAAAACAAGCAACTACCGGAACTAAGCCCTAATCTGGATATAGACACAGCCCGAAGATTTGAGGGAATTTGGACATCGGAAAGGGGAGTTAGCCTCAAAGCAGCCGAATTGCTGTTAGATCGGATTTTGGTTTACAGACCAGAACTAGCAAGTAAAATTCAACAGGCACGTCAGAGGTTTGGCATCGGGGAGCCACGAAACCACTCTGGAGCAGAACAGGACAATGAATATGCCTGTGACATTGATACAGACCCCTTTGTGCAGCGTTTAGTAACTTATTTGCAAGCTAGTCAGTACAAATTGCACAAAGCCTACCGTTCTATTGCTGCCCAGGCACGAAAAGAACGATTAGTCAACTCTATTAGTACTGCCATTCGGCGATCGCTCGATCCTCACGAAGTTCTCCAGGTGGCGGCACAAGAATTAGGGCAACACCTAGAAGCTTGTCGCTGTTTAATTTACCGCGCTCAAGCTACAGATAGCCAAGCCATAATTGAACACGAGTTTTTAACTCCCGGTGTTTTATCTGTTTGTGGGCAAACCTGGGAGTTAGAGAAAAATTCCCTATTTCGGGACATCGTGGAACAAGGCGAAGGTATTTGTGTAAGTGATACGCTGAGTGACCCCCGTGTTACCAAATCGCCAGAACTTTCCATGATCGCCAAAAAGTTTGCCATTCGTTCTTGGCTGATGGAACCAGTATTCTATCAGGGGCGATTGTTGGGGATTGTGGAGTTACATTACTGCCGGATGCCACCGCACGAGTGCCAACCTGGGGAATTGGATTTGGTAGAAGCGATTGCGACCCAAGTAGGAGCAGCTCTCATCCAAGCAGAAGCTTACGCTAATCTAGAAGAACTTAACCAGCAACTAGAAGCTCTAGATCGCACCCGCAGCAACCTCATAGCCATCACCGGACACGAACTGCGTACCCCCCTATCTACGATTCAAGTGTGCCTGGAAAGTCTCGCTAGCGAACCGGATATGCCCTTGGAATTGCAGCAGGTGATGCTCAACACCGCTCTTTCCGACTCGGAACGGATGCGAAAACTGGTACAAGATTTCCTTACACTTTCCAACTTGGAAAGCGGCCGCGTGGAATGGCATCCAGAATCCCTCACCTTACAAGAGTGTGTGGATTTAGCACTCAGCCGAAATCGCACACGTTCTTCAACGGAAAAGCCGCCCCAAATTAAGACTCAAATTGCCGAAAACCTACCTCTGGTCAGAGCTGACGGTGATTGGCTAGTCGAGGTACTGGCAAAACTCATGGACAATGCTTTGAAATTTACGCCACCCCAAGGAGAAATCACGATTAAAGCGATTTACAACAGCCGTCAGATGGTCGAGGTGACTGTAGCTGACACTGGACGTGGTATTGAACCAAATCGTTTAGAAGTGGTTTTTGACCGCTTCTATCAAGAAGAGGGAGCGCTGCGCCGCACCACTGGCGGGACTGGACTTGGTTTAGCAATTTGCCGTCAAATTGTTAATGGCTGGGGTGGGGAAATTTGGGCAGAGTCAACTGGTAAAGACCAGGGTAGTCAGTTTCACTTCACTATCCCGATTGTTCGGACTAGCCAAGAGGAAAAGCGGACAAAAGTCAGGAGTAAATAGGCATAGGGTATGGGGCAAAGCAGTTCTGTTAGCGGATAGCTAGGGTTTAGCCCGTTCCGAGTGCTGAGTGCTAAGTAAGATTTCCCACTTAGCACTCAGCACTCCTGAAGGGTATAGGTTTTTAACAAATGACAAAGAACAAAGGACAAATGACTAAAAACTGTTACAGTCTATGACGCGATCGCAATATGATCCTGGTTGCAGTGTTAGGATTCCCTAAAAACGTTGAGAGAACAGACTTTATGGCAGAAACACTCTCTGGACAAACCCCGCTATTTGCTGGCAGCACTGGTGGCTTGCTAAACAAAGCAGAAGTGGAAGAAAAGTACGCTATCACTTGGACTAGCCCGAAAGAGCAAGTATTTGAATTGCCTACAGGTGGTGCTGCTACTATGCGGAAAGGTGAAAACCTGCTGTATATAGCTCGTAAAGAATATGGCATCTTTTTGGGCGGTCAGCAACTTCGTAAACTCAAAATCACAGATTACAAAGTTTACCGGATTTTACCCAACGGAGAAACTACTTTAATTCACCCAGCCGATGGTGTATTCCCCGAAAAGGTAACTGAAGGTCGTGACAAAGTGCGTTATGTAGACCGCCGTATCGGACAAAACCCCAGTCCCTCTAAACTTAAGTTTAGCGGTATTAATACTTACGACGCTCCATAACTAGCTGTTAGTAGCTAATGGGTAATTAGTAATGGGTAAATGGTAAGAGAATTACACATTACCCATTATCAATTACCAATTACCTTTGAAAAATAATGATGTTTCCAGATTTCTCCGAGTTTTCTACCCTAGCGCAACAAGGCAACTTCGTCCCGGTATATCAAGAATGGGTGGCAGACTTAGACACGCCCGTATCCGCTTGGTATAAAGTCTGTGCGGGTCAGCCCTATAGCTTTTTGTTGGAATCGATAGAAGGTGGGGAAAAGCTGGGACGCTATAGTTTAGTGGGCTGCGATCCGGTGTGGGTTTTGGAAGCAAGGGGCGATCGCACGACTCAGAAAAACCGCGATGGTTCGCAAGTGGTTTTTGCTGGCGACCCTTTTACAGCTTTAGCGAAATGTTTAGCACCTTATCACCCAGTAAAATTACCACAGCTGCCGCCAGGAATTGGCGGTTTATTTGGGTTTTGGGGCTATGAATTAATTCAGTGGATTGAGCCGCGTGTGCCCATTTATCCACAAGATGAGCGGAATATTCCTGATGGGTTGTGGATGCAGGTAGACCACTTGTTGATTTTTGACCAGGTGAAGCGGAAAATTTGGGCGCTCGCTTATGCTGATTTACGTGACCCGAATGTAGATTTCAAAGCAGCATATCAACAAGCTAGCGATCGCGTCACCCAAATGCTCGAAAAGCTATCTCTACCCCTATCGCCAGAAAAAACTCGATTGGAATGGAAACCGCCAGGGAGCAGAGGAGCAGAGGAGCAGGGGAGCAGAGGCGCAGAGGAGTATCAGAGTAATTTAACCCGCCCTGATTTTTGTGCCAGCGTTGAAAAGGCGAAAGATTACATTAAAGCGGGTGATATTTTTCAAGTAGTAATTTCCCAGCGACTATCAACAGGATACACAGGCGACCCTTTTGCCCTTTATCGGTCGCTACGTCAGATAAATCCTTCGCCTTACATGGCTTACTTTAACTTCCAAGATTGGCAAATTATCGGTTCCAGTCCCGAAGTAATGGTGAAAGCCGAAACCGATTCAGATGGTGGAGTAATAGCGACAGTACGCCCAATTGCTGGGACGCGTCCACGGGGTAAAACCACTAAGGAAGATGCAGCCTTCGCTCAAGATTTACTCCAAGACCCCAAAGAAATTGCCGAACACGTGATGCTTGTAGATTTAGGGCGGAATGATTTGGGGCGTGTTTGTCAAAGTGGTAGCGTCAAAGTCGATGAATTAATGGTGGTTGAACGCTACTCCCATGTGATGCACATTGTTAGCAATGTTGTGGGTAAATTAGCAGTTGGTAAAACAGCATGGGATTTACTGAAAGCTTCCTTCCCAGCAGGTACGGTAAGTGGCGCACCCAAGATTAGGGCGATGGAAATTATCCACGAGTTAGAGTCTAGTCGTCGGGGTGTTTATTCCGGTGTGTATGGATATTACGATTTTGAAGGACAATTAAATACTGCGATCGCAATTCGCACAATGGTAGTGCATGATCAGACGGTCAGTGTACAAGCAGGTGCAGGTTTGGTAGCTGATTCTGAGCCAGAGAAAGAATACGAAGAGACGCTGAATAAAGCTAGAGGTCTATTAGAGGCGATTCGTTGTTTGCGTTGAAGTAGGGACTGAAGAAGGGAATAGGGTACAGATTATTCGCTATTAGCATGGGATTTGACCCGAATGCTCCTGGTAGTTATAAAAAAGTTTTAGAACCCGTGGCTCCTCCTACTGCACCAGCATTTCAGACTAAAGTCACCATTGAGGGCATCAATAATCCTACAGTGTTGGGCTATATCAACAACATGAATGCCAATGACTTTGACGCTGCGGTTTCTCTTTTTACCTCCGAAGGTGCTTTGCAACCTCCCTTTGAGAGACCAATTGTTGGTCAAGACGCAATTCGCTTATATGCGTGAAGAATGCCAGGGATTGAAGATGCTGCCAGAGCGCAGCGTATCTGAGCCTGTGGAAGATGGCTATACCCAAGTTACAAGTTACAGGCAAAGTCCAAACCCCTTGGTTCAGTGCCAGTGTGGGCATGAATATTGCATGGCGGTTTTTGGTAGATCCTCAAGGCAAAATATTCTTTGTAGCGATTGACTTGCTGGCTTCTCTTAAAGAACTGCTGAACCTAGTACGTAAATAGAGGACTAGTAGTCTGTCCCATTAGTTTTGATGGATAAGAGAACGAATTGCAAAGGACGCAAAGAGCGCGAATTAAAAGAGGTAAAGAAGATAAATTTAAAACTGATTTACCTATCAAAACTTTTGGGACAAACCACTAAATTAGTTGCTGCTTAAGCGTGGATGAGTAAACGGGCGTAGTACAATGTCTAAGCTAGTAATGAAAAGTTTGTAGTAAGCACTTTAGTGCTTAGAAAATCAAGGACTAAAGTGCTTACTACGAACTTGCTTACCCATCAATTTAAATTTGACAGACTAGTAAGCCTAGCCTGTCATAGACATCGCTACTTCACCACGCTTAAGCAAAAGAAACTGATAACGGCTTTTTTGGTATCTTTATGTTGCGATTGCTATTGAAAACAACCGATTCGATCAGCGATCTTTTAAAAGATTATTAAATAGTTTTCAGGTGAATGTGGAGTTTTTTTAAGTCTCAGAATATACGAAATTAGAACAAGTAGTATTAACTTCTAGAACCTTTCTCGCTCAAGAGCATTTCAACTATTCTTTACTTATTTATATTTAAATAATAATATATCTTTGGATAGAGTAATAATTTATTCATCTACCAAGAGTAATAGATTATCAATGACTTTTTTCAATTTCTCTGAGCCGCTCCTGCGTGAAAAACAGCAAGAGCTAGATTTTCAAGATATTCAAGGTCTAGTCTGTCTAAACTACCAAATTGGAAATTTCATCCTCTTTTCAAAGTTTTATACTCGCGTCGATCAAGCATTTATTGTTTGGGGACTAATTTCAATCTGGGATTTTCGTAACCGCCCAGTTTCTACCTATTAGCTGGAGTATTCAAGCGATTTTGTGGTCAGTGCTTACCTTATTCGGTGCAGTCGGTATGGTAAGTTTAACTTGGTTTTGGGCAACTGTAGAACAGCTACGCTGGGTTGTTTATAGCTGGGCGATTTTAATCATAACGGGTTTAATCTTGACCGATCTGAGCATTTTTTTGGGATGGGGAGAGGTATTGATCCGTTTGTGTCCACTGTGGTTAGGATTAAGTGCCATCAGCTACCTTTGCACCGGGGTAGGAATGCGTTCACGCACATTTATTTTGATGGGGTTTATTCATTTGCTAGGAATTTTAGTTTTGCCGTACTGCGGTGTCATGCAATTTCTCTCAACGGGGCTAATTATGACCGTTAGCTTATTGTTACTAGCAGAATTACAATGAGATATGCAATCTTCAAGTGATTATAACCAATTAACACCACAACAAAAGCAGTTTAACCAAGCACAGTCCCAACGGCGTCAAATGACTAGCTAAAGTTATAAAGAATTAAAATCTTACTTTAGACAAGTTTGTATAAACAATATAGCTATATCTCTTGGCTAGCTAGTGTTTATACTTGAGAGAGAGAGTTTTTCATCCAACTGTCAGCTATTCTAATTTATGAAAACAAACAACACTGTATGGGTGTTATGCCGCTGTGGCCCATCATCAAACATCGAAGGAGAGCGACCGCAGATGTTTGAACAGTGTAAATTAAATGCGTTGACGGTGTGGAGTTTTTGTCGCTTCCTCCACTTCATTATCACCAAGGGAAGGTTAAATTCTTTATCAGAGCGGTCTGAGGTGATAAACGTCTTGTGTTTTTTACATTACAACTTAATTTTTGCACTTCAATCTCCTTAATTCATTTTGAACTAAAGAGATTGAAGTGTCACGACTAGTGCAACTATCTGTTAGTTGGCGTTTGTGTGTCAAAATATTCACGCCAACGACTAATTTGACTATCCTTGAAATCTACAACAATTACGTCATCAGCTTTATTACGAAGACCTGTTGCCTTTTCTGTATCTTCGTAGTACCACTCTACTGCTGCCTGACTTGCTCCAATGATAATCCGCTGGATATCTATTTTGATATCTAAATACTGTTGTTTAAAATGGGTAAGTCCTTCTTGAATTCCTTCTTGCCCCCGCCAGCATTGACCAGGCACGATTAATTCTCCATCAACTGTAAACAATTGTACAAGAGCATCGACATCTTGAGCAACCCATGCATCTTTAGCTTTTTCTATTAATATCTGCATATCTTGTTGGTTCATAGACTGAATGACAAATAAAGGTGTGCTAAAAGTTAAGCTAACAAATATAGTTCCTAACACTAGCCATTGAGATAACCAAAACATCTAGATTTTTTTACTCTTTCAAGTATCAAGCTATAGAGCATTTGTAACATTTAACCAGAAGTTGTTTCCATTGCGATCGCTCTTGCAAAAAGTCAGGTTTTGATTGGATGCAGAATGTCTGTAGCGTTGATTTTAATTCTACAACCAAAACTGGCGATCGCCTTCTAACATACTGCTTGGATAAATCCCCCTTAATCGTAACTTAGCAGTCTTATGCGCTCCATATACTGGCATTGGTAAGCGAGGCATTTTTAATGCTCCATGATGCAGTAAGGTCAGTTTCAAAGTAGTTTCAATCACTTGTTCTATGGGAGGAGAAATTAAAGCTGGGTGGTTTCCAGTGATAACTGTCAAGCGTAAAGGATCAGCAAGACCCATCTCTTCAGTTACTTGAGTAGTTACCAGAACTGCTTCAGTAGAACAAATACGCAACGCCAAACCTTTTTCTGGTGCAGCTATGGTTTTATTAACAAAATTATATAGTCGAGGACTACCAGACTTTCTACACTCTACTAATATTAATTTACAGCCAATAGCTTCAGCCCATTCTAGGAGATTAGCAACTTCTTGTCCGCAAAAGCGCCCATCACGATGAATAAGTACGGTTTTTCCTACTAGTTCCTTTGCTGGTAACAATTTTTCTAGTACTCTTTTAGGGATTTCTTCACCTTCAATCAAAGCATCTTCTAGATGATAGCGAATAAACTCTCCTTGCTTCCCATGAAGACGAATACTTGCACAAGCATTAACCGTTCCAGCCAGTCTTGACTTAGATTCTCTAGAAATATCCAAACCAATGAAATAGTCAGCTATTGCTAGAGGTTCAGCCAGAACAAAAGGTAAATTACCTACCTTGGCGAGAATTCCTGGAACCACCTGATTGAGAATATTTTTGTATTTGTAATAATCAGGATTCTTCAATGTATCCTCATAAATCATCTGGCTAGCTATCTGGCGACGAAGCAATAGATCATATATTTTGTGATAAAGACTACCACCCTCTTCCTCATCACCGTTACGATCACTCTGGGGCAAAAACGCCAAAACTATGTCAGGTCGAATTTCTATTAATTCATTGACTACTTCTAATTCATTAACTACTTCCTCCACTGTTGCTCTTGCCTTAGTCCCACTGAAATTTTTTAGCGATATTGGGTTGGTAACAAATAGGCTATCAAATTTATAGCTTTTTAACCGTTGTTTAAGTTGTTCTACAAAGTAATCTAACCCCATCTCACAAAAATTCAGAACAGTAATCCGAATTGGTCTGGATGGATCAGAAAATTTATTGTGACGGCGGTAAACACCACCTCTAGAAAGACCTGTGAGAATTTTACTTTGAACGCCAATAAATCCATTGCCAAACAGCAGGGGTGTATTTTCAATCGGAACTTGTGGTTGCCAAAATAACTCTGGATAGTGACGGCTGTTGATGCTGAGTCCTAACTCAAATCCATAATTATTTAAAGCATTTTCAGCTTCTTCTTTGTAAATAGCTAATAATTCTGTTCGTTTTTTGTAAGGAATTTTGGCTTCCTTAAGCAAGTCTCCCCAGTTAACCCCAAACTTACTAGCTGTTTCAGGTGTAACACAGGGACGCAAAGCAGTGATGCCATATTCATACAGCTTTTTACCTTTACCAAATTTCACAGCTACCAGGAGTTTATTAGATAGATTATCTTGCAGAGCTTGCTTACTAATTTCACTCTTGGCTAGATGAATAAGTTTTTGCTTGTGTATCAAAGAAGGCTCTTTAATAAGCTGTGTGATAGTACCATTACCTTGGATATCACCAGAAAGAGAGCGGACATTCAAATCAATTAAAAGCTTCTCTGGATTATCCTTATTAGGATGATTAAGATAAAAATCAGCTAAAGTTTTTGTTAATAAGAACTTGCTTTTAAAGGTTAAAGTAATAGCCGCTTGTGAAGTTCCATCTATTTCGATAGGTTCTGCCCAAAATTTTGCCTCACGTCTTACTTGCACACCATTTTTAGACAGAGCAGTTATGGATGAAAAGGGATATGGTTTAGATGTCTTTAGTACCTGATAAGCTAATAGGGAAATGACATTTGCTGAGACTGTTTTAGTGAGTGGAACTTCTTGGAATTGCCAAGTGCGATCGCTAAAATCTTTTATTCCTTCCGCAGCAATTTGTTCTAGTATAGATTCCCACTCTATCTTAAAAATCTGCCAATACCTCATATCTTTCTTGAATTTACCAAGAGCATAAAAATATGGCTTATCCCAAATGACGACCATGTGGGGTAAAATACGACTAAGATGGAAGCTCAAACTAATGCCTTCGTCCTGTTCAATCTCAGGTTTAAGTTGAAAGCACATTATATTGATATTTGAAAAATTTAAACGGAAAATCTCGCTAGAGGAAAGGGTTTTTATTTCACGAAAATTTGCGGTAGCAATCACCTAGAAACCTCACTTACAGAAAATTCACAAACTGAATTAAAGGTACAGTACCTACAGGCAATACCAGGATTAGGAGGGAATATTGTATCAAAATCATTTGGGTTTTTCCCATGATGTATTTTTTCAAGCTCATACCGTTTTGCTATATCTGCTAACTCTATCTGCACAAATTTAAGTTGTTCAGGAGTGGCTGTAATGATGTCAGATGCCAAGTCAGATTCTAAGTTGTAGAAAGACGCAACAGATGGTTGTTGAGGATAGAGATAGCTAGCGGCTAAAAGGTAGACATAAGCCTGTCGTCGGTCAAAGTCTGATTTACCTGTCTTGAAATCTAAAATATGAATAGTACCATCTTGCTGTTTAAAAGTGCAGTCAGTTGGTGCATATAGAGCGAAAGAATAATTACCTTCTTGGATAGTTATCGGTATAGGAAACCCCTCATCACCTTTGCTCAACTGAGTAATTTGCTTGCCAACTAAAATAGGTTTTTTATAATACTTGTTCAGAATGCCAATAATTTTCTCTTGAACTTCCTCTGGCTCCTGATTTAGTTTTAGAATAGCTGCAACTTGTTCCACACCCTCAGACTGGGACAAAAGTTGAGGATCTTGATAAAATTCATAAATCCCCGCTTGTGCTAATTTACCAATTCGCTGATGTTTGTTGTCTTCTAACAAAGCTTTAACTTGGGGTTCTTTGTTACGAACCTTGCTAAAGCCTCGCCTCATATCACAAAACCAGAATTCTTGACCCACTCGTGAATCTGATAAAGACCAAAGATTATAACTTGCAGATGGTAGCCGAGCTTGTCTCATAAGTTTCAATTTCCTATGATGCAAGCTGGTGTTTGGCTTACCTGCACTAAATCTCGAATCATAGACAGAATTTCTCTGTATTTAGTTAACAAGAAACTATACACCATCTTATGGTTAGCGATCAAAACTTTTAGCAACAAAAACTATATGCTATATTTGGAAATTGAATTTTTGCCAATAATTATTTATGTAATTCCATCACTAATACTACGCTTGTGTATGTTAGTACTTTACGTTTTGTTGCAAGTTGTGTGGTGCGATCGCACTCCATCATCTCCTGGCAGCGATCGCACCCCACACAGCATTACACTAGAAAGTAAGATGCTCAGAATAGCCTATGAACGCTACTACAACCACTTTCCCTTCTACACTCAAATTGAAAATTGACTTGACTGATGAGCAATTTTTCCAAATGTGTCAGAAAAACCGCGATTATCGATTTGAGCGTACAGCATCAGGGGAATTATTAATTATGCCACCTACAGGTAGTGATACTGGCAATCGTAACTTTGATATGGTTGTTGAATTAGGAATCTGGAATAAACAGACTAAATTAGGCAAAGGTTTTGACTCTTCAACTGGTTTCACCCTATCCAATGGTGCAGAACGTTCTCCTGATGCTTCTTGGGTGAAAATTGAGCGATGGAATGCTTTAACCCCAGAACAACAAGAAAAATTTGCCCCCATTTGTCCTGATTTTGTAGTAGAGTTGCGTTCTCGTACTGATTCCTTGAAAGAATTGCAAGAGAAAATGCAAGAGTATATCGAAAATGGCACTCAATTAGGCTGGTTAATTGACCGGAAAAACAAGCGAGTAGAAATTTATCGTCCAGGTAAAGATGTAGAGGTATTAGACAATCCTGCTAGTTTATCAGGAGAAAATGTACTACCTGGGTTTGTGTTAGATTTACAGCAGATTATGTAGTTTTATCGATTAGGATAGATATAGCGCATTTCAAAGCGACTTTGTTCCCAAAGTGGTATTAAAGCCTGTTTAGCAGCATTTAACTGAGCTTGTGAAAAAGATATTTTACCATTTTCTATAATCCAAATAAATATCCGAGTTATTAAATCTGCCTTGAAACTATTCTCGTATTCACTATTATTTATTCTTACTACTTGCCGATCTAAGCAATCTATAGCATATTTAAAAGTCAAGTTTTTCCAGTCTGTGGAATTGCTATAATTTTCTTCTGGCGTATTTTTCCACTCAACTCTCCGCAAATTTCTGAAAATATAGTCTATGCCTGTTATGGAAGAATCTGTGTTACGCACTAAATTTGTATAGGCTTGGTAATATGGTTTCAATTGCGAAGCTGCAATATTTTCCACATAGATATGTAGCCAAGATTGGATATCACGAAGATAAGGTACTAAGTCTTTGATATTATCAATTTCTTTAATCAGTGTACGTTCACTTCTGTAATTTATTATTTTTGCTAGCAATTCAGCTTCAGATAATTGAGATTTTTCTGAATAGTAATCAATAACCTTGAGAAGACATTTATTTAATAACCACTGTTTGGTATATTTAGCTGTCCAAGTTCCTCTTACTCCAATATTTTGCAGACATAAACTAAATTTAGCTGTTTCAATAGATTGTAAATTTATATCATTGAGTTCGTAGATTATATTAACTTTATTGCTAGGTAATAAAGATAAATCTCTGTCAAATTTGGGGAAGACAAATGCATGATCGCAAATTCCTCGACTCACTCGAATCGATATATTTTCTCTATGAAATAGATGCCATTCTGACTTGCCTTTTTTATAATCAAATTCATTAGCGAACTGCTGCATGAACTCCCATAATTCTTGTCTTACAGAAAAAAGGATAAAACCGCGAATTTCTGAAAAGTTTACGAATTCAAAATCCCATGTTTCTAAAGCATTCTCAAATTCAATTATTAAATTTTGATATTCTTGACAAATTTCATCAACACACAAACACAAGTCTGTTGCTTCTAGTTTTGATAAATTGACTGTTATTTGACCAAAATTTACTGTAAAATTATCTTTATCTAATTCTTTCAAAAAACGACGACAACCCCAATCAGGCTGGGTGTGTAATCCAGTCATTAATTGACCTAAAATATCTTGATGATTTAAGCGAATTTTTAGACCTTTAAAAAGAATACTACTGAATTCTATTTGACAATTACCTTCTCCAAAAGCTTTGGGTAAATTACAGGCGATCGCTACTTTTGGTTTAACAACAACTAAGTGGCAGCCTTCTCGCGTTATAGAAGGCTCAAAATCACATTTTTCTAAAAAATCCTGTAAATCTGGATTGCATACTATTAAGTTACATTTAGTATACGTAAAAATATCTGCTGTATTTTTATCGATATTTTTAACTAAATCAAAATTGAGTTTATTATAAAATTTTGAGGCAACATCTTTATTTTTTAAAGTATCTATATTTAGATCAAATACTAATTTTTCTTGATTGTAATACAGACGCTGAAAAACCTTGATTTCATATCCATTAGTGACAATAAAAAATAGTGTTTTAAAATGATTACTATAAAATTTAGCTTGCTCAATAGCCTCATTTAACTTGGTTTTTTGCGGTTCTATCGCTACAAAAATCAGTGATGTGTCTGTATTTTGTTTTTTAACATCATCTGTTGCAAAATAAATCTGAGCAATTTCTGGATTTCTGGCGTAGGTTTCTGATTGATATGTTTTCAAAGAGTATTCACAATGACATATCTCTGGATAGCAGAGATAGTGAAACATTGGCAAAATCAACTTTTCTTTTACATCATCTTCATTTCGTAAAACACGATGGTCAAAACCTTGTATCCATGTAATGAATTTTTTAATTGACTCTGGAATAGTCATCAGATAATCTACCTGCTTGTATAAATTTGCTATGCCTTATTTTGTTCGTGTAATTAGCAATTTATCAAGTCAGTTTGGATTATGTCGTGATTGTAGATACTAGAATGGAAGCATTCGTCTTAAACTTGACCTTGGCAAAACATATACCAAGAAAATTTACTTCCGTTAGAATCAAACATCTGGTGAAAATGAGGTAGGCAAAATACCCTTCTCTTAAAATCGCCGCTACGCGTAGCTTGCTTCCACGAACTGGTACGGGAAGCCTTCGGCTACATGAATTGTGCATAGCAAGGATTTCAGGCAACACATAATTAATTTCACTCCTATGTCTATTAGACAAGAAGGAGTCAGAATAGAGAATTTTTCTGACTCTCTGAACTTCTTATGCAGAATATATCTATTTCTTATCTTTGGGTAGCGATCGCTAGCCTTGCACCCTTCACCTGACGTACTTGATCCATTATCCCCACTATCTCACCGTGCAAGACTTTTTGATCGGCATTAATAATCACCAATGTATCTTGGTTAGAACCAACTAAAGTCCGCACTCGCGCTGCTAAATCATTAACTGCTATTGGATCGCGATTTAGGCTTACCTGACCTTTTTCATCTACTGTGATGGTAACTTTAGTGGGAATTTGCTGTTCCTTCGCCGTGGCTGCCTTCGGTAGATTTACTGGCAACCCTTCCGATCGTGTTAAAAACAGCGTTGACATAATAAAAAATGTCAAAAGGGCAAACATTACATCAATCAGAGGTACTACATTTATAAATGGTTGTAAATCTGGTTCATTATCATCTAGATCCATAGGACTTCTCCTGTTGTTCGTAGCGATCGAGTTGGTCATAACGGTCAAGAAACAGTATTTCTAGCTGTCCGCCGTACTCTTGAATCATTGTTATCTGCCGCTGGTATAGTCCCCGGAAAATGCTGGCTCCTAAAAGCACAAAGATAGCCACAACCAATCCTGAGGCGGTAGCAACTAAAGCTTCACTAATACCACTAGTGACTGCACTAGTTTTAGTACCTCCGACATCACCAATATTCAGTCCAGCAAATGAGCGAATTAATCCTAAAATTGTGCCGAGAAGTCCCAACAGAGGCGCTAAACCGATAATCGTGTCAAATACAGCTTGAAACCGCTTGAGCGTAGGGATTTCTGCTTGTGCCTCGCTTTTCAAAGCCAAACGAAATTTTTCTGGAGTCGGTCTTTCTAGCTGTAGTCCAGCCAGAAAAATGCGTGCTATGGGTAAATCTACATTTTTTTGCAGCTTATCCACAGCACTAACGAGATTATCAAGTCGATAAAGATTTAAAACCTCTCGCACCACCCGGTTTTGACGCTTACCAATCTGTATCCAAAACTTCGCCCGCTCAATCATTAGTGCCCCTGCCAACACCGAAAACGCCAGCAGGGGCAACATGACCACACCGCCTGCTTCAAACAAATTCTGAATTCCCATGTAGTGCCTCTAAACGTCATCAACAATACAAAATCAGACTACCAGAATCAAGCGCAAAAATGAAACTTTTTCTCAAGAAAGTTTAAAATATAATGGTAGTTTTTTCAAACATAATTATCATTATTTTTATTTAATCTTTTTTTGTTTTACATAAATTAATTTAATTAATACATAACACAAAAATTAATATTATCTAAAAATCGGTTTAATCAACAGTATTTTTCAAAGATATTTTTATTAAGTATGCTGTTCGTAACAGTGCCCGAAATAATTTTAATTTTTTACTTGATATTTGTAACCATGCATTCTAATATAACTAGAATTAGTGAGAATAGGTAGCAATAGCTATGAGTTTTTCCGGCACTACTGTCGAGCAACGTTCCAAAGAAGTTGAGGCTCTCAAGTCTTTTCTGACTTACAGTCTGATAGGTTCACTGGCGCTGCATATCGGCGTACTGTCTTCTGGTATAAGTCATTATTTGACGAGAGTGCCTACAGGAGAAGAAGAACCAATAGAGGTGGCGATCGTTGATGCTCCGACTGCGGAACCAGAAAAACCAATCGCAGAGATTCCAGAAGAAATAAAAAAAGAACCAGAAGTTGTCCAAAAACAGCCTATAGAAACTCCACCAGTAGAAAAAATTCAGCAGCAAGAACAGATTACAGCAGTTGCTCAGAAGCCACAGCCGATAAATACGCCGCCAAAAGCAATTGCTACCAAGCCGGAAGTTGCTGTGAAATCTGCATCTGTTCCACGATCGCCTCTGTCTGAAGATTCCAAAGCAAGTTCGGCAGGTGGCGGTGGCGGTGGTGGTGGTGGCGGCGGCTCTGGTGTTGGTTTAGGCTCAGGTAGTGGTATTGCTGTAGGTACAAGCAGCGGTACTGGCCCCGGTGGAGGTACTGGTACTGGTACTGGCGGTGGCATTGGTAGTGGGACTGGCACTGGCATTGGTAGCGGCATTGGTAGTGGGACTGGCAGTGGAACTGGCAGTGGCATCGGTAGTGGGACTGGCAGTGGAATTGGTAGCGGCACTGGTATAGGCAATGGAGTAGGAAACCGTCCAACAGTAGCAACAGCACCAACAGCGCCAACACCTCCAAAAATTAACAGTTCAGGTAATGCTAATGGTCGTGCAGCCTGCCGCGAATGTAATGCCAAGTATCCAGAAGGAGCAAGACGGCGAGGAGTTGAAGGCAGAGTAGAAGTAGCTGTAGATACTGATGCACAAGGCAATGTTACTAATGTGCGGATTGCTCGCTCCAGTGGAAACCGCGACTTGGATGAAGAAACTAAGAGACAAGCGCGTGACTGGAAATTAAAACCCGTAGAAGGTGGTAGACAAGGGGTATCTATAGCAACTGAATTTGCCATAAAAGGTTCACGACGATCGCGCCAAGTTCAAGAACGGCAAGCACAAAGACAAGCAGAAGAGAAAACCCAGCAGACAGCAGCTGCTAACTCCACACAGGAAACTTCAAGACGTAGGCGACGAGAGTTTACACCACCCTCATCTAATGAAGCTAGAGCCACAAGACCAGCAATATCTGGATTTAGTCGGCGACTGGAACCTCAAAGAACGGAAAGTCCTGCGAGAAACTCATCATCTGGAGCTAGGACAACTGGCACTCAAGGAAGTGCAAGAGAGTCCTTACGCCGCATCCGGCGTGAGCAAACGGCTACCGATTCATCACAAAAGCCACAAGAAACTACAAATCGGCGGCGGCGAAGAGATAACACTAGCCAGAATAAATTGCGGGACTCTTTGCGCCGTTTACGCCAACAACCTCAATCGCAACCTGCTGCTCCCAGTCAGCAGTAGTCTGTCAAGTTGAAATTGATGGGTTAGTAATCAGCGCTTGAGCGCTTAACAAAGGACTAAAGTCCTGACTACGAACTTATTGACCTAGTGAAGTTTGCTTGACAGACTACTAGTAGAGGGATAAAACTTATTAGAATCATACTTTGATTAACAACGATCGCCGCCTCCTGTTTTTAGGAGGCGGTTGTTCTTTAGATAGAAATGGCTTCATTAACCATTACCCATCTACCATGAGGAAGAGGGGTTAGGAGTGCGGTAATTTTATGATGGGCAATTAGATAGGCTGGCGATCGCTTGATTGATCAATTAATAGAAGTGGAAGTGAATAATCCTGCACTTTCCCCTACCCATTTTTCTGATCAGGGCAATGTAAATCGCCTGCGCCTAAAGAATGGGAGTAATGTTTGCTCATCACTAATTATATGCTGAGAGATATAGTCAATGGCTAACTCTCAAGTTGCTCATCTGCACTTGACGCTAGGCGTCAAATTCACTGATTTGAATAAAACTTCTACATAAACACACACTGATGCGGTTTGATTTGCTTGAATAGCTATATTGATAAGACATTGATCCGACGGCAATTCACAATTCCTGATTATGGCAAGTAAATTTATTGATGTTAGGGAATATACTGTCAGGGCGCACAAAAGACAGATTCATACTCGTGTTTTTCAGTTTGTCTGTAAAGAGTGTAACGATCTGACAAAGCGCGAGACTTTCGGACCTCGACCCTTATATTGTGAGAAATGTCGCCCTCCCCAACCGCCTAAGAAATCCCAGCCAGCATCTCACAAAGCAAAACCCAGAGCAATGTCTTATAAAAGTGACATCGATTTAAATTGATTAAAGCCCTATGACTCAAAATGGACAATTAGAACCGCCTCCAGGCACCTTTGTCTCACCACTCTTGGAATTACGAGACTATTATGCTCGCCTTACAGAAGAGTATGAACGCCTCTTTGTGCAGGCGCGATCGCAGCTCGATCATGTAGAAGCGTTGTTGTCTAACTGGTCTTTTTCTGATACCAATAAGCAGATATCAAGATTAACGGCGACTGATGAAACCTCAAATCTTTCTGGGGAAAGTTCTCTGCGGTTTTTATCACCCCTTGATGACATCGGCGAAATCAACTTGCTGGAATCTTTAGAGTCAGTACGAAATGACTCAGATCGAGTTGAGATAAATAATTCTTTTTCTGCTGCTGTTGATACAAAAGAGAGCCAATCTCTAACGACATCAACAGATCCAAAGATCGCCCTAGAGAACAACGATAGTTCAACGAAGGTAGTGGAAATTCCGATGCTACCTCAGTATCAGCACGCTATCTCGCGCATGGAAGCCATAAAACAGCTATTGCAAGAACAGATAGGTACTGTTTGTCATATCGATTTTATCGTGCGATCGCTCTATGGAGAGTTAGATTCCCATTTATTTAAAGTAGTTAAAGGTAGGGTGCAATCTTCCCTCACCCAAGGCAGAGAAAGGAATTACTGGGTAACTATTCCCGATGAGCCAGGTTGTTATACTCTGGATTTAAGTTTGGTAGCCCCAAGTAATCGTAATGGTGCTTCTAGGAGTATCAAGAACAAAAACAAGAAACCTTTCGTACCCCCGACAAAAACAGTACTGATGCTCAAACCCTTTGAGGGTCAATTCTTAATTGATGCCCTCACCTCTCTCTTGGAAGAAAATCCAGGTAAAGTTTTCAGCGTTGCTGAAGTGATCGCCGGAATTTATGGAGAACTAGATTCTCAGCAAATTAGAGAGATCAAAAATAAAGTGCTGAATGAACTATCTAGAGGCTATCGGACAGGTAGATTCGCTAGAGTTCCTAATCAAATCGGCTTCTATACTTGGGACTCAAATCTGATATTGAAGGGGAGTTCTCGTTAAATTGGGCATTGGGGATTGGGCGTTAGAAGTGCTGAGTGCTGAGTTAGGAGTTAAGAGTTAAGAGTTAGGAGTTAAGAGTTCTGTTTATCTCCTTGTCCCCTTGTCCTCTTGTCTCCCTTTTCTCCTCATCTCCCTCATCTCCCCAGTCCCCAGTCCTCTCCTATCCCAAAAACAGCTTGTATGCCGGATTCTTATTCTCATCCCAATAGCGATAGCCCAGGTGGTCGAGAAAAGCTTGCCAATCTTGCATCTCATGGGGGGGAACCTGAATACCAACAACGATTCGTCCGTAGTCTGCACCATTGTTGCGGTAGTGAAAAAGACTAATATTCCAGTCGGGACTCATGGAAGTAACAAACTTCATCAATGCGCCGGGACGTTCGGGAAACTCAAAACGGTAGAGCAATTCATTATGAGCTAGGGGAGAGTGTCCACCTACCATGTGCCGCAGATGTAGTTTAGTTAGTTCGTCGTCGGTTAAATCAAGGGTTTCAAATCCATGAGCTTCAAAGGTTTCTACCATTTTTACAGCATCAGCACGGTTTTGAATTTGCACACCGACAAAAATATGGGCTGTTTTTTCATCGGCAATGCGATAATTAAACTCGGTCAGATTACGGTTGCCAATACATTCACAAAACTGGCGAATACTTCCCCGTTGCTCTGGAATTGTGACTGCAAAGATCGCTTCGCGGCGTTCGCCCAACTCTGCGCGTTCTGCTACAAAGCGGAGGCGATCAAAATTCATGTTTGCACCACAGGCGACAGCAATTAAGGTTTGTCCCTCGATTTGTTCTCGTTCGGCGTAGGCTTTGGCAGCTGCGATCGCTAATGCACCAGCTGGTTCTAAAATGGATCGCGTATCCTCAAACACGTCTTTAATCGCAGCACAAGTATGGTCTGTACCCACCAAAATAATTTCATCTACATACTGCTGACATAAACGGAAGGTTTCTTCACCTACTTCCCGCACCGCCACGCCATCAGCAAATAACCCGACTTGGGACAAGCGCACCCGATGTCCGGCTTTTAGTGATTGAGACATCGCATCAGCATCTACTGGCTCAACCCCAATAATCTTGATTTCGGGACGCAACCGTTTCACATAAGCCCCAATTCCAGAAATTAATCCGCCGCCCCCAATTGCGACAAAAATTGCATGGATGGGTTGTTGATATTGCCGTAAAATTTCCATCCCAATCGTTCCCTGTCCAGCAATTACATGGGGATCGTCAAAGGGATGAATAAAGGTCAATCCTTTTTCTACTTCTAATTCACGGGCATAGCTATAAGCATCGTCATAAGTGTTTCCATGTAACACGACTGCTCCACCCCTCATTCTCACTGCATCTACCTTGACTTGGGGTGTGGTTACTGGCATGACGATAATCGCTTTGGTTCCTAAGCGTTGGGCTGCAAGGGCGACTCCCTGAGCATGGTTCCCCGCAGACGCTGCAATTACACCCTTTGCCAATATATCTGGTGGCAGTTGCACCATCTTGTTATAAGCACCCCGCAGTTTAAAGGAAAATACTGACTGCATATCCTCACGTTTCAACAGGAGTTGATTATTCAGCCGCGCAGACAAATTTGGAGCATACTCCAGTGGTGTTTCCTGGGCAACATCATACACACGGGCAGTGAGGATTTGGATGAGGTAGTCGCAAAACATGGGCGTCAAGCTGTTAGCAAATGCTGGATGGAAATTAATTTTACGTTACAAGCGATCGCACTGCTTTTATTGAATTGTTCTCTCTCGAAATTTTGATTGAATAAAATCTAAAAATTACTAATTAATACTCTTTGAAGAGAAATAAGTTCAGTTATGGAAATTTTTTGATGACTGCAAATTTCATGCGATCGCTGGTAGGTTGATTTTAAACTAGTTTTGCCAACTATCCGAGTATTTAGATTGATAGATTAAGTATAGTGTTACTTAAGAACATAACTTCTCAATTTATGTTAAAGTATGCGTGGAAGATGAAATTCGGCTGTACAGTTTGTTTTTATATATACTTGTATTACAGACCTCTCCGGATCTAAATTTCTATATCCCCTGATTCTGGAGACATTCTATGTCAATTTACGTTGGTAATCTATCTTATGAGGTTAAAGAAGATGACCTCCGGCAAGTCTTTGCAGAATATGGAACTGTAAAAAATGTTCAATTGCCAATCGACCGAGAAACAGGTCGGATGAGGGGTTTTGGCTTTGTGGAATTGGAATCAGACGCACAAGAACAAGCAGCAATTGATGCTCTTGATAATGCTGAATGGATGGGTCGAAGCTTAAAAGTTAATAAAGCCAAGCCCAAGACAGACGGCGGTTCCTCTGGTGGTAGACGAGGAAACTATGGTGGTGGTGGTGGTGGTGGTGGTGGCCGCTATTAAAGTCTAATATCAGGTTCGGTTAAACACTTATAATATCTGTAGGTTGGGTTGAGGAACGTAGCAAGATCCGCGAAGGGTAAACCAACATTTTCCTTCTTTATGTTGGGTTTCACTGCCGTTCAACCCAACCTACATTGATAGATTTTATTATAAGTAATTACCCGAACTTGATATAAAACCAAAAATTTAACTCTCAGGTCTTGAAGGCAGACTTCTTGTCTGCCTTTTTTGTGCTTCGGTTAAACGAAGAAAGGCAGAGAGCAAGATGCAGGAGGTTTTAAGAAATAATTTTTATGAAGCCATGCGTTAGGGTAGCTTACCGCAGGTATCGTTTTTGTAATAGGTATAGCAACCATGAACCCAGAAGTTAAACATATTGTTAACGAACTAAGGCATAAGTTCTACTCTAACTTTGCTACTGCTATGAATATGCCGGTGATCGTAACTGGTACATCTTATAGTAGTAATTCACCGATCGCATCTTGGATGGATCATAGGCAGAGACTCAACTATATAAATATATATGCTTATACAGCACCCGATGAATTTGTCCCATTCCGCCCATTCATTCTGCGAGTGGCTATTAACAAGAGTGCTGGTAGAGTGACAGTGACCAGAAAAGGACAAGTCTGCCGAGGTCTAAATTTGTTGTGGGATTTCGAGTTAACTGTACTACCAAAAGAAATCTTAGACTTTCTTCCCTGGATAGTTAACTTAGTTGAGGCCCATGATAAAGGTTCGCCCTTGTTGCTAGAATCACCACCCCATTCATTTGAATTAAAAGTGTCAGAGGTCAGATTATTTAATAACGCCTGGACTGAAACAGCTTGGCTCTTAGCAAATTCGACAATATCCCCCAATAGTAGTCTGTTAACTTGAAATTGATGAATCAGGACTATAAGGTGGTTATAACTATCTCAAATTTTCACGAATGATTTCGGACTGCTATATAGCGGTTCCCACTCAGATGCGGTACAACATTATATCGTGGGGTGTAGGGGCACGGCAGTGCCCATTGGTGTCAACTTAACGTGAAAGCCAGCCGAGAACAAGCTTTTAGATATTGTCTCGTTCCCAGTCTCCGACTGGGAATGCTTATCCTTGAGGCTCCGCCTCCCTTGCTGGCGGCTCTGCCGCCAGGAGTAGTATTTCCAGCCTCTGGCTGGAAACGAGATTTGAAAAGGAGTTTCAGCTTACAGCAGTTTTCAGATGAATAGACTACAGTGGACAAACCAACCCCAAGAATCGTCAGAGGAGATTTGCTCATTCAGAATCTGAGTTAAAACT
>NZ_JBALDD010000050.1:0-85569 GCF_036917555.1 Nostoc sp. | reverse complement strand
TATTTCGGCGTACTCATTTGTTATTTCGGCGTACTCATTTGTTATTTCGGCGTACTCATTTGTTATTTCGGCGTACTCATTTGTTATTTCGGCGTACTCATTTGTTATTTCGGCGTGTCCATAACGCACCCTACAAAACTACTAAAAGAGTTGAAACCTATGCTAGTCATACTTGTGTATACACCCTAGCCCTTTGGGAGAAGGGGAGACGCCAAGGGCATAGCGAAGCGTAAAGCCTTCTCTTTCAGAGACGCTAACGCGAACGGCATGGCAACTCTTAGAGACGCACTCACGAACGCTTAGAGCGAGTCCGCGTTCGCGCAGCGTCTCGCAGAGAGCGTCACGAGCATCATTATGAATTACGAATTAGTTATGATATTCCAGTTGACTTTTAGATAGCCAGGTTCAATGTGGGTAAAGTGTTTGCTCAATTGCTGATGTGCTTTTGGTAGCGCGTGGAACGGAATTGATGCGTATAAATGATGCTCTGCATGAAATGGCATATTCCACATGAAAAATCGCACAGGCCAGAGGGTTAGCGTTGTCCGCGTGTTTGTAAGCAGATTGGCGTCAAGAGTGCAACCTGTATGTTCTGCCAGCAAAATGAAACGGAGAATTGGCTGACCGACAAGCAGGGGTAGGAGCCAATAGAGGAAAAACCAAGGCTGATTAACTACAATTGAAAGAGCGATCGCACCTACATAAATACCTAATTGCCAACGTGTAGAACGAATAACTTCGGCTCGTGCGGCTTCTGGCACAAATGGAAAATTGTCAAATTGACCAGTCGCAACCTGAAAATGCCCGTGTATTTTACCCCACCACCACGGTAAACCACTAATTATCAACAAGTATTTGCCCAGGTTACTCGGTTTGGGATCGGTCAATTCTGGATCTTTGTCAGGAACGCGAGTGTAACGGTGATGCCATTTATGATAACGACGAAAGAAAGTGCTGTTGTAAAATGAGAGTAAGCCGGAAAACCAAGCTACAGCATTATTTAATCGATTGTTAGCGAAAGCCGTTCTGTGAACGCATTCATGCATTGGTGCAAACATCGAAGCCAGACTGAAGCCGTAAATTACCAGTGCTGGTATAGCCAGTGACCAATTGCCAAAATTTGTTGCCCATAGGTAGCCACTGCAAACCATGACTATGAGGTGCAAAACCAGTTGAATTAGCCCTTTGCTGTTGGAGCGATCGTTTAGAAGACTTAATTCCTGTACACTGAGAATTTGACAGACGTTTTGCTTGTTATCAGCTTTGTCATCCAATAATTCAGATTGAATAATTGCGTCAGACATAATTGAAACTCTATAGAGTGTTGCTGAAATTAAGTATAAATTTGCTTCTTTGAGAATCCAAAATGGTATTAGCTGACCACACCAGCGCGAAAAATTTGTTCTGCGGTTAAATTCAACTCTGGCAAAGTTGGCGATTGGATACGGTCATTACCTCGAAATTTATTAATTAAATACTCACCTTCTTCTAAACAGCAAACCAAGATAGTAGGTTGTTTTGGCTTGCCAATGAATTTGCTACCGCCCAATGCGGCATACTCAACAATCCAGTATTCAGAAATTCCTATTTGTTCATAGTCAGCGTATTTTTTGTGGTAATCATCACGCCAATTACTACTCACTATTTCCACTACTAAAGGAATAGATGCAGCAAGGCTTACAGTAGATGCTTTTTTCCACTGAGGTTAACTACTGAACGATAGAAAAATTCTGCTTCGTTAGACATAATATTGATAGCGGAATAATTTAAATTTTTTTTCACAAAGTTTATTGGTAAATTTATACATTTCATACAAATTATACACTATTAAAACATTTATTCAAACATGAATTTAACAATAGAATGTTATCGTAAAAATTGTTGGTAAATTTTTTTAGCAGGTCAAATAAATACTTGATATTGATGATGCTGCCATGAAAGCTAGTGCTTTTAATATACTAGTACAGCACAGCGTAATTAAAGCACACATTCCCAATCAACGAAACGCTTATGCTGTATACCTGTTTGAATGCGTAAATTTTGAATTCCGCCTTGCGGTACTAGTTACTGCAATTAAAGCTGCTAAGGGAGTAAATACTTTCAAAGGTAATAGCACGTTACCTGTTTTTTTGCCTACTGATCAGACGTTTACTGAACTTTAAGCAAACATACATAAATGTACTGTTTAAGGTTTTTCCAAAGTTTAAGAAAATCTCAATTTTGTAACTGTGAAGCATATAAATAATAGATTTCCTACTAATCATTCCTTTCTTCAAGGGCTACGAGTACTCGTTGTAGATAATGATGTCAATTTCTGCAATTCGTTGACGCCAATGTTGCAATCTTATGGTATGAAGGTGCAAGCAGCATTTTTAGGAGAGCAAGCTCTGGAAATATTTGTGCAATGGCAACCTGATGTCCTCTTGAGTGATATTTCCTTGCCAAATGAGGATAGCTATACTCTGATTCACCAAGTAAGAACACTTATGGGAGAACGAGGTAAAGTAGTACCAGCGATCGCTTTGACAGGCACTGTAACAGAAGATATGTATCAACACGCTCTTTTAGCTGGGTTTAGTCTATGCTTTGCTAAACCCGTAGTTATTGATGATTTCGTTGCTGTACTTGGCATTTTAGCAATTGCTAATAATCCTCATCTTCATGCTAACTAGCTTTAATTAATGTCTGAGATAGAGTAATTTAAATTTTGAGAAGTAATGATATGGGTCATTTATTGGTAGGGATAATTATTTTGGAAATGCTACTAACGAACTTGATAAATGATAGGATTAATCTCAGGAGTTATAAAATGTGTGTTTTAAATCAATTAGTTTTGCTTTTGAGTAGCGGAATTATTGGTATTGGATTTATATTAGCTTCTTACTTGCTGGCACTGACTTGGATTTAAGAAACTTAAATTGTTTATAGTTTCTATTTTGGGAATATTAAGATAAAAATAAAAACTTGCTAAGTTACCCTTTGTTGACGCTAAGGCGAAAATCGAGAAAATGAGAACTAGGCGTGATTTAAGAACTGAATTCATGGAATTAGCCTTAATTTATTTAATTTCTACTTAAACTATTATTAAATACAGGGCAAGTAAGCAAACTGACCTAAAACATAAACCTGATCTGCCAAACCATTGCAGTGCTAAACTTCATTCTATGACATCCGATCAACCCTCTGAGCAACCTGTATCTGAATCTACCGTTAATGAAGTGTTTGACATAGAGCAGCAAGACAATATAGATGCTTTATTTCCTATCGTTGGCATTGCCGCCTCTGCGGGTGGATTAGAGGCATTTACGCAGTTGCTCAAATATTTGCCTACCGATACAGGGATGGCATTTGTGCTAATTCAACACTTAGACCCTAACCACAAGAGTCTGTTGAGCGAGATTCTGGGAAGAACAACTCAAATGCCTGTCAGTGAAGTGCAAGACGGCGTGACTGTAGAACCTAATAAGGTCTACATTATTCCGCCTAACACTAAGATGATGTTGTCTGGTGGGGTGTTGCAACTCACGCCGCGAGAGAAAGTTCAGGGGAAATATATGCCTGCTGATGCCTTCTTTACATCATTAGCAACAGATCGAGCGAACAAAGCGATCGCAGTGGTTTTATCTGGGGCGGATGGAGACGGTTCACTGGGGCTGAAGGCAATCAAGGCAGCCGGAGGCGTGACTTTTGCTCAGTGTGAAGACACGGCAAAATTTGATAGTATGCCTAGTACTGCTGTTGCCACTGGGAATGTTGATTTTATTCTGCCGCCTCAAAAAATCGCCGAGGAACTGGTAAACCTCAGTCACAATCCTTTTATTTCTGATTTATTGCCACCGATCACAATTGAGAAGTTGCCCGAACAGGGGGATGCCCTGGCGACTATATTTGTGTTATTGCGATCGGCAGTTAGTGTTGACTTTAGCCACTACAAGCCCAACACGCTTGAGCGCCGAATTCAGCGGCGAATGCTGTTGTACAAAATTGAACGATTGGAAGATTATGCCCAGTATTTGCAAGAGAATCCGAGTGAAGTCAAGGCGCTTTATGAAGAAATTCTGATCCACGTTACCTATTTTTTCCGTGACCTCGAAGTATTTCAACTGTTGAAAGATCGAGTCTTTCCCAACATTACGCAAAACAAGTCCGTAAAGTTTCCCATTCGGATTTGGGTGGCAGGGTGTTCGACGGGCGAGGAAGTCTATTCAATCGCCATCTCCTTGTTGGAGTTTTTGTCGAATAAAGTAACCCGGACGCTGATCCAGATTTTTGCCACAGACATTAGTGAGATGGCAATTGAAAAAGCAAGATCCGGCATTTATACAGAAAATCAAATGGTGGAGATTTCACCAGAGCGCCGCCGCCGATTTTTTAATGCCATTGAGGGCGGTGGATATCAAATTAACAAAACTGTCCGCGAACTGTGTGTGTTTGCCCGACAAGACTTGGGCAGTGACCCCCCTTTTTCTAACTTAGATTTAATTAGCTGCCGGAATGTACTGATTTATTTGGACGAAACGTTGCAAAAACGGATACTGCCCATCTTTCATTACAGTCTCAACCCGACTGGCTTTCTGCTACTAGGAACTTCAGAAGGCACAGGTAAATATTCAGAGTTATTTACTTGCATTGACAAGAAGTATAAAATCTATACCAAGAAGCTAACCGGAAATCATCCAATTCTTTCGTTCGTTACCAGCAATTATCCGGTAGTAAAAGCGGACCAACCTAACAAGGTGTTTGAGAATCCATTGGATGACTTTGACTTAGAGAAAAAAACTGACAAACTGATCTTGAATCACTATGCCCCAGTGGGTGTGGTGATCGACACCAACATGGACGTGCTGCAATTTCGGGGAGAAATTGATCTCTACCTCAAACTTGCACCTGGGAAACCGAGTCTCAACTTATTCCAAATGGTGCGCTCCGGCTTGCTCGTCGAGCTACGCACCACAATTTATCAGGCACAACGGCAAAAAATTCTAGTTAGAAGGGAAGGGTTACGGATTCAAGAGGGTAAGCTTTCAAAAATCGTCAATCTTGAGGTGATTCCATTCAAGTCTGGGACTGGCGAAGAACTCTACTTTCTGGTTTTATTTGAACAAGCTCCACCCTTGGTTAGCAACCTCAGTTCTTTTAATCTTGAAAGCCAAGAGCAGCCAGACTTAGAGAGTGAGATTGTTCGGCTCAGGCTTGAACTTGCAACCGCCAAGCAAGAGCAGGCTGCGACTCAAGAGTATCTGCAAACGGTGATCCAACAGCAGGAACACATCAATCAAGACTTGAAAGTTGCCAATGAAGAAATCCTCTCTAGTAATGAAGAATTACAAAGCACCAATGAGGAGCTAGAAACTGCCAAAGAAGAGATTCAGGCAACCAACGAAGAACTCAACATAACCAATGAAGAACTTCGCTCTCGAAATCTGGAATTACACCAAGTTAACAACGATCTCACAAATTTGCTTGGCAGTATCAATATCCCAATTTTGATGTTGACTTCTGACTTACGCATTCGACGTTTCACGCCAATGGCGCAACGGCTTTTCAATTTCATTCCCGCCGATGCTGGACGACCCTTAAGCGACATCAGAGCTAATCTGAATATTCCTGACTTAGAACCTCTAATTTTGGAGGTGCTTGACACACTCAGCATCAAAGAATTAGAAGTGCAAACCCAAGGGGGACATTGGTACAACCTCCGCATCCGTCCTTATCGCACCATAGAAAACCAGATTGACGGTGTAGTGTTGGTGTTAATAGATATTGATATTCTTAAACGCACTGCAGCAACATTAGAGCAAGCCCGGAATTACGCTGAAGGGATTGTAGAGACAGTACAAGTGCCGTTAATCGTGCTTGATTCTGATTTGCGGGTAAACAAAGCCAATCGCTCGTTTTATGAAACGTTTCAGGTTTCACGATCGCAGACAGCGCAATCTCTGATTTTTGAGTTAGGGAACGGTCAGTGGAACCTGCCTGGACTGCGATCGCTCCTAGAAGACATTCTCATCAACGATACCAGTATTGAAAACTTGGAGGTGGAGCATAGTTTTGAGCAAATTGGGCAGAAAACCATGCTGCTCAATGGTTGGAAAATTATTCAACAGGGAGATGCTCAAAGGATTTTGCTGGCGATTGAAGATATCACCGATCGCAAACAGTTTGAGTTAGAGCGATCTGAGTTACTAGCACAGGAGCAGTTAGCCCGTCAACAGGCGCAAATCGCCAACCGAGCTAAAGATGAATTCCTGTCAAACCTCTCCCATGAACTTCGTAACCCACTCAATACTATACTGGGCTGGGCGCAACTTTTCCGCACCCGCGATTTAGATTCTTCAGCAGTCAATCGTGCCTGGGAAGTGGTGGAGAGGAGTGCTAGGATGCAAGCTCAGTTAATCGATGATATGCTCGATATCTCCCGGATTACGAGTGGAAAGCTTCATTTAAACACTCGTCTAATCGATCTAGTTTCAGTAGTGAATGCCGCCATTGAGTCTGTCCAATTTTCCGCAGAAGCGAAAAGCATTCAAATTGTTTTACAGTTGAACTCGGCGATAGTTGTCGGAGATTTTGAGCGTTTACAGCAAGTTATGTGGAATTTACTTTCTAACGCGATTAAGTTCACTCCAGCCGGTGGGCAAGTGGAAATCACGCTCCAAGCTCTATATACTCACGCCCAAATTCGAGTCAGCGACACAGGAATTGGCATCCCGGCAGACTTGCTGCCTTATGTGTTTGAGCGCTTCCGCCAAGGAGATTCCAGCAGCGCCAAAACAAGTCAGGGACTTGGATTGGGCTTGTCAATCGTCCGTCATATTGTAGAACTTCACGGTGGAACAGTTGAAGCGCAAAGTCCAGGCGAGGGACAAGGAACCACAATGATCATCAGGCTGCCTCTGCGCTCAATGCCGTTGGAAATTACACCGCCAACTTATTTAGAGCCGAGCATTTTGTCAGAGACTCTGGATACATTAGATGGTAGGATTCCATCCCTTACCCTTAAAGGGTTATGCATCTTGGCTGTAGACGATCAAGCGGATAGCCGCGACTTAATCAAGTGGATGTTAGAAGACTTCGGGGCTGAAGTAGTAGTTGTGACATCGGCAAGGGAAGCGATCGCAGCTCTAACCGAATCTCCTGGCAAATATGATCTGCTTCTAGCAGATATTGGAATGCCAGAGGAGAATGGTTACTCCCTGATTCGTCAGGTGAGAGAGCTTGAAGCTGAAGCTGGGGGACAAATTCCGGCAGCGGCAATCACTGCCTATGCCACTAAGCAAGAGCGGCAAGAGGCAATTGATGCTGGTTTCCAAATGCATCTAGCTAAACCGATTGATCCTATTCAATTAGTATTGATGATTGCAAATTTGACTGGACGAGTTACAGATAATTCGTAATACTTCGGCTACGCTCAGTACAACTTCGTAATTTGTAATTGAGGGTACTGTTGTCAAATATAGCAATATAATATTTGATTTTTGAAAATGCCCAGTGTCCAAATCCCCGGCTTCTTTAAGAAGTCGGAAATCTAATTTTTCACAAATTATTTAGGACTGCTATATATCATGCTTCAATAAATGTTTTAATTACGTATAAATTATATAATTTGCATCTAAAACATTCTAAAGTTATAGATGAGATTTGATATATTTACTTAAAAAGATACAAAACATATTTAATTTATTTTATTAAAACAGAAAGTATCAACTATAAATTGAGGAATCAAAAGCATGACTGCAACCTTCATGAAGCTGCCTAAATTTCGCAATACTCAATGGGTAAGCTTTGTTGGTGGAGAAGGGATTGTACGCAGCTACACCCCTGAATCTGGCACATGGACGTATCTCATTGAGATGGTATTAGGGCTAGAGCCTGAGTTTGGCAGAGTTGGTGCGGAAACGATGATACTCCTCACTGAGGCAGATTTGCGGATGACATAATCAGGCTTTTAACAAGGCTATAACCTAGTATTCCTCTCATCCGTTAGCTGACTTAGTAGAGTTTTGTGTAAAAGCCTAGCTTTTTAATGTAAGCCAACGCATTAACAATGCATAAAAATGCATTGGCATTGTAGGGTATTGCCTTTCATTAATTAGCTACGAATTGAATGAAAGGTAATATTTAGTACAGGGTTCATGTAAATACAAACACCCAAGTATTTTTAAGGAAGATTTGTGACAGTTGAATCATTTAACTCTACCTCAATAAATAGAAAAACACTCGTATTGAGTAGGAGAAATGTAGCCTTTTTTGCTACCATTCATGCTCTAGCCCTGCTTGCTCCCTGGTATTTTTCCTGGTCAGCGTTGGGTGTGGTGATGTCTGCAACAAGCCGCTTCTATACGTTCCCTGCGGGACGCTGACACGAATGCGCAGCACAGCGTGTTACAGACAGACGCACTCGCGTTTGCGTCTACGCACTTTATTGGTTGTTCGGCAGTTTGATTCGGGGATTTATAGCAGTTCTCGCTTGGGTGCAGTACAGTTTTGACCTCTCTCCTAAAAGGAGAGAGGCTTTGAATTTTACTCCCCAACGCTAGAAGGGAAGGGGCTGGGGGTTAGGTCTGGATTCAATGCAATTGAGAACCGCTATAAACCCCGACTCAAAATATGCTACGACAAGACGTAGGGATCTTAAACCCTTGAATGTACGATAAAAGCTTTAATATTGCAGAAAAATTCATAAACAAAGAGAGTTTTTCTCGCCACCTCATCAAGGAGTTCTAAGTGGCAGATACTGTTAATAAGAAAAAGATTTTAGGAAAAGCAACTCAGAAGGTATCTAATCAAAAATCCGGTTTTACAGATACCACGCTTGAAGCGACCCATCCACTTACTGTTGATAAAAACTGCATCCCCAATCAAGGCGATCGCGGTCGAGTGATTGTTTTCATTGATGGCTCGAATCTGTTTTATGCAGCTTCACACCTCAATATTGAAATTGATTACATCAAACTGTTGGATTATTTGACAGCTAGAGATTACCTGGTTCACGTTTTTTTCTACACGGGCTACGATCCGACGAACGAGAAGCAGCAAGGGTTTCTCCAGAGGATGCGTCACAACGGCTTCCGCGTCATTACTAAAGCAGTGACACAGTTGAGGAATAATGCCAAAAAAGCCAATCTGGATGTAGAAATTGCGGTGGATATGGTCAGGCTGGCTCAACATTGCGATACAGCTGTGTTAGTCAGCGGTGATGGAGATTTTGCTTATGTGGTGAATACCATTGCTAGTCAAGGAGTTCGGGTTGAAGTGGTCGGGTTGCGATCGATGACCAGTACTAACCTTATTGATGTTGCTAACTGTTATACCGACCTCGCAGCCATTCAACAAATTGTTCAAAAGCTTGACAACAGTGTTTGCCAACAATTGGCTATTTCCCAAGGGTGAGCCTATAACTACTCCAGCTGATCTTCCTCGATTATGGCAATGGTTCGTTTCGTGGCAAAGCCGTTGAGAATGATATCTCGAATTAAAGACACCTCTTTATCCAAATTCATTGCATGATCCTCATATTTTGTTACGGCATTAGCCAAATTGTAGTTTCTCATCCGTTCTGCCATTTGACGGGAGAATGTAACCTTTTCCTCCATTGCCCGCACAGCCGACCACAGCGCATTTTCGAGATTCTGAGTTTGCTCTGACAGGAACACACTAGCTGTAAAAGAATGCCCTATGTGACAGCGAAACCGTAGCGGCTCTCCTTTGCCAATTTGCCAGATGCTGCCGTTGCATTCAGGGCAGGTGTAAGTCGTTCGAGTCCCGATCGCTTCTACATTCTCCAAAAGCTCTTGGGTATTCATCTGCTGTTCAGCAATTTTGGATTCAATTTCGATTTCTTCGGTCACGGGGTATGCCTCCTCGTTGGCGGCGGGTTCCTTTGACAACTGCACTAGCAAGTCTGGGATTTCTGCAAGCGGCAGGCAGTAATCGACCTTCACATACCGCAAGGCACTCTTTACCATGCTGGGATATTCTGCTTCCTTTGGGTCTTGAACGATCGCCACTCCGCCCCGTTTTTTGATTGCCTGCAAGCCCACCGTGCCATCATCAAGATAGCCAGTAAGTACCACACCTACCACCCTTGTACCATAAGCGCGGGCGGCTGAACGAAATAACGCATCGATCGCGGGGCGAAAGCGGTTTTCTTGAGGCCCGCGCACGACACGCATCAAGCCTTGATTGACCAACAGGTGATAATCGGGCGGTGCGACATAGATTCGCCCGGTTTGAATTGACTCTCCATCTGCCGGGTGAGATACTGGGAGAGAGCCTACATCTGTAAGAATTTGGGGGAGAATGCTGGGTTGATCTGGTGCGAGGTGCTGAACAATGAAGAGGACGGCATTAATGTCAGCAGGCAGAGCGCCCAAGATTGCGCCCAGCACTTTGAGTCCACCTGCGGAAGTGCCAATAACAATAATGTTGTGTTCAAGCATAGATACCTTTTTTTATTGAACAAAAGCAGGGCAATGTTATTTATCTCTTCTAAATAATTAAACATCTTCTGTATGAAGATGCGTTAAACCATATTTAAGTATAGGAAAGAAAAGGGTTTGGCGCAGCCTCACAAAGAAATGGTATAACATCATGCCTGCATAATTAGTTATGATTCCCCTAGTCATTACACCCTTAATACGGTTCGGTTAACATATTTGTCTGGAGGGGAGACGAAGCGTAGCTTTGGCGAGGTGGGGTGATTCGGGTTTAATAAGTTAGGACTTACGCAATAACTCTCTGAAACTCTTATTTCTTTGTATCCTTCTCTGACAAGACGCTGCGCGAATGCGTCCTTTGCAGTTCGTTTTTTCATTATTTTGCATAAATCCTATAAGTAATCAAGCAGACATAATATAAGTCTCATTAATGAATATCAAAGGGTCATTAATGGAGTTCCGAGCCTCATTAATAAATATCAAAGCCTCATTAATGAATATCAAAGGGTCATTAATGGAGTTCCGAGCTTCATTAATGAATATCAAAGACTCATTAATGGAGTTTAAAGCCTCATTGTTGCATTCTAAAATATATCCCCTCTCCCCCCCTCCCTGATCACAATCCCTGCCATTCTCGCTTGGAGAGTTCTTTTATCGGCAACAACAAACTGGCTTCAATCTCCTGCCGCACAATGTCTGTTACTTCACAGTTGCTATTAAGGCAATCGATAAGCAACTGATTGGCATCGTAATATTGTTGCAATACTTGTTGTTGCTCAGGGCTGAAGTGCCAGTGATGCTGAATGTTTTGATGCTTGGCTAACATAGCCTTTAATTGCTCCATCCAGGCGGGGTAACTTTTTTGGCACCACGTCTGAAATTTTTCTTTACTTTGCTTTGGATCGGGCAGTAGGTCTTTAAGTTGTTGTAAAGTTTGATGTAAGCCAGCATCTTGAACAATCGCTAAAGTATTACTTAGAGCATCGTCACAAGCATGAACATTGGCAAAATTAGATTTGCAGTCAATAGTGCATTTCATTACTAGGTTATCTAATGCCGCGTCCAAAAAAATACCTTGATCGAGGATGCAGGCGAGGGCAAACTGCGAGGTAAGGTGAGGAGTTCGAGCCAAGGCAAGGTAAAATGCACGAATTGCAGCAGGCTGGGGAGGAACGGTAAGGGACTTTTTATTTGCCCAAGTTAAAAATTTTTGCAAATATGGATCTTCAGCCACTAGGGCATCAACTTGTTGCTTCATCAACTGCACCAGGAAATCTGCACTTCGCAGCATCGCAACCGTTAACAAAAAGATTTCACGCCACCTGGGTTCAGTAATATGACTCACCAGACCTTCTAACGGTTGTTCTAATGCTTGTAAATTATGATTGGCGACGATTTGTCGAGCAGTCAAGTATTCTTGAAACGTTAAAGAAGAGAAAGAGAAAATCCCCCGGACTCGTTCTGCTAGTAATCCATGTTGCAACTCTATTGCCTGAAGTACGCCTTCACTATCTAATTGCAATTCTTCTGGCTCCGTCGAAGCATTGGGCAAATCACCGATATAATCACTAATGTATTGTTCAACAATGCGTTGTTCAAAAAAGTAATTACCCTGCTCAAATGTCGTGCTAGCAACCTGACTCAGCAACTTCAGCTTTTGTGGTAATAAAAAACCTTGGTATACTTCATCCCGCTCAATTCCTTTAGTTTCGTCCCATTTGCCCAGGAGGAGATCTAAACATTGCTTATAAAAGGCAGCTTTTTGGATTGGGAATTTGTTCTGGTAATGAAAAACCCAGCAGGCGAGATGCAAAAACAAAGGAGTGACGGCAAGTCTCCGAAATTGTAAGTTTTCGGGTAAATCTAGTTTTTCAATAAACTCAACTGCCTGTTCCTGTTTATCCTGGATGTTCGTTTTTGTGAGTGCTGTAAACCACTTCTGAGCAAAAGCAACAATTTGGTCTTGACTAAACGGGGCAATTTCAACATCTGTAAAGCGTCTGAGGTTGAAAACTTTAGCTGCCGTGCGGCAGGTGACAACAAATATGTTCTTTTGATACTTTTCAGAGAATTTGCGAATCTTATTGACGACACCGATGTTCTGTTGATGTAGCACTTCATCTAATCCATCCAGCAACAGCAACACTCTGCCTGACAACAACAAAGTTTCCAGCACAGATGGATCTGAAATGCCACAGGTGAGGAATTCTTTGCCAATATAGTTGAGTAAATTGAACTCCCCCACTTCTATAGATTCGTCCGCAAAATCTCTTAAGGTGACAAAAATGGCAACCCGATTTGCAGCAAATCTCCCTCGGTTGCATTGAATCGCCAGATGTTGCAAAAAAGTGGTTTTACCTGCTCCCGGTTTACCCAACACCCGCAGCTTTGAGTAAGTTTCAACTGCCGTAATCCCGGTGATTTGTCTCTGGGATACTTCACCTAAACCAAAGCGATCAAATTCTTTTGATGTAAAGTTTTGCAAGTCAGCAAACTCTAACCACTGAAAGCTGGCAATTTCCTCCAAAATGTTGAGATCGATGTAAATATCGTCTATTGTAACGGGGTGACTAACATCTAATAACTGCAAAGTGCCGCACTGGTCTTGAATTTTGTCAAAGCGTTGCGATCGCACTTGTTGGACTAGAGCATCAATATCTAAAAATTCAGCACCAAGTTCTTTTGATTCAGGGAATTCTTCTGGAGGATTAGCCGCAATTTCGCGCCAATTCAACGACAACACAGAACAAATTTCTATAAAGATATGACGCTCAACCGGACGCCCAGTAAAAAACCGCCAAATTGGTTGGCGAGTCTTTAAGTTGACTTCAAAAGCCAAATTGTCTTGTGTCCACCCCTTATGAGCGAACGCTTTTTTGGCTTCTTGAATCCCAATAAGTGATCCCTGGAGCGATCGCTTGACCATAGGAGCTTACACACGTTGAATTAGAATTATTAAAATTGACATTTGATAACATACATTTTCAGTACTACTTAGAAAGTAAATTAGCTGTTTTTAAATGCTAATGCTTTATTTAAAGCATCTTAAGCTAATATTTGATAATGGCATCTCTGTTAAACCTGCTTGGTTTTAGTGTTATTTTTAACTGCTATTCCTGTATATTAGGAAATCTTTATATACTTAGAAACTCTAGCCCTGTTGCAAGTATAAAATTTACAATTGATTGCGTACTCACGGTTATTATAGCACTTCTATATGCTTGTCTATAAAGTTAGCCTAATCTTGCTAGTTTCTAGGAAGAGAAATGAAACCAAAATTGATCGGTTAATTACTTATCTTTAAAATTTATAAATATTCAGATAAAAATGGTTATTAATTATTAGTTAAACGCCGATAAATCTTTCAATTGCCGATTATTTAGTGATAACTATTATGCATAAAACGATTCCGTCCTGCTGCCTTTGCTTGATATAACGACCGATCTGCCGCAAGAATTATTTGTTCAAAATCAGAACCAGGTATAGGAATCACTGTAGCAAGCCCAGCACTCAAGGTGACATGATTGCTTACTAATGAATTCCTATGTGGAATTGCCAGTGTCCGAACAGCAGAGCAAATTGTTTGGGCTACTAATGTTGCCCCCTCCACATCTGTGTTAGGCAATATCGCAGCAAATTCTTCTCCACCATAACGGGCAACTAGGTCTGTGGAACGCTTTAGAAAATTTTTGATAGTTTTTGCAATTTCTTTCAAGCAGCGATCGCCCGCAAGATGACCATAAGTATCATTGTAAGATTTGAAAAAATCAACGTCCCAGATAATCAAAGAAAAAGGCTGTTGCTCTCTTGCTGTGCGCTGCCACTCTTGAGCTAAATACTCTTCAAATCGTCTTCGGTTAGCTACTTGCGTTAATTCATCGATAAGAACTAATCGTTGCAATTCTAAATTCTTAGCAATGAGTTTTTCCTGTAACTTATATTGCTCAATTATCCGTTTTATTCGTTGTCCCAAGATTGGCAAGTGAATCGGTTTGGTAAAATAGTCTATTACACCCATTTCAAATGCACGGTCAACTGACTGTTCATCTTCTATCTCTGCAAGCATTAAAATAGGGGTGCATTTACCACAATCTAAAGATTGCAACTGAAGGCAACACTCAAACTCATCCATATCTGGCATAATGATGTCGAGTATTACTATATCTGGCCGCTGTTTTTCAAAAATACTTAATGCTTCTGCACCACTTTGAGCTTCTACTATTTTATAACCCTTTTCTTCTAGAAAAAGTCGTAATCTTTTGCGGTTAAATACTTCATCATCAATAATTAAAATTAAAATTTCATTTGCTTTAATTACAGTTTTTATTATTTTTGTTTCTTTATTGCTTTTACAACACACTCTTTTGTAAATAGTCATACTTTCTACATATTTATAAAAAACTTTTAACACTTATTTTTCAGTTACCATTTTGCTTATTAGTTAGGATAAAATATCCTTTACTTTAAAACAATATCTGTTGAGACAACCAAACTTTTTGAGTTAACAATATATATGCTTTTTTTAACTGTAGTTTTTAACTATGACAGATGCCTGTTTGAAATGATGTATTGGTATAAGTTTTATATGTTTTAGATAAGTTAATTAAGTTTGTTTTTGTTACAAAACTTATTAACGATTTCGTCAAAAGGTTATCCAAGCCATCGAACTCGATGGCTTAAAAAAATGTCTCAATACGCTTGGCTTTGTGAAAAATTGTCGGTTGGGTTAAGCAAAGTACAACCCAACAAAGCCCTGCGGCAGTTTTTTATTTTTCATAAATAATATTTAGTTGCTCTGGAACCCTTTTGGCTCTAAAGAGAATGATTTTCTAAAACCTCCTGCTTCCCTGCTCCTTTAACTCTCCCTCTTCTCTTGCCGTTCTTTGAGTTTAAGCATAATTTCAGCGTGCATCTCGCGGGTAATTGGGTAAAAATACGTTAAAATTAAGCCAAAAATCAAACAAACTGTCGGTATGGGTCCAACAGCAACGCGAATAGCAAACAGTGCCGATTCTGGTTGCATCGGTATTGGACTTCCGGCTACAGATTCTTTAAAACCGGTTACTTGCAAAGCATTTCCTACCAAAAACAGCCCGAAAGCTAAACCAAATTTTTGTAGCAAAACCATGAAGCCATAAAAAATGCCTTCTCTGCGTTGTCCGGTTTGGAGTTCATCTAATTCAATCACATCTGGAATCATCGACCAGGGAATTAGATAAGCTGTGGATACACCAATACCAGCCATGACAGCCATCACATACATCAAAACTATTTGACCAGGTTGTAAGAAAAATAGTCCGGCGGCTGCTATTATCCATAAACTCATTCCCAGAAAATAAACAAGTTTTTTGCCGATTTTTTTACTCAGCGCCCCCCAGACAAATAGCATCAATAGGGCAGTTCCTTGGACTGCAATCAGCACTGGGGGCACATCTGATTCTTTTAGACCCATATAATTGACTACAAAATAGGGAATAATGCTGGCTGTAATCTGCACACCTAGCCAAGAACAAAGATATATACCAATGACAAATAAAAAAGGTCGATTGCTGAAGACAAATTTTAACTGTTCAAAAAAGGGGAGAGATGCAGGTTCTTCAGTTTGGATGCGTTTGGCCTCAAAAGCCAAGATGCGATCGCGGACTCCAAAAACGCACCAATATAATCCTAAAATTGAAATTACAGTACAAACTGCTGCTAAAACAAGATATCGTTGTTGGCGATCGCTAATTTGAGAAAAAATAATTAGCGCTAAAATCAATGACAGAATGCTGCCACCAATGGAAAATGTAAAACGGTAGCTGTTAAGACTAGTGCGTTCATCGTAATCTTGAGTTAGTTCTGGAGTCATCGCCGTATAAGGCAAATTCACAACCGTGTAAAACGCCTGAGATACCACCCCAATTGCTACGTAATACCAAAACAGCGGCCAAATATTCTCACTCTGATTTGCATTAAATTGCGGTACAATCCACTGCAAAAAGAAGAGAACTCCAAAAGGGATTGCTCCATAAAACATCCAGGGAAGACGACGGCCCCAGCGACGAGATTTCGTTTTATCAGTCAAAAACCCGACAAGCGGATCATTTACGCCATCCCAGATTTTGCCAATCATCAAAATAGTGCCAGCTAAACCCGCAGGGATACCAGCGACACTGGTAAAGAAAATCAGCAGATAAAAGACGGAGATATTTGCAGTAATTGCCGGGCCTAAATCTCCTGCACCGTAAGCCAGCTTGGTTTTTAAGTCGAGTTTTTCACTCTTAGGATTTCGTTGGGTATCGCCATCAGCACCAGAATCGTTCATAATAACTTGCACTCATACTAAAATAAAAAGTTTGTGTAGGCATAGCCCGCACTTCTCTACGAACGCGAAGAGCGTGTCGCAGACAGACGCTCTTGCTAGCTTGCTTCCACGTTCGCGTAGCGTCCCGTAGGGAAGTGGTACGGCATGGTTCGACTCCGGCTCCATCGAGCGAAGCCGAGATGCTCACCAGCCGCTCAGTGACCATCGTATACATCGCCTTCAATACTAGCCATCTACCACTCCCGTCAGACTTATGCCAGACCTTTATGTTTCTTGGTCAGATTATCACCAAAAAATTGAACAACTGGCTATTCAGATTTATGAATCCGGTTGGAAATTTAACCAAATTATCTGTCTTGCCAGAGGAGGACTACAAGTTGGAGATATTCTTTCCCGTATATACCAGCAACCACTGGCAATTTTAGCAACATCATCTTACAGTGGCACTGGTAAGCAAGAAAGAAGTAATTTAATTTTCTCTCGCCACTTAACGATGACTGCCGAAAAGTTAGGTTCGCGCATTCTCTTAGTAGATGACTTAGTAGACTCTGGGGTAACACTGCAACAGACTATACCTTGGCTCAAACAAAATAGTGATTCCCAAATTGAGGAAATTCGCACTGCCGTTCTTTGGTATAAAGCTTGTTCAGTTATAGCACCCGATCATTATGTAGATTACTTAGCTGACAACCCCTGGATTCACCAACCCTTTGAATACTACGAGCAGATCAACATCGCAGAACTTGCCACTAAGGTCAGTCCGTGTTGATAAATACTTAGTACCCCTACACAGAATTCAAAATTAAGAATTCAAAAAGGTTATGGAGCGAGCTTTTTTGGCTGACCAGATTTATTATATTTTGCCAAAATTGGCACATTTACCTCTAAGTATGTATGGTGTTATTTACCTGACTCATTGTTAAAGAAAGAATGACAAACGATATTTCGCACAAACGAAACCTTCACCGATTTGATCCTGTTGCGTATCAAGTAATTGAAAAATTTCGTCTTTCTCCTCTAACTTTTGGACTGTTGGCAGCAGTTACTGCTATTGGAGTTTATTTGTTTACTGCATTGATAAGTAATACGTTATGGTCTAAGCAGGGGCAGATGGGGTTGCTTAAAGATTGGATTCCCTGGTTAGTAGGACTTTTCATTAATCCAGTAACATTGGGATATTACTTGTGGAGTTTTCAAGCAATCGATAAAGTAATTCAAGACCTGGAAAAATCTGATGTATTAGAAATAGACAAATTTCAGATCGATCAATTTGTTATTAACCTCTATTCCCAAAAATGGCGCAAACTTTCTGCACTTGTCAGCGCTCTCTTTTTCAGCACTATTGTTTTTCTCATCAGACCTAGATTAGAAGATAGTTGGACAAGCTCTAGTTTTCTGCCAGGATTGGCCATTACGATCGCCACATTTGCAGTCGTATATATGGGTAGTATACTTGTCCTTAATTTGATTACAAATATTTGGATTTTCTATCGAATTTTAGGAAACAAGGATCTCGATATAAATCCTCTTCATCCCGATCGCTGTGGTGGTCTTCGATGTCTGAGTGATTACTCGCTTAGAACTGCCTATCTAGTTGCTGTTTTGGGTATCTGGATTGGCGTAATTGAGTATCAGGTGATTACACAAGATGTTGGAAAAGGATTCTGGTTTGTTCATCTGGTAGTTCCATTGTATATTTTTATATCAATGGGATGTTTTTTTGGGCCATTGCTGGCAGCAAATAGCGGTATGAAAAGAGCTAAAGAAAAGTCTTTAGATAAAATTGCTCGTCAGTTCCGAGCAGATTATTCAGGGATTTATACCAGTCTGGCTGAAGACACAGAAGCTTTCAAGAAAAAATCTGAAAAAATTCAGCAACTACGCACTTTATACACTATGACCGATGAGTTGCCCGTTTGGCCCTTCGATGTCAAAACTTTCCGCCGATATCTCCTAACTGTTCCTACTCCTCTTATTGGTATCCTAATTGGTATATTTAAAAAATTGTTGATAAATCTACTCAACCAACACGGTATCAAACTTGGCTAGTTAAAGTTGTTATCAAGTAAAACTCAAATTTCTTTGTCTAGGGGCAAAATGAGCAGGATAGCTTTAGTTAAGTTTTTGATATCTCCCCAAACTTAGGACTCCACCACCCTTTTTGCGTACTGAAATAAGCCACATCTTTATGTTTGGTATCCTTACGTGATTGTGAGTCAGAACATCGCAACATTGTCTTACTCTGCCCCTCTTTGATATAACTATACTCTTCTAAAGGTTTCTTACATACCGGGCAGGGATATGCCGTCATCTTTACGGGAGGCTTTTGTTGATTCTCAGTCTGGACTGCTTTAGTTTGTGGTGGCTGCCAAGTTTTGTTAAAGTCGCTCCAAAACAGCACGAGATTTTCACAGCCTTTTGTACATTTGAGGAAATATTTCTTTTTAACCTTAGTACTCGGAATTTTGGCGAGAAAATTTTTGCACTCAGGGCATCGAGTCTTGGAAGTTTCATATTTTCGCTCACTTATCACATTAGCTTTTCCTGTTGAGGAACTCGCAACTACAGTTTTAGCTTTAGAGAGCGCTGGTAAAAAGTAATTCTGATTCCAACTAGTTAAATAATGCTGCCAAAAGTTTTTTCCTTCAGAAATTGCATCAAGGGCATCCTCCATTTTCGCTGTGAATTCCGCCTCTAGTAAATCCGGCAGTGCTTTGAGCAAAAACGCATCAACTTCTAACCCTAATGCTGTCGGTTGCAGATGGTCTTTTTTCAACTCGACATAATTTCGTTTTTTTAAGGTAGCAACAGTCGGAGCATAGGTACTTGGGCGACCAATTCCTTTACGTTCCATCAATTGCACCAATTTTGGTTCACTATAACGGGGTGGTGGCTGCGTCTGCTTCTTTTCATGTCCAGCATTTTCCAGTTTCAATGCTTGTCCCTGTTGTAATGAAGGTAAAACACTATCCTTGCTGAGATTGTTCCAGTACCGGGCATAACCGTAAAATTCAATTACTTGCCCTCTGGCTGACCACAGTAGGGAACCAGACTGAGTAATCACTAGAGTTTTACGCAATTGAGCAGCACGACACTGAGAAGCAATTGACCGTTTCCAGATCATCACATACAGATTAAACTCATCATCAGGAAGTTCTAAGCGCAATTGAACTGAGGGACGAAATACATCTGTTGGACGAATCGCCTCATGTGCTTCTTGAGCCGATTTGCTACTACGATGCTTGGCGACTTGCAGCGGTACATTCTGCGGATCATTTTGCTCTAACCATTTACGGGCGCTGGCACAAAATTCTGGACTCAGCATTACTGAGTCTGTTCGCATATATGTAATCAGCCCTGCTTCATACAGCTTTTGGGCAACAATCATGGTTTTATCAGGAGCAAACCTCAGCTTTGAACCGGCTGCTTGCTGAAGGCTGGAAGTTGTAAATGGTGGAGGTGGCTGGCGATTAACGATTTTTCCTTCAAAATGAATCACCTGATGAGGATGTCGCTGTGCTTCTTCAACCAAACGTGTAGCCTCTGCTTCGGAAAGAACACGCTTAGATTCCGGTGTTTCTGGACTGTTACCTACCTTTGCGTCATCATGAGTTTCAGTTTCTTGCTCTGCTGCATCTTTTGCAGAATCGACCGTCCCTTTGTAAAAAGCCCGGAATCCTTCAGCATAATCTACCCAGACACTCCAGTAATCTTGGGGGACAAACGCCAGAATTTCGTTTTCTCGCTGACAAATTAGGTGCAACGTCGCGCTTTGGACTCTGCCAACACTCTTAGCACCGTTATTCAATGCCCAAACTAAAGGGCTACCTTTATAACCCACCAACTTGTCTAGGCAATCTCGGCACAGCCCTGCACCGATTAAATTTTGGTCTAGCTTTCTGGGATTAGCGATCGCACTCTGTACCGCCGATGCTGTAATCTCAGTATAAATTACTCGTTTCGGTTCTCTTAAACCCAGTGTTTCTTTAAGATGCCAAGCGATTGTCTCACCTTCCCGGTCTGGGTCAGTTGCTAAGACAACTTCATCAACCTGCCTCACCGCAGACTTGAGCTTCTGGATTGTTTCCTTCGCTCGTTGGTCACGTGGGACGTAGTTGCACCGGACATTACTGCCGTCCATGACAAAGCCCAAGGAATCGTCCCCTTCATTGCTGAGTTCTCGGATATGGCCACAACTGGCGAGAACTTTCCAATCCGAACCCAGAATTTGACTGAGTTTTTTGACTTTTCCGGGAGACTCTACCACAAGCAGGCGTTTGATCATAGCAACTGCGTTCTAGATTTTGAGCAATAAACTGGCAATTGCAATCAGCGATCACCTATCTTCGTCATCTGGATTTTCTAGAATACTGTACCAAAAAGCTTGGGAAATTGCTCAACTCGGTTTAGAGGTAAATCATCCTAACGCGATACTCCTCCAAAGCGATCGCCGTTGCAACTGGCTCAACTACTATGGTTTTAACCTCAACAACCTACTTAAATTAGGGTTGTAGTTATTTAGTTATTTATTATTGTAACCTGCGACCATTTAACCCAAAAAAACAGTCAAGCGATCGCACTTGCATACTCACCTTGCATCCTTCAGTTTTTCAGAAGGGAATAGACATTATGTGGTTAACCCACTCCTCGGCCGTAGAAGCTTCCCAAACGAGAATAAGTGCTTCAATTGCGTGACTGATTGACATATTTTGCGAAAGAATCAAAACTCCAGAAGTAGTTTGTGACATTATGAATTACGCCAAACTCAGCAGGCATCGTTTTACGATCATGGGTCACAAGAACTCTGCCATTCTGTGCTGTTATTGCTAATACCTCTGGATCTTTTTTGCTTTCAAGCAATGCTGCATAAGCTGATTGAAAGTCAATATCAGGTTGTCTACGTATTGTACCAGTAACAATCGCTTGCCTAAGATCGGCATCTGCCTGAAATCGCACTGCTGTCATACTTTGCTTTGCTTCTGTATTTGAGCAATTTTTAACTTCTGATACAGAAGCGGATTCTTTTCTCTAAAAGACTGTTGCAGTTTCTCAAACTTTGTCTGACTTTCCTTTAAATACGCATCAACTAGCTCTCGGTTAGCAAGATAAAAGGCGATCGCACCATAAACTTGTTCCAGCGAGAGTAATGGAAAGTTTTGGGTAATGCTTTCAGGGGATTCTCCATTTAAGAAAGCGTATACAATTGAATCGAGAGAAATACGTGTCTCTACGAGCCAGTATCCTTCACCTCGTTGTTCGATATATTGCTTTGTTAAAGTCGGTGCTACTTTCATAAGACTGATTGATGCGTCTCCTCAGTGAGCGGTAAACTAAGTTCTGCACGGACTTGAAGGCAAGCTGCAATGTCTGGCGACAAGTGACTACGCGTCTACATGTCCTTGATATTTTCGAGGGCTTCTTCTCTTGTCTGACCTTGACTAATACAACCAGGTATACTGGGGGCACTCGACAATCCAAACCCCATCTTCATCGCGATCAAGTATTACATTGAACTTCATATACTGTTGTCGGCATGTAGTTATTTATTATTGTAACCTGCAACAATTTAATCCAAAAAAGTAGCCGAGCCGTCATACTTTGTTGGCAAGATAGAAGGCGATCTCACCAGAAACTTGTTCCAGTAAGAGTAATGGAACGTTTTGGCAATGCTTTCGGGGAAGTTTCCATTTAATAAAGAGTATACAAATGAATATTTTATAACCCGATATTAAGCTACAAGTATTGGTGTGAGCAATTTAAACTAAGAAGCTTTATAGGATATCTAAGTATTAAGTATAGTGTCTTACGGCACCAGATTAATAATAAATAGCGACAAGAAGTATTTTTGCCGTAATGTACCATTTATCCCAATGCGTAACGTAAGCGACAATGCATCCTACAAAGTTAAAACTTCATAATAAAAGATATAAAATTGGCGAACAAAATTCAAGGCATCAACGTAAAATCAGGTGATCGCACTCATCACCTTTAATCGCGAGCGCACTTCCTCTTTCTCTACCAGGTTGACTTACAGTAGTAATTAGCGAGAATTAATCCTGTCTGCGCCAAGCTATTCTTATGGAGACGGTTTGCGATCGCACTTGTGAGTTTTGTTCAAGAAAATTCCCGACTTTTTCAAAAAGTCGGGAATCTGAATCTTTGGATTTTCACTAGTACAGCACAGCGTAAATCCTCTTGTTAAAGGTAGGCAAACTTCCGCCACAGTGTACTAGGGAGTGTCAAGTGTTCCCTAATGAGGTACAGCCACTTGTGCATCGGCTACCTGGGTACTGTCAGCAACAACTTTGCGGAATGCATCACCTTCAATTGTTTCCTGTTCTATTAACAAATCTACTAAACGCTCCAAAACGACACGGTTTTCTTCCAACAGTTCTTTGGCCTTAATGTAGGAATTGCTAACAATTTCGCGCACTTGTGAATCAATTTTGGCAGCAATTTCCTCAGAATAGTCTGATTTATTCATCCAGTCACGTCCTAAAAATACCTCTCCACTTTGATTTTCCAAGGACAATGGGCCTAATTCTGACATCCCAAAGCGTGTCACCATCTGCCGTGCCATCCCTGTTACATGTTGCAAATCATTGCTTGCACCTGTGGTCACTTCTGGCTTGCCAAAAACTATTTCCTCAGCGGCGCGACCACCCAAAGTAGCAGTAATCCTCGATTTGAGTTGGGAACGGGAAATTAACCCCTGTTCTTCGTTGGGAGTAAACCAAGTTAATCCGAGTGCTTGTCCCCGTGGGATGAGTGTAACTTTCTGCACAGGGTCATGGTCTTTGAGCAATGTGCCTACTAAAGCGTGTCCAACTTCATGATAGGCAATCAAGCGCTTGCTCTTGCTGTCTACTAAGGCGGTACCTTCCATACCTGCAACAACTCGGTCTACAGCAGCATCAATTTCTAAAAGGGTGACAGCTTCTTTGCGCCTCCTAGCTGTGAGAATGGCAGCTTCATTGAGTAAGTTGGCTAAGTCTGCGCCAGTAAAACCAGGAGTGCGACGAGCGATCGCTTCTAATGATACGCTAGGATCAATTTTTTTATTCCGCGCGTGGACTTTCAAAATTTCCAGTCGCCCTTTGAGATCGGGTGGATCGACCATCACTTGTCTGTCAAAACGTCCCGGTCTGAGTAATGCTGTATCTAAAACATCTGGGCGGTTAGTGGCAGCAATAATAATGATGCCTGTGTTACCTTCAAAACCATCCATTTCGGTGAGCAGTTGGTTCAAGGTTTGTTCGCGCTCGTCGTTACCGCCACCGATACCAGCGCCCCGTTGTCTACCTACTGCGTCAATTTCATCGATAAATATTAGACAAGGGGCATTATCTTTGGCTTTCTTGAAAAGGTCGCGCACGCGAGATGCACCCACGCCAACGAACATTTCCACAAATTCTGAACCGGAAATACTGAAGAATGGTACACCCGCTTCACCTGCGATCGCTTTTGCTAGTAAAGTTTTACCAGTACCAGGAGGGCCAATTAACAGCACTCCTTTGGGAATCCGTGCGCCTACAGCAGTAAATCTTTCTGGTTGTTTCAGAAAAGTCACAACTTCTTCGAGTTCTTCTTTAGCTTCTTCAACCCCGGCAACATCTTCAAATTTCACTCCAGTTTTTGCCTCCATTTGGAAGCGAGCTTTGGATTTGCCGAAATTCATCGCTTGGCTAGAAGCATTAGTAGAGCGCCGGAGGAACAATAGCATTAAAGCCACCAGTGGCAAAATCCACATCAAATTAATCAACAGTCCAACAGCAGCTCGACTGTTAGCGGAGGAAACTTCGCCAAAATCAACATTCTTGTCTTTGAGAATGTTGACTAACTCTGTGTTTTGCGCCAAAAGTCTCACCTGTTGCGGTGGTGTATTATCTTTTTGCCCCTTGAGATAAACCTTTGCTAGCTGTTCGGTTTCGTCAAGCTCTACTTTCTCGACTTCTCCCGCCTTCACTTTCTTGATCAAGTCGCCATAATTTAGCGAGGTGGTTTCTGCTTTTTGTGCCATCACAGGAGTACTTGCGAAAATTCCTGGCAACATAATCAAACTAGCAGCGATTGCACCAAACCAAGCAACACGCTTTGAGGACTGCCTTTTTCTCAATGTTTTTTTTCCCAAATTTGTCATAATAATTACCCTTTGTCTGGTGGCACAAGTTAAGCGCTGGTTTTATGCCTATTCTTCTATCAAAAATTGTAATAACTGGAAATTACACTTTTCTTATCTAGTCTAACTTCCACACAAAAGCATTCCCAAGTTTCTTCAGGCTATTACATAAAGTTGAGCGAGGGTTATCTAGATTTATGTAGCTGTTTAAGACTGGGCATTGGGCACAAAAGGCACAGGGGCGGGGGGGAAAAACTTACTGCAACTTTTCCTCGGTCATTGAGCGTAGCCGTACCACTTCCCTACGGGACGCTACGCGAACGTGGAAGCAAGCTACGCGCAGCGTCTCGTAGAGAAGTGCTGCTCCCCTGCTTCCCCAGTAGATATTAATTTGACACATTCCACCATAAATCGCTAAGATAAACATAGTCATAACGATTCCGCTTTTTAAGAAATTTGGTGATAGTAGCTAGTTAATAGTTTGTAGGTTAATTATGGTGAAAATTATTGGCATTAGTGGTAGTTTAAGACCCAACTCTTATACCCAGCTTGCTTTACAAGTCGCAGCGCAAAGGGTTGAAGCTGTAGGTGCAGAGGTAGAAATTCTCGATTTACGGCAGTTGCAGCTACCATTTTGCACTGGCGCAAAGGAGTATCCAGAGTATCCAGATGTTCAACGGTTGCAAGATACAGTTAGTCAGGCTGATGGATTAATTTTAGCGACACCTGAGTATCATGGTGGCGTTAGTGGTGTCCTAAAAAATGCCCTGGATTTGATGAGCTTTGATCAATTGTCAGGTAAAGTGACAGGTTTTATTAGTGTCTTGGGTGGTCAGTCTAATAGCAACGCTCTAAACGAACTACGGTTAATTACCAGATGGGTGCATTGTTGGTCTATCCCTGAACAAATTGCGATCGGACAAGCTTGGGGTGCTTTCAGTCCTGAAGGCAAACTAGTAGATGAGAAGCTCTCTCAAAGATTTGATCAATTTGCTCAGAGTTTAGTTGATAATACTCGCAAGCTGCGGGGCGTGAATTAATTGTAGGGTGGGCAAAGCTAGACCCACCCTCGTAAACTCAAAACTTAATGATGATGATGGTGATGATGGTGATCTCCAGCAAGTTGAGGATTAACTGCCAAATTTTGTTCTGACAACAACTCTGCTATATGAGCATCAGCCCATTGCGCCACCATTGCCAAGAATTCTGGATGATCGTTAACGCAAGCCATTTGCACGTAGTTTGTGCCAGGATGCTGTTTCTCTAAAGCATGGATGATATGGTGTACATCCAATAGAGTTTCGTGGTTTTCTGTGGCAAAGCCAATTGGCATAAAAATTACCACTTTTGCACCCAGTTGAATCAGGTTATTTGCTGCTTGTTCAGCGTTTGGCTGTGTCCAATCAATTAAGGGTGTGTCATGATTGAGCCAACCCACTGAGATTAAAGGATAGCGATTAATCAACTTATCCCGAACTAAATCGTACATTGCTTCACTTTCGGCAATCCCAGAAGTAAAGCCTTTAGCTTTATGGGGACAGCCGTGGTTCATGAGCACAATGCCGATTTGAGAAGGCAGATAAGCTGCTGCTAATTCAGCAATTTTCTCTTCAACCAGATGAGCCATTAAATCGATATAGGCTGGTTCGTTGAAGAAAGAAGGAATGTAGCGCTGTGCTTTAACCCAGTGTTCTTCACCATCAGTCAACTCGACCAGAGCATTGTTAACTTGTTCGATCGCAATACCACTAGTAAAGATAGAATCAACAACCAGCAGTGGGTAAATTAGTAGCTTATCGAAGCCTTGGTTTTTGATTTCTGCCAAGACTTGATTGGGTAGAAAAGGAGCGCAGAAGTTGAAAGCCTTGAAAACTTGGACATTATCGCCCCATTTTTCTTGTAAATTCTTCTCAATTCCAGCTCGCTGCTGCTCAAAGATGGCGTTGTGTGGGGAGATAAAATCGTGGTGTGTGTGTCCCCACTCATGGCGGTCAAATAGCGCCAAAAGTTTCGCTAGGGGGGGATAAATCCAAGTTGGCACTGGTGCGAACTTTGCTGTCAGTAGATTTAAAGCCTGTTCGTTATAGTTGGCAAAATCTTCGTAGCTTTCGACTTCGCCGTAGCCCATAAGCAGTACGGCTACACGGTCTTTACCTGATAGATGCTCGTGGGTGTGTTGTACTTTTTCCGGCGTGGCAACCACAATGAGTTCCTCAATATAACCAGAGTGCAGAGAGATATAAAGTTAGGGAATAGCTTACCCATTGTCCCTTATAGTAACTTATTATCCCATCCGGGGGGATAGGATAGGTGCAAAAATGAAAATAATAAGTCAAAAGACATATAAAATTTACGTGGCTTAATACAGTTCTTGCATAAGATACCCAACAGGGGATGAAAACTTTGAAGCGGTTTAAAACTTGATATTAGACTTATTATACCTGCCTTGAAAATAGAGACTGAAACAACGCAAAATCATTCTCAGATTATTTTCATTGTTCGTTGTGATCGCAGCTGATGGAGTCTCTTGCACAAATACAAAATTCGCCCTCTCCCTTGGGAGAGGGATTTAGGGTGAAAGCTCATTGATTCATGCAAGAAGTCTACTGCTCAATACCCAATTTTTGGAATAGACAGATGAATATAATTATTTGCCCTGGAATTCATGAGCCAGACTTAACTGAAAGCTTCAGAGTAAGATTGTTAGATTTAGTTTCTAATAGCGCGATCGCTCCTATTACCGCAAATATACTGCTTTATCCAGGTAAAGATGTTTTGGTTTTATCAGCATTGCACATTTTGCAGTTTTTGCGCGTTAGCGTAGCTCACCGCAGGTATCGCTTGACCGACTCTCTAGAATCACCAATTATATTCATTAGCTTTAGTGCTGGCGTAGTTGGGGCAATAGGGGCAGCACATTTGTGGCAACTCTTGGGTGGTCGTGTCAAAGCGTTTATTGCTATAGATGGATGGGGAGTACCACTACAGGGAAATTTCCCTATTCATCGGATGAGTCATGATTATTTTACCCATTGGAGTTCATGTTTGCTAGGTAGTGGGCAAAATAACTTTTATGCAGAACCAGCAGTCGATCATTTGTCCATTTGGAAATCTCCCCAAAATGTACAAGGCTGTTGGGTAGATTCGTCCATTGAGATAATTCCACCCACAGGTCGTCTGACAGCAACTGAGTTTTTGCTTATGCTGTTAAAGCACTATGAAGCAAATTAATCCGGACAATGAAGTAAGTAAACAGGAGTTAGGAGTGAGGAGTGATCAAGGGAAAAGGTTACAGGTGACAGTCAACAAAAACTATACCCCATGCCCCATGCCCCATGCCCCATGCCCTATGTCCCATCTACCCAAAAAAAGTATCTAATGTTTCCAACTGAACCTGCTGCTGTTAATAACGGCTTTGGCGCACTGCTAAAAAACCGTGGTTTTATGCTCCTGTGGATTGGGCAATTGCTGTCCCAGTTAGCAGATAAGGTCTTCTTCGTTTTGCTGATTGCTCTGCTGGAGAACTACCCACCGCTTCCAGGGTTGGCACGAAACTCGATGTACTCAACCTTAATGCTGTCGTTTACAATACCAGCAATTTTGTTTGGCTCTGCTGGTGGTATCTTTGTTGACCGCTTGCCAAAAAAGCTGATTATGGTCGGCTCAGATATTGTACGGGGGATATTGACGCTGTGTCTTCCCTTATTGCCACGACAGTTCCTGATTCTGTTAATCCTGACTTTTGCCATTTCCACAGTGACGCAGTTTTTTGCACCAGCTGAACAAGCAGCGATTCCCTTGTTGGTGAAGCGAGAGAATTTGTTGGCAGCCAATGCGCTATTTAGCAGCACGATGATGGGAGCTTTAATTGTTGGCTTTGCAATAGGAGAGCCGATTTTGAGTTTGGCGAAAAGTTGGATGGGAGAAGAATACGGTCAAGAGTTTGTGGTTGGTGGACTATACATATTATCAGCTGCGATTATGCAGCCAATAAAGTTTAAAGAACCCAAACGACCAAAGGAACATCGGGTATCAAATCACCCTTGGGCTGAATTCACTGAGAGCCTGCGCTATCTCAAGAAAAACCCTTTGATCTTGAACGCGATGCTGCAACTGACAACTTTATATTGTGTGTTTGCAGCCTTAACAGTGCTGACGATTCGATTAGCCGAAGAGTTTGGTCTAAAAGAAAAACAGTTTGGCTTTTTCTTGGCAGCAGCAGGGGTGGGTATGGTATTTGGTGCAGCAATTTTAGGTAACTGGGGTCAGAAATTGCATCGCAAGCCCCTACCTTTAATTGGATTTTTGATGATGGCACTAGTTTTAGGGGTGTTCACTTTTACGCACAACTTATTGCTGGCGCTAGGACTCTGTGCATTTTTGGGTGTAGGTGCTGCCTTAATTGGTGTCCCTATGCAAACTTTAATTCAACAGCAAACACCACCTACCATGCACGGTAAAGTATTTGGCTTTCAAAATCATGCCGTCAACATCGCTCTAGCATTACCTCTGGCTATTACTGGGCCATTAACTGATGCTCTGGGCTTACGATTTGTACTGGTAGCAATGAGTATTGTTGTTGTGGTTGTTGGTGTTTGGGCTTGGAAAAATACCCGCAATGTCTTGCAAGACGTAATTTAACTAATGTAAGCTAATAATCTAGCTTTATATCTAATATAAAAATTAATAAGATTTTGATTGAAGTTTTCAATTAAAATGAAATCTTAACTACAGAATTCAGCATTAATGTTAGCTATAGTCTGAGGTTTGGCCGTGCGTTCACTAAGTGTCTCCGTAGGAGAATCGGTTTCCCCAATTAGTCTCCCACAAACCGAGAATCACAAACAGTCTCGTGTCTCTAGTCCATCAGTCGTGCCCAAACGATCATCTGGCGGTTTTGCTCTGCTTGACAGCCTTCATCGCCACGGCGTTGATTATATTTTTGGTTATCCTGGTGGGGCAATTCTACCAATTTACGATGACCTATATAAGGTGGAAGCAACTGGTGCTATGAAGCACATTCTCGTGAGACACGAGCAAGGCGCAGCCCACGCCGCTGATGGTTATGCCCGTGCTACAGGTAAAGTAGGAGTATGCTTTGGTACTTCTGGGCCAGGAGCAACTAACTTGGTGACAGGCATCGCCACCGCCTACATGGATTCAATCCCGATGATTGTGGTTACAGGACAAGTAGCACGTCCGTCGATTGGTACAGATGCGTTTCAGGAAACTGATATTTACGGGATTACCCTACCAATCGTGAAGCACTCTTATGTGGTGCGCGATCCCAAAGATATGGCGCGAATTGTCGCCGAAGCATTCCACATCGCTAGCACTGGGCGTCCGGGGCCAGTTTTGATTGATGTCCCCAAGGATGTAGCTTTAGAAGAATTTGACTATGTACCTGTAAAACCAGGTTCAGTAAAGCTACGCGGTTATCGTCCCACTGTAAAGGGAAATCCCCGGCAAATTCATGCCGCGATCCAGTTGATTACTGAAAGTCGCCGTCCACTATTGTATGTGGGTGGTGGTGCGATCGCAGCTGGTGCCCATGAAGAAATCAAACAACTAGCTGAATTATTCGATATCCCTGTCACCACAACCTTAATGGGGATCGGTGCCTTTGACGAACATCATCCCCTAGCTTTGGGAATGTTAGGGATGCACGGCACTGCTTACGCTAACTTCGCCGTTAGTGATTGTGACTTGCTGATTTGCGTCGGAGCTAGATTTGATGATCGCGTTACAGGTAAGTTAGACGAATTCGCCTCCCGCGCCAAAGTAATTCACATCGACATCGACCCGGCAGAAGTCGGCAAAAACCGCATTCCCGAAGTGCCCATCGTCGGCGATGTGCGGAATGTGTTAGTAGACTTGTTGCGTCGCTGTCAAGAAACAGGGATTAAGGCTACCCCTAATCAAAACCAAGAGTGGCTGAATCTAGTTAATCGTTGGCGCGAAGAGTATCCTCTAATAGTGCCGCAGCATCCCGACAGCATTTCACCCCAAGAAGTAATTGTAGAAGTCAATAGCCAAGCACCCCACGCTTTCTACACCACAGATGTCGGACAACATCAAATGTGGGCAGCACAATTCTTGAAGAATGGTCCAAGACGCTGGATCTCTAGCGCTGGTTTGGGAACGATGGGTTTTGGCTTACCTGCGGCAATGGGCGCGAAAGTGGCGTTTCCTGATGAAGAAGTCATCTGTATTAGTGGTGATGCTAGTTTCCAAATGTGTTTACAGGAACTAGGAACAATTTCACAGTATGGAATAAATGTCAAGACAATAATTATCAACAACGGCTGGCAAGGGATGGTGCGCCAGTGGCAGCAAGCCTTCTATGGTGAACGTTACTCATGCTCCGATATGGAAGTAGGAATGCCAGACGTAGAGTTATTGGCAAAAGCTTATGGTATTAAGGGCATGGTAATCAGCGATCGCAGTCAATTAAAAGATGCGATCGCCGAAATGCTGGCACACAAAGGGCCAGTAATCTTAAATGTCCACGTCACCAGAGACGAAAACTGCTATCCAATGGTAGCCCCTGGTAAGAGCAACGCTCAAATGGTCGGCTTACAGAAGCAAGCACCGAAAGCGGCAGCCGAGCCAGTGTATTGTAGCCATTGCAATGCTAAAAATGCTCCTACCCACAATTTCTGTGCTGAGTGTGGGACGAAGCTGTAACGCTTTTTGATAATTCAGACTAGAGAGGTAGGGGAGCAAGGAGAAGGGGAGAAAGATACAGGAATTCCCCCTAATTCCTGCCCCCTTTCTTCTTGCGTAGGCATCGCTTAATCTTCCTGATTAGGTTGAGGTAAAAAGATATTTCCTAAGTAATGTCACTAAATCGCTTTGACTGTTGGAATTTAACAGCGCCTCCTGTTTCTTTGCTCGTTCTTCTCCCTTTTGCAGAATCCGAATGTCTTGGTAAATCATAGATTCTTGCATAATTTTCTCTCTGAAAAGGTGTGTAATCAAATTTTTGTCAAACCCTAAACCAGCTAAAACCTTTACACAAGCTGATATATTATGAAAACTACTTCATCAAACTTAGGTTTTATTAAAAGTTCATATACTTTTTGCTTTAGTTAGTTAAATATGCGAGTTAGAGTTAATTTTATATAAATCAGTTTTTTTAAAAACTTCAGTAACATTCCTCTTTTATTAACAAGTTAAATATAACTAGAATATTAATAGTTGTGCTGGCTTAGTTGATTAAAAAACGTCAATTATTCCAGGTGTATCTATTTGCTTCTCTTTCAGGCAGATTAAGTAGTCTTAAAATAACCGCTCTCTTTCTTTTTACAAAAGAGAGTTTAGCTTCCCCTTGATTGAGGGAAGTTAGATTGTTGTTAGCGAATTAATGTACTAAGCATTAATAGTCTGTTCATTTGTAAATCGCTGTGTTCAAGTTTTCTTGGACAACAGCGTCATGATTTCTATTGGAAAATTGCAGTTTTATTTCTAACTGAGAACAAACACAACTTCTTTAAGCTTTGAATATTTATCAACCCATTTTACCAATCCCTATGCAACAATATATTTCTCATTTGCTCGTACTGGTATTAGGAACAAGTTCAACTTTCCTAGTTACTCCATCTCAAGCTCAAACTCCAGTAAAAACCAACAGTCAAAATCCTGAGAATATTACTTCTATATCTTCAAGTTCACCTTCGGCTACCCAATTGAGTGATTTTGCCAATTCTACTAATAGCAAACCACCTCTCCTTTCTGAGGCAACTAATAACTCTTCTGCTACTAATGCCAATATAACAGCAAATAAGCCTCGTCCACGGGTTCCTATATTCAGCAGAATTTTCGCCACACCTTCGATGCAGCAATAATTAGCGGCTAAACATTTAGTTTACTTGCTTGGGTTGATCGAAATTTGCATTCATAGGTTACATATAACATTACCTAATGAAAATACTACCCCAGCAAGAGGGATTCTAATTGTTCTCTCTTGTTGGGGTGGGACGAATATCATCTATAGCTGTTCTCGTTTGTATGCAATAGAGATTTGGTGAAATTAAATATGCGTTATCGAGAAACCTTTTAAAGACGTAGCAGTGCTACGTCTCTAGATTCTTTTTCACTCATATCTATATACTTCTTGCATCAATCAATGAGCTTTCAGCTATATATGTGAGTCATACTCTGATTTGCTTTATGCTTGCAGCTGACAGAGCATTAAGCCAAACCATTGATTTGGATCTCTCCACACATCAAGAGGTAATAAACCTTGTGCATTTAGTTGCTGTTTGATAGTATTAAGGTCAAATTTGCGGGAAATTTCCGTGAGGATAGTCTCACCTAGTGCAAAATTAACCTTAAGATTAAGAGCGCGTAATTCTACAATTTGCGATCGCAGGCTGCATAAATGCATTTCTATTTGATGCTCGCTTTCATTGTAAAATGCTCGGTGTTCAAACTGGGTGGTGTCAAAGTTACCCTCAAACCGCTGATTTAAATGTTCCAGCATATTGAGGTTAAATGCTGCTGTCACTCCCTGGCTGTCGTTATAAGCTGGTTCCAAAATCTGTTTTGGCTTTCGTAAATCTATCCCCAATAAAAAATACTCACCTACTTGTAGAGCATTGGTAATTTGAGAGAAGAACAGATCACACTCATCAGGGGTAAGATTACCTAAACTGCTACCAATAAAACAAATCATCCGACTGGGTAATTGCGTTGGTAGGAGTTTTGCAAGGGCTAATTCATAGGTTCCCGCTAGTGCATAAACTTGGAGTAAGGGATAATCTTCTAATAACTGCTTGGCACTACTTTCCAACATACCTGCACTTACATCAATTGGTAGGTAATGCAGAGGATAGCTTAATTGCTGGTAGGCATCTAGTAAAATGCGGGTTTTACTAGAACTACCACTGCCAAGTTCTACCAATTCACAAACGCCAGTTATCTTAGCAATTTCACCAGCATACTGCTGTAAAATCTTTGTTTCTGTGCGTGTAAGATAATATTCTGGTAAATCACAGATTTGCTCAAACAGATCGGAACCACGGTTATCATAAAAGTAACAAGGGGGTAGAGATTTAGGTGTTTGAGTTAATCCCTTCACTACATCACTCCCAGCACTAGGTGCAACTATTTGAGTTGCTCCTATCAAACGCTCTATCAGCAAGCGTTTTTCAACGTTGCTTTGAGAAGTAACCTTGCTGTTAACAGCTTTAGATATCGACATGAAACCTCCGTTTGCTTGGCGTAATAGGTTACTTTGATAGCAGACCTTTACCCCAATCAGTGAAACACATAGCCATAGTTAATAAAATCATGCCTGAGCAATATAGCTCAAGCTTTAAAGCTATTTTTCGGCATTTTCACATTAGAATAGTAGCCAGTAAGTGCCTAAGTGCTATGTTTTAGCGGCGATAAAGACTCGATACAGGCAATATGCCCCAAGTACCAGCCAACACGACTAAAGTCAGAATGAGATTGACTAGATAATGTGGCTTCGTCCATATCCTGGAATAGCGCAAAAGTTTTCGAGCGATATTTATCAAAGGCTTGAGAAATAGCCTCTTTCACACTAGATTTGCTCAATTTGGATCTCACAGTCTGCTCCCACACTAATGATGCTATTTTCTGGGCAAGCAATCCAATTACCTAGAAATAGAGGTTCAGACGCAATAATTACGGATTTTGGGAAGGTTGGATCATCTCGTATCCAGTAAAGAGATGGAGGTGGTGAAGTGGTAGCAAAACGAGAGGCTATCAAGCGATGCCCGTCACTAAAAATTACGTTGAGCGAGGCTTCTACTTGATAGCGTTTTGCCATCTCTAAAAGCGTTAATAATGTGGTGCGTAAAGCATATTCTGGAGGTCGATGTTTGTTAATTTGACTTTGTGAAAGTAACAATGCAAAAATGTGTTCGGAGTCAGTACTACCATTAATTTTTTCGTAAAAATCTTGGGTTAAAGTGCTGCGAATTTTTCTGTGTAATGTTTTGCGGAAATTTTCGATTCGTCCATTGTGAATAAATAGCTGTTGTTGATGGCTAAAGGGCTGACAATTAGCAAAATCTACGGCTTGTCCTGGTGTAGCACTGCGGACATAAGCAAGTACACACTTTGATTCGACATAACGGCTGAGACTGGGTAAATTTATATCATTCCAAATAGGTAGGGTATTTTTGTAGATAAAAGGATCAGTATCTTTTTGACTATGATACCAACCCACACCAAAGCCATCTGCATTTAATACCCCAGAAGTCATTTCACGAGGTTGATAACTCTGGACTATTAGTGAGTGTTCTGCTTTATACAGAAGATGTTCTAAAGAGACAGGCGAACCGAGGTAAGCAAGTAAACGGCACATTATGAATATTCCACTTTCACTTAACACAATTATTAGGCAACAGCCTTACCCGCTTTTATTCACCATCATCAGTGGTTCCCACTTATATGGCTTTCCATCACCTGATTCTGATTATGACTTACGTGGTGTGCATATTTTACCAATTCAAGAAATAGTCGGATTAAAGACTAGGAATGAAGCTATTAAAGTTTCAGAAATTAGTGAATCTTTAGAGATTGATTTAGTCACTCATGATGTCAAAAAATTCTTTTTGATGCTACTTAAAAAGAATGGTTATGTGTTAGAACAACTGTACTCACCTTTGATATTAACAAGTTCACCCGAACATAAGGAATTGAAAATTATTGCTAAAAATTGTATTACCCGTCATCATAGCTACCATTATATTGGTTTCACTGCAACACAATGGAAACTTTTTGAAAAAGAACATACTTATCGAATTAAGCCATTGCTTTATGTTTACCGAGTTCTATTAACTGGAATTTATCTGATGCAAACAGGGATAATTGAAGCTAATTTAAATAATCTAAATGAGGTTTTTAATTTCTCATATATTTCTGATTTGATCGCCCAAAAATTAGCAGGTATAGAAAAGTCTGTATTATCAGATATTAATATAGATTTTCATCAAAGAGAATATGAACGTCTGCGTAATAAATTACAGAAGGTGTATCAATCTAGCCCATTACCTGAAACACCTTCAGCTTATGCAGCTTTGGATGATTTGTTAATACGCCTGAGAACAAAGAGCTATAAATTATAAGTTTTTAACTCAATTTGTGGGCATTAAAATACTAAATATATTATAGTATATTTTTAGAGAATATGTTGTAAAAATCAGGTAAATGAGCTTATAAAAAATGGAGTTAAGAGTTTTTAACTCTTAACTCCTAACTTTTTTACAACTTCAAATTCCAAGCAGCAAAAGCTAAAGCACCCCAGCCAGCAAGAAAGGCTGCACCGCCTAGTGGTGCGATCGCTCCCAAGGATTTAATACCGGTTAAGCTAAGGGCGTACAAGCTACCTGAGAAAATAGCAATGCCAATGATAAACAGCCATCCACTGGCTACAAGTGTGGGTTGAGGGGACTCGGTACGACTAATTAGTATTGCTACTAAAAAAAGTGCTAGAGCATGATACATTTGGTAACGAGCGCCAGTTTCAAAAATTTCTAACGATCGCTCACTAATCTTTTCCCGCAAGGCATGGGAAGCAAAAGCACCAGCAGCAACTGACAAACCGCCTAAAATGGCAGCTACGCTCAAAAAAATCTGCGTCATTAGACCTAGCCGTAAGTTGGGTATTGTAGTCATTAGTCATTAGTAATTGGTCATTAATAAATAACAAATAACAAATGACGAAGGACAAAGGACAAATGACTAATGACAATTAGACATCAAAATGATATGATACAGCCCCTTCTTCGTTCACCTTAAAGTTTGCATTGAATTCTTTAGCTTTTTCATCTAAATATTGTCTGGCGTGGGCTGCGGGTAGTTGTGACTGCATGGCAAAACCTAAAACAGTTACGCGCCCGTGATTTTCTTGTAGCATCTCATAAAAAATCGATTGCAGGCGATCGCTAACTTGTTGATTAATCGCCTTCTTCTCCTGCCGACTTTGACGGTACAATCCCAATGCTAACCACGTGCCCAGTGTTAGGGTAGGGACGCCAAAAATTAGACCACCAACACCAGCATTATTATCTTCATAAGTAGCATTCGGTGCGTTAAACTCATACTCACCCGTGGGTATTATGATGGCTTTACGTGTAGCAAATTTTTCTAATGCCGCTGTTGCTGATAGAGTTACAAACATGAATCCGAGTGTCAGTAGCCAACCAGCAGCTAATTTTTCAGCAGTTTTCATAGTTTCACTTCAGATTTACACTTTGCTTGTGATTTTAACCTGACTTTCATAAAGGTTCCAATATATCAATCTACTCGCGGCGACAGTTTTTTAGCTTATACACTCTCTTTGTGCAGCGTTGGTTAATACAATGTCACCCGTTGTGGTATGAAATTAGGGAATTAGAGAAACTAGATAAAACCCTTTGAGTCAGCATCCCCAAAAGTCTGATATCTTCTGTTGAAGCTTCAAAGAAGAAGTTTTATCTGAATAAAAAGTAAATGTGGTTATTTGCTTTCACTATTCTCTCGGGAGCAGCTGCGATCGCTTACTTTGTAAGAATGTATGATTATGCAGAGCGGAACAACGGTTATTTAGAGAAAAAACAAAGCTTGATGCCAACGGCAATATCTACCATATCTCAGCTTTGAGATTGTCAAATCGCAGCAAGATGTTTATTATACCTTTGCTGCGATTTTAACCTTAATTGCGTGTAGCTTCCAGTAGCCGAGAAAAATAGAAGCGAGTCTTCGTCATTGCCCGTCGTTGCAATGAAAAGCCATTACTTTCCAAGATTTTTACCACATCAGCCTCACGATGCAAATATGCACGAGTGGCTTTACTTGGCCCAGGAAAGAAACTACCAATTTTCTTGAGTATACTCAGGGCGCAAGTCTTCGGCGCAAAACTGAGAATTATCCGCGACTGTGCCAAAGAACAGAGGTGAGATATCATCTCATCGGCTTTTTCTTGAGGGTAATGGATGAGAACATCTAGGCAAATAACGGTATGGTAGCTACCACTCAATGATTCCAAATCCTGCACAGCAAAAATGGCATTCTCGGCATTTCCCAAAGTTTGCTTTGCTCTATCCCTACCTTCTTCTACCATTTTTTCTGAAATATCGGTGGCATAGACTTTGGCACCATCTACTGCCAGGGGAATGCTGAGACTACCGACACCACACCCAGCATCACAGATTGATAGCTCTGGTAAATTGTTATCAGCCTTCAGCCAACCGAGAACTGTATCCACAGTTTGCTGGTGTCCATTGCGGATGTCCAATTGGACTTTGTTGACTTCGCCATCACCGTAGATTCGCTTCCAACGGTCAAACCCTGTGGAATTGAAATACTCGCGAACAATCGTTTTGTCGTCGGCTGCGTTCATAAACTTCGATTTTTAGGGGTTCCCAATGCTTAAAATTATCATTGATAGGAACCCATAAGAGCGGTCTTCCAGATTTTTCCAGATGATAGTTCGCCGATCAGCAAGGATACTTACGTACACAGAGTAACTTAGGCTGTCGAATTCCAGTCTAGACGTGCAAAATTGAAGCTGTACTGGCTTAACAAGCAAAATACTGAATTTAACTTGGGTTTTATGGCTTTTAGATATACCTTTTGCTTATAACAGCGATTTATATTTAAATAAATATTTAAATATCCATGATTTTCACAACCTCAAATTTAATTGAGATTTATATATATGGATATAAAAAATACCTCCTTAAGATAGAATTTAATTGTGAGTGCAATATTTATACTATTAGCAATTTGATTAATTATCTGTAATCAATATGTTGTTGAAACAGCCTCATTCGTGATGTGCGAGTCAATGCCAGTAAAAAAGGAAAAGTAAAAATAATTGCGGCAAAAAAAAATTACAAAAGTTCAATATTTAACATTAGTTATAATGCTGGCAATACTGTTTAGAGAGCAAGTAGAGCCTGCAATTTGTAAAAATAGGGACAAAAAGATGAAAAACTTCAAATATATTTTGATGGTGGTTGTATTACTCGCAAGTTTAGTATTTGCTCAACCTTCGCTAGCTGATCGCCCGGAATATAGCAAAAATCCTGATTATATAACGCTGACTCAACAAGTGAATATTTTAAAAATGGCGGAAAAAACACAAACTCAGTTAGAGGGCTATACACCAGAGCAAATCGACCAGAAAATCAACGAGTTAGAGTTGCAAAAATATGCCTTTGAGTCAGGAATTGATTGGGGTCAGTGTACTAATCAAACAGGTAAGACTCTAGCTATCTACGGGCCAGAACCAAATATTGATGATGATGAATATTCTGAAGGGGCTGCACTGTATTTTCTGGGTAATGGCCAGACAACTAAAGATAGATGGAATTGTAAGGGAGTTTATCTAGCAAATGACTCTACAGCCCTTACTTTGGGAAGAGACAAACAAGGGCAAGAATTGGCAGGTGGCTTTGTGCTTAAGGTTCCAAATGGAACTAACTTAGTTTTGAAGACAAATCCAGATACTGGGGTAATTGAATTCAATCAAGCTGGTACTAAAATCTTGAAAAGCGGTGAAGTGAATTGGTTTATCCCAAACGTATCGCAAAACATTATAGATGCACGAGCGATCAATGCACCTACCAAAAAAGCATAGAAAATATATAGCAGTTCCCAGGTGGATAAAGTACATATCAAAACTTATTTCTGAACTCACAAAGAGGGGGAGATAAATTGATTGCACCAAGTTTTATCATTGGCTTTGTTATTTTGTGTATACCAGGTTGTGACTGGGCGATGGCTAAATGCTTTTACCACCATCATAATTTTGCCTGAAGCGCGTTTTTTCTTGTTCTTGTAGTACTTTGAGTTTACGTCTTAGTGCTTCTAGGGTTGAACCGTCAGCAATCCAGATGGCTGTAAATTTGGCGCTTACTGGCTGCCAATTCTTTGGTACTGCCTAATTTTGTGGCTGCACATTGATTCTTTCTATTACTTGCTCGAAAATTTGTGCAAATAATTCTATTGGCAGTGTTCTCAATCATTTTGAAACTGCTTGGGCACTCACTTTAATTCGACCTGCCCACAACAATCGTTCTTCGCATAAGACTCTTTGCACTTCTCTTGATCCAGGAATCTGACGATACACGCTTGCTCACAGCGATCGCCATCATTATTGGTAAGATCAGTATTCTGTCGCGCAATGGTTTCTTTTCTTCCTTTTCGTACAATTTCAAGGGTTTAAAGTTGAGCGGAGATAGTAATGAGTAAATTTTTTACTCAATTTCCTTTACTGGCGGCATCGGTACTTGTTTTTGTTGCCGCAGGTCTGGGTTTCCTATTCGCGCTGGACGTTTTCTTGCCATGAAGTATTTTTAACAACATCATTATTAATGTTCTTAGATTGCATCTTTTGCTTACTTTTTGCTTAAGTTGACACCAATGGGCACTGCCGTGCCCCTACACCCCACGATATAATGTTGTACCGCATCTGAATGGAAACCGCTATAATTTCATAGCCATAAAGCCCCAGAATCAGCCTCAATTATACTACTGCACGTTTGGTTTTAAATGTCGGAACACATATACTGTTTCTTTGTGAAGCTGCATATATTTACCTCCCGGCTACGCCGTCCCCCCAAAACATCTTTATGGAAAATTGATATTATACTTGTAAAAATTTTTAATGAGTTACTTTAGGACTGTTCATTCTATTTTTAGGGCGAGTTGCTCTTAACAAACCAGTTACAAAAAATATGTCAACAAGTTGGATTTACCTTATATTAGCAATCCTTTTTGAAGTTTCAGGCACAACTTGCATGAAATTATCGCAGGGATTTACTAAAATAGTTCCTTCAATATTAATATTTGTCTTCTATGGATTTTGTTTTACTTTTTTGACCTTTGCCCTCAAGAGACTTGAAGTGAGTGTCGCCTATTCTGTCTGGGCTGGATTGGGAACTATTCTAATTGCTATTATTGGTATTATTTGGTTTCGGGAATCTGCCACATTAATCAAACTTGTGTCGATCGCCTTAATCATCATCGGGGTAATTGGCATCAACGCAAGTAAATGAAGGAGGCAGGGAGCAGGGGGCAGGGGAGAGAGCCGTTATCTTCAAAAATCTGTCGTCAAAATATCTACTGTTTAACCAGTTGCTTTAAGCGAAAGTATGCCTCTTCTGGTGTCAGCGGTTCTGATTGACTTTCATTGGGTATATAAAATACCCAAGTATCAGGAAAGTAATGTACCACAAAGCTGGGAATTAAACCCAAGCTTACTGCTTGCTTTCCGAGTTTTTCAGTTTGCTCCTCTAAACTCAGTTGGTCATGAAATGGGTGTTCAACCATACTTTTGCATTTCCCTGTACTTTATTTGACTCTGGAAGAAGGTTCAAAACCAGTATTGCACAAATCACCTTTCGGTAATTCACCATTCACCATGTTCCAGAATGAGCTTGAGAATATTTTGGTACTAGACCTAAATAATTTCAAATATGGTTTCGTAGAGAATCATAAAACTATTTGGGTCATTCAGGGTAATCTGAAATTGGATTGAATAAGGCAGCAGGGCATTCCTTACGTTGAGGTCTTAGGAAATCATCTGTTTCCCCGTATACTCGTACTCGGCACAATCAGCGATGAGAGGCTTTGCGAACGTTGGTAAACTACACTTTTAGCCAAGTATTGCGCTATTGCTGTTCTCCACACTACTGAGAAATGGCAGGTGTTATGCGATTGGGTTGGAAAATTGTCCTATTCCTTTGCTCTCAAGGCATTAATTCATCTCGCCATCTCTAAAATAAGCGAATGAACAGCTGCCATTTTCCTCTAAAAATTATAAGTAAGTATGCGATCGCTCTAGCTTGCGTGGGTATAGTGGTGGACAGAGTACAAGGGAGCCATAAAGGAATGATGATTGTGTCACCGATGACTCACTAACGCTTCTTTACGAGACACACTCACATTCGCTATCGGTGACGCTAGCTCCCAGAGGAGTTGAAAGACGGATAATTTATGTTGTCTCTCTGACTTGCCTTCAACTGTTGTCTTTTGGCACAAGCAACAGCAATGCTTGTCTACCATCGCACCAACTTTAGAGGGAAAAGCTCAATTTCAACAAAATCGCAATGCTTATCTAAACCCCAATGGGAACAAATCTCTCCAACAGGCTAATTGTTGGCTGTAATGATTGGGCTTCAACAAATAGCGCACTTTGCTCACCAAAAACAGTCCAATTTTGGTTATTGGATAAAGGCTCAGAAGCAACAATAACTTGGTTTGGCTGCTTGAGTTCATCATAAGACCAATAAAGAGTAGGGGCTTGTGTGCGATAAGCATAGCGAATTGCTGCAACTGCTTGACCATCACTGACAATTACATTGGCACTAAAGCTAGTGTTATGTTCTGATACCAACTCAGTCAATTTTTGAAGTGTGGTATTTAATGCTGACAACAGAGTACTGTCTGGAGACGACTGCCGCATTTCCACTAGTAGGGCGAAGATGTGTTCAGAGTCAGTCGTGCCTTTAATCAGGCGGTATGTGGAATCAGAGAGGCTCTCACGTATTGGTCTATAAAGAGTTTGTTGAAAGTTTGATATTTCGCCATTATGCACAAACAAAAGTTTCCCACTACGAAATGGCTGACAATTGCTAATGTCAAGCGATTCACCTATCCCAGCTAATCGGACATAGCCTACAGTACAACTGGATTGTACATAGTTGCTCAAATCTTCCAGATTCGGCTCATTCCACAGCGGGATCGTATTTCGGTATACGATCTAGATTTAAACTGATTTGTGGCTGCTGGAGTATAGTTGCTAATAATTCGGGATAGCGTTGTTCTAAGTCTGCAATTTTAGCTTTTGCTCCCCAACAAGCATAGCCGTAGTAAGCATTTGTAAAGATTTATCGCAGCACGCTATGATTACTTATTCATTACTTTCAGATGTTGAACTGCCTTTTAAAGGAGTAAGCAAGAAAGAAAGTGTTCAGATCAAGTCGTCGGTGCTGCGAACTAACAATGAAAATCTAATCCACGACGCGGTAATGGATGGGATGGGTCTGGCATTCTTACCGACTTGGCTGATTGAAGACGATATTGCCGCCGGACATCTAGAGAGGGTGATGCTGGATTATCGATTTCCAGCCACCATGCTTTACGCTGTGTACACCAGCCGCAAATATCTTTCATCGAAAGTGCGAACCTTCATTGATTTTATTGCTGAATCTGGTCAGTTAAAATGATGCCACCTCACGTTATTCTAAGGTTGAGGTTTCGAGTTATGAGGTCGAAGTAATAATCTTTTCTCTCAATTCTCCACTACAGAGGCGATTAATCGTGTCTCTCCCTATCTCAAAATTTACTGTAAATTTTTAATTATGATTCAGGCAGAGGAATTTGTAGAAGCTGCGCGTAATCTTGGCTTTGGGTGGTACACTGGCGTACCCTGTTCTTTTCTCACGCCTTTTATTAACTACGTCATCAATGACGTTCAACTTAAATATATCTCCGCAGCCAATGAGGGAGATGCTGTAGCGATCGCAGCCGGAGCCGCAATTGCTGGGAAACCAGCTGTAGTAATGATGCAAAACTCTGGTTTGGGAAATGCAGTTAACCCGCTAACCTCCCTCACTTATATCTTTCGGATTCCGCTGCTGCTGATTTGTACTCTAAGAGGCGATCGCTTATTGCAAGATGAACCGCAACATCAATTAATGGGGCAAATTACAGAGAAATTGCTGCAAACAATGACTATACCTTGGGAATTTTTTCCCACAGACGCAGCAGAAATAGAACCAGTTCTGCAAAGAGCCACAGCCTATATGCAACAAGAACGCTGTCCTTATGCTTTAATTATGCGTAAAGGAGCGATTGCACCCCATGCACTCACCCGTTCTTCTATCCCCGAACGAGAAAATAGTGCGATCGCTCATATTCAGCAAAGCTTTTTTTGGGATAACAAAGAACAACGCATTTCTCGCAGCGAAGCATTGGCTCGGATTGTGGAACTTACCGATCCAGAAAACACTGTAGTAATTGCCACCACCGGATACACGGGACGCGAACTCTTCGCTAGTAAAGACAGCGCCAATCATCTTTACATGGTCGGCTCAATGGGCTGCGCTTCCTCAATGGGATTGGGATTATCCTTAGCACGTCCAGACCTCAAGGTAGTAGTAATTGATGGGGATGGAGCAGCTTTGATGCGAATGGGTAATTTTGCTACCATCGGCACTTATGGCGGTGCTAACTTGACCCATATTCTTTTAGATAATGAAGTCCACGATTCCACAGGCGCACAAGCCACCGTTTCTGCGGGTATCTCCTTTGCTAAAATTGCCGAAGCGTGTGGTTACAGCGTTACATTAGCCGGAGATGACCCCGCCCTTTTAGATGCCTTATTTACCGCAGATAGTAACACTAGACCTAAATTTGCTCATCTGAAAATCCGTCCCGGAACTTTAGAAAAGCTACCCAGACCCAACCTCACCCCGGAAGAAGTTTTACAACGCTTCATGAAACACATTGGTAATTCGTAATTTGTAATTCGTAATTCGTAATTAATAAATTCAAAGTACAAATTCTTAATTTATTAATGACAAATGACAAATGATAAATGATAAATGACAAAATGATTTTACTAAATCCTGGCCCCGTTAATTTGAGCGATCGCGTCAGAAATGCCCTGTTGCGTCCCGATTTGTGTCACCGTGAGGTGGAATTTTCCCAACTTCAAAGTAGAATCCGCGAACAATTACTTCAAGTTTATGGTCTTGGAAGCAATCGCTGGGCAGCAATTCTCCTCACTGGTTCTGGAACCGCCGCGATGGAAGCGATGATTAGCAGTTTAGTACCCGCAGACGGTAAATTGCTAGTAATTGAAAACGGTGTATATGGCGAACGACTATCCAAAATCGCCAAAATCCACGGCATTGATTACATCACACTTTCCCATCCTTGGAATGCCGAAATAGATATCAACGCTTTAGTCAAACTCCTGGATGAAAATACCGATATCACCCACCTTGCTGTCGTCCATCACGAAACTACTACTGGCCGCTTAAATAATTTGGTGAAACTTGCGCCAATTTGTCAAGAACGCGGTATCAAACTATTAGTAGATGCAGTCAGCAGTTTTGGTGCTGAGGAATTAAATTTTGCAGATTGGGGAATCACCGCTTGCGCTGCGACAGCGAATAAATGTCTGCATGGTGTTCCTGGAGTGTCTTTTGTCATCCTGCAAAGGGATGCACTGCCGTCAGTAGACACAATCCCCCGCACCTTATATTTAGATTTAGCAACCTATTGCCAGCAACAAGACCGAGGCGGCACACCTTTTACGCAATCAGTACAGACATTTTATGCCTTAACAGAAGCTTTGCAAGAAATGGCAGAAGCAGGAGGTTGGCGTACCAGACACAGCCATTACAACCAACTTGCCAATATAGTCAGAGACGGGTTAGCCTCAATCGGAATTAAATCCCTACTTCCTCTTGGCAGTTCATCCGTTGTCTTGAATGCCTACTATTTGCCAGACGGATTCAGCTATGAAGAATTTCACGACCAACTGAAAGCACAAGACTATATCATTTATTCTGGACAGGGAAATTTAGCTCAATCTATTTTCCGAGTCTCGACAATGGGAGCTATTACCGACACTGATATGGAACGCTTTGTTGTTGTTGTTAAGGAAATTATTCGGTAAACTGACTTTTCACTTTAGAAGCCTCCCGAAATTACTACTTTGATTCGTGGGCTTGAGCAGTTTGAATCCACCTTTTTTGGCTGGGAACTCGCTCTGGGTAAACTTGTGTGTACACCGTAGCCTAAAAGGAGAGAAATTTAGAGAGAGGTTTTCCAGATATTGTGAAAAGTCAGCTTGACGTTGAAATGTGCGATCGCATTTACCAGTGGGAATCATAACAAACAGATTTACCACAGTAAATAACCAATGGCTTACCAAAACATTACTGCCTCCCTTTCCCCAGCAGATATCCAAGAAATCAAAGCAGCCTTTGCAACTATCCAAGCAAAGATGCCTTTTCTCGTAACCCTGAGTGTGGAAGAACGACGCAAGTTATTTAAGATGGGCGATAAAAGCCTAGCTTTTGTCAATACCAGCCTGACTGCGGCCCAGTCTAACCGAGAAATTCTCCCAGCCAGCTTTGATGTAGATGATTTTGTACGGGATTATCAACTAGCAGCAACGCTTACTGAGCTTTTGATTAGATTGCGACAACTGACAGAACAAGTAGATGATACCTTAATGGCAGTCGGCAGCGAAGCAATGGGCAGCAGTTTGACAGTTTATGATTACGTCAAGACTGCTGCTAAGAAAACTCCAGGGTTAAAAAGTATTGCTGAACAGTTAGGCGATCGTTTTAAGGCTATTAAAAATAAACCTACTAAAACTAACTCTGGTTCATAAACTGAAAATCTTGCCAAAGATACCGGAAGAGTCAAAGGGGAAAAGTTAAAGGGAGATTTAATTCCTTTTCTTGTCCCCTTTTTATTTTGTCAACTGGTGAATGAGTTTTTGATACTCGTGGACGAGTCTTTAATACTCGTGGACGAGTCTTTGATACTCGTGAGCGAGTCTTTAATACTCGTGGACGAGTCTTTGATACTCGTGAGCGAGTCTTTAATACTCGTGGACGAGTCTTTTATACTCGTGAATGAGTCTTTTATACTCGTGAATAAGTCTTTTATACTCGTGAGCGAGTCTTTGATACTCGCGCGAGAGTCTTTGATACTCGTGGATGAGTCTTTGATACTCGTCAATCAAAATTAAGGCATTTCCAACTAAAAAAATATTTAATTATTTTTGTGATATGGGTGTCTTGCCCGTTTTATTAATTGTGCGGGCTTAGAAAGTCACCCTACAAGATCCAACTTTCTAAATCGGGAATTAGGAATTGCAAGGTTGTTATTATACTCATTCATAACCGTATGTAATCCCTTGCCCCCAATTATGCTCACCATACCCCGCCACACCAGCAAGCAATCGCTCTTTTTCCTTTTTTGTTTCACCCTACTCCTGACTTTCCTCCTCTCTTTACCTTGGGTAAACGCTAAAGAAAAACCTAAACTGGAAGTATGGCAGATTAACGGTTTTGTCTCAGCCCTAAAAGACCCAATACCCGAAGTCAGGGCTACAGCAACGGAAAACTTACAGCGATATCAGCCAGATAACTTTAAATCTCAGATAAAAAACTATTATGATGAGCTTGTAAAACAGTTTGTCAAACAGTCGCAGGATAAAGATTCAGCATTTTCCCGTAAAGCAGCAGCACAGGCACTAGGGCAGATGCAAGCCAAGGAAGTAGTTCCACAAGTTGCCCTGCTGCTCAAAGATTCTGACTTTGGTGTCCGTTATGCAGCAGCACAGGCACTAGGGCAGATGCAAGCCAAGGAACAAGCTCCACAAGTTGCCCTGCTGCTCAAAGATTCTGACTTTGGTGTCCGTTATGCAGCAGCACAGGCACTAGGGCAGATGCAAGCTAAGGAAGTAGTTCCACAAGTTGCACTGCTGCTCAAAGATTCTGATATAAATGTCCGTAAAGCAGCAGTACAGGCACTATGGCAGATGCAAGCCAAGGAACAAGCTCCACAAGTTGCTCTGCTGCTCAAAGATTCTAACAGTGATGTCCGTAAAGCAGCAGCACAGGCACTAGGGCAGATGCAAGCCAAGGAACAAGCTCCACAAGTTGCCCTGCTGCTCAAAGATTCGGACTCTGAGGTCGGTGATGTAGCAGCACGGGCACTAGGGCAGATGCAAGCCAAGGAACAAGCTCCACAAGTTGCCCTGCGGCTCAAAGATTCTCACTTTAGTGTCCGTTATGCAGCAGCACTGGCACTAAGGCAGATGCAAGCCAAGGAACAAGTTCCACAAGTTGCCCTGCTGCTCAAAGATTCTAACAGTGATGTCCGTAAAGCAGCAGTACAGGTACTAGGGCAGATGCAAGCCAAGGAACAAACTCCACAAGTTGCCCTGTTGCTCAAAGATTCTAACAGTGATGTCCGTAAAGCAGCAGCACGGGCACTAGGGCAGATGCAAGCCAAGGAACAAACTCCACAAGTTGCCCTGTTGCTCAAAGATTCTGACTCTGAAGTCCGCTATACAGCAGCAGAGGTACTAGGGCAGATGCAAGCCAAGGAACAAGCTCCACAAGTTGCACTGCTGCTCAAAGATTCTGACTCTGAAGTCCGTAGGGTAGCAGCAGAGGCACTAGGGCAGATGCAAGCCAAGGAACAAGCTCCACAAATTGCCCTGCTGCTCAAAGATTCTGACTTTGGGGTCCGTAATGCAGCAGTACAGGCACTAGGGCAGATGCAAGCCAAGGAACAAGCTCCACAAATTGCCCTGCTGCTCAAAGATTCTCACTTTGGGGTCCGTAATGCAGCAGCACAGGCACTAGGGCAGATGCAAGCCAAGGAAGTAGTTCCACAAGTTGCCCTGCTGCTCAAAGATTCTAACAGTGATGTCCGTAAAGCAGCAGCACAGGCACTAGGGCAGATGCAAGCCAAGGAACAAGCTCCACAAGTTGCCCTACTGCTCAAAGATTCTAACAGTGATGTCCGTAAAGCAGCAGCACAAGCACTAGGGCAGATGCAAGCCAAGGAACAAGCTCCACAAGTTGCCCTACTGCTCAAAGATTCTGACTCTGGGGTCCGTTATGCAGCAGCAAAGGTACTCATGAAACTAGGGCAACAAGATTTGCCAGTTATTGTGCAAATTCTCAATTCAGTTCACTATTATCCCTCTGAGATTGGTCAACTCAGGTTTTTAGCTCATTTTTTGGCAGCTGGTAAACCAGAGTTAGAAACTCTTATGCAATGGGTTGGTGAGCCTAAAATGCGACCAGAGAAACTGAGCTATAAGCAAGGAGTGGAAGCAATGCAAGTTTTCGAGAAAGCCTGGATAGATTGTGATTCTCTGCCAGAACTGCGAACAGAACTAGCACAACAAATTTCTGAAGTTGCTGCTAAAAAACAAATTATTTGGAAAGCCCAGGATATTAACTTACTGAACACTCATTACAGTAACCTCAAAAAAGTTAACTCCACTCAGGCTGAAGCACTACAGTCAGTAATTAATCATGTGAAATATTGACAAGTGCAATACGGTTGGGTTAAAGAAATTTATATGTTAAGGCAGGCTATTCTTGAGCAGGAAAGGCAGGGGAGGTAAAGGAGGCGGGATAGAAGCGCAATGTGAGATTTCATTTATTAATAAAGATATAGCTACGGCAAAACTTATGTGTACACCGTAGCCTTGTAAAAAAGAGAAATAGAAGTGAGGTTTCAAATATAGCCGTAGTCACATAGGTTAGGACATAATGACAAGCGTAAAAGCTAGGAATAGTAATAGTTTTACTTCCTGCCTTCTGCCTTCTACCTTCTGCCTTCTGCCTCCTGCTATATCTTTAACAGGGCATCAAAGCATCAAATCTTCCTAGTACTGCCATATCTTCTTCATCTAACTCTGTCGGAATTCCACTGCGAATTAATTCTGAAAAGTTTTCATTGGGAACCATAACAGTCAACGTGTACAAGCGACTAGAACCAGTATTTTTAATTAAATGAGTCCCAGTGGGAGGTATCAATAAACTATCTCCAGCTTTGATCGTGGTACTCTTGCCGTCACACGTGGCGATCGCTTCCCCTTTAATGACGAAAAACATTTCCACCGCCCACTGATGGCGATTTGGCGGTGTTTGTCCACCAACATCAAAAATTTCTATGCAGCAAGTCAAGGAAGTATTAGCATTTGTGGAATCGAAGACAATTGCTAATCGATTAGAGTCATTGGGACTAATGCGATATACTTGGTAATCTTTAGCAGATTTGATAACCGGAATTACACAACTAGTAGCGTTCATTTATTTATCTCCTCTGAAGTTATCGATGGATATGAAAATTCCTGAAATCTGAGTCCTGAATATTAAGTTATTAGTTATATCTCTAAATCACTTTCATCACCTGTACAGACGCGATTAATCGCGTCTCTCCTACTCCTCACCATTTTGCAGCGCTGTTAAAATTCCTTGCGAGTCAGTGACAAAACCGAAGCATTGTTTGACATTATACAATGTCGCCAGCCAACAATATTCAGGAGAAGTGGTAGCGGTGCAATCTTTAACCAACACGCAGTCATATCCTAAAAAATTGGCATCACATAAGGTAGTTAGCACACATTGATCGGCATTTACACCAGCAAAAAATAATGTTGTCCTTCCCAAATTCCGCAAGATACTATCTAAAGGAGTATCCCAAAACCCACTCATGCGATATTTGTCCACACGAATATCTTCGGGAATCTGTTCTAGTTCGTCTACTATTGCCGCAGCCCAACTACCTGCCATGAGTACTCTAGCACCATTGCTTGGTAGTGGATCGCCCAATCCCACACCTTCCCCTGTGGGATTATAGACGTGGCGCGAACTAGCACTAATATTGAGCAAGTCAGGACGATTCCCCCAATTTACCCAAATGACTGGAACACCAACTTCACGCAGTTCGGGAAGTAAGTTGTTCAAAGGTTCAATGGGCTGACGCGCTGGAGTTACATCTACACCGATATGCGCTAACCAGCCATCAGGGTGACAGAAGTCGTTTTGCATATCAATGACGAGGATAGCAGTTTTTGCCAAGTCTAGGCGCAGGGTTTTAGTTTCTGTTGATAAGATAACGGGTTGTGGGGTCTTTTGAGGACGAGTGATATCTGCGATCGCATCATTCACTGTCCACGCATTTGGTGCAACTCCCAATGTCCGTAATGGTAAATTCATAAAATTTCAGTACCCAACACCATTTTCTATTTTGTAACTTGAAATTCAAGTCAAAATACAATTACTTAATCAAGGTTAAATATGGTAAATTTCACTATCCAAAATATTTTGGTTGCTGTCAATGATGATTATGCAACGGTAGATGTACAGATTGTAGATGGAGCGACGCCGATAGCGAACGTGAGTACGTCTCGTAGAGAAGTGTTAGCAAGTCTTGCCTACGGCACGCTGCGCGAACGAGCGTCATAGCCCGTTGTAGACATCGCAGCCATTTCCCCCAATCTACAAGTAATTGGCACTGCCATAGATGGCAACCCGGACATAATATGACTAGACCATTTCAGACAATTTTTACTGAACACCGCGTATTTTGGGCTGTTTTACTCTTTGGTACAGCACTGGTGGTAACACTAGCACTGTCACTTTCTCAAGGAGCAGTACCTTTAAATATGTCGGAATTTTGGCAAGCCATTCTCCACAAAGGCGATCCGGTAAAACAGACAATTCTCTGGGATTTACGTCTCCCACGCATTACTGCTGCGATCATTGTCGGCGCAGCTTTGGGAATGTCAGGAGCACTGCTGCAAGGAATGTTACGTAATAGTCTTGCCGATCCATTTATTTTGGGCATTTCAGCAGGTGCGGGACTACTTGTAATTTTGATGATTGTCTGCCAAATATTCCCGATCGCAATTCCTTTAGCAGCATGGATGGGAGCAATTTTAACTGCCGCGATCGTTATTTTACTGGGTCGTTCGGGGTCGGGAATTTCTGTTGAGCGGTTGATTTTAGGTGGAGTGGCGGTGAGTTCTTTATTTGGTGCTGTACAAAGTACATTGCTGCTTTTAGCTGAAGATGGGCAAATTCAAATTGCGCTCAGTTTCCTAGTTGGTAGTCTTAATGGACGGGGTTGGCAAGAAATTGCTACGACTGGACCTTATATCATCGTTGCATTGATCGGGGGATGCTTGCTGGCGCGATCGCTAAACATACTGGCTTTGGGAGATGATTTAGCTGTGAGTTTAGGGCTTTCGTTGACGCGATCGCGCTTGTTAATTGGTGGTGTCGCCACTCTATTAGCCGCAGGTGCAGTCAGCATCAGTGGCTTGGTTGGATTTGTTGGTCTTGTTGTTCCTCACGGTGTCCGCCTGATTGTTGGTACAGATCATCGCTTTGTTTTACCACTTTCCGCCCTTGCAGGTGCATGGTTACTCACTTTTGCAGATTTACTCTCTAGACTAGGAGCAGTAGAACTACCAGTAGGTTCCGTCACTGCCTTGCTGGGTTCACCCCTGTTTATCTGGTTACTTTATCGTCGTTCTGCTGGGTTTAATAAATTTTGAGCTATCAATAAGCAATGCGATTAGAGATGAAAAAAAGAGGAACCAATGGTTCCCAAAATCTAGTAGCAAATGAATATTTTCGTCAGACTTCTAGTTTCTTATTGGCCCTACACTAGAATTTGTTTTGTAGTTATAAATAAAATGTTGGGGTAGAAGAGGTTTTTGGAGGTAAGGGTTGGGGATTAAGTGCTAGCCAGTCAAAAGAAAATAACAAAAATCTACCATTACTAGGTGGTGGTAGTGGTAAAGTTGATGAACCACCATTAATAGATTGAGCTTCAGTGTCTGTCAGTTCGATCTCTTGAAAATAAATATCTTCAATGACTATTTTTTTTGAGGTTTGCATCATAAGTTTAAGCTAAAATTTATATTCAGCTACCAAATAAATTGAGAGAAGTTGCCTTGAGTTATTTCAGGACAACCTCTTAATTGCCCTCGCAGAAATTTCTGTATGGATTAATTAGGGATTACTCCCAATACTGCGTAGGTTTTGCCTAAAAAATCACTTCGGTGTAGGTTGGGTTGAGGAACGAAACCCAACATTTTTAGGGCTTTGTTAGGTTTCACTAAAGTTCAACCCAACCTACAAATTTTCTTAACCGAGTAGTATTGGGATTACTCCTGGTCAATTAATATCTGATAATTTTGGTGTTTTGGGCTGTTGTTCGGAGCTAATGAATTCAGTCTTAGGTGGTTTTCCTATTGTTTTAGGAGGTTGTTTTTTTGTTTTAGGTTGTGGGTTATTATTCTCGCTCATCTTAATTTATCTCCTTAATAGCTTTAATTATTTGGCTGTTTTAAGATTTCTTGCTTGGAGTTGGTCAAGCAAAAAGTTCAGTGAACGTAGTCAGTTTGTGTCCTGATGATTATGACTTCAAGCGATGTCATCTCAATTCCGTAATCCTGTTGAAAATTTTGCTCCATTCTACATTGAATACTATTGTCAAAGAGGTAGATAGGGGAGAAAACTCCTTACTATCTACCTCTTTAACCTTAGTTTTCTATTCAAACTATTTTTGCAGCCAGACCGATATTGAACCACCAGGACATGGGAAATTTCCCCATCCGTCGTTATTGGTGTGAATGATATCGTTTATATGTCCTGTGGCATCGTAAAATTCCTGATTGGGTCGGAACACGTTCATCCACTTGTTCCCTGGTGAGCTATTGGTCAGCACTACAGCCATTGCACCCGGATATTCCCTAGTACCCAAGCGCGTCCAACCGATAGTATTGGGATGGTCAAAGTAATCATGCTGGTCGCCAAAACCGTATTCTCTACGCGCTTTCAAGAACTTGTCAATCAAGAAACGGTGAGAGTAAAGGGTATTATCACGTCCTTTATCTTGATATTGTGCCCCGTAATAATCTGCATAGAAAACGCAAGGATAGCCTTCTTGGCGCAGTAAGATTAGTGCATAAGCTAAGGGCTTAAACCAAGGTTCAACAGGCGACTCTAGGGATTGACAAGGTTGGGTATCATGGTTTTCAACAAAGGTAACAGCTAGGGCAGGTTGTTCTTTAACTAGAGTTCTATCGAAAATCGATCGCAGATCGAAACTACTACCCTGGCTACTAGCTTGGTGAAACTTGAAATGTAGAGGCACATCAAATAACGACAAACGCCCATCACTAGAAGTAATATAACCGTGTAAGGCATCGATATCTTGAGACCAGTACTCACCAACGCTAAACAGTTCCCGCTCACCAAAATGAACTCGCAGGTGATTTAACCAATCACGGAAAAAAGTGGAGCGGATATGTTTAACAGCGTCAATGCGAAAGCCATCTACCCCTGTGGTGTCAACAAACCAACGCCCCCAATACATTAACTCACCCCGCACGAGGTCGTTACCTGTATCCAGGTCGTTGGCCATTAAATAATCATAGTTGCCATGTTCGTGGCTAACTTCCGTCTCAAAATGTTTATCTTTAAGGCGGTAGAGCTTGTCTGCCCTTTTGGTATCTGCATTATATGATAATGAATCAAAGCACCACCAATACCACTTCATACTAGAGTACTTATCTCCACGACCAGAAAAATTGAACTTTGTATAAGCTCCAATTTCGTACCAATCGCTGACTGGACGGTTGCGGTCATTCCAATCCATTTCTTGGGCCGAGATGCGTTCTATTTCATCCCCACCATCTTTGTGGTTGAAAACCACATCGGCATAGATTTGAATACCTGCACGCTGTGCCGTTTTAATCGCCCTTAAGTATTGCTCGCGTGTTCCATATTTTGTCCGAACAGTATTTTTTTGATCGAACTCACCCAGATCAAACAAATCGTAGACTGCATATCCAACATCCCATGTTCCACCACTGCCCTTATAAGCTGGCGGCAGCCATAAGGCAGTGAAGCCTGCATCAGCTAGCTCATTGGCTGTTTTATCCAGCTTGTCCCATAACGTACCATCATTGGAGATGTACCAATGGTAATACTGCATTATTACGCCGTTGGTCATGCGATCGCCTTTGTAGAATCTTTGATTTATACAGATTTCTGTCAGAAATCTCTGATGCTAGGATATGTTACTTTTGTCACACATCCTAACTTCACCCGAATTTATTTAGGTTTCAATAACGACTTCACAAAGAGCAATTACGAATTAGTGGGACAGGATAATTGCTGATTTGCCTTGACAAGGTTAGTGAACTCCTGCAAAGTTTGATGATACTTTTCTTCAGCTACCCAGAATAAATCGTTATAATTTGCCTCTTCAACCCACAAATAAAGTTTTGGAGAACAATTTCCGCTTAAGTTTTCCTGAGAGTGTAGCGCGAGCCGATGTATCTGTTAGCAATCTAACTGATGTAGATGTTACTGCTGAAGGCGGTGGTGGTGTCCAAATACAAAGCAGGCGCGTTACATTCGATAGTTCAGAAATTGCGGTTAATACCGTAGTCTCAAAATCGGGAGGAACATTAGTAGTGAACGCATCAGAGTCAGTAGAACTCTTGGAAAGAAGCCGTCTGTTGACTGAGACAACAAGCTCTGGAACTGCCGGAGAATTAAGGATTGAAACTGGGCGGTTGATTGTTCAAGATGGTTCGCAGATTTCAGCCTCCACTGCTCCACAATCTACAGGAGGTGGAGGAATTTTGTTTGTCAACGCAAAAGACTCTATCCAACTGATTGGAACCTCGTCAATTGGAGAACCTGAAAAACGATCTAGTGGCTTGTTTACTGTAACGCAAGGTACTGGAAATGCCGGAGAATTGAAGATTGAAACTGGGCAGTTGATTGTTCAAGATGGAGCGCAGGTTTCAGCTTCCACTATTACTCAGGGAAGGGCAGGAACGTTGTCTGTTACCGCAGACTCTATCCAACTCATTGGAACTTCGGCAATAGGTAAACCCAGTGGCTTATTTGTTTCAACTACATCTGGTGGAGATGCCGGAAACTTAGAGATAGAAACTGGGCAATTGATTGTTCAAAAAGGAGCAGGAATTTCAGCTTCTACTTTTAGTGAGTCTACTGGACAGGGGGGAAACATCATAGTTAAAACTGGAGAATTAAATGTTTTAAATAACGCTGACATAACTGTGAGCAGTCAAGGTACAAAAAAGGCAGGTGATTTGGAAATTACTGCTCGTTTTATCAAATTGGATGACCAAGGTAAGCTCATTGGGCAAGCTAACTTCGGTGATGGCGGCAATATTACGCTAAACTTGCAAGACTTATTGCTACTGCGCCGCAACAGTGAGATTTCTACCTCAGCAGGCACTAAAGGGGCTGGTGGAAATGGTGGTAATATCATCATCAATGCCCCTAATGGCTTTATTGCCGCTAAACCAAATGAAAACAGCGACATTACCGCCAATGCCTACAATGGTAATGGGGGAACAGTCAAAATCAACGCTACTAAAATTTTTGGAATTGCCTCACTAACTAGCGAAGACCTTAAAAGGTTGCGCCCTAATGATCCAGATTCAGACCCGCATAAACTTCAGACAAATGATATTACAGCAATTTCTCAAACAAGACCTGATTTAAGCGGCATTGTAGAAATTAACACGCTCAATATTGACCCTTATCGAGGATTAATTAACTTACCAGCCGTACCAGTCAATACTCAAGTGTCGCAAGTCTGTCAGGCGCGTACAGCACAAAATCAAAGCAGTTTTACGATCGCCGGACGCGGTGGCTTACCACCCAATCCCAGAACCGAACCCCTTACTCCTGATGCAGTTCAACTAGATTGGGTAACTCTCAACCCAAAGGGGGAAAACCACTCTAGTACAAATGTTTCAAATCAGGCAAATAGTTCCAGTCCAGCGCCAATTGTGGAAGCGCAAGGGTGGGTGAGAAATACTAAAGGTGAAGTTGTACTCACGGCTGATGCGCCCACAGCTTTGCCTCATAGTTCCTGGCTTACTCCTGCTTCTTGTTTCTAAGAAACCAGGTTATACCGTTTCCAACTAAAAAATGAATAGTTAGTAGAATTCAGTGAATAACTTTTAGTAGAAGATGACCAAATCCCTCATAACTACCGCACAGTAGTTGGAGGGATTTACGATCTGTTATTTTCCAAAAGGTAAAAAAGGGCTATTCTTTCTAGCTAATTGCTTTCTTTTTCTTCAGCCATATTCCCAATAAACCAGCAGTAACAACTATTCCTCCAATAGTTGATGGCTCAGGCACAGGTTTTACACTCACATTATCCAAGTATAAGAATCCATATTTATCCCAATCCCCAAACTTTAACTCTGTGGATAATGCATCTGCCGTGAAATTGAACTTATATTGCGTGTATGGTTGAAAAGAAATGTCTTTTTGATCAAAAAGCTTATTTCCACCTACAAACGTCTGAAATTGATTATCAAGGTCAGGGGCTTCATCTATAGATGCTAAATAGTAACTAAGTTCGTATTGCTGACCAGGTTGTGTAGAAAGCGTTTGTGATATATAGCTGAGGTCTATAAATCCACTAAGTGATAAGCCCTGATTACCACTATTATGCTGAGGAAAATTGCTGATTCTTATCCCTGATATATCCATCGGATTGCCAGCCTTAGTCCAGTCTGTAATATTCGGATTTGTAGCGTTGGAATTGTTAGGATCTAAAAGGGGATCGAGTTCAAAGCTTCCGTTTTTAACAAGTTCTGCCGCTTGTACTGCTGCATTAGAGGTATTAGTAATTACAGCAGTGCTAATTAAGGTAGTAGTAAAACTAAAAACAATAATTGAGAGTTTTTTAGTGAAGTTCATAAAAGTTGACTCAAAATAATTCTAAATTACGGCAATTCAAACAAGGTGATAGTTACATTATATGCTGGCTCTAATTGGTGTCAAGAAAAATCAACACTTTATCCAGGTTGATAAAAGTTAGTTATTCACCATAGATTATCTCTCGATAAAACGATGATGGAGTTTTTTAATCAGATGAATTTAAGTGGCATTCTCAAGACTATAGAGCCAGATATCGCTTGGAATTTTAAGAGAGTGAGGGTTACGCTCTGTGGCTTATTCACTCCCAGGAGCGTCACTCACATACAGAGTTTTGCCCTAGTTGATCTATAGATTTGAAACTCACATCATCCAAATATAAAAATGCATACTTGGCTCTGGAAGCAAACCTGATCTCGGTGGATGTTTCTTTGGCTTGAAAATAAAACGTGTATTGTGTGTAGGGTTGGTAAGAAGTATTTTTTTTCGTACAAACCGGCTTTTCACGTATAAAAGCCTGAAATTGATTATCTAGGTCAGGTGCTTCCTCTGTTGATGCTAAATAGAAAGTAAGTTTGTAGTATTGATTAACGACTGTAGGCACATTCTGTGATATATAGCTCAAGGCGGAAAATCCACCAAGCGATAAACCTTGGTTCCCAGTGTTAGGAAAATTGTCAATTCTAGTACCTGATGTATCTACCGGATCGCCATTTTTAATCCATCCTGTAATATTAGGATTTGTAGCATTGGGATTATTCGGATCTACAAGAGAATCGTTTTCAAATCCCCCGTTGATAATTCGTTCTGATCCATCTGCTTGTGCTGCTGACTTATAAGTATTGGTAATCACAGCAGTATTAAGGAGAGCAGTAGTCAAACTACAAAAAATAATTGACAGTTTTTTAGTGAACTTCACAAGACATAACTCCAAATAGTTCAAAATTCACGACAGCTAGTACTTGATTGATTTTCTTTGTGGTGATTAAGGCAAGATAAACCCGTAAGTATTTTTGAAGGTATTCTGGGCAGTAGCACCACTTAAGTAGGTAGAAAAACTCTGTGCTGTCGATAAAACTGTAGTTCTGGTGAGTATACCCAGTGGATAGACAATCGGATCGCTCTCTGTTGTTAGAGCAGTTTCTACGACTCTTACCTTGTTAGAAAGGGAAGCATCGGTTTTGTAAACAAAACCTGCATCAATGGTGTGACTATTTAGGGTTTTATTTTCAACAGCAGTTAAGACGTTACGCACATTGCTAGCAAGGTATAATTTAGGACTAACGGTAGTGAAAATCCCTCGGCTAGTCAGAACTTGTTTGGCATAATTTCCTGCTGGTACAACTGGTGGAGTACCTGTGTAATCACCTATAGCAATACCAGTAATGTTGGCGTTGGTCAAACCATTGATGGTAGTCAGAGCCGCACTACCAGCACTAACAGGAGCTGTCGTCGGAGCTATCAAAACTAGACGGTTTTTGACAACGTTTTTACGGCTACCTGCTACTATTTTGCTTGGGCTTGAATTCTGCAAGACATCCAGTTGATCGGTGGCAGCAGAAATGAAAATATCTGCTGGTGCTCCTGCTTGTATTTGACTAAGTAAAGTACCAGAAGCACCAAAGGTATAAACAACGTTGACACTTGGGTTAGCACTTTGGTACTGAGTCTTAATGTCATTCAGCGCGTTTGTTAAGCTGACAGCCGCATACACATTAAGTGTAGTTGCAGAGTTGGCTGGCGAGAAATTGACAAACTGAGAGCCTATTACCAGCATCATGCTGGTAACTGCCGTAGCAATCCAAGCGATAAGTCTTCTTCTGTTCATGAAAGTCATAGTTTGGGGAAAATATTACCTAAAAGTCTCTTTGTTGACATACCTGACTTACGCACAGGCGACAGAAATACCGACCACACAGAAGGTAGAGGATATAGATAAATGGGACTTAGAGAAGGTTTTGGCGTAAATCTTACGCATCATAAATTGTGGAAATCAACGGCCCGGCCAATCACAATTGCTAAAAGCATTGGTGTAATGGGCCGTTTATTATTTCCAAGTGGAATTACACAAACAGCGAGTGAAATGTATTTAGTGATGCAATAATATCAGTTAAATATGATTCTTACCAACTTTTTTGGTCAATAAATCCTGACAAAAAGCTAATGCAAGTATATTTAAATTCTCTAAAAACCTTGATTTGTCTATCTAGAATGGATTCTGCTACAAAGTTTTCCGATTGCTCCTAAATATCTAGAGCTTTATTTATACCAACTAAATACTTTCAATCATCTGTTTAACTAACTTTGTTGGTATTTAAAGTGCTGCTACTGACAATCTTTTGATGCGATCGCCTCTACCACTGCATAAAAAAATCGTGAGCGCATCCAGCAGTGCTAATAACTCATCCGCCTAGACGATGTACATATAATTCTTTATTTGTATAAAAATATATATAAACTTTTATAATATCAATAAAAAATTTGATTTTACATACGCCTAATGATAGATAGATTTTATTGAATAAATAGTTTAGATTTGTAACAAGTTACACAGAACAAAGTAAAACACATGGCCAACATAATTGAGACTGCCACTAACAATGGTTCTTTCACGACACTAGTTGCAGCAATCCAAGCAGCTGGTCTGGTAGATACACTTAAAGGCCCTGGGCCATTCACCGTCTTTGCACCCACCGATGAAGCGTTTAACAAGCTTCCAGCAGGTACTGTAGACGCATTACTGAAAGATACTGCAAAGCTCAAGAAAATCTTGACCTATCATGTTGTTTCAGGCAAGGTACTGGCTGCTGATGTAGTTAAGCTGAAGACAGCTACAACAGTTGAAGGTTCAGATGTAAAAATTGACGCTTCTAATGGCGTTAAGATCAATGATGCAACAGTTGCAACAGCAGATGTTGCTGCTGATAACGGTGTTATCCACGTCATTGACACAGTTTTGATTCCTGCATAACCAAACGTCAGAATAGCAAATGCTATTTCTGGGGTGGCGACTACCTATAGTCGTTTCTTCATTACAGTCTGGTTGAATGTTTTTTAGTAAACATCAACTATCAACAAATCCATCTAGATTCTGTCTAGATGGATTTGTTGTTTTATACGTGTAAAAATGTTGCAATTGCTAATTTCTCTTCATTAGCTGTAATCAAATTTTTAGTTTTGCCAAACCCAAATAACGGATACCTTCGGGGGAAATGTCAAAACGGCAAGGTAAGACTTCTAAACCGAGAGCGATCGCATCCCGTAATAATTTACCATATACAGGATCTGTGCGATCGCTAGGGGAGAACTCGATACAATCACCGCGATTGATAAAGTAAAGCATCACCGCACGAGTTAAAGGTAACAACGCCATCAGTTCTCGCAAGTGCTTTTGCCCTCTTGTAGTCTCCGTGTCAGGAAATAGGGCTAATCTCCCCTTAGACAAAGTTGTATTTTTTACTTCTAAATAAATCGGGCGTTCCTCATCACTCCCTGTCAAGAAAAAATCTACTCGACTTTTTTTATCTAGCCCATAAACCACCTCGCCCTTGATTTGGCTATAGTTACCCAATTCTGGAAAAAGATATTTCGCCAAAGCTAGCTTTACCACCCGATTGGGCAAAAAAGTATTTATGCCTACCCAAGTCGGCTCATTGTCATGTACTTGAATTAGTTCTAAAGTGTAAGCCAATTTGCGGTTAAGATTATCGCTTTTGGAAAGCTGTACCGCACTTTGAGGTGTCGATACTCCAGTCATTGGCCCTGTATTGGGACAGTGTGCTGTCACTATTTCGCCAGAAGTAAGTTGAACGTCAGCAAAAAACCGCTTGTAACGCTTGAGTAAAATACCGGGATACAAACGCGGGTAACGGTAAAGCCAATCTATCATTATTGAACCTTGTTGCTGCTTGTAAATATACGTTGATTTTTTGCCCACCGAACCCATATCTGCAAATCTTTTCAGCAGCGACTCCGCCCTGTGACAGAATTTGAGCAACTTCCTATATCATAGATTGTCAACTTTTGTAGTTAAATTGACAACATAGTAATAAAAAGTAGCATATACTAAATATTACAAGCCTCCCATAAAAAACTGGGAGATATTTCAACGTGCAAGGAGGTAAATCCTATGCAAAAGGTGTGGACAGCAACGGAATTAGAATATGCTTTTCTATTTACTCTCAGAAAGGTAAATTCCATCAGTCTAGAAGGTTTCAAGCCATTTTTTAGTAGTATGCCTCTTGACCCTTATATCAAAAACAATTATCGTTCTAGAAGATTATCTCGGTTCACAGTCTCTGGAAATCAGTTAATCAAATTACCTCATGGCGTCTTCTTTCAAAGTAAAGAGTATAATCGATTAGCGGGTGACACAAAAAGAGAGTTTGCAGAATTAGATGATGCCCTCATAGAACTTGATATTTTCAAAAATCTTGTTTTGGCATTTAGTGATTCTTGTAAACTTCATCCTGAAGCTGAAATCGGAGTTCATCAAATTAGAATTAGTTGTTCTCCAGAGAATTTTGGTAATCCAGCACCTGAAGGTATCCATCAAGATGGCACTGATTTTATTGGCATATTCTCAGTAGATAGAGAGAATATTCAAGGTGGAGAAACACATCTGTATACTGCCAAAAAAGAAAAGCCTGTATTTAGTAAAATTCTAAATCCGGGAGAACTCCTATTGGTTAATGACCATGAGTTTTTCCACTACGCCAATCCTATAAAACCACAAACTGAGGCTCAAGGAAATTGGGATGTTTTTGTTCTGACTTCTCCCAGCTTGCTTTCAGAATAATGTTAGTGCGAGAATTCAGCACCCAAAAAGCAGAAGTCAAAATAAATCCAGTATTATTAGTATATTGATTTCCAAAATTTCCTGCTGATTTTTGAACTATTCTGACTCCTAAATTCTGAATTCTAGTTAACCATAAATATTTTACAATCTACGAGATATGGGGAATTGAATGTAGTCATTTCCCCAATTTTTTATTGGTAATTGGACAGAATAAATCTGATAATGTTTTATTCAACTTGATAGCTAAAGTTTCCATGTCAATTAATAAATATATAATTTTTTCTATAGTTATATCAACTGGAATCATAACTGTAGAAAATACATAGCCACAAGCTGCTGAATGTCATAATAAATTTGATTAGTGATATTTCCACTAAACTGAACTCCAAAATCTGGATGTGTACAATATTCCATTTATCAAAAGTTAGGGTAGTGTGTTGGTTTTATTTCACAAAAACTATGAAATATACTTAAAATATGAAGATGAGTGGATAGATTAGGCTACGAAACAAGTCTGCTGGAATTCAATTAACTGAATTAACCAAAAAATGTCATGAATGACGAATTCTACAATAGAGGATTGGAAAAGGCTAGGCGAAAAGATTATGCAGGAGCAATTGAGGAATTTAACCATGCTTTACAACTGACACCTTACTTTAACGAAGCTTATTTGCAACGGGGTTTAGCACATTATGACTCAGGAGCAATCCTGAAAGCTGTTTCAGATTATACCGAAGCCCTGAAGCTGAATCCTGAGAGTGTCGAGGCATATTATTGTCGGGGACTGGCTAGGGTAGCGCTGAAAAATTTATCGGGGGCGCTAGACGATGTTGAACGCGCGATTCGTCTCAATCTCAATTATGCTGCTGCTTATAATCTGCGGGGAATGGTGCGGCGCAAACAAGGTTATATTCAAGATGCGATCGCTAACTTTAAAAAAGCTGCTGGGTTATATCTAGAGCAACAAGACAAAGAGAATTGTCGTCTTTGTCTAGAAAGAATTAAACAGCTACAACCTAAAGAATTACCTGCCCTTGAGGAATCGCGTTCCACTAATGCGCCAATTTTATCCACCAATGATTATTTCACGCAATTATTAGAAAAGGCCGAAAAGGGAGATACCCAAGAGGCACTAGCCGATTTAAACTGGATATTAAAAGCCGATCCGCAAGATGCCCAAGCTTACTGCTGTCGTGGGGTTGTGCGTTGTAAAATCGGGAATTATCGAGAAGCGATCGCAGATTTTAATCAAGCATTACGACTAAATTTTCCAGATGCGATTGTCTATCGCAACCGAGGTAAAGCACGTTCTGTCTTAGGAGATCATCAAGGTGCGATCGCCGATCTTAACCAAGCACTCCAGATGCAACCCGAAGATGTCTTAGTTTATATTGCCAGAGGTAATGTCTATCGGGCAACGGGCAATTATCTCGGTGCAATTCAAGATTACACGCAAGCGTTGCAAATTAATTCTGATGATGCTCAAGCTTACTACAATCGCGGCATTGCCTATACTTGCTTAGAAGAAATACAAAACGCCGTGGAAGATTATCAACGGGCGGCAAGTATCTTTTGCGAACAAGAAGACTGGGAAAATTATCAACAAGTCTTAAGTAGCCTAGAAAAAATTCAGAAATTTAGTCCAGAGTCAAAAAAGCAAAAATATCACCTGCTACGTCAGCGACTTTTACGAATGGTTGGGGGATACTGGGAAATTGCCGAACGATTGATTCAGCAAAACCAGGATTACCATCCTGGGATGTCAGACGAGTGGTATTTGCAAAAAGTGATTGATGATTTAGAACGCGATCGCAATAGATAAAATATAAATGCCACTACAAATGTAAAATCACCCGTACATTATTTACACGGGTGAAAATGCGGGCGATCGCTTGTTATTTTTGAATAAAACTAAACGTACCCTATATTAAGCACTGTTTCCAAGTTTAGTGAGAAGTGCGACTTTGACGGCGGCGGCGTAATCCAAACATACCAACTGCTCCCACCGCAAACATTGATAGAGTAACAGATGGTTCAGGAACGGTAGCACCAATTAAAGCTTTAACATTTGCCTCACCGACATCAAGAACGACGACAACATCATTAAAGTCGCGATCAGAACCTTCGTTCCACTTACCAGTTGCAGAATCTACCCCTGAAGCGTGTAAACCACCGTATAAATCCTCGAATGCCAGGAGGATGTAGTTGTTGTAAGCATAAGCAACTGCGTGCTGTAGTCCGTCAGCGTTAGAGGCAGTATCAGTACCAAAGATATTGGCAGATTTACCACGGCTTAAACCATCAGCTCTCAACCAGAAGTCTAGTTGAGTACCTGCGGTAACATTACCAACTTTGACTCCATCACCTAGTTTTAGTGCGTTACCGCCCCAGCCACCAACACATCCAGTCCCTTCACAAGAAATATCATTAAAAAGCAGCCCAGACTTCTTAGTAGTTCCTGTAGCTTCAAAGGCTAACTGGTTTCTATAACCTGCACCCTCATTAATAAAGTAAACAGAAACATCGTGGTCATATTTTAGGTTTAATTTACTGGGGTCTAATTTAAATTGTCCGCTGTTTGGAAGAGCAGCGCTTTCTGCTTGGACAAATTGTTGAAAAGGAGCGTCATTAAAACCAGTTTTAGACTTACTATATACAGTTGATTGAGTCCAAGAGCTATTCCAATTAAAATCAGCAGCAGATGCAGTTTCTACTTTGGAAATTAATCCGGTCAAGGTAGCTGTAGCGGCAATCAAAGCTGTAAATAAATTAAGTTTCATATTATGAACCATTAAGTAGGAAAAACAATTTAGATAATGCTTTTTTAGCAGCTATCTTTCTTCGCTTGTCTCTTACTTCTAACAGCTATTATTCTGCGAAGTCAATCTGTTTTTTTACTTTTACTAATAGGTTTAAATAGCTCTTTATTTAAAGTATATCTACTGAAAAAAGACTATTGGTGATTGGATATTACACTGTTATTATTACCTACTAATTAACCTGATATAGGATAAAAGTTTAATGAAGAAGTTATACTTTTTATGAAAATAAGATGTGCAATTTCTTTAGTGACAAGCTAAAAGCTTAATCTATAAAAACTTTTATTTAAATAAGGTAGATAAGTAATAGTGCGCTGTCATCCGTATCAACTGAGCCAAGGCTTAGTTAATACGCGACTATACAAGCAGAGTTTATCTCCGTACTTACGTTGGGAAACGTAGTAATCTATCAAATCAATGAAACCTAGGGAAAGAAATTTAGTCTTTGTTTTAAGTACTCAAGTGCTTACTACGTACTACGCTTTCGTTGGCTTGATTAACTAATAGTCTGTCAAAATCGACTTCCGTATTGTCAGAATCTAGAAGTTATCCCAAGGATGGGAGACAATTTAAGGGGGTTGTACCTGAAAATGACAGTCTTTGCTTAGACTTGATGAATATCTTTTAAGGTTAAAATAATCAAGCTTTTCCAGAGCTACATTCCCCCTTTCACAGATAAAATCTATATATGAACGCTACACAAGAAAAACTAAAAGCTCAGGTTGAGCAGGCTTTAATCGCAGCTTTTGGCGCTGACGTCGCTGGAGTAGATCCAATTTTGGTTCCTGCTAGCAATCTGAAATTTGGCGATTATCAGGCGAATGTGGCTTTATCCCTGAGTAAAAAGTTAGGAAAGCAACCAAGAGCGATCGCAGGTGCGATCGTTGAGAAACTAGATGTATCCGAAATCTGTGAACCGCCGGAAATCGCTGGGCCAGGATTTATCAATCTCAAACTGAAAACAGCATACTTAGAAGCACAACTAAACGCAATTCAAGATGATCCTAGACTGGGAGTTCCAGCTGCAAAAACACCGAAGCGGGAAATTGTGGATTTTTCCAGTCCCAATATTGCTAAAGAAATGCACGTCGGACACTTGCGTTCGACGATTATTGGTGATTCCATCGCCCGGATTTTAGAATTTCAAGGACATGATGTACTGCGGTTAAATCATGTAGGCGATTGGGGTACGCAGTTTGGAATGTTAATAGCCTATCTGCGGGAAGTTTACCCAGACGCGCTTACCACCGCTAATGCTTTAGATATTGGTGATTTAGTCTCTTTTTATCGCAAAGCCAAATTGCGGTTTGATACAGATGAAGCTTTTCAAGAAACAGCACGCCAAGAAGTCGTCAGATTACAAGCAGGTGCAGAAGATACACTTCATGCTTGGAAACTGTTGTGCGAACAGTCGCAGCGGGAGTTTCAAATAATTTATGAATTGCTGGATATCAAGTTAATTGAACGAGGCGAATCTTTCTACAATCCCTTACTACCAGGAGTTATAGAAGATTTAGAAAAGTCTGGGTTACTGGTAGAAAACCAAGGAGCAAAATGCGTTTTTCTGGAAGGGTTTACAAATAGAGAAGGTGAACCTTTGCCTTTAATTGTGCAGAAATCAGATGGTGGTTATAACTACGCCACAACAGATTTAGCATCTCTCCGTTACCGGATTCAGAAGGATGAAGCAAAGCGGATAATTTATGTAACAGACGCTGGACAAGGAAACCATTTTGCCCAATTTTTTCAGGTAGCACGCAAAGCCGGATGGATTCCTGATGATGTGGAATTAGTGCATGTTCCCTTTGGGTTGGTGTTAGGAGAAGATGGTAAAAGAATCAAAACTCGTTTTGGGGATAGTGTGCGTTTGCGGGATTTATTAGATGAAGCTGTTTATCGTGCCCATACTGACCTTAAAACTAGATTACAAGAAGAAGAACGCCAAGAAACTGAAGAATTCATTAATGAAGTTGCTAGAGTAGTTGGAATCAGCGCAGTTAAGTATGCAGACTTAAGCCAAAATCGCACTAGTAATTACATCTTCAGCTACGACAAAATGCTGGATTTTAAAGGTAATACTGCGCCCTATATGCTGTACGCTTATGCGCGGATTCAGGGGATTAGCCGCAAGGGTGATATTAACTTTAAAGAGTTGGGAAACAATGCTGTTTTGTTGGAGCATGAAACAGAGTTAGCGCTAGCAAAATATTTACTTCAACTGGATGAAGTTATTAGTAGTGTAGAGCAAGATTTGCTGCCCAATCGTTTATGTGAGTATTTGTACGAACTGAGTAAAAAGTTTAATCAGTTTTACGATCGCAATCAGGGAGTTCAGGTGTTAGAGGCGGAGGAACCGCAGCGCACATCCCGTTTAGTTTTATGTGATTTGACTGCTAGAACTCTGAAATTGGGACTATCTTTGTTGGGAATTCAGGTATTGGAAAGGATGTAATATTTTTTTAACGCAAAGTGACGCTGAGGTAGCGCAAAGGTACACAGAGTAAGAGTTAAGTTAAAGCTTCTTTGTGTACTTTGGGGTTTTTTAATAAGAATTGCAGGATTTGGAGGCGATCGCTTATGGTACGCACACCATCTAAAAATATAACTTTGGCAGAGTTTCTAATGTTACCAGAAATGAAACCCGCTAGTGAATACATAGATGGACAAATTATACAAAAACCTATGGCACAGGGAGAACATAGCACCATTCAAGGTGAACTGATTATTTTTATTAATGCTATCTTGAAACCCCAAAAAGTTGCACGAGCATATCCAGAACTGCGGTGTACTTTTGGTGGCAGATCAATTGTCCCGGATGTAGCGGTATTTACTTGGGAGAGAATACCTCGCAAAGAAAATGGCAGGGTAGCAAATTTATTTTCAGCAGCTCCCGATTGGACTATCGAGATTCTATCACCTGACCAAAGACAAACGAAAGTTATAAAAAATATTTTACATTGCCTGAATTATGAAACACAAATGGGTTGGCTGATCGATCCAGAAGAACAAACAGTGTTTGTCTACATCCGCAATCAACAGCCACTGATGTTGGATGAACTAGAAGCTTTACTCCCTGTGCCAGATTTTGCAAGTGAGTTGAGGCTGACAGTGGGAGATTTATTTGGTTGGCTGTTGGAGTAAACCCAAGCATATCAAACCGTGACGAATTGAATAAGAAAATACATCAAGTGCAACAGGTTTTATGGGTAGGAATCGGTTGTAAACGGGGAACCTCATGGGAGTTGATTGATTGGGCAGTTGAGAAAGTCTTTCAAGAAAATCAGCTTTTTCCAAGTGCGATCGCAGGTATTGCTACCATTGACACTAAAGCCTCAGAAGTTGGCTTAGTCAAACTTTGTCGCCTCCGCAATTTGCCCTTAAAAACCTTTTCTGCGGAAATCCTTAGTTCTGTCTGTGTCCCCAATCCTGCTACAACTACTGACGATAAAGTAGGTACACCTAGCGTAGCGGAGGCAGCTGCTATGCTTTCAGCCTCTCAACTCACATCGTTGACTGTTTTTCCCTTTACAAACATAGAGGAATTGCAGGTGAAGTTCTTAGTTCCTAAACAAATTTTCCAAATACAAGGGCAACCAGGAGCGGTAACTCTTGCTGTTGCCCAAGCTTTAAATATTAGTATTACAAAAGTTCTCTAATTTTTCTAGTCAACAACTCTCAAAAAATAGTTAATTATGCTAGAAACAATTGCTAGTACAATTGAACCTAACAAAGCAGGTAAAAAGCCCTGAATTTCAAAACCAGAACCAGGAGTTAGGACACTTGCCAGCCAAAGGGCTAAGGCGTTAATCACCAATGTGAATAAACCAAAGGTGAGTAAGGTAATTGGAAACGTCAAAATCTGTAAAATTGGTCTAATAAATGCATTAACTAGACCAATTACAAAGGCAGCGATTAAGGCAGTCACAAAATTCTTGATAAAGAATCCCGGAACGATATTAGCTGTAATGAATAACGCCACCGCAGTACCGAGCCAAGTTAATAAAAAGTGTTGCATAAGTTTTTTTAGAGGAATTAGCAGTAAGTTTAATTAGTTTCACTATTGCCAGTTGTGATTTGTAACACTATCGAGTGTTGTTGTGTTTGACTCCTAAAGTTGCCATCATCTTTTATCAGCCTAAAATCAATGTAATTTTTCAGTGCTGGCAAGAGAGATACTTCTAATGGGTATATCTTTATCGTATTGCAGGATGTACCGCAGTGAACTACCCATGCTGACCTGAGTACAGTTTAAGTGGGAGACTTACGGTGATTTAGTTAAATTCATAAATGCTGTGAAGCGCAAAACCCCTACAGAGGTTTATTGAAGTTGAAAAACCTCTGTACCTTGGGGATTTCCAAAAAAGAAATAAGTTATCAGAACTTCGGAGCATTTCGTTTGCGCTTTTGCTTACACGCAAAGGAGACGCTGGCTATGCTCATTTTATGCCTAACGCCGCAAAAGAACCTCCCAGGTAGAGCCACCAACTACGCCGTCAGCTTCTAAAGCATAGCGCTTTTGTGCAGCTTTCACTGCTGCTTCGGTTGTCTCGCCAAAGTCTCCATCGGCATCACCTTTCAAGAAACCAAGCTTTTTCAGTTGTTGTTGCAATTTAACAACTTCAGAACCACGTAATCCTATACGCAAAATTGGCAATCCTTCTGAGGTGTATTGAATACCAGGAGTTCGTTTTGTAGTTGTGTTTGACTGAGTTCGAGTAGTTGATGTAGTACGCTTCGGCGTTTTCTTTGTACTAGAAGTTGTAGTTTTTCTGGGAGTAGCAGGTTTTGGTTCAGGGTTGTTCGTAACTTGGGTTACAGCTTTTTTTGGGGTAGGAGGTTTTGGTTCTGGTCTAGTCGGAACTTGTGTTACAGCTTGTCTGGGAGGGTTAGGGTTGGGATTTGCAACGTTGGTGAGGTTACTAGCCTGGGTTGGAACAGGAAAATTTGTAGCTGAGTTAAATCTTGGCTGGGATGAAGGGGCGGTTGATGCTGCTACTGGTTGATTAGGAAAAAGTCGTTGCCAAGTGCTGGCATCAACAACGCCATCTGGATTCAAGCCAGCTGCTTGTTTAAATCGGGAAACAGCACTAGCTGTATTCTCACTGTAAATACCATCTACTGCACCAGAATAAAAACCCAAAAGTTTCAGAGCTGCTTGAAGTTCAGCCACACGTTCGCCTTGGCTACCAACTTTCAGGCTAGGGCGGTTGATACTATTTCCAGGATTTACTTGGGCAATTTTTTGTGGGGCTGCTATTGATACTAGAGTCGTTGAGGTAATAAGCAGAGGCGTAGTCAAGAACAAGAGTATTTTAATGGCTGATAAAGATTTAGACCTCTTTGGGCACCAATCTTTTTGCCGCTTTTCCATTCTACAGCGATTTACAGTTGGGTCTAGTAATTTTAAGTAACTCAAAATACTTGCTGTCAGGCTGCTTTGCATGGAATTCACTCCCAGAATATTCTCATGCTAATGGTACAGCCGCTTGGTCGAAAAAACAGCTGCTGGATTTTACGATATCTCCAACAGGCGTCGCTGTGGCACATTCTCAGTTACGCGATCGCTCGATTAATTGCTTCTTCTTGACCAACTAAAGACAAGTAAGGCTCTTTTAAATATTTACAAGCTGAAGCGATCGCATCCTTGGCACTCACCGCCGCAATCAATTCTTGGAACTTGGTGTCAAAATCAATTCCTAAGCCCAAAATTTCATACCAACCGTATATCTGAGCAATTTGCCCGTTCGTTTGTTTACCCAAGGCGTATTGCCCCAGAATCTTGTTTTTAGCAGCTTGGAGTGCGCTTTCGGATACTTCGGTGGTACATAACAAATCTACTTCTGTACGCAGTCCTTCTAGGGCAATGCTGGTATTTTCTGGTGCTGTACCCATATAAACTACAAAGGAGGCTGGAAATAGCCTTGTGGAGTAAAAAGCGGATACTTCGTAAGCTAAACCACGCTTTTCCCGCAATTCGACAAACAAGCGACTAGAAAGTCCATTTCCCAAGTAGGTACACAGTAACTTCAGGGCGGCGTAGTCAACAGAACTCACTGATGTTCCCAAATACCCAAGCATCACGATTGATTGTTGTGTCTGTACTGGCTTAACCCTTACCTGCGGTTCTACCTTAATCTCAGGTAAATTCAGTATTGGCAGTGCTTGGGCTGGCGCTTGCCAATCAGCAAAAACTTCTTCCACCAACGCTGCTGCATCTGTGGGTGTGACTCTACCAGCAATACTAATTACTACATTATCTGGACGGAAATAAGTCTGGTGATACTCCACTAAATCCGCACGAGTTAAGCGGCTCATGGTGGTTTCATCTCCCAGCACTGACATGGAGTATGGATGATCTTGGTACATTACCTGCCGCATTTGTTCAAAGGCGACATTGAACGGTTGCTCTTTTTGGGAACGAATATCCTGGAGTGCTAAACGCCGTTCTAGTTCCACTTGAGTTTCAGGAAAAGTCGGCGATCGCAAAATCCGCCCTGCCAATGTTAAAATTTCCCCAAAATCAGATGTTACCGTCTTGAAAGATAGCAAAAAATAATCAGTGCCAGTATCCGCACTCAAACTCGCCCCTACAGACTCGACAATTTCAGCAATTTCCAAGCTAGAAAGACCATCGCATCCCTTTGTCATCACTGCTGAGAGCAAATGTGCCAACCCTGCTTGCTCCCGGTTTTCGTTACAACTACCGGCACGCACAAAGATTCGCGCTGCAATAATGTCCGCAGCCGGATTTTCTGCCACCAGCACGACAAGGCCATTGTTCAATACAGTGCGATGGATGGGCGATTTTTGCAGCAAGGTTGTCATTTATCATTTGTCCTTTGTCATTTGTCATTTGTCCTTTGTCATCTGTCCTTTGTCATTCGTCTTTTGCTAATGACAAAGGACAGATGACTAACACGGTTTAAGTACAGTAACCGCGTAATTCTCCGGTGATAGATACTGTTTAGCTAATTCTTGCAGTTCTTTGGTATCAAAAGACTGAATCTGCTGGGGATATGTCACAGCTAATTCAGCTTGGGCAATGGTATTGTAATATCCATAAAGCCCTGTAAGTTGATTTGGCGTTTCGGTAGAAAACGCATACTCGTTACATAGCAACCTGCGTGTACGAGCAAGTTCTTGTTCGCTAATTCCTTTAGTCTGCAAATCATCCAAATGAGCGCAAATTAAAGACTCAACTTCCTCCAGATTTTCTGGTTCTAACCAAGCAGTAATTGTAAATAAACTCGATTCCCGTTGTAGAGAAAAACTACTGCAAATCCCCTGTACCAATTGCAAATCTTCTCGTAAATCACGCACTAAACGTGAAGTCCGCCCTTCTGCCAATAAAACTGACAAAAAATCTAAACCATAGCCAGTACGGATATCTTCTACTCCGGGTACCAGCCACGCCATCAACAATCGCGCTTGCTCTATGCGTGGTAAATACAACTCTTGACGATGAATTCCTGTTATCACTGGCTTTGTCACTCTCTCAAACTGCGGACAATTCGAGCGTTCGGCAAAATCAGCAAATGAATGATTTACCATTTCCCAAGCGGGTTGCTGGGCTATACCTCCGGCAATTACCACCGTCATGTTTTCTGGCTGATAGTGGGCGTGGTGAAAACAGCGCATTGCTTCTGGTGACTGCTGCATCAGTTCTTGCTCAGTACCCAACACCGAACGCCCGTAAGGGTGATGCGGATAGATGCTTTGAATTAGAGCTTGAAATCCTATCCAGTCGGGATCGTCCTGACATGAGCGAATTTCTTCTAGCACCACGTCCCGTTCGCGGCTAAATTCATCTTTTGGAATTGCCGCATTGAGTAGTAGTTCTCCCAAGTAGGGTAGAGTATCTTTTAAATAAGGGGCAGCTGTGGTGAGTGAATAATGAGCATAATCATAGCTTGTCGCTGCATTACTTACGCCACCCCGGTTTTCAACTTCGGAATCGAACATTCCAGGGGGTAGCGTCGCCGTACCTTTAAAAATCATGTGTTCTAAAAAGTGCGCCATACCAAACCACGGTTTTGGCTCTAGGCTGGCTCCAGCACGCACCCAAACATCCGCCACAACTACGGGAGTAGTGGGAATTTCTTGATGAATAAAAGTTAAACCACTCTCTAGTCGGAAGACTGAGGCTGAAAATAGGGTATCAGTTAGTTGTTTTAACAATTTTTTGTAGCTTTAACCACAATTTAACGCAATTGTGTCATTTTAACTCTGAACGATATCTCATTTAGAATCAAGTTATACAGATTTTGTAGAATTGTGCTACCGCTGTTCTCTGCACTACCGAGAATCCCCAGAGAGGAAACTGAAGTTAGCACATGGGAAAACAGCGTTCGCTTGCCTGTACACTACGCAACGCCTGCTAGAAGGTAGTGGACATAGTGCGGGGGAAGGTTAACTCTTCTTCAGAATGGGAGGCAGGGAATAAATACTTGTGTCTAAAGTTTGTTAAAAGGATCTTCCTCCTCCATTTTGATCACATCTTGAAATTCTCGGATTTTAAAACTTCCCTGAAGCTGCAAGTGTTTTTCAATATCTTTCATAGAGGTGTAAAGGCGATTAGTTCTATGCTCCATCGTTTCCTTAATTCCACCAATTAGCAATGTTATGGTATCTTTTCGGTTTACATAGTCTTGAATATGTAAATCAAGTCTATGATCTATATCTGTGATTTTTTTTAGCATTATCAGCATAACCCTTTAAATCTTCTTCAATCTTTTCAATTGAAGAGGAAATTTTATTAATACTAGTAACAATTTTTATTCTTAAACCAGCTAAAATAGAAACACTAACAAGAATGCCCAAAATATCCCAGTACTTTCTAGAGTTAATACTATTCCAGGAGAACTATTACTAGAAGAGTTGGTAACAGCTATTGTTGATCGTATAGTACTCATTTAAATATTTAGCAATACTTTAATTGTATTTACATCATTTTCTAGCGTCGTTGAATCTGTTCCTTCGTACTGGTAAATAGCAACATTGGAATTGATAAACCATTTAGGAACTTGAAGGGATAGAAAATAATTAATATTCAAATCATCAAAAACTATTAAATTGAACTTACCTAAAAACAAGCTTTCCGGCTCACCCACGAAACTTGCACCCAAACCAGTTGTTAAGCTGCGGCGCAAGTATCCTGCATAATTCCAAATCTTTCCTATAGGAATAGTAGTACTGACAGATACAGCAATGATGGGTTTGTCAAACACTACAGGAATATTTATCTCAGTTATCTTTTGATAAATTGGCTTCCCTGTTGAATCATTTAAGTAACTTACAGCAGGAAAAGAATTACTGTATTGCAAATGCCAATTATTTTCTATCCCTAGCTGCAAGATTCTAGTCATCTCAACCGTAGACAATATCAAAAACAGGGGTCAGATGCTCAAAAGGATCTAACCCTGTTTGAGCTAGCACATCAAAGTAAAAATCAGCGTCAACCTTTCCACCAAGCCAACCGACCATTGCAGTATTAGCAATTATCATTTGCTCAAAAGTAGTTTCTTGCCCATTTTCATCATGTCCTGAAGCAATAGCTAAAGTATCTCGGATATCTTCAGAAGGTAAAATAATGTTGTTATTCATTTTCTGGAACAATCAAGACTTTATTAGATGCAGTAGTACCAGCAATAACCTTGTTGATGAAAGTATCGTAAGCCCCAGAACCCTGAATTTGAGTAACAGCTTGAACGAATGTTTCAGAGGCTTTCCCGCGGCCAAAAGGAGTAGAAACCGTGTCAGTAACTATTTTTTTGTACTTATTGCCGCTGATACGTCCTTCTTTTTCAAGAACTTGTTTGACAACAGAAATACAAGAAAGTTTGGCGAAATTGTATCTAGTATGGGATAAAGCAATCAAACCCGGTTCTGATGTTGATGTTGGTGCGCTCTCTAATACTCTTCCAGCACCATCCGTGCCACCTTGAACAATTGCCAGAAGTTCTGTAATATTTGCTTGAACGGCTTGTACTGGCTGGGTATTATCTGGTATTGATTTTTGTATAATTAATAATCCGCTTGGAGTATTGAATGGCCGAATATACCCCTGGACTCTTTTCACTAATATCCTGGGTACGTCTTTTTTGTTCGCTTTATATAAAGCTTGCTTTTCTGCGCGAGTCTTTTTTTGCCACGCCAGCACCTTTACCTTTTCCCAGTCAGCTGCTAATTCAGCGCCTCTGGACATATCACTATATCTACCCATAGTCTTTTTTACCTCTTGTTCTCTTTAAACTAACCCTATATTTCAAACTATTTTTTATCGGAGATATAGTATATGTCCCAGCTATATTAACAGCTGAACTTTAACCAAGGGGTCGTATCTGCCCGTAGTATCAATTAGAAACACAGGATTAGGCTCACCGAGAATAAAGCAATAAGCATACCTAAATCGTAGTTTCATAATTCGTCGATAAGCTTTTAATTTTCGCTTTTTACCCATAATTGTTTGGGTTTCAGTAACTTCACCAATTGTGCTAGGTTTTTTTGGATTACCTACACTTATATGGCTTTCATCAAAAACTACATCAATTACATTACAAATTTTTTTATAAATATCGATGGCGTCTTCTTCTGTATGTGCAAATATTTTAGTCCCATTTGGAAAGCCATTCTTAACATCTTTGTAACTGATACATAGATTCCCTTTAGTTAGCATAATTCCTTGTTTATTAACAAGAAACTGTGATTTGATTTCAGTAGCTATCTCAATTAGTTTTTCACGTAAATTCAATGAAGTGTTTTCTAGTTTCATTAGCCTAACGCTGCATTCAGCGTCAGCTTTATAATCCTGTCCTTCTGGCATCGAAGCAGAGTCCTGTGAAAAATAAAAAATTATTTTGGGATGTCCCGTAACCGGAATATCAATACTTTCTCTACTGCCGTAAAATAAAGCTAATCCTTTTCTTCCATATCCCAACAAATCAAACAATAAATGATGCCTAAGATTCATCATTAATTGGTTGTCATTATCAACCATTGTGCAAGCAACTCTTAATGCACTTCTAGGATTTGCTATGTTTGGCTTCCAGTCATCACCCAAATCACTAAAGTATCGTTTTACAAGTGCATTATGTTGGGGAATATATACAGCTTGTAAATGCTCAAAAGAGTCAAAATTATCTGGTAATGAGTCTGTAGATGGTGTTTTAGCTGTGGGTGAAGTCATGTGAGGATTGAGAGTTCTCCCAGTAACTATGTCGGACGTAGGCGGAAGTTGTCTGCCAAGTTCATCTCTTGGCGGAATATATGATGGCGTGCTTTCCGTCATGCTTAGTCGTCTCCGTCAAAGATATCTTCTAGGGTTGCTTCAATAAAGTTTTTACTGTCGGCTTTTGCTTGCTTCCCAGCATCGGCTGTCTTGGTTGGATCGGGAACAGTAAGCCCAGGCTCATGTCGTAGGTTATTACCAAGGGAGTCTTTTATTGGGTGGCCATCGCCGTCTTTTGGATCTTCTTGTGTGAGATTTTTACGAAGTTGAGCCACACTATCGTTAATGCCAATTGCTGCTTCCTTGATGGCAATTGGAATAGCAATTACTGCTGCAATAGTGGATGCTTTTTCGCTAGCACCTTGCAGGAAGTTGAAAAACTTACCTTGCAAATTTGGCTGTGGGTTCATGTACCCATAAGCATTTTCAAGTAGTACACCACCTTTGCGCAATGCGTTACCGATTTTACCGACATTGCCACCAATGACTTCCATACTAGCCGTCAGTACGCCCATCATATTTGAAAGCTGATTATGGACATTCACTACTGACTGATAAATCCTATTTGCTTTTGCCCAATCCTCAGTAATTTGTGCATAGTTAGCAGCGCCAATGGTATCCTTGATGATTTCCTTTGCTGCTTTTCCTAATACGGTGCTAATGCTTATTGATTCACCGTTTAAGCCCTTTGGTAATATAAATCCAGTTATCTGATCTATAATTGTTCCCAGCGTCATTGCAACGTCATTGCTCAACATCACAGCGTTATGTACTGTCGCCGCGAACGTCATAATATTTAGAGCAGTATTTACTAATGCACTACTTGCAAACGCTGTAATCAGTGCGGTTAATGCGGTGAACTGTGCTACAAGAAATCCTTTGACTCCGCCGATGGCGCTAGTTGTTACTGTGTTTATGCTTGTTCGAGTTGCAGCGTGTTGAGTAACGATCAAAGCCTTTAAACTCGCCAAATCTACTGGATTCACGTCTCTGCCATCCCTGCCGTTTCTTCCGGGCAAACCGTTTACACCGTTCCTGCCATCTCTGCCAGGTACTGCGGGCACTTGTACTATTGTGGTCACACCGTCCCTGCCCGGTATACCCTGTATTCCTTGTATTCCTTGTAATCCCCTTTCACCCTGCCTACCTGGTGCGCCATCTCTGCCAGGTATTCCAGGTATACCCGGCAAGCCGCATAACGATTTCACAGTCTGGTACAAGGCAATTGCCGTGAGTCCTGTAGTCACTGCTACACCTACTTTACCTAGTGCGTCGCCAGCAATACGTTTGGCTTGCTCCCCAATACCTTCGGCTTTGACACCTTGTTTGTATGCTGTTGCAGCATTTTTGTTGGCAATTGCCGTGTTGCGTACCGCACCGTCTGCGGTCAATTGTGCCTGTTTTGCATTAGTAATTGCAGTCTTTCCAAAGTTCTCAGCACGAGTTGCTGTCACCTGCGCTGCACCCGCTTTCAGGTTTGCCGCTTCACCTATACCCTTGGCATCGAGTGCGATATTTTTTGCTTGTACTGCCAGAGACTCCGAAGCACCGATCCGATTTTGAAGTCCTAGCAGTTTACCGAGAACACGGGATAAATCATTACCAATTGCTTGTAATCCATCTTCAACAGCGTCAATCCTTCCTCCTAAAACATTCAAAGTTGCCAACTGCTCAATCAAAGTAAAAAGTGTTCCAATAACCTGAAAAATTTCTAGAATTCTACCCGCGAGTCGCCCTGTTGCCGCAAGTGCTTCACTGCTTATACCAACTGCATTTGCAGCCTTCGTCAATGCAATACCGACCTTTGATTCTAAGGTTGCGATCGCTTTGCCAAAGCCATCGACTTTAGCCCCAATGCCATTAACAAGCTGTTTTAAGCCGTTTGCATCAAGAGATGCGTTCAGCGCTGCTTTTGAGGCCGTAGCAGCTTCAGTGGCAGCATTTGTAGCTTTTGTGCTTGCCGTAATAACTTCGTTTTTAGCCTGATTTGATAATCCTCTAGCTAATTCCGCATCTTTTCTTGTGGCTTCAGTTGCACTCTCTAAAGCATTAAATTTCGCTGCATTCTTGCGTTCAATTTGTGCCATTCGTTCGGCATCTCGTGCATTACGTCGCTCTAGCTCTTTTAAATCAGCCTCCGCAATCTCTAATTGTTTATTCACCCGATTCTATCGCGCTTGTTCACCCTTGAGTTGAGTGACTTCTGCTTGCGCTTCTTTCATTTGTCTGGCATATTCAGCAGCGTTTCTTTCTGCCCTAGTAGCTGTATCCCTCGCTCCTCTAGCTTCAATTTCTAATAATCTTTGTTTTTTTGTGTTCTCTACAACTTGTAAAAAAGCATCGGTTGCTTTTTGTTTAGCAGCATCAATTTGTAGTTGCAATTTGTTAGCAGTTACCACACCTACTGCTGCTACAGCAGTCAAAATGTCGGGTTGCAGTGACGCTTTAAGTGATGTTTTCAGGGTGTTTTCATCAACACCCTTAAGGTTTAAAAGTCGAGCATTAATCGCATTAATTTGTGATTGCAAGTTCTGACAACAATCGCACTTACCAGCACAATTCAGCGCTGATTGCATACTCCCAATCACGCTGGAGGTACTCATATTTAGTTGCAATTCCTATTTCTTAGTTGAGTGGATAAACCCTCTATTTGCGCCCATTCAATATTAGAAATACACTTGCCGCTACAGCCGTAACTACCGCAGGCTACTTCGCAAGCCAATAACGAAGCATATAAACCTAGAGTGCCATGAGTACTTGCAGGTACACATATACCGTTAATACAATCGTGCGGTACATCAGTGCTGTCTAATATTCAGATACAGGAATCTAGTAGCCATCCTGCCCCAGGATAAACATCAATGCCGTTCACAAGGCAACAGTAGGCGTTCTGTCCAGCAAAAAAAGTGAGGAAAGTATAGGTGACATCATACCCACCTGAAGCATTGGGAGGGATATCAATATTAGGAGAGTCACCTGGAATGTAACTAACCGTTGCACCATTGCCAATTGTTCCGTGTACGTGTCCGGTTGCCATTAGTAATTATCCGGGTCAATTACTGAGGCAGTGTCAATTTTGGCAAGGTTAACTATTATCTGATCAACCCGATATTGATCGTTGTTTGTACCCCGATTAGTGAAGCTAGGGTATCCAGGCCCAATGTAAATAGACTGGTCAACATTTGCATCAAAGTTGGTTTGGGCCAGATTGGTTTGAGCCATCAACACAATACCTGTTAGCAAACTTTCAGCACTGTTGCTCGCACTTGCAGTTAAACGAGGAAGGGCTGCTTTTTGAATTGTGATACTGCTGCTATCCTGAGTTGCCCCCGTGCCAAAAACTTCTACTAAAGTTAGTTCTGCCATAAAAGCGAATTTTGATGAAGTGAATAAATCCGTTTTATGCGGTAGCCAAAATTATGTAAATGTTCCACTTTTCTGTAGAAGTGGAATATTCACTGATGCCATGTATCCTTTGCCAGCATTAGGATTGAGCGAATATTTACTAATAGTGAATATTTAGGAAATTCCACTTTCACCTCTGAACCAGGTAAAAGCGGAATACGAGAAGTTTATTTTTTATATCTATGCCAAAGAATAACAGAAAGGGAAAAGCCGCAGTATTAACAGATGGTGAATATTCAAAAATTCGACGGCAGATTAGAACTGAGAAGTACAGATTGCTTTTGGATCTTGCATGGTTCACCGGCGAGCGGTGGGGGGCGCTGGTTCAACTCAAGGTGAGTGATGTTTACGATCGTACTGGTAAGCCCAAAAAAGACATCATCTTCCCCGCGATCATCAGGAAACACAGACCAGACGGGACGGCTGAAACGACAGAAATTCCAGTACATCACATTTTGAAGGAATCACTGGAGCGATACCAACCAGAAACAGATAGCGAGTGGTTATTCCCCTCAAGGTGCGGAACTAAGCCAATCTGTTGGAAAAATGCTTATGACATTTTCATGCGGGCATCGGATGACGCGGGATTTGATGCTAAAGGAATTTCGACCCATAGCACCCGCCGGAGTATGGTCAACAAATTGCGGAAAAGTGGCATTTCTAAAGAAATCATCCGCACTTTCACCGGACACCGCGACAACAAAGGACTTGACCCTTATTTTGAAATTGAAATGGACGAACGCCGGGGCGCGATCGCAACTCTATGAACGCCAACCTGCTATTCCTCCAAATTGAGATATTTTTTGATCGCTTACAGAAAGGTGAATATGACCATCCTTTGTATTTAGCTATGGCACTGGAAAATCTCGCTTCTCAGGCATGGGATGAGGTTGACCAACTCTACCCAAACCTGTGACAAAGCTTGTCGGGGAGGATAGGCTGGACTCAGGTAACACCTAGCCTTACCGGATTTCAAAAGCGATCGCACTTCGGCTTACAAGCGCGATCGCATTTTTCATTTTTGAGGACTTAATGAAATTCACTCCCAATAAAAATTTTGCTTTTAAACAATATTCTACGAAAAATCAAGACTTTTACCCCACTTGTGGAGGCCCGCAGTACAGCTTCCCCTTGTTGAGAATGCTTGACACTAGATAGTTGTTGGGCATTAATCATTGGTCATTAGTCATTGGGGAGCAGGGGGCATGGGGGATGACCGGGGCTTTTCGGCTTCGGCTATCGCCATTGCTAAATATTCTTTGGCATTATCAATTCTGCCTGCATCCAGTTCGACTTGGATAATCTTGCACCACTCCAATAACCCAATAAGCCTCATTTCATGGGTATCGGGAATTAGTTTGTCTAAGCTTGCAAAAACATCTGTATCGCTAAGATGTGGATTTTTATTCATAACTGCTAACTCCTAACTCTTAACTCCTAACTCCTAACTCCTAACTCCTAACTCTTAACTCTTTGTTTGCATTCACTTTCAAAACACTGTATCCTGCCTTGAAACAGGCCTTTCAAGGTAATGGTAATGCTAAAGCCGGGGAAGAATCACACCAGCTGGCAACCAGCTTGGAATCACGGTAAAACTCAATCGATCCGCGTACCAGTCGCACTTGTTCCCCAGGTCTTAGAATACGCTAGGGCATTGGACGGGGCTAATGACCCACTGGAATATCTAGTCAACAAGTTTTTGAAAATTAAGCGTCGGCAGTACTCCCGTCCTATTCACAATGACGAAATGACTAGTGGCGATCGCTGGAAAATTTTCAATGAGTTTCGCCGCTAGTTACTTTGGCATAAGAGTCATTAGTCATTAGTCATTGGGCATTGGGGAGTTACGCCAGGAGCGGATTAAGTTTTCAATCTCCACCGGGGTTAATCCATCCGCGATCGCAATCTCAACTTCCTCCCTCCTGCTTTGGGCCAGCTGCGATCGCACATTCCCCCCGGTGATGTGCCGATGCCTAATCTTCCCCCCAGTCTTCCAGCAATAGCGGTAATAATGGTTATCTTTGCGCTTGGAAGGATGATACTTTTCTACCCAGTGAAGATGTTCCAGAACAGCTTTAATGTGTTCTGGAACATCGGTATAGTCCCCGAATCCTGGGGTATTTTGTTCTGGAACAGGATTTTTGGTATCACGTTCCAGAACAAAACTTTGGCGCTCGCTAGGGGAAATCTGCGAGTGACTACTGACTAATTGAGCTGCCTGTGTATCCCGTTCCAGAACGCGGCCTGACTCCCAATCACTCCAGGCTTGCTTATATTCGGTCAGATTTAAAAAATCGTCTGGGTCTGGTGGCTCGTCGCTGTCATCATAAAAAATTGTCAGTTGTCCGTTGTCGCTTAGATGGGGCACTTCTCCAAAGTCGGCGGGATTCCAGCGATCCTAGAAGTTAGTTCCCCAAACTCAGGTTCACAAGAGGGAGCAGGGGGGAGAGGGGGAGCCGTTGCAACTGACTCGACCGCGAACAATGTCAGCTGCCTGGGGACCCTTCCGTTGTCGGTTTCCGTCATAATTAGGTTAGTGTTAATCCCCACCACAGGGCTGTAAGCAAGCACTGTGGTGAGTTTTTTAGATTTCGGACTTAGGCGATCGCTTGAGTTGTTTCCAGTCGTCTGGAAGTTCACCCACCTCTGTAATGCCCAAATCTCTGCATATAGCTTTCAAATGAGCAAGGGATGGGCCATCATCAAGTAGGTCGGCGACATCTATCTGCATTGACTTTGCAAGAATCTTAAGGGAAACTCCCAGTTCACGAGCTAATGCGATAGCACGATCAAACCTGGGGATAGATTCTCCCCTCTCCCAGTCGCCAATAATACGAATGCCTACTTTCATTCGACGGCTTAATTCTGGTTGAGTTAGGTTTGCACTTTCTCGAAGTCCTTTCAAGGTTGGCTGCTCTCGATTGTCGGATTCCGTCATAATTAGGTTAGTGTTAATCCCTACCACAGGGCTGTAAGCAAGCACTGTGGCGAATTTTTTCACATCAGTCAGCTACCTCGTAGTCGTCAGGTATGGCTGACACATCAACCCCTAACGATTTGAACATAGTCTTCAAGGAGACTTTGTATAAACGGCATAGTGCTGCAATGTTTTCAGCACTTGGCATAGCTTTTCCAGACTCCCAGTCAGCTTGCCGTCGCTCTGAAACACCTATTCTCTGTTTAACTTGAGGACGTGTTAGTCCTGATTCTTCTCTTAGTAGCCTCAAGGGAGACTTTTCCTGTTCTTGTTGGTTATCTTCTATCATAGACGCTTAGTTCATGAATGAAACGTCTTGAAAGAAGACATGACAGGACGTATCATTCATGTTGAACGACAAAAAAAGACCAGCCGATATAACTGACTCGGCAGAGAGATGGTTTTATTTGGCTGGTTTCACCTAAAGTGTCTCATCTGAGTAACAAAAGCCAAATCCGGGAAAATTAGCACTTTGTGTAATAGCCGTTGAAAGCCGATGAAGGGTGTTTCAGGCTACCAGTGTCCCGTAAGCGGTGAAGTAAGTTGAGAACTGAAGTGTTTGTCTATACAAGTCGCGGCTTAGATAAAAGCTGGTGACGTGCATTTGTATGCGGCCGCAATCTGTAAATGACCTTAGTAAGGCGCTCCACAGTTACCTTGGGCTATTTGCCGACGTGGTGACACGGTGGGCTGTGGAAATTAAGACCTGGGTGAAAATCCCGTAGAGGCTGGCGTGTAGGTAATGGCTCACGCACAGATGCACGATCGTGAAATTGCAAATCACCGTGTGGTTATGCAATTGCTCACAGTTTCTTATGAATTTCGCGCAAACCTGCGACCGGTCGGACTTTTTTACTTATATGACTGAGAAGGGAAAGTATGTAACACGAAAAAAACGGATTCGCCAACTAGAAAAAGAAATTGAGCAGTTGAAATGTCAGGTTAAAACCCTCACCCAACTGCTTGACGATGCCCACGGGATGATTTATCGTTCCCGTCCTGGCTTGGCGCGTGGCATTGAGGAAGATTTTCACTCTGAGTTATTGCCATCAGAATTACCAGCGATCGCTAAAAAACCATCGCGACGCAAAATCCCAAATTTATCAATTGCACCCCGCGCCGACTTGGTGATGGAACGTGATCGGAATGGCCGCCTAATTATTAAGGGCACGGCTAACTCTTCATCACCGCGCCCTCAAACTTAACTATTTTTGTAAGAGGAATATGCCTATAAAATAACTTTCATTGATATGAGCCAAAAGTAAACCGTTCCACAAAAAAACCAGTCATCAGCTGATTGGTTGACTGGTTTTTCTTGTAATCAAATTTAAATTATGCAGATTAAACAACACGAATCTGATCTATTGCTTTCTAATGACTTTCTGTCATATTTGGTTGTCGCTTATGCCCTCGTCACAGAGGATTTAGCAAAACACACAGGACAATCGGCGATTGTTCACCGAGTGAAATACCTGGATATTGGACAACAAAAGTTTCATCAATTTTCTGATGAGGAATTACACACCTTTTTGAAAGAGAACTACCCAACCTAATTTATCAACAGCATTTACCCATGACTTATCGACAACAGCTTTTTGATTGGATCGTTGTCAAAGAAGCAACGCCATGCAATTGGGTTATTTTATCCCAATTTAGAAAACGCAACGATGCGGATAGCTACTACCAAATGATGAGAAAACTATCCCCGGACCCGATTGAAGTGGTTTTCCGCAACCGCCTCACAGAGTTTGGACTGTAGGTTAATTCAAAAGCGAACGCACCAATGACAACGCGATCGCCTTAGACCACCAAAATTAGTTTACCAAAATGCACACCATAGTTAATACCCCATCTGTGTTTACCTGTAAATTGCCGACAGCTGGGTGGATAAACCTGGCTCAAATCCGCCAAATTCGATTTGAAGATTTACCCAGCCGTACTCTCGTCGTCACTTGGCAGAACGGAGACACGCAACTATTCTTCAGTGAAGATGCTGTAGCTCTAATCGCCGCCTGGGAGGAAGCTGCTGTACTGTTGGCTGAACGTTGTAGCAATCATCGTGTTAAAAACCGGAGGTAACTTATGACCAAGCACGACACTTGGGTGACACTCAAGCCCAGCAATCCCTTTGAGCCAATTTTAGATTTATTTCCAGACGGCATGATACCCATGCGTGACCCGTTTCCCCTGGAGCGAGTGACCACAGCTGATAGCGAACAAGTGGTGCTGTGGATTGTTGACCTGGAACGGCTCAAAAGTTCTCAAGCTACTGCTATTTCTCAACTGATTGCCAGTACTTGCAACACCAATTCACTTGAAGTTGCACAAGAGGCAATGTCTAAAGGTGGCTTTGCAATGAAACATGAGTGGGTTGATTTTATGTGGTGTGGATCAGAAGGGTTTCAAAGGCAGAAAGAACTGGCTGACTTTTTTGAAACTGTACCACAGCCACCTAGCGCCCGCGCATACCGAGAATTTTACAACAGCCAACACAAGCGCTGGATTGAAGGTAACGAGCAGCCGCCGCCAATTAATTCTATTGAGGATGTCGACCCCAGATTCCGTACTCCAGAAGTCGAACGTGCTTTGAAGATGAGGAAGATTGAAACTGCACTAGGGCAAGGTAATTACTCAGTCTTTGATGTTTTAAGCGGTCAAGCAATGATTGATGTTCTTAACCAAATTGACCCGGAAAACGAATATTCATTAGTTGGATATGATGACGAATTTGATGATGAGGAAATTTATGAATGAGTAATGAAGAAAACATTAGTTTACCCAAAGATGTATGTGTTCTGAATACTTTAGCTATGGGAATAGCTATACAAATTATTGCCCAAACAACTGGGGAAAGCATAGAAGCATGGAAAAACCATATAGGGGTAATAGCTAATGAGCAGTACCGTCAATTATCTGCTGAACGAATGCAGGAAATAGTTAACGAACTTAAAAGCTTTTAGAGCGCCTGATGAGGCTAACTGACACACTAGCCGAAACGGTGGCATTATTGCCACCGTTTCGGCTAGTGTGTCCAAAGCATCCGCAAGTTAATTAGAGAAAGTGCGGCGTTCACCGAGAATTGCGCCCCTCAATTGTGGCGTTCTTAATTTCAGGCGCGGCACTTCTTAAGTTAACTCCCCGAATGCGTTTACTCCTGAATCGCGCCCCTCAAGCGTGGGGCGTTAGGGTGATTCGTGCGCTATTAAATTCGGGATATCCAAAG
>NZ_JBALDD010000049.1:0-121300 GCF_036917555.1 Nostoc sp. | reverse complement strand
CGTCCGGATATTCCTATGTTTATTGTCTAGTTGTTTGGCGCTTGGCACGGCTGCGCCGCGCCCTCGCTTGTGACAGTTGCGTAAGTCCTGTTTAAGTAAGCTATCGCACTTTGCGCTCTTGGCATTTACATTGCGGATTCTGCTTGCAGTATGCACAGCACGAAACCCAAAAAAAAGGGATAAGCCTAAAGCCTATCCCTAAAAAATCAATTAATTAATCAATGTATCAAGTTCCTGAAGTCCAAGAATTGATGTACTCAATTTGATCGGGTGTTAGGCTATCAATCGTGATACCAATAGCTTGCAATTTCAACCGAGCAATTTCTTGATCGACTTCAACAGGAATTGAGTGCAAACCAGGTTCCAACTTACCTTTATTCTTCACCAGGAATTCACAAGCCAAAGCTTGGTTGGCAAAACTCATATCCATTACCGCGCTGGGGTGTCCTTCAGCCGCAGCTAGGTTAATCAAGCGTCCTTGTCCGAGAACGACAACTGATTTACCATTTTTCAACTTATACTCTTCGGTGAAAGGACGAACTTCTTTGATTTCCTTAGCTTGTGCAGCCAAGTATTTCAAATCAAGTTCCAAGTCAAAGTGACCGGAGTTACAAACGATCGCACCATCTTTCATGACATCGAAGTGTTCGCCACGAACGACGTGCTTGTTACCAGTCACAGTGACAAAAATATCACCTTGGGGTGCAGCTTCAGCCATTGGGAGGACGCGGAAGCCATCCATTACGGCTTCAATTGCCTTGATGGGGTCGATTTCGGTGACGATGACGTTAGCACCCATCCCACGGGCGCGGAGGGCTGTACCTTTACCACACCAGCCATAACCGACGACGACAATGTTTTTACCAGCCAACAAAACATTTGTGGCGCGGATAATCCCATCTAGGGTTGATTGCCCAGTACCATAGCGATTATCAAAGAAGTGCTTGGTATCAGCATCGTTAACGTTAACTGCGGGGAAGGTGAGTACGCCTTCTCTAAACATGGCACGTAACCGTACAATACCAGTGGTGGTTTCTTCGGTGCTACCAATCAAATCAGCAATTTGGTGTTGGCGTTGCTGTACCAAAGTTGCAACCACATCGCTACCGTCATCAACAATAATGTTGGGGCGATGATCTAAAGCTATTTGAACGTGGCGGTTATAAGTTTCGTTATCTTCGCCTTTTTGAGCAAAGACGGGAATTTCATGATCGACGACGAGGTTAGCGGCTACGTCATCTTGCGTTGATAAGGGATTGCTAGCAATTAAAAGCGCGTCTGCACCACCGGCTTTCAGAGCGATCGCCAAATGTGCTGTTTCTGTTGTAATGTGGGCGCAAGCTACAAGGCGTAAACCAGCGAAGGGCTTTTCGATAGCAAAGCGATCACGAATTTGCCGCAAAACTGGCATTTCGCGTCCAGCCCATTCAATGCGCTGTCTTCCCAAGGCAGCTAGGCCGAGGTCTTTAACCTCGTGCTTTAATCGGGGAGAAGTTGCGGTCATCAAAAGTTACCTCAAAAAATTAAAAAGGCTACGTAAAGTTTACGCACTCTACTAGGTTATTCTACTACTGGCGATTTTTGCTTGTATGAAAGCAAATCACTAGTGAATAGTCCTCAGGACTAGCTTGACGTTTGATCGGCAGAATGTCAACTTCCTCCTCAGCTTCTTCCTTTTTGTTTTATCTTTGGTAAGAGTAAGACTCTTCTCAGCCTTATTTGCTGATTTTCAATATCTTGTCATCTGTCCAAAGACAGAGGGCAAACAAAAAAATCTCAAAATTTCATCGTCTAAAGAGAAAACCCCAACTTTAGATAGGTACATTTACCCAAAATAATTGCGGAGGATAGTTATAGAAGTAGTCACTAGTAGATTTGATTTAAGGAGGTGTTTGAGTGCGTTTTCAATTTTTGGCGATCGCCAGTTCAATGGCCATAGGCGTTGTATCTGTGCCAAAAGCCACAGCCCAGATTCCTTTTGTACCGCAACTGCAAGCTCCCAGCAGTGTGAGTAATGATTCGGATAACAGAGTTGTTTCGGGCTGGATTTATTTAGATGGTCGTCGGTTATTTCAAATAGCGGCAACAAGAACCAATTTTCCTGAACGTTCAGAAGATATTCAAAAGAAGTTGGAGAAAATTGGCCAAAATTACTTTCAATCACCAGCAAATACAGCAGTCAAGGTAGAAGTTCGCAAAGTCAACGAATTACCAGTAATTTATGTCAACGGTCAATATCTAATGACTGTTACTTCTGAGGATGCGGGACTGCGACAGGTAGATGTATCGACATCGGCAAATCAAGTCAAAGAATCGTTAGAAGAAGACTTGCAACAAGCAAAGCAAGAAAGACAAACTCCATTTCTAATCGACCAAGGTAAAATTGCTGCTGGTACCGGAGTAGCAATGGTGATTATCAGTTTGGGGCTGTATGGCTGGCAGCGGCGTTCCCAAAAGGATTTAGAACGCTCCATTGCCTCCCAACCGCAAAGGGAACTCTTCAACTACCCAAAACCAGCAGATCAAGCAATTACAACACAACTAAATCAACGACAACAGCAACATCTTAAAGAAGCCAAGAAACGATTATTTGAGCTTGGTCAAGCCGGAATTTGGGGAGGTGGAAGCTTCTTTATTTTGGGTCTATTTCCCTATACACGAGGTTTTCAGGTAGCAATTCTCATAGCTGCCCAATTTCCTTTGCGATTAGGTGTCGTATGCCTGGCAACCTATGTAACAATTCGTTTGACCTACGCCCTAATTGACCGCTTCGCCTCCACTTTAATCAGCAGTGGTGCTTTCCTCACCCCAGAAAGTTCTGAACGGCTGCAACTGCGAGTTTCCACATTTTCTGGTGTAACTAAAAGTATCACTACTGTTATCTGGGTAGGAGTGGGCTTCTTGCTAGCGCTAGTATCCTTAGGGATAGATATCGTTCCCTTACTAGCGGGTGCCAGTTTAGTTGGTGTTGCATTGTCTTTGGCGTCGCAAAACTTAATTAAAGATGCGATTAACGGTTTCTTGATCATTTTAGAAGACCAGTATGCTTTAGGCGATGTGATTAATGTGGGAGACGTAGGAGGCTTAGTAGAAAATCTGAATCTGCGGATGACCCAACTGCGCGATTCTGAAGGACGCTTGATCACAATTCCCAATGGTGAAATTAAAGTTGTTGCCAATCTTTCTAGTCGTTGGTCACGAGCCGATTTAACAATTCCCATCGCCTACCAAGCCGATACAGAAGAGGCTTTGAAGTTGATTGCAACTATTGCTGATCAGATGAATCAAGAAATGCAATGGCAGAGTCAAATTTTGGAACCGCCGCAAGTTTTGGGAATAGATCAATTTGGCGATCGCGGTTTGGTTATTCGTGTCTGGATTAAAACACAGCCCCTCAAACAATGGGATGTCGCACGGGAACTTCGCCGCCGCCTGAAAGTTGCCCTAGATGAAGCCGGAATTTCCATCTCTGTGCCTCAACAAGCAATTTGGGTCAATGACGAGCAGTTCTTAAGTTCTCAGGAGAATGGCAAAACTAATTAGAAATTTAGATTCATTACCGCATTTTTCAGTTGATTAGACCCAACCGTGACTTCTCCTAGCAGAGGAGCAGGGAGCAGGGGAGATAGTTGCCAGTAAGTTTTTCCCCTCTGCCCCTCTGCGCTTTTGCCTCTCTGCCTCTTGTATCCAATCCCCAATCTTGTGCGATCGCCAACACTAAACCTTAATAAATTCTTATATTAATAAAAAGCTACTATCTCACTAACGAGTATTGAACTTTCACTGATTTATGTTTGTCAATACCTTCATCAAACGTCCAGTCCTGACGACGGTCTGTACGTTCATCATCTTGCTGCTGGGAAGCATCTGTATTCCGATCCTTCCGATTTCTCAGCTACCAGACCTCGCCCCAGTGCAAATCACCGTTAGCTCCAACAATATTGGTGCAGATGCTCAAACAACAGAAAGCACTGTCACCAACATTATTGAGCGACAAATTAATGGTGTTAAAGATGTATCTTATATATCTTCTAATACCGGGAATGATGGTTTTAGCAATATAACTGTCTCCTTTCCAACTAATGTCAATAGCGATATTGCTCAAGTAAACGTTCAAAATAAACAAGCACTTGCCGATCCTCAACTGCCAGATACAGTTCAACGAACAGGTGTCACTGTTGAAACGGCATCGAGCAGTCTGCTTCTCGTCTATGGGTTTTACTCAGAAAATAATGAGTATGACAACATTTTTATCAGTAACTATGTCGATCTGTATATTTTCGATCAGATCAAACGGCTTCCTGGTGTGGGAAAAGCCACGATTTTTGGGGAGCGCAAATATGCCATGCGTCTTTGGCTTGATCCCAACAAGCTTGCCCAACATCAACTAACTCCTCAAGATGTGACAACTGCCCTGCAAGAACAAAATATTCAGGTGGGTGCAGGGGCGATTGGTAAGGAACCAGCACCAGATAATCAAAGCTTTGAATTTGCTTTACGGGCAACCAGTCGATTTAAAGATGCGGCTGAATTTGAAGATATGGTGTTGAAGGTGAGTCGAGGTGGCACTAATAGCACGACTAATAGCACGACTAATAGCACGACTAATAGCACGACTAATAGCATGACTAATAGTACCCTAGTTAAGGTCAGAGACATCGGTCGAGTTGAATTAGGAGCAGAGAGCTATCTTGCTGATGCCAAATTCACCATCCCAGGAAATGCTCCCAAGCCAGCTGTGGGTTTGGGTATATATCAACTTCCGGGTAGTAATGCCCTGAACGTTGCTCATGCTGTTGAAAACCAGATCAAAATATTAGAGAAGAATTTTCCACCTGGACTAAAAGCACAGGTGGCATTTGATACCACTCCATTTGTAGAAATTTCTTTAGAAGAAGTTCTGCACACTCTGGTTGAGGCGATTGTCCTGGTGGTCTTGGTAATTTTTGTCTTTTTGCAAGACTGGCGTACCACGATCATTCCTACTGTTGCGATCCCCGTTTCCCTGATTGGGACGTGTGCGGCTCTGTTAGTTTTAGGATTTCAGATTAATACACTGACCTTATTTGGTTTCGTTCTGGCGATCGGGATCGTCGTCGATGATGCGATTATTGTGGTCGAGGCAGTTGCAGTCAAACTAGAGGAGGGCATGAGGCCCTTTGAGGCCGCTGTTGAAGCCATGAAGGAGTTAACTGGGGCAATCATTGCCACTTCACTTGTACTCATGGCGGTATTCATTCCAGTTGCATTCATTCCGGGCACTACTGGGATTGTCTACAAACAATTTGCGTTAACGGTTGCTTGCTCCATTGGCATCTCGACTTTCAATGCCTTAACCTTCTCTCCGAGTATGGCAGCCATCCTCATGCGTCCAGCTCAGACTCCACGGGGCCCTTTAGGTTGGTTCTTTAGGCAGTTTAATCGGGGATTTGGCTGGTTCACGCGCCGATATGTCGGGTTTGTTAGCTACCTTACCCATGTCAAGCCGATTGTAATTGGGGTTTTCATTACTGGTTTAGTCGCAACGGTTTTGATGTACAGAGCAGTACCTACCGGATTTATTCCAGAGGAAGATCAGGGTTACTTCTTTGTAATTGTCCAGGGGCCTGACGGGGTTTCTTTGAAATACACTGAATCTGTTATGGAGCGGGTTGCCAAAGAAGTCACATCGCTTCCCGAAGTTCAAGCTAGTTTTATGATCAGTGGGTTTGGTTTCGATGGCAATGCTTCTAATTTAGGCATTGCCTTTGCTAACCTGAAACCCTGGAAAGAGAGAGTTAAAGAATCTGAGTCTGTCTATGGAATACTTCAGAGGATGAACAAAAAGCTCTCTGCAATTACAGATGCTAGAGCGATCGCTGTGAATGCTCCTCCAGTTAGAGGATTAAGTACTACGGGTGGTTTTGAGTTTATCATTCAAGACAAAACCGGAAGTGCGCCGATTGAAACGCTAATTGAGAATGCTCAAAAATTGATTGGGGTGGCAAATAAAAATCCTGTTTTACAACGAGTCTTCACTCAGTTCACCGCAGACACTCCCCAATTTGACATTCAGGTAAACCGCAACCAAGCCAAAGCTCTCAACGTCGAACTCAACGATATCTTTGGGACTTTGCAAAGTTACTTGGGGTCGCAATATGTGAATGACTTTGTGCAGGGACAGCGACAGTATCGAGTATATGTCCAAGCAGATGGGGTGTTCCGCTCTAATCCAGATGATATTGGCAAGCTGTATGTTCGCTCTGCAAATGGTGCGATGATTCCGTTGAGCAGTTTGGTGAAAATTACTCCCTTTGTGGGGCCAAAAACCATCTCCCATTACAACTTGTACAGGTCAATCAAAGTACAGGGCGCTCCTGCTCCCGGTGCTAGTTCTGGACAGGCAATTAAAGCGATGGAGCAAATTGCAGCAGAAAACTTACCTCAAGGATTTGGTTATGAGTGGACAGGGACTTATCTCCAAGAGAAGACATCTGGGGGAGCTACGGGCTTGATTTTTGCCTTAGCGATCGTGATTGTCTTTCTGGTGCTATCGGCTCAGTATGAAAGCTACATTGACCCGATCATTATTTTGCTGACGGTTCCTCTAGCAGTCTTGGGAGCGATGACAGCCCTTTGGCTACGATCGAATATTTTCATGGTAGGTAGCCTCTTCCCGAAAGTGGTGGATGATATCTATTGCCAGGTAGGTTTGGTGACTTTGATTGGTCTAGCTGCGAAAAACGCAATTCTAGTCGTAGAATTTGCCAATCAGCTGCATGAGCAGGGCATGAGCTACACGCGGGCGGCGGTGAAAGCGGGGCAAGAACGTCTGCGACCGATCTTAATGACTTCCTTTGCAGCGCTGTTAGGATTTTTACCCTTGGTAATCTCTCAAGGGGCTGGAGCCAGCAGCCGTTGGTCTTTAGGAACAGCGCTATTTGGGGGGTTGATGCTTTCGACGTTCTTGAGTTTATTCTTAGTGCCAATTTTGTATATTTTGGTTAAGAGCTTGGCTCAGGCTATATTACCTCGGAAGGGATCGGGAGGTTCAAAACCTCCAGATTCTCCAAATGGAACTTCCGAACCTAGACATGAAGCTCTACCTGCTGGTTCAAGTCAGCCAGAGACGCAACTTAGGTCTCAGCAGGATGGGCTAACCTAACTTTTGCCCTTAAGTCTCCTAGCAAAGTGCAGACTAACTTGAGCTTGCTGGCCAGTGTTAGGGGACTCCTCGTCATCCCTGTATCTTTCTAACAATTTGAAAAAGAGGCAAAGGAGCAGGGAGCAGGGGGACAAAACATAAAGGGGACTCAGACTAATGTTCCGCTCTGATTCCTGGCAGCAGGAAGGGGTCATTTCCCCCTGCCCCTTGCCTTTTTGTTGAATTATACAGGTTAAAAGCGTATCAGCTTATCCACAACATCCTCTAACTCTGATAACATTTTCTGTAATTTCCTGCTTGCTAAAAAAATTAGTCGAATAGAAATTAAGTACTTAGATAAGGAAGAGTGAAATGGGACTTAGCGACGGACTTTTGAACCCGACCAAAAAGGCTATGGTCATAGAGGACTGTTGCAACATGATCGAAGGACAGCTTGCATCCAAGTCAGGTATGAGTGGTATCGCTTTGAAAACTGCCTTTGCTGCTTTGAAGGGGGTTAAGCCAGGGTACATTCCCTATGTCGTTGAGCAGATATTACCGCAATGCTTTACAGCTCTCGATCCCATCTGGAGTCAAGGCGTAGAGAAAGGCGACCCAGTTGAATATCTGAGTGCGAATCGCTCTAATACAGCAGATGCACTACTGAGTGTTACTGATGGGAGAGTCAAGAACTCAAACCGCCAAATCGTGCGAGGAACTTATGAAAAACTTCGCGGTTCAGCCAAAAAGCACGTAGAAGAAGCAGTGCCAGACTTAGCCAAAGTAATCAATAATTACACTAAGGTCTGAGCCAGAGAAGTAGAGACGCGATTAATCGCGTCTTTTAGATTAATTGATCGCGCAGCGTCTCTTCTGGAGAATCACCTTTTTATATCACTTGATCAATTAGTTCAATTGTTTCATCTGGCAAGGTGATGTTAATCCGGCGATGCATAATTTTTGCTCAGTTTTGCCTCTGGTATCAGCATGAGTCACTTGGTGCGATCGCTTTTATTGGAATGGTTGAGATAAGAGGATGCTGATTAAAAAATATTTCACAGAATAATACGAGTGCTGTTATTTTTAAGTCATGCTAATGTAATAAGATGAATTTTGTGATGTCTTTTTTGATGTCTACAGACCTTAATTTGCCCTTGGCGTTCTTGGAGGATTGCGTCACGCAAAAAAAGCAATAATGCTATAGTAGTATTGGGAATCCAGCAAGATTTCCCTAAATTTATAGCATTTGAATGTAGAATAGATACTCAAATGTCTGAAGAAATAGTTGGAGAGGTGTCCGAGCGGTTCATGGTGACGCACTCGAAATGCGTTTTGGGGAAACCCAACGGGGGTTCGAATCCCCCCCTCTCCGTTCAAAAAATTACTAAAAATTTACTACAAGGTGGCTGAAATTTGCCTACCTTTAACAAAAATCTTGAGCAACTTGTTTGTTTATTTGCAAGTGAGATAGGATTATCGCTTAATATTTACGTAGTCAAATATTTGCCAAAAACACTAAAATATACACCGCCAACACAGATTTTTGGGATAAACTAATGCCATCGTGTGAGGAGTGAACGATGGTAGATCGCAGCTTGGGGCGAGTATTCTCATTTAGTCTGATCAGCATTTGTTTATATCTAGGTATTAGTATAGGAGTGATTATCCGGCTTGGGCAATCACAGCGATTAAACGCTGCTACTACACCTACTGAGCCTGTGCGATTTCCATTAGCTATTCCTGAACTTACGCCATCAACAACAGAACAACAAACCTTTCCAGATACTATTACCATCAAAGCCGTTGGAGATATTATTCCTGGCACTAATTTTCCTAACTATAGATTACCCCGCTTTCGAGATCAATTATTACCAAAGTCAGTGAGAACTCACTTGCAAGGATCTGATATCTTGTTTGGTAATTTTGAAAGTAGTCTAACCAATTATCCCTATACTGCCAAAGATATTAGTCGAGGACAAGTCTTTGCCTTTCGCTCTCCACCTGTATATGCCCAGCTTTTTGCTGAAGCTGGTTTTAATGTGTTCAATATGGCAAATAACCATGCAATGGACTTTGGATCAGTAGGGTTCAAAGATACAATGAAAAATCTTCAGGCTGTGGGCATTGCAACATTAGGTCATAAAAATCAAATTCTTTATTTGGAAGCTAATAATATCCCCGTGGCGATGATCGGGTTTTCTCCTTATGAAATGTATAATTCCATCCATAATTTAGGAGCAGCTAAAGCACTTGTGGCAGAAGCCAAAAATAAAGCCAATATTGTAGTAGTATCGATGCACGCTGGAGCAGAAGGAACGGGGGCACTACACGTTAAGAATCAAACAGAGTTTTTTTATGGAGAAAACCGAGGTAATGCGATCGCGTTTGCTCGAAACATGATTGATGCAGGAGCAGACTTAGTACTAGGACATGGGCCTCACGTTCCCAGAGCAATGGAAATTTATAAAGGAAAAATCATTGCCTATTCTTTAGGAAACTTTTTGGGATATCGGACTTTATCTACAAATGCCCAAACAGGTGACTCAATGATTTTAGAAGTCAAACTCAACTCAGCAGGAGATTTGGTATCAAGTAAAATTATTCCTGTTCGGATGGATCGGCAGGGAATTCCTCATATCGATCAGAGTTTTCAAACTGTGAGACTTATGCGTTATTTGAATAATCAAGCTTTTCCCAAGAACCCGGTGAAGATTAATAAGAAGGGGGAAGTTGTTATACAGAATAGGCTTGATCCTTCCTAAAATAATTACTAATTCGTAATTTGTAATTACTTAATAGGAGTCAGGGCTGTGCTGGACTCACCGCGCTGCTTCACCAAAATCCCAAATTGAAAATCTAAAATTGACTAGTTATTGTCATCTTGTGGCTTTTCCTCGAACTTCTGAATATTCTGAGGTTGACTATTAGTGGGTGAATTTTGCTTTTCCAGTGTTGGTACTACCACAGCAGAAGGATCTGATTGTTTGGATTCCGTTGGTGGTGCTGGTGGTATAAGTACAGGTTTTGATGGACTTACGGGTTGAGGGGAGGCAGGATTTTGACTAGAAGCGGGTAAGTTATTTTGTGGGAATGGCAATGGTGTGGGGGAAGCATTTCGAGATGAGCGGATTGCCCGTAGTTTCTCCACTAAGGAGGGTGTGGGTGAAACGCTAGGCGAAGGTGTGGATTGTTCGGAATTACCGCGTTGCGATTCTCTTGTAGGGCTGCTGGTAGATTCTTCTTGGGAAGAACGACGATTGCGGCGACGCTGTTTGGAATTAGAGCCAGGTGCTGTTTCGCTTCTTGAGGTAGTGTTAGTCTCTTCATTTCTGGGTGAAGATGTACTATCAAAATTAGGTGCTTTCGCGGCTGGTTCTTGAGTTGGCTGTTGAAAAAGCGGCTTGGCAGTCGGCTGCTGCTGAGATTTGGGTAATATACTCGCGATCCCAAAACCTGCTGTAGCAGCAATTAGGGCTACACCCATACCAATAAATACTTTAGATGACCCCAGCTTTTTAGCCAGTACAGTTTCCTTAGCCATACCTGGGTTAGGCTGCACCAACACAGATGGTCTATGAATAGAATTTTGGGCAGTTTTCCCAATTAAAGTTGCTGCCTGTTGAGCAGATAAATTAACAGTTGGCACTGCGTAAGTGGGTAAGACTTGCGATGTTCCATTCACCTGATTTCCAGGTAGCAATTGCAGCCACTCCGCAACTGTCGCTGGCCGAAAACGAGACTCTACCGCCATACCGCGCATTACTGCCTGGTTGACAGCAGCACTCAAGTGTGGTTGCAGTTCGCGGGGGGAAGGCATTTGTTCGCGATCGCGCAATAATGCTGGTATGGGAACTTGGGCTGTCAACAGTGCATACAAGGTTGCTGCTAAACCATAAACATCTGTGGCGGGTGTGCGCGCCGCTTGCGTCATATACTGCTCAATAGGAGAATAACCCTCAGAAACCAGACCTGTGTGAGTCTGTCTGACACCACCATTAAATTCTCTGGCAATACCAAAATCAATCAGTACTACTTCCTGTGTTCCAAGGCGTTGAATAATATTATCTGGTTTGACATCGCGGTGTAACAAACCGTTGTTGTGTACTACCTGCAACGCTGCCCCAATTTGCCGGATATAATGAATTGCTGTGGCTTCAGGTAAAGTTATTCCTGGTAATACAAATGCGTCTCCCAAGGTTTCACCAGGAATGTATTCCATCACCATATAAGGCAATCCAGCTTCCACAAAAAAGTCACTGACTCGGACTATATTTGGGTGAATACACGTAGCTAATCGTCTGGCTTCATCTTGGAATTGGCGCTCGAATTTGGCAAAATCAGGATGTTGTCGCAGCCGTTCATTGATGGTTTTCATCACCACCTCCTGACCCAAGTAGTGATGCTTAGCTTTAAAGGTAATGCCAAAGCCACCCCGCCCTATTTCTTGAATTAGGGTATATTTTCCATCCTGCAAAATTGTGCCTGCTAACATAAAGAGTCCTGAGTCCTGAGCGAGCAGATAAGTAGCGAGTCCTGAGTCTTGAGGGATTTCCCAAAAATTTTCCCATATTTTTATCGGGCAGGGTTCTTGCCTGTCTATTTTACGGGATGATTTAGTTGTTGAAATTCCTGAAGTGAGAAAGACCTCCCCACGATCACAACAGTTTTATCTTTCTCAGATGATAACGCGGGAGTACAGCAAGCTTAAAGCGGAAGATGGGCTAAGGCTATTTTTTAGGTTTTATAGAAAATTTGGATTTTAGATTTCAGAGACATCTAAAATCCAAAATCTAAAATCTAGAACTCTTACAGTTGCCGCACTAATGGCTGACCATCTTTGACTTCGCCAATTAAAACTAAATCAACACAGTTAACGAAGATACCATTTTCCAAAACGCCGGGAATGTTATTCAATATCTTTTCAAGTCCAGCTGGATCTTCAATAGAGTCAAATCTGACATCTAAAACAAAGTTCCCTTGGTCAGTGATTACTGGCCCAGCTTTTTTTACACCCATGCGGAGTTCTGGTTTACCACCGAGTTTTTTGATGGCATTAGTTACAGGAGTAATTGCCATTGGAATCACTTCCACAGGCACAGCGAAACTAGAACCTAAGTGGTCTACTAACTTGCCACTGTCTACCACGACGATGAACTGTTCTGCTAGGTAATCTACGACTTTTTCGCGGGTATGTGCTGCACCACCGCCTTTAATCAAATTCTTCTGCGGATCGACTTCATCTGCACCATCAATGGCAATATCGATGTGGTCAATAGCATCTAAGGTGGCGAGAGGAACACCATACTGCTTCGCCAGCACTTCTGACTGAAAGGAGGTAGGTATACCAATGATATCTTTGAGTTCACCAGACTTGAGGCGATCGCCCAAAAACTGAATCGTATATGCTGTAGTTGACCCCGTACCCAACCCGACAATGGAACCCGACTTGACTAAGGCGGCGGCGGCTTTGCCAACTTCTTGCTTCATCAACTTTACGGGATCTGCTGCTGCTGTCATTCCCAAAACTCCTGAAAAACTGACTATAGTCCATAGTAGTGGGCAGATAACATCAAAATATGAAAGGTAAAAAACAAGTTTTTGCTAATTTCTACTTCCTTGATTAGGGACTTCCAAAAAATAAAACATCCTAGTGTCCGGAACAAAGGAGATGACTGATGTAGAAATAATGTATATTAATATACGAAATTAATGAAAAACCTCCAGTACACTGCTCCTACTTTTAAGCAACTTTTCGCTGAGATTGACCCGGAAATAGCAAATACCTTCACGGTAGAGCAATTAGAAGCAATAAAAAAGGGTTTGGCCTCTCGTGCTAGGACAGGTCATTCTTTAGACATAAGAGTTTCAGTACCAATTCCCGGATTAAGGTTTTATCTGGTGTTGCTAGCAGGTTCAGAACGTCGCTCTCAAGTGCGTTTACGCTCTGAAAAAGGTTTATATCCTTTTTGGACTCCTGCCAATATCTTGTTCCTCATAGGATTTTTAGTCATTCTATCGACTTGTAGCTACACTATATTTTCTTTTGCATTTTCTTCACTTACTTTCACATCTAGCTCCTATTACCCTACTTCAATTCCTTGGATTTACAATAAATCAGAATGTGAACACACTGGTAGAATCTGGCATGATGGAAAGTGCTGGGATTCTGAACACAGTCCTAATTTTTAAAATTTCTACCTACACCCTACTTAGCTAAAGCAACATTGCCCAGCCTAAATTCGTCACTAGCTGAGTTACAGGTTATTAGGAACACCAAATTTTGCGTTAACCTCAGTAACGTAGTTTTTTAAATTCACGTTAGCAGTTAAAAGTGCTTATCATGATACGTCAGCTTTCAATTTCTCTATCTTTAATGGCACTACTACAAAGCTTGCCAGCAATTGCTCAAGTACCAGAATCTACTTCTGGAATACCAGCTGATTCCATTCAACAGGTAACTGCTGTCAAATGGATGACAAACTTTCCTGATGGCAAATTTTATCCAGAAAGGTTACTGAGTCGGGCAGAATTAGCCTCGATTATGGTAAAAGCATTTCGCCTAGATAAAAGAGAAGCTGTTACCAAAGAAAATTTAACTATTCCAGATGTTCCTCGTTCTTATTGGGCATTTAATGATATACAGACAGTCTTAAAAACTGACATCATGAAAGGCTATCGGGGCAATGAATTCTTCCCTAACCAAAAGGTGACAAGGGCAGAAGCTCTGGCTATTTTCGCCCAGGCTTATGGTGTATTTCAATTTCCTGATGCCGCTGTGAATGAGATTCTAGCTTCACATCCAGATGAAAAATCTATTCCAACTTGGGCTAGAAAAGCGATCGCTACAGTAGCTACTGAGGGATTTCTGAATACAGATGCTCAAGGCAATATTTCTCCATTAAAACCCGTAACCCGTGGGGATATGGCTTATGTATTGAGTAAATATTTGCAACGACAACAGCAACAACCCGAAACACCAGAAGTTCCGATGATTCCAAATAGCCCACAATCACCTTAACTAGACTTTTTCTAGCCGACGTACTTAAAATCAGTTTTGACCCGGATTTTTATACTTGTCTCGAAGTTGGCGAAGAAGATATAAGGAATTAGACTGTGTTGGTTGCTGCAACACATTATTCCCATAATTAGATTGTGGTGGTTGCGTCGGTTGCTGCAACACATTATTCCCATAATTAGATTGTGGTGGTTGCGTCGGTTGCTGCAAGCCATAATTCCCATAGGTAGATTGTGGTGGTTGCATCGGCTGCTGCAAGCCATAATTTCCATACCCTACAGGGTTTGTGGGTGTAACAACACTTTGACTTGGACTTTGGCTAGAGTAAGGTACAGTATTACTTGGTGCTACATTAGGCACTACTTGACCGTTATTTAAATTATTGTAAGGATTTTGCGGTAAGTTCGTACCCGTAGTTAACCCATTATTAGGCACTACTTGACCGTTATTTAAATTGTTGTAGGAATTTTGTGGTAAGTTCGTACCCGTTGACGTGTTGCCTGTCCCAGCAGTTAACCCAGTGCTTGGTAGAGAATTCTGACTGGTTAAGCTATTAATGGGTGGCATTAGCGTTGTTCCTGGAGCGGAGACTTGCCCCAAGGCATTTGTCTGAGTTGCAGTGCTACCATTGGAGTCAGACAATTTCTGGTTTGTCGATTGATTAAGTGCTGTTTGCAGAGGGTTGATAGAGAGAGAATTTTGATTCTTATTGGTTTGATTAGTGAATCCAACGTCTAGGCTAGAAGATGTTGCGTTTCCCCCTGTTGGTTCAGACGCCGCATTTAAGGTTTTAAGACCTAGAAACTGGTTACTACTATCAACTGTTCCAGTACGCAATAAATTGTCTGTTTGTACGACAAAGGGATTTTTCGCGGCTGGGGAGGTGTCGCCGTTAACGCCTAAACCAGGATTTAATTTGGTATTATTAGCAGACTTTTGTTTGTTAATTACATCATCTAATAAGCCTTTGCTCTTTTTCGCCTCAGTCTGTTGTTCAGGCGCATTTGGTGTTGATGAAAGAGTTGCTTGCTCAAAGTCATTAAATAAAACTGGTAGGTTATCAATATCTGCTGCAATAGCTTTGTTTTCTTCTGACAGGGAGGAATCAGCAGACTTTTGTAAAACGACTGGTTTTTTTTGTTTATAAACGAAAATATCTGGGTTTGACCAGTATTCCCAGGTTGCTAGCCCGACTACAGATAAAAAAATCGCAGTTCCCCAAAAACCAGGCCGCCCTAGATTCCATAACCTGGCTTTGAGATAGCGTAAGTAGGCGGGAGGATAATGACGATTTGGCATGGGATTGGTAAGTGAGATTTACTATAAATTGGTGAAATTCGACGGAAGAGGCATTGCTGTTTGATGCTTTTATTTGCCTGGGAAGGAAATGTCTCAACTAAAGTTCGATTGTAATTTCATCGTAACTTCTCAAGAAATTATTAGTCACAAGTAAGTCAAAAATTTACTAATGACTATTGTAAAACTAAACGGTTTAGTATAAAAAATAATTTTGAGTATCTTAGCTGCGATTATCATTATCTATAAAGGTGACTGTAGTATTAGGAGTTTTGGGCTGTGTCATAGTTCCAGCCTTCCTTTTAGAGTTTTAGCTTTATTTTACTCTGTATAGAGTAATAAAAGAGGGTTAAATCAGCATTAGTCAACCTTTTGAAAGCGATAGTTCTATTAGATGGGAATTTGGATACAAAATTCTGTTTCTTGGCTTGTTTTTGAGGTGCATGTTAACTTGCCTTGGTGCATTTCTACTACAATCTGATAACTAATAAATAAGCCAAGTCCAGTTCCTTTACCAACAGGCTTCGTTGTAAAGAACGGATCAAATATTTTGGAAATTACCGATTCAGGAATACCCAGACCATTGTTTTTAATACGAACATTAAGCCAAGTTTTATCAATGACCTCAGAGCTAATCCAAATAGTAGGAACGAACGGTTGAGATTGAAGATTTTGACTAATTGATAGGTTAGCAACTACCTCATTTAAAGCATAGATAGCGTTATTTAAAATATTCATGAATACTTGATTCAGTTGCGCGGGATAGCACTCTAACTGGGGAATTACTCCATAATTTTTAATTATTTGAATTTCCATATTTCCCGACTTGCTTTGGAAGCGGTGACGCAGAAATGTGATTGTGTGATTGATCCCTGCGTGAATATCAACATTTTTGATTTCTGCTTCATCCAACCGAGAAAAATTTCGCAGTAACAGCACAATTTCTCTAATGCGATCGCTGCCAACTTGCATCGACTCCATCACCTTACCTAAATCTTGTTGAATAAAGTCCAAATCCCAGGTTATTATTGCTTCTTGAATATGTGGTGAGGGAACTGGATAGGTTTGCTGGTAGAGTTGCAAGATTTGTAATAAGACTTTTGTATACTCAGATGCATGGGTGAGATTAGCGTAAATAAAGTTAACTGGATTATTAATTTCGTGAGCAATCCCTGCAACTAATTGCCCCAGACTCGACATTTTTTCAGTTTGCACCAGTTGAGCCTGAGTATATTTGAGTTTCTCAAGGGTAACTTTTAGGTCGTGATTAGCTTGAATTAGCTCAATATTTCGTTGTTCTACCCTAGCTTCCAGTTCTTCATTCGTTTGCTTCAGTAATGCTTCTGCGTGTTTGCGTAAGCGAAGCTCGTCGTAGACATCGCTAATATTGATCAGTGAGCCAGAGAATTCTGTTTCACTTTGAGGTTGAGCAGACAGTTCCAACCAAACAATTACACCAGTTTGATGGTAAAAGCGGAGTTTTTGGCAAACCTCTACTCCGCTTTGTAGCTTTTCTAGAGTTTCTGACCACAAGTATTGATCATCCAAGTCAATGAAATTGCCTAAAGCACTACCGATGACATCTGCTATCCCATAACCAAGGGTATTTGTCCAGGCTCGGTTGAGGAAGTTGACATTACCCAAGCGATCGCACTTAAACACAATTTCGCGCAGACTATTCACCAATTCCCGGTAACGCCGCTCAGATTCAGACAATTTCTCAATCAAACTGTATTGAATCTGTGTATGCAATTCATTGCTTAAATCTGACATTCTACTGTACTCGTCAAACGCTGAAGTAACTCGGTATGGTTAATTGTATCGGCGTATAAGGGGAAAACGTGAGTGTGGTAGAATTCTTGTTCAAACACTGTGCGAGCAGAAGTGCAATCAGACAAAAGAACAACCTTATAGCCTTTTTCATGGGCAGAACGACCTGTAGAATCAATGCAGACCGAAGTGACTGCACCAGTTATAACTACATGAGTAATCTCTTTTTCATGGAGAATCGTGTCTAAGTTAGTATTTATGAAAGCATTAAATCCTCGTTTTCCGGGAACTTCGAGAATTCTGCTGCGAAAGGGTAGCAACTCATCAATCATCTGCGATCCCTTCGTACCAGCTTGAAAAGCCCCAACTTCCTTGATAGTTTTAAGAATGCCAACAGGTTCAACCAATTCCTGGTAGTTTGGCGTAAAAAAAATCGGTGTGGCAATCATCAACACTGGAGTTTGTAGCAAACATCGTACAAGCTCAACGGTGTTTTCTAATACTTTGGTGGCCCTTGAGGATTCCTCAATAACATTATGTAGAATACCATCGGCTGCAAAGTAGTCATTTTGATAACCAATCAAGATTACAGCAGTATGTTGGGGTTGCATTGTATTTCTAACTATTTAGTATATCTAAACACTTTATTATTCCCGTTTTAAGTGTGTTTCTAACGCATTCCCAAAAAGTCAGCCACTGCCGCTAAACCGCAATCCCCATACAAACGGCTTCATGTGATTATTCCGATTGAAGATATGTTGTGGGCATCGCAACAAAGACCTTTGCTATTTGCGAATCCTACCTTTTTTTTGCCACAAAAACGAGTCATCTTCACATCCTACAATAGAACCTGAAATTTGTAGCAGTGTTAATACTGTTTCAAATGTATAAATATTTGTATTATACTTAAATATATTGATTAGCGTAGGCGTAGCCCGCCGTAGCCCTTTGGGGAAGCAAGCTACGCGTAGCGTCTCGTAGAGAAGGCATCGCACCTTTTTCACCCAACCTCACAAAATCGCGTTGCTCCCGGCTGCTGCGATCGCCCCAGTTTCCATTTTCGCTATCTTGATTTTCTACAGGAGTAGCAGAGACGGCATCTCTGCGGTGGAAATAGTTGGCCGCTATCGATCAAAGCGATCGCCAAGTCTATTTTTTATACCTGATAAAACTTGATTTATGAATTATAACTGTACAGACGGGCTATGACCCTCTTTTAACTTCTTCTTTGAATTATGATATACAAACTCCCTCAACAAAAGCTGTTGAGATGGATTGCATTGTTTTTAATTGGAACATTTCTGCAATTACTGTTTTACATCCCGACACCAGTCTTATCTCAAAATTCCAATAGCTGTAGCAATATTACAACCCCGCTCACATCTGAAGAACAAACTTATGCTCGTGCGGCTTGGCAGTATTTTGTCAAAAATTATCAGCCAGCAACGGGATTTACCAATTCTACTGGGGGTTATCCTTCAGGTACACTCTGGGATATGGGTAATTACCTGATGGCATTGAATGCTGCACGTTGGTTGAATCTTACCGATCAAGCAGACTTTGATACCCGCCTCAATAAGTTTTTGACAACTCTCAACAGCCTGAAGTTATTTGAAGATGCTTTGCCCAATAAAGTCTATAACGCAGCCACCGCACAAATGGTTGATTATGGTAACAATCCGCTCGAGCAGGGTATTGGTTGGTCTGCTTTGGATGTTGGGCGAATACTGGCTGCGTTTGATGTCATCCGTACCTGTCATCCTCAATATAATGAGTGGCTCAAAGGAATTGTAGCGAAGTGGCAGGTGGCGCGATCGCTCAAAGATGGACAACTTTTTGGCGCTACTGTTCTGCCTGACAAGAAAACCTTACTAGTACAAGAGGGACGACTCGGCTACGAAGAATACGGCGCTAGGGGTTATCAACTTTGGGGTTTCTCAGCACCCAAGGCTATTGCTTTAGAACCATTTAAGTTAGTTGAAATTAATGGTGTGCAAATTCCTGTTGATAGCCGTGACTTTCAAAGCACCAACGCTAATAATTATGTTGTGAGTGAGTCTTATATCCTTGATGGGATTGAATTTGGCTTGCAAGGTGAGTTAGCTGATTTTGCTGCCAGGGTTTTAGATGTGCAAAAACGGCGTTTTGATACCACAGGTCAGTTAACTGCGGTAACAGAAGATAATATCGACCAAGCACCTTATTTTCTCTACAACACTGTCTATGCCAACGGTGCAAACTGGGCAACTATTACCGATGCTAATCAGCCTTATCCACAGTTTCGCAGTATCAGCACAAAAGCTGCTTTTGGTTGGCGCTATCTGTTTCCAGATAATGCTTATGCCCAAAAGGTTTTTGATGCAGTTAAGGATCTCCGCAGTCCTGATGATAGCGGTTACTATGCTGGTATCTATGAAGAATCAAAACAACCCAACAAAGCTTTGACAGGTAATACTAATGGGTTAATTTTGGAGATTTTATACTACAAAGCTAGGGGAAATCACCCTTTAATTGCTTCCACTTCTGCGAGTGTGTCTACTAGCAAGCCTAGTGAAAATGCTTCTTCAGCAACACCCTCAAATCAACTGAATTCTACTGGCAATCCCAGTGAAAATGCTACTTCAGCAACACCCTCAAATCAACCGAATTCTACTGTTACAACTCCAATTGCAACCCCTGCGGATACTTCTAAACCTACAGAAGTAGCTGTTACACCTATTCCACCAGTAGATAGTCCCCAGCCATCATCTCAACTGAAACTAGCTCGACCACTGACGCCTGTTGAACGGCGCTATGCAGAGGCGGCTTGGCAATACTTTCAAGCAAATTATCACTCCAAAAGTGGGCTGATAGACGATCGCAGTGATTTCAAAGGTGCAACCCTCTGGGGATTGGGAGATTATCTAGCGGCACTCCATGCCGCGCGATCGCTCGATACAATTACCCCCAAAGAATTTGACCAGCGCACCCGCCATCTCTTAGGAGCCTTGACAAAGTTACCATTATTTGCTGGCGAATTACCAAGTCGAGGTTATGATACCAGAACCCTCCAACCAGTCGATTATGGTGGAAATCCAGTTCCAGAAGGAAACGGTTGGTCAGCTTTAGATTTAGGTAGAATGCTGGCAGCGCTTTACAACTTAAAAAGCTGTCATCCAGAATACACGGTTGCCGTAGATAAAATTGTGCTGGATTGGTCATACTTGCGTGTGGTGCGCGAAGGTATTCTTTCTAGTGCCACTGTCACCAAAGAGCAAGATGGGCGATCGCTTACCCGTGTTAATCCTGAAACTCGCTTAGGTTATGAGGAATATGCAGCTCGTGCTTTTCAATTATGGGGATTTAATGTGGATCGTTCTGCTGTTGGGGGTGAATATCAAACTGCCTCAGTGGAGGGATTGAAAGTCCCAATTCAACGCCATCGCACAGATACTAATTCCAAAAACCAATACACAGTTAGCAATCCTTTTGTACTCTATGGATTGGAGTTTGGACTAGATCCAAAAATGCGATCGCTCTTTGAGCCAATTTTCGAGGCGCAAGCTGAACGTTACCGTCGCACCGGCATCTTCACAGCCTCAGCCACCACCTTGATTGATCGTAAACCTTACACTGTCCACAGTACAATTACTGGGCAGGGTGATCCTTGGGTGGCTTTAGGAGATAATGGTCAACCTGTACCAAAAGGGCGATTGGTAAGTACAGCAGTCGCTTTTGCCTATCATGCCTTGCTTCCAGAAAACAAGTACAGTCAACAGTTACTGCAAGGAACGACTGACTTATACAATCCATTAGTTGGATTTTATGAGGGCTTTTATGAAACCACGGGTAAAACGGCAGTTGGTTTCACCAGCAGCACCAACAGTATGATTTTGCAATCGTTGCTATACAAGGTAATGAATCGACAACCCCTAATTCGTCCGACTTACATCATGAAATCTCCTTGGTGGCAAGAAGTTACTAAGGGAAATTCTGGGCGAGGTCTACCCAAAACTGCAATACAACGAACTAAGTTAATTTCTGATAGTTCTGGAAGTTACTGGGTTTCAGGTGGCGAAAAGACTCCGTTAGTAACTGGCACAAAAGTTACAGAATAAGTTGGAATGCAACTCACTGTAATTACAAAGCTGTGTTTGTTAATAATCAGTTGTATTTGGGAATACTTGTACATGAGTCAATGCAGTCCGTAGCTTGCACCAGCAACAGACATCTCGATTCAAAATCCCTGGTTATTCCTTCAAATCTATGAACAAGGTACGACTGGCGCTAATGATGCTAATTTTACTAGGAAGCATCTTTGCGAGTAAAAATCTAATGGCGGTTGCTGATGCCTCAAGGCAACTCGAAAACCGGAAATTAAACCAAATTCGCAACCAAACAGCTTCCAATACTCCTGTACTACTGGGACTGTACACTCCAGATTACATGGGAAATCAAAGTACAATTGACAGCCAATTGCGTCAAGTCGATCAATGGACTGGTAAGCGCCATTCTATTGCTGGATTTTTCTTTGATATCGAAGACTCGAATCCTGCCTACAACATCCCAGTTTCCCTAGAACAACTGAAACACAACGGATACACAGCCTTTATTAATCTCAAATCCATTCGTTCAGCAGCGCAGATTGCTAGAGGAGACATAGATAGTTCTCTGCAAAAAGTGGCAAAAGCATACTCTGACTGGGCAAAACGAGGCGAGGGTCGGATTGCGTTTATCGCTCCGTTGCAAGAGATGAACATTTCTGGAGAAGCATACAGCAAAGACCCACAGAACTTCAAGTTAGCTTATCAACGTATCCAAAAGATATTTAAAGAGGCTGGTGTATCTTCACAAGCAATCCGTTGGGTATTTGCACCGAATGGTTGGAGTGAAAACAATGAACATCGCTTTGAAAACTACTATCCTGGGGACAAATCGGTAGATGTCGTTGCCTTTAGTTCGTACAACTGGGGGTATTGTAGTAATTCTTCTTGGAAACACTGGAGTAGCCCAAAAGAAGTTTTTGAACCATATATCAAGCGGATGAAGGTTATGGCTGGCAGTAAGCCGATTTTCATCGCTCAAACAGCTAGTACGAGTAATACGCAAAATGGTTTGCCCAACACTGCCAAAGACCAATGGTTAAGAGACTCTTACACGCAGCTACCTGGGATGGGTGTAAGAGCCATTCTTTATTTCAATATTAATAAGGAATGTGATTGGGCAATTAATAGTAATAGCGGCAAATCTGCTGGTTATAAAGACGCAGTAAATAATTCGGCTTTTGGCTATTTATCGCCTGCTGAGTTGGCAAAGAAGATATAAATGGCAACAAGCGGCATCAAAAGCATGATTTTGCAAACAGTATTGTACGCAACGACAAATCAACAACCCCTGCTTTGTCCGAGTACGGGGACGTGGCAATGCTCTCCTACCCCATCTACGCTCATTGCTGCCCCTGACAACTTTAACCCTGATATCCAAACACCACCCTCACAAACCGTTCCAGAACAGACTGCTCCCACAGTCACGCCACTACCGCTAAAACCAAAACTGACACCACCAAAACCAACAGCTAGTCCAGAAAAACCTGCGACTCCAACGCCCACAACTTTTTTGCCTAGATTGAACCAAGAAGCAGATCAAATTGCTGCCAGGCGGGCTTGGAAGTATTTTGAGCGTAACTGGAATCCTCAAACAGGTTTAGTAAATTCGGTAGACAACTTGCCGTGGACAACTTGGTGGGATCAGGGTAGCGCTTTATTAGGAATTCATGCGGCTCGCCAGTTAGGTTTATTGCCGAAAGAAATGTTTCAACAGCGAATGAACACATTGCTACAGACGCTGGAAAAACTGCCGCTACCTGCAACTGGGTTACCCAATAAAGCTTATAGCACCCATACTGCCGAAATGCGCCAACTCAATGACACACCCGATCCCAAAGGTACAAGTGGTTGGTCAGCTTTGGATATGGCACGATTTTTGATCGGATTGCATGTTATGCGATCGCATTATCCAGAATATAGCGATCGCATTAATCACATTGTCGCTCGTTGGCATACATCAAAACTAGTCAAGGATGGTTGGTTAAATGGAGCTATTCCTAAAGCAGGCAAACTTCTCGAAGTGCAGGAAGGGCGATTAGGCTACGAGCAATATGCTGCCCACAGTTTAAAGTTGTGGAATATTCAAGCTACTAATGCTCTCACCAATCCACCAGTCAAAGCAGTTCAAGTTGATGGTATTACTTTGCAAATTGATGAGCGTAATTTCAAAAACTCTGGAGCTAGCAACTACCTGACGAATGATCCTTATTTGCTTTGGGGTTTGGAAATTGGTTGGGATAATGCTGTTAAGCCGCAAGTACAAAATCTTTTTAAAGTGCAATTACAAAGATTTAAGCGTACTGGAATTTTAACTGCTGTAAATGAAGATTCCTTGGATCGTCCTCCTTACTTTCTCTATTACAGCGTCTACTCCAATGATCAAGCTTGGCAAGCCGTTAACACTAGAGGAAAAGCCTATCCCCAATTGCGGTTTGTTAGTACGAAAGCAGCATTTTCTTGGTTTGCGCTCATGCCAGATGAGCCTTATGCAAAAAGGCTGCGAGACTTTGCTCAAAATTTATCCGATAAAAATCACGGTTATTTTTCAGGACGATATGAAACTTCAAAACTAGGTATTAATGCATCTGTTGACGTGAATACGAATGCGATCGTTTTAGAAAGTCTGCTTTACCAAACCAGAGGCAGACATCCACTCGTGCTTGACCCTTCGGAAATTAAAAATTAAAGCAATTGAGTTTTTAATTTTTCATCCTCAATTTTTAATTTTTTTAATTACTGGTACTAAAATGACTTCAGTTTCTATTAGTGATAATTCCTCAAAATTTTCCGGCAACAGCCGCTCATTACTCAAAAAAAGAACGCTGTTATTTCGCTACCTCGCAGAAATCAATTTAATTTTTGGTATCTGGTATTTGCAATGGCGCGTCACCCATTCGATCAATTTTGATGCCCTCTGGCTCTCGATTCCTTTGCTGATAGCAGAAATTTATAGCTATCTCGGTGGCATGATGTTTGTAATTGGGTTATGGCGTCCTTTAGTCAGACAGATTAAGTCTCTTGACCAGATGATCCCACCTCTACCCAGATCCGACTGGCCAACAGTGGATGTGTTTGTCACCTGCTACAACGAGCCGCCGGAAATTGTAGAAGAAACTGCCAAAGCTGCTCTAACAATAGATTACCCGCCAACAAAGTTACGCGTTTATGTGCTGGATGACGGTAACTCGGCTGATATGCGGGCTATGACAGAAAGATTGTGTATTCAGGATTTGCAGTCACCACTACTACGACAAGAAGCAAATCGGATTGATGTAGAACACTCTTGTTTGTTAGAGCGCCTGAAGCAACTGGAAAATCTAACACCTAATACTCAAGCCGCAGAACAATGGCTGCAAGCATCATCAGAACCAGCGGTTAACCAGTTTGCTACTGAATTTGTGCAAAGTCTACGACAGTTTATTCTTTGGCTACCTCCGACTCATCAAAGTATTAGCGATCGCCTAATTACCGAACGCAAAGCCTTAGAAGAAGCTATTCGCAAAAAAGAACTAGAACTGCTAGAAATCTCCCGGTTTCGCTACATTGCTCGTCCTAAGACGCCTGGTGTAGCACATCATGCCAAAGCAGGCAACATCAATTATGCAATTTTTTCAGGAGAAACGGCAGGAACTTTTATTGTTACTCTAGATGCTGACCACATTCCCAAGCCAAGTTTTCTCAAACGAGTTCTGCCTTATTTCTACACCTATAATCTTTCAACAGGAAAATACGACCAAAATCAAATTGCTTTTGTACAGACCCGCCAGGATTTTTATAATATTCCTCCAGGCGATCCTTTTGGACATCGAGCAAATTTATTTTATGGGCCACTTCAACAAGGTAAAGATGGCATGAATGCTGCGTTCTATACGGGGACAAATGCGATCTTGAGACGTGAAGCATTAGTTAGTGTAGGACTGCAAAATTTTGCTGATGAATTTGCCAAAAATGAAAAACGTTTAGATGAATTTGATTTAGTTGGTGGGGTATCCAGTAATAGCATCACAGAAGATATGAATACAGCCATGCGTCTGCATAGTGCTGGCTGGAAATCTATTTATCACAATGAACTTTTGGCAGAAGGTTTAGCGCCAGACGATCTAAGTTCTACTCTTAAACAGCGGCTACGCTGGGCACAAGGAACTATCCAAGTGCTAGTGAGGGAAAATCCACTGACAAAATCAGGGCTAACGTTTTGGCAAAGGTTGCAATATTTCAAGACGATGTATAGTTATTTCTCTGGTTTTGCAACTCTGGTTTTTATTTCTTGTCCAATTATCTATTTTTTTACGGACATTGTTCCAGTTAGAAGCTACGGCCCTGACTTTGCCATACACTTTTTTCCAGCTTTTATTATTAACCGTCTGACTTTTCTGGCAGCCACCTGGGGTATTCCAGCTAGAGAAGTATGGCGTTCTGAACAATATGCGATCGCTTTATTCCCTTTATTAATCCAAGCTGTATGGAGTGTGTTCACAGGACAAAAACTCAATTTCCAAGTCACACCTAAGCAACGCCAATCTGGAATTTATCTCCGGCTTGTTTGGCCACAGTTGGCTATCTTCGCCCTCACGATTCTAGGACTATTGTGGAGTCTTTACCGCTTTGCGATTGGTCATCTAAATTATCCTTTGGTTCACCTACTTAACGGTGCATGGGCTATCTATAACTTGTTACTTTTATGGGCTATCATCCGCGCATCTGTTTGGCAGCCCTCAAAAGAAGCCTAAAAGGCTAGCAGGGAAAGCTGGGGAAGAGCAGGTGAATAAACAACTCATGACTGCTGACTTGCAAATCCAATTTAGAAAGAAAACAGCTATGAACACTTATTCTGACTCAAACAACCTTGGTGGGCGAACCGTCTTAACAATTTATGCTCATGCTGATGATGAAGTTCTACCTGCTGCTGGTACTCTCAGTCTGATGTCTCAAGCAGGATGGAATGTTCGTTGCTTAATTTTGACTGATGGCGGTCTTTCTAGTTCGCCTGTTAAGGGTACACGTCATCAAGAAGCAGATGCGGCTGGTAAAATCATCGGTGCAACTTACGAGTTTCATGCACTTGAGGAGTGTAATTTCTCTACACAAGCAGTGATTAAAGTTACTGAAGAAGCTCTTGGGCGTTGGCAACCGGATCTGATTATTACTCACGCACCACAACCTGAAAAATATGGGCATAGAGATCATGAAGTGTGTGCGATCGCAGTTTCTAATGTTGCTACTCGCAAAAATATACCCTTGTGGTATTCAGCACCACCTGTTTTTTTGCGGGGTTTTGAACCCAACTTTTTTGTAGATATCACCTCTGTAATTGAGGAAAAAGTTGCAGCTATCGGTTGTTATGAATCGGAGTTAAATAAAGCATTTATGCAACTTGATGCCATACTTGTTCTGTCTCGCTTTTGGGCACGAGAGTTAGGTCAAAAAGACGGCTATTTTGAAGCTTTTGAAATTTCTCGGCAATGGGTTGATGCTAGCTTTTTTACCGCTATAGCAAATAATAGTAATCAGCAAGTATTAAAATAAAGCTAATTCCAGACTTTATCTATTGCAGTTTGCCTTAATTCAATGCCAAAATATAACTACATAATAGGGAAATAAAACCATGAGTTTGAATGTAAAAGTCCTAGAACTATCTGGAATTTTAGATGGTATTAGAGGTAACGAACTACGTCGTGAAGTTAGTGATATACTGGCAAATGGAGCCGAAATTTTGTTGGTCGATATGAAAGAAGTAAAGTTTATTGATAGCTCTGGTTTAGGTGCTTTAGTATCAGCAATGCAAATGGTAAGAACTGCTAACGCCAAACTGTTTGTTTGTTCAATAAGCGATCAAGTCAGGATGTTGTTTGAACTAACTAAAATGGATAGAATTTTTCAAACCTTTGCTGATAAAGATGAATTTGAACGCCAAGTATTAGCAACACAATAAGCTGTTAAGTAATCAAAATTTAAGTATGTATAGTTGACTATTCTAACCAAAGTTAACTTTTACTAAAGATAAGTCATCATCCAGATTATCTTGAGTATTTAAAGTGAGAATATTCGCTAAGAGTTGATTAAGGTTAGAGGTATTCTGACTATATTTGGTTAGTAAGTCAATGAATGCATCGATTCCCCAAATTTTACCATCTGACTGATTAATTTCATAAGCACCATCACTAAAGATGTATAAAGTGCTGTTTTCTTCGACCCCGAAAATAGCATCCTCAAATTGAACTTCAGGTAAAAAGCCAATTGGTAAATCTAAAGAAGTTAGCTGTTTAACTTCGATGTTATTTGTGGAGGTATTAGATAATAGTAAAGCTGGTGGATGTCCGGCGTTGGCATAAATGAGTTGACGTTTAAGGCGGTGATAAACTCCATACCAGATTGTAAAGTATTTATCACCGTGCTTGCTCATTTGGAAGGCATGATTGAGAGCTTTCAGGACTTCACTTGGTTGACAAAAGTTAGTGTTCGGTAGAGATTGCGATCGCAAAACATTCAACACCGATACTGATAGGAGGGCTGAACCCACTCCATGACCTGATACATCCAACAAATAAATTGCCAAATGATCCTCATCAATCCAATGATGGTCGAAGCAATCGCCTCCTAGTTGTGCTGAGGGAATAAACAAATTTTCTGTAGTTACTGCTCCTACAAGCGGTGAGGGTAAAAGCGATCGCACATAATCAGCAGCCTCAGCCAATTCGGCTTCCAAAATTTGCTTTTGAGTTTGCAAATCCTGATTTAGTGTTTCCAAAGCTTGCTTTTGACTTTGTAAATCCTGATTTAGCTGGTGTAACCTTAGTCCTGCTCTTACTCGTGCTTTCAATTCATTCATCTCTATTGGTTTAGAGATAAACTCGTCTGCTCCAGCATCAAGTCCTCTAACTCTATCTTCCTCCTCTCCTCGAGCTGCTCCCCTAGCCGTTAATAGAATAAAAAAAGTAGTTGCTAACTCTGGATCTGTTTTAATTCGGCGACACACTTCTAGCCCATCTACCTGGGACATCATCCAGTCACAGATAATTAGAGCAGGACGTAGCAGTTGTGCTTGGATAATTCCTTCTTCGCCATTGCTGGCTACAGTAGTCTCATAACCCTGCCTTTGGAGTGTGCTTTTCAGTACTGCTCGCACTGTCGGGTCATCATCAATAACCAGAATTTTAAACATAAATTACAATTTTCTAAGTAAAACGAGGGTTAAATAGTTACTTTAATTTAAGTTATATGCAATTTAGTTTTTAATGTATAGTAAAAATACTCAAATTAAATAAACTAATTAACGAATATGATGATTTCACAATATTTTATTAGTTAAGAAGTGAATAATAAAATTTCTCTCAAAGTCAACACAGACCTGACAGCTTCACCTCAAGTTTTGTCTTGGTTCGAGCAGATGAATCAACCACCTATTCCCGATCAACAAATTTGGTGGCAATGTCAAACGCTGATTATAGAAGGCTTTACTAACATTGTTGAACATGCCCACAAAAATTTACCTATTGAAACTCCGATTGAGATAGAAGCTGTGCGGTTAGATGATTACATAGAAATTCGCATTTGGTCTCAAGGCAAACCATTTAACTTAGAACAGCAATTGCGCCAAACATCTGAATTTGAGGATAACGATCAAGAGCGCGGGCGCGGTTTAAAAATTATGTCCGCCATTGCCGACAAGTTGAGTTATGAGCCGATGGTAGATAATCGTTACTGTTTATTTATTAGTAAATATTACAAAAAATGATTGGAGTAGGGAGTGGGGAGATACTGACTACTGACTTCTGATTAAAAACTCTTGGACACGTTTAACAAACTCTTCTAACTCTACGATTAAGTTAGTAGTACCTCGACGCTCTTGGTTGTAAGCTAATTGTTCTAGTTTTTCTGCTGCCAGATGCATGGTTGTAACTCCCATATTGGCACTAGAACCTTTAATTTGATGGACTTGGAGGGCTATTTGCTCAAAGTCATCAGCTGTGATCGCTATTTTAATTAACTCTAAACGAGGTTGAATATCTTCAACAAACATTTGCAATAGTTCTAATTCAAATTCTGGGTTATTTTCTGAAAGTTGATGCAAACGTTCCCAATCAATTGGGAGGTCAACTGAACCGACATTTGTTGTAGAAACTGTCTGCTCTGTAGCAGCTGTTTCTTTTGCCCTGAATATCACATTTCCCCAATGCTCTAGCGTCGCGGCCAAATTTTCTTTCATCACCGGCTTGCTCAAATAGTCGTCCATGCCGGCATCTAGACACATTTGTTTGTCTTGTTTCATCGCATTAGCTGTCATCGCAATTACCACAGGACGACCACCACTAGCAAAGCTACTTTCTTGCCAACGATGAATTTCTTTTGTGGTTTCCAAACCGTCGAGAATCGGCATTTGGCAATCCATCAGAATTAAATCGTAAGGAATCTTTTCTAATAGCTGCAACGCTTCTTTCCCATTATTAGCGACATCAGCACTGTAGCCCAGGTTTTTGAGTTGCTTCAAGGCTATTTTCTGATTCACCAGATTATCTTCAGTTAAAAGAATTCTTAATTTATGTAGGTCAGGAGACGGGGAAGAAGACGCGGGGACGCTGAATAACTCCTGACTCTTGAACGCCAGTTGCTCCACTTGGGGAGACTCGATCGCTTCTGGTATCTCTTGTTGGGGAAAGACCGCACTGGCTCCTGCTGACTCCTCTGGAACAACAGAAGCGGCAATCGTAAAGTAAAATGTACTACCTGCATTAAGCTCACTTTCAACCCAAATTCTGCCACCCATTAACTCGCACAGTTGCTTACAGATGGCTAGACCTAACCCAGTACCGCCATATTGTCGAGTAATGGAGGAGTTAACTTGACTGAAAGCTTTAAATAAACGCTCCACGCGATCGCGGGGAATTCCGATGCCTGTATCTTTAACACTAAACTGAATTTCGTCAGTATTTGCAGCACAAGAATGATTAATATTGCTATTATTGCGGGTTATAACTGAAACTTCTATGCTTCCAGTTTCGGTAAATTTAATCGCATTACTGATTAAATTAATCAAGACTTGGCGCAGTCTGGTGATATCCCCCACAATTGTAGTAGGAAGTTCAGGAGTATCTAAAAATGTGAGTTTTAAACCTTTTTCTTTAGCTGTAGGTGCAAGCAGATAAAAAGCCTCATAAATGCAATTTCGCAAACAAAAAGGTTCCGCTTCTAGTTCCAAGTTACCTGATTGTATTTTGGAGAAGTCAAGGAAATCGTTAATAATTTTCAGTAAAGAATTTCCACTGGTGTAAATAGTTTCAACAAAATCTTGCTGTTCAGCAGTCAATTTAGTATATTGCAACAAACCAGCCATACCAATTACCGATGCGATCGGAGTCCGAACTTCATGGCTAATCATGGCTAAGAATTCCTGTTTAGCAAGTTCTGCCTGTTTTCGTTCGGTCATGTCTCGCAAAATGTAAACATAGCCTTGAAAATGTTCAATTTCTGTTTTTACGATTGAGGATGAAAAAGCTACGGGAATTGTTTTACAATTTTTGGTATAACAAACGGTTTCTACTTCTTTTATTAAAGGATTTATGTCTGGACTTTGGGATATATCAGTATCATCAATTGTCAATGGATACTTATTGACTTCTCTAATGACTTTTGCTATTGGTTGACCGATGAGTTCTATTTCGTTATATTGCAATAAAATTTGTGCGGCATAATTCATTTTTTTTATCTCGCCTGATAGCGTTGTCACTAACAAGGCGTCTGCCATTGATGTCACAATTTGGTCAATATATTGTTTAGAAGCCTTTAAGTTACGTAGCAAAAGATTTGCTTCATTTGCACCTTGAAACAAAGATTGCTCAAGCACCATCCGTTCTGTTGCATCTTCGACAACAATAATTAGTCGATTGTTAAAATGGTGTTCTTGGAGATTATTAGTAATACGAATATCAATATATAAAGGAGAAGGCGTATCTTGCGATCGCATAATTCCTTTTAAGTCAAAATTATCTTGTTCCCCCTGTAAAATTGCATCAAAAATATCTTCAAGTCCCTCTAATTCTGGAAATACAATCCGAACATCTTGACCGAGGTTTACTTCATTAGGAATATCAGCAAAATGATTTAATCCCAAAGACATCTCTAGAATCTTGAGGTTTTCATCAATTATCAAATATTCAATACCACATACAGATAATAGGTTTGTAAAAAATGAATTCATCTTAATTAAATTAAACGATTGGCTAAAGTTTGAAATATTTTATCAACATTATTGCCAGTTTTAGCTGAAGTTACATAAGTGTCTAATATATTAGCTTGATTGTTAAATTGATACATTTGACGAATTTTTTCTAAATATTCGGCTGCAATCATATCTGATTTATTCAGTGCAACAACAATATAGCTGTTAGGATTAACAGCTAAAAAAGTTTGAATATGCTCCTGGATATGATTGAGCGTTTCTGCTTGTGTCACATCACCAACTATCACAGCACCTTTAGAACCTTGAAAATAATTTTTAGCAACTGCCTTAAACTTATTACTACCTTCAATATCCCAAATGATTAACTGTAAATTTTGTTCAACAAGTAGGTCTTTTTCTGAAACACAAACCAATTTACGAGAGATTTTTACTCCTACGGTTGAAAGGTATTCATCACTAAACTGACACTCTACAAATTGGCGAATTAGACTAGTTTTACCAACACCAAAATCACCAAATAAGCATACTTTTTTAGAGATTATAGACATAGTTGAAGAAAAATAGAGAATGTTTGATCAAAATCATAGCTCCTATAAACTTAAAATTGCTTGTTTATCGATTCTAGAGCAACACAGCGGCTTAACCACAAGGGTTGAGTTTCATCAATTCCTGGTGGTAAATTTGTCCTACCAATGACCTGTAGGCGAGATGGCTCGATGCCTAATTTAATCAGTGCTTGTTGTACAGCCTTTGCTCGCGCCAGTGCCAATTTTTGAGATTTATTCGCGCCAGTAAGGTCACTATAACCAATAATTTTTAAATACTTATTTGGGTACTGATTAAGGAAAAACTTAACCTGTTGAATCTTGTGCGCTGTATCTGCTTTCATTAAACTTGCTGAGTCGGGTTGAAAATAAAATCGAACTTCAATCTGTGGGGGTTGTACTTGCACTGCACTAGACACAGATTTTACGCCTGGAATTTGTCCAAATGCATTATTCATAATTTGAGCATCTGCAATTCGGTTGACAGTTCCTTCAACAGCTACTTTACCAGCGATGTATTGAGCGGAAATTGCGATATCGTTAGTCTGATTTAAAACTGCTGCGACTCGTTTGACTTCAGCAGCAGCTAATACGGGGTCTGCTGGTACTTCTACTAATAAAATTTGATTATCAATCAACCAATTAGGAGAGGTTATTTTGACAATTTGCTCGGCTTTCTGGCGAAGAAGTTGATTAGGTAATCGTCCTGTTAATTTTAATTTATTGTGTTCTACTTGTACATTGAGCCGATATACAGCTAGTTCTGGAACAGAAGTTAGAGCTAACGAAGTTTGATTTTCAATAGAATGTATAACTCCACTACGGTATTGCCAAATACCCCAAGGAATGAAAATGGTGCTGATAACTGTTAAACCTAATATCAGTAACGGTGATATTTTTGTTTTCTTTTTCTCCTGAATATCTGTATTTTTCAGTTCTTCTAGAAGTGTATGAACTTCAATAGGAATTAAATCTGGGTCGCCATCATACTTTTCAATTAAATCACCATATTTTTTAATAATTGTGCTGAAGACTTGCCGCATTTTCCCAATAAAGTTTTTGCTTGGCTCTCCTCGGACAACAATCGCTACATAACAGTATCCTGCAACTTCTAAAATTATTTTGGATGTTCCGTATTCAATTGCATCTAATTCTGTTATGCTTCCAGATTGATTGATACAATCATTGGCAAAGCTGCGAATTGCTGTCAGCATTCCTGCTACCATTTCAGCCTCTAACTGCTCTGCATCAGAGTGCTGAATATTTGAGATAACTAAACCAGATGCTTTATGAATCAAGAAAATGGCTTGAATTGTAAATGGTAGAGCTTCTTTAAGAATTAATTCTGCTTCTGAAACTCCCTGTAGCTTGGCACGAATTTTACGTTTAATGCCTTCAACACTAAGGGTTTCTTCAACTTGTCGGTTAATGGCACGGATTGTCTCTGCCATATATTTGGCTATGGTACTACCAATAATTGGGTAGAGTGCATCCACCACAATATTCTGCTCAATTTCAATTTGCTTTTTTATGGCTCGTCCCATTGCCGGAGCGATCGCATCTGAAACTTCTTCTGGAGCTATAATAATCTGTTGGGAAATAGCTAGAGGAATTACAGGTGCGATCGCTGTACCCATGCTAACTTTATCCTGTTCAGTGCGACTGCAGATAGTCTCATCAATGATCGGAGCAATTATCTGGACAATTTCCTCTCTCGACTCTGTAATCTTCAGCCTTAAAAGTTCAGAAATAGACGGTAGTAGTAGATTTATTAGCTCTTTAGGGTCATAAATTTGATGCTCTATTTTTGTTAATTTTTGTTTGAGTTTATCTGTAATATTGTTTATTTCTGATAACTCATATCCGACCAATATCTCCCGTAATTTTTGCAATGCATCCTCTGAGTTGTCTAATTTTTCCTCAAATTCTGTAAAAATTTCAATAGATTCTTCTAATTCTTCTTGAGTAGTTTGTGAGTGATTAGATATATCTTGAGGAAAATTAAAATCCGACTCTAAATAAGCTTCATATACTTCTAATGTCACTGGAGGAAGTTGCAGGAATTCAATTTCGTCTGGAAGATACTCATTACTATTATCAGTTTGTGATGGTGATAAAGGAGATTGCTCAGGTGATTCGATAATTTTGAGATCGATAAGCAAATGCAGCAAATTGTCAAGCTGCACAGATGTTTCTGACTTCAACTCAACAGATTGAGAAACCGAATTTTCCACCTGAGTCATCCTTTTGAAAGTGCTGAGTTAGGAGTTTAGAGTTTGGAGTGAGGTACACCTGTAGGGGCACGGCATGTTCCCTACACCTTGTGATATAACGTTGTACTGCATCTGAATGGGCAACGCTATATCTCCCCCCTCTCTCTTTGCCTTCTGACTTAATTACTAATGCAATTCTGCTGTACTGTTAGAGTGAGTTAACACTTACTTTTGATAACTTTGTAGTTTCTAGAAGCGGTACACCAGTATATTCGTCGCTGCGTTCATTGGCTGCTTCTCGTAATTTAGGAATAAATTCAGTTTCTTTCAGACGCATTCCCAAGGCAAACAAAGTTTCAGCCATATCGTCTTTAGAAACTTTCGTGTCTGTCAACTGCGAGAAGCGTCGATCTATTTCTTCTAAAATCAGATCCCGTAATGCTGTAACATCATCTTGTAATTGGACTTTAGTTTGAAATATTTCATCTCGAATCGAGGTAGTTTGGCTATCTAAGGTTTCATCAAGCGACTGAACGCTGCTAGAGAACTTTTTATTAAGTCTATCAACCTGTTGCCGTAAGTCAAGAGTTTCTTCTTGAGTTGCCAGGTTAAGTGACTTCAGCTTTTTATCCAGCGACTCAAACCCCGCTTTTAGTTCAGCCGAAAAGTTGGACTTGAGTTGCTCGACATGCAATCGCGTCTGTTGTTGTAGGAGAGATATATCTGACTCCAGCTTGCTAAATCGATTTTCGTAGTCTCTTAGCTGTGTTCCAAGAATAATATCGCGGATCTGATCGATATTGCCAAGTCTTTCTCGTACATCGTCTCTACTCATCTGACTCATTAGTAAAACCTCCCTTTTCGGGAATCAATTGGGAATAATAGGCGATGCATTTAACTGATATTTAGGCTAAAAATCCTTAGCTTATGATGCAGCTAACTCACCGAATATACTTTGTTATTATTCCCAATCATTCACAATTTCTATCTATAAAATAGGAAATGAGTAGTGAGAAATGGAAAATAAGTGTTTTTCATAACTTACTTAGAAAAAACTGCTCCGTTAATTTATTAATAAATATTATTATTTTTTAAGTTTTTGGCGTTACTATCTTTACAGTTCAAAAATTCTTGGATGCATTTAACAAAGTCTTCTAGCTCTACGATTAAGTTATTAGTACCTCGACGCTCTTGGTTTATCGCTAGTTGTTCTAGTTTTTCTGCTGCCAGATGCATGGTTCTAACTCCCATATTGGCACTAGCACCTTTAATTTGATGACCTTGGAGGGCTATTTGCTCAAAGTCATGATCTGCGATCGCTATTTTAATTAACTCTAGACGAGGTTGAATATCCTCAACAAATATTTGTAGTAGTTCCAATTCAAATTCTGGGTTATTTTCTGAAAGTTCATGCAAGCGTTCCCAATCAATTGGGAGATCAACTGCACCGACATCTGTTGTAGAAATTGTTTGCTCTGTGGCAGCTGTTTCTTTTGCCTCGAATATCACATTTCCCCAACACTCAAGCGCCAGTGCCAATTTTTCTTTGATTACTGGCTTGCTCAAATAGTCATCCATTCCGGCATCTAGACACATTTGCTGGTCTTCTTTCATGGCATTAGCTGTCATTGCAATTACCACAGGACGATAACCACTGGCAAAGTAGCTTTCTTGCCAACGATGAATTTCTTTTGTGGTTTCTAAACCGTCGAGAACTGGCATTTGGCAATCCATCAAAATTAAATCATAAGGAATTTTTTCTAATAGCTGCAAAACTTCTTTCCCATTACCAGCGACATCAGCACTATAACCCAGGCTTTGGAGTTGCTTCAAGGCAACTTTTTGATTCACCAAATTATCTTCAGCTAAGAGAATTCTAAGTTTGGGGAAGTCAGGAGAATAATAGTTGCGGTTGTTTTCAGAATTTTTCAGTTTTAAATTCTGACTTCTGACTTCTAACTCCTCAATTCTGACTTCTGTTTCTTGTTCTAGCTGCGTTCCTAAAATAGTCATGATGGTATCGAGGAGTCGGGACGGCTTAACAGGTTTGACTAAATAAGCTGCAAATCCTATTTTTAGCGATCGCTGGATTTCATCGCGTTGATTAGTAGAAGTAAGCATAATCAAAGGTAGCCCAGCGATCGCTGAATTTGCTTTAATTTGTTCTCCTAAAGTCATGCCATCTATTTCTGGCATCTGCATATCAATCACAGCTATATCATAGAAATTTTTTTGCTTGGCGGCTTCCTGAATAGCTTTGAGGGCAGTAGTAGCCGAAGCAGCCTGATCCACCAGCATCCCCCAACGGGTAGCTTGATGGTGGATAATTTTGCGATTAGTAGCATTATCATCCACCACTAACAAGCGCCGATTCAGCAAAAGTTCGCGTTCGCCTTCTAAGGAAATAGGGTCAAGTTGCTTGGTGAGAGTTACTTCAAACCAAAACTTAGATCCTTTGCCCAAGCGACTTTCTACGCCCATTTCTCCCCCCATCAAGCTTACCAGTTGCTTACAGATGGCTAATCCCAAACCTGTGCCGCCATATTTACGAGTGGTGGAAGCATCTACTTGGGTAAATGGCTTAAAGAGTTTGGATTGATCTTCTGGGGTAATGCCAAGACCTGTATCTGTAATGGCAAAATAGATAGTGGCTGTAGTCAGAGAAAGCGAACGCAATTCTGCTCGTAATACTACCTCTCCATTACTGGTGAACTTGATCGCATTCCCGATCAGGTTCATGAGAATTTGCCGCAGGCGGCCAGCATCGCCTTGGAGGCGGGTGGGGACGTTGCTATAAATTAATCCTGCAATTTCTAATCCCTTATGATGGGCTGAGGGAGCCAATAATTCCAACACCTCTTCTACACAGGTAGATAAGTCAAAATCTAGAGTTTCTAGTGCCATTTCCCCAGCCTCTAGTTTGGACAGATCCAAAATTTCGTTGATCAGGCTTAACAGAGCATCGCCACTAATGCGTATTGTTTCCATAAAATCCCGCTGCTCGGAGTTTAGGGGAGTTTCTAACATTAAGCTTGTCATCCCTAACACAGCATTCATGGGAGTCCGAATTTCATGGCTCATGTTGGCCAAAAAGGCACTTTTGGTTTGAGAAGCTAATTCAGCTTGGTGACGGGCAATTTCGAGTTCTCGTCGCTGTTGAGTTTCTGCATCTAACATTTGGGCTTGGGCTAAGGCAATACCTACTTGGTCAGCTATTTGCCGTAAAAGATGAGTTTCAAAGCTAGACCATTGGCGGGAACTGCCGCACTGATGGACAATCAGTAAACCGCAGAGTTCTTCTTTGACAAGAATGGGTATGACTAAATTACATTGGACTCCAAATTGTTGCAGTAATTCCAGATGATTTTTTTGGACTTCAACTATATCTAAGTCAGCAAGCCCTAGATTCGGTCTTTGACGGTACTGCTGTAGATAGTACTGCTGGATGTATTCGGCTTGAAAGTAAGCATCAGTAAGCTTTTTATCTTTAATTGCCAGCCAGCCAGAAATTACTGCTTCAACCACGGTGGCTCCAGATCCATCAGCCAAAGGCTGATAAATCAAAACTCGATCGCTATGAAGAATTTTTTGGACTTCGGTGACAGTGATTTGGAGAATTTCTTTGATTTGCAAAGACTGACGAATCTTGAGGGTGATTTCAGTAAATAGTTGCGATCGCAAGTTTTGGCGTTGGAGTTGTTCTTCTGCCTGCTTGCGCTCAATAAACTGCCCTACTTGCTCGCCAATCGAATTCATGACTTTTGCCAAATCTGGGTCAGCTTGTTGGATCTCATGGCTAAAGCAGGTAATGACACCGATAACTTTTTTACCACTACGGATCGGAAAACCGAAAGCTCCGTGCAGTTCTGCTTGGGCAGCGATTTGAGAGCGGATGAAACTTTGATCTTTAGCGACATCAGCAATCCAAACAGGTTCAAGGCTAGTCCAGACACGACCAGGCAGCCCAATTCCTGGTGCAAACGTAATCTGCCGACTGAGGATGTCAAATTCTTGCATCTCAAAGGAGATTTTATACCATGAATTTAGCAAAGACAGTAGATTTGATCGTGGATCTAGCATCCAAAATTCACTTAAATCCCATCCCAAACTTTCGCAGATTCCTTGCAGGATTTGGGGCATGGCTTCATTGATTGTGGTTGACTCTGCTAAGATCCGGGTTGTAACATACTCAGCTTTCAGATGTTGTTCAGCTCGTTTGCGTAAGCGCAGCTCCTCGAAGACATCGGTGATATCGATACCTGTGGCGACAATGTATTCAACGTAGCCCTTATGGTCTTGCAAGGTAGTGTTAGTCCAAGAAATGAGCCGCCGACTGCCATCCTTAGCTACCCAATAGTTTTCGTATTCCTTAGGACCTTCACCACCTCGCAACTGCTCAAAAACTGCTTTAATCGGCTCTACCTGTTCAGGAAGTAAAAACAGGTTCCAGAAATGCCTTCCTCTCACCTCATCAAATGAGTAACCAGTTATTTGTTCGCAAGCTTGATTGAAGCGAACGATTTGTCCTTGTGTGTCAATAACTATTACCAAAGCGCTGGCTGTATCAAGGACTGCTGAGATAAAGTTGCGTTCTTGGTTCAGTGTTTCCTCTGTTAATTTACGCTCTTTTACCTCACGAGAAATTAAATAGTAGACTATAGCCAGAATCAAAAAACTTAGGCTTATAGCGATCGCCAGTGTCAAAACCGTGTAGTTAGCACTGGCTTTTGCAGCTTGTGACTGCTGTTGAAGCAACCTTTTATCCTGATTCTCTATCTCATGGACGATCTTGCGAATATCATCCATGAGATGTTTTCCTTGATTTGTCTGGATTAACTGCAACGCTGCGTCGAATCCCTGATTTTGACGCAGGTCTATAGTCTGCTTGAGTATGGCAAGTTTTGCAGCTATTAGAGATTCAAGGGTTGCGAACTGCTTTTGTTGGTTAGGTTGATCTGCGATTAAATCCTTCAGTTCTACAATTTTGCGATCAATGTTTCCAACTACTGCTTGATAGGGTTCTAGATAACTTTCTTGTCCAGTGAGGATGTAACCGCGTTGTCCAGTCTCAGCATCTTTCATCTCGGACAGTAATTCTTCTAGTTTATTGATTTTATCTTGGGTTTTTTGTACTTGCTTATTCGTATCAATCAATATACGTGTATTTTGATAAGAAATCACGCCAATCAAAACTAAAATTGCCGATGCTAATCCAAACCCTCCAGCTATTCTTTGAAAAAATTGTTTCCGTGTCTTCTGCACCTGTTTGCGTGTATCACTTGCCAATACCAAACTTGCTAAAGTGCGGCGCATTTCTAGTTGTTTTATTACCTGGCGACCGAGAATTCGTAATGCTTCAACTTGTTCTGGAGAGAGGTTTCTTGCTACATGGTCAACTACACAAAGTGTTCCTAGTGCATATCCTTCAGGGTTCGTCAGCGGTACACCAGCATAAAACCGAACATTTGGGTCAGAGGTAACAAACGGGTTTGTCGCAAACCTTTCATCTTCTGTGGCATCAGGCACAACAAAAACTTCAGGTTGCAGAATAGCATGGGCGCAGAATGCCAAATCGCGGGGTGTTTCTAGGGCATCCAAACCAACTTTTGACTTGAACCACTGACGATTAGTATCAATTAAGCTGATTAAGGCAATGGGAGTTCCACAAATATATGAGGCTAAACGGGTAAGATCGTCAAAAGCTGCTTCCGAAGGAGTATCGAGAATCTTATACTCCAAAAGAGATTCGATTCGCTGTGTTTCGTTATCAGGTAATGGTGCTTTCATTCTTCAGCCTTATACCATTTTGAATTTTAAAAAACAGAATTCAGAATTCAGAATTCAGAATCCAGAATCCAGGAGTTAGGAGTCAAAATTAAGAATACTTTGATAGTCAAAGTTTATAATTTTAAGAAAATCAAAAAATCAAAAATATATAGTGCGCTTGATTCTATATTCATTCTGAATTCTGACTCCTGAATTCTTTTTTGTTAAAATTTGACTCGCAACTGTCCTGTTAAAGCATTACTACCGTAGGTACTTCCCCCGGTTTCTTGATTTCGGACATTACTAAAGCTATAGCCCAAGTCTGCTTCTATATTGGGCGACAGTTTTACCGTACAGCGCGTTTGATAGGTATTGGCGTTGTCAAATTCTCCTTTAAGTCGCTGTCGTCCTAAATTGGCAGCAAGGCGACAGCGTAAAAAATTAGTAATATCTCCCTCCCAAGCTACCTCACCGTTGTAAACTAGGAAATCTGGTGGAGAAAAATAACCGCTTGTACGTTCTAAATCGCGATCGTAACTCCAAGTGAATAAGTTAGTTGCCAAAGAAAATTGTCCGAACTTGCGCTCTAACCTACTAAAAGACTGCACATCGGAATTACCATCGTTGTAACTACCCAAACGCAATGAGGAAAACAAGCTGGTGTCCCGGTCAATCTGCCAGTATAAATCAGGGCCAAATCGCCAAGCAGTAATTTGATTGTCTAAAGTTCGGACATTGGATTTATAAGGCCCTTGTTCTAAATTACCTGATAGTACTACTGCCGATAGCAACCGACCTAATGACGAAACTCGCGGCGGCGAAATGGGAGCCTCCACCTTAACATTGAGATTGATAGCTGTGGGTAAACGATTGAACACATCGACTCCAGCTGCTGTTTGTAGAGTCACTTGTCCAATTTTTCCTTGCCATCCAACTTGCAAGGGAAAATTGGTAATTGATTCAACACCGCGTTGCTCAAAGAAATTAAAACCTGTCTTAAAAAATATTTTATTGCCATTTCTCAATCGGAACTGAACTGTTGGCTCAAGGAAAAAATTTGTTTGGCCAAAGTTGTCTGTCTCATAGTGATAGTCCGTATAAATACTTTCCAAAACTGCATCCAGCGTTTTTGGTTTGGTGGGAGTTGTTGGTGGACTAGAATTCTGCTGCGGTGGTTCGGGTAGCGATGATGGTAATCGCAAATCAGGATTGAAGTTTTCGGGTGCCGCCAGCAAAATAGGTGCTGGTTTTAATCGATAAGGGAGTGGTTTTGAGTATTGCTCTGCTAACTCAGGATTTATTATGGTGACTTGCTCAGTCAATTCTGAAGGTGATTTCCAAGTCTGATGTGCTTGGGCTGCTTGTAATTTAGCTGCTGATAATATCCAAACACCTACGCTACAGATTACTCCCAATTGAATCTGTAGGCATCCTAAAAGAAATACAGCGTACAAACTATATCGAGAAACAAAGAGATAAGGTCTAAAATTATCTACCATCGGTTGATACGATATTTGTAAATGAAAAACTTGCTGCCAAATAGTTTTCTGGCTGCTAGCTGATGTATTCGGACTGGGATTATGATGCCCATAATCGATGCTTGTTAAGACATAGGAAAGGCAAAAAGCGTAAAGACGTTAATTTGGCGGGATATAGAAGTTCCCAGGTGCATGAAGTACATATTAAAACCTCACCCCCAACCCCTCTTTTTATCAAGAGGTTGGGAGTGAGGTTAAGTTATACCTCATTCTGATTAGGAAACGCTATATTCGAGTCGATAATTAGTGTGATTTTGACCAACTGCCAACAGTCATAGTTGAGTCTGCTGTTCCCATCTCAGAGTTTTCAGCATTGTCAACCTGAAGACTTCGGAGCAATTCTCGAATTACATCTGTTGCTGGCCTTCCTGTAAGAGTACAGTATTGTTCAAGTTTCTTCATTTCCTCGGTTGTGAGATTTACTGTCAGTCGTTTAACAGCCCATTTTTTCTTCATAATTTTCTTTTATCTTCAATATGCTGCTTTTTCTTGAAATCACCAAGTCATTACGATTATTCCCGTAGTGCATAGCCTACACCACGGACTGTATGAATTAAACGTTTTTCATTATTTTCTTCCAACTTGAGTTGCAAATAACGAATATAAACCTTAATAATATTAGAATCACCCATGAAGTCGTAACCCCAAACTTTCTCTAAAATTTGATCTCTAGTAAATACTTGACGGGAATGTGAAAGGGGATATTCTAATAAGTTAAATTCTTTTGCTGTTAACTGAATGCTTCATTTCTCTCGAAATACTTCACGGGTGCGCTGATTTAAGCTTAAATCTTCAAATTGCAACAAATCCTCGTCTGTTTCTTGCGTGCGGCAAAGATGAGCGCGAATTCTAGCTAATAGTTCCTCAATGCTGAATGGCTTAACTACATAATCATCGGCTCCTGCATCTAATCCGGCCACGCGTAGATGCAGAGCGGCTTGCCGTAGGCATCGCTCACTTGATCATTTTGCTGTCAACAAAATTACTGGTACTGTACTACCTGTTGTTCGCAACCGGCGACAAATTTCCAAACCCGTCAACCCTGGAAGCATCCAATCCAGAATCGCTAAATCTGGTGATGAGTCTCGCGCCAAAGTCAAGCCTGTGATGCCATCATGGGCGACACTTACCCGGTATCCTTCGCTATTAAGTTCTAATTCGACAAATCGCGCCAGTTTGACTTCATCTTCTACCAAAAGGATATGTGCTGTCATATTTTTGCTCTTAAAGCAGGTAATGTGAGAATAAAAGTGCTACCATAATCTGGCTTTGAAAAGATGGCAATTTTGCCTTTTATACCTTCGGTTAGGTGTTTCACAATCGATAAACCCAAACCTGCTTTGCCAGTTAAACGAGGGCTGCCTTTATTCTCACAGGAAACAGGGTGACTTCCAAATAGATTACCTGATGCTTAAATTTCTGGCATTGCTGATTAGATGTATGAATTTTGGTGTATAAATGTTGCATTGCAAAGTATCTACAAAGGTTTTGAAATCACACAAAATCATTTTCATCCTAGAATTCACCAATACCAAATTTCTCTGTCATCTGTACTATGTCTGCAATCAAATCAAGAAACTGGATATCTGAATCTTGCAATTTTTACAAATTAGATAGAGCTACTATATGTAGGTAAACTGATTATAAACATACTCCCTTCTCCTAACTTTGATTCTACACTTACACTACCTCCCATACCTTCTACAAGTGTCTTAACAATCGATAAACCCAAACCACAACCCCCAGTAGTATGAGAGCGAGATTCATCTACACGATAAAATCTCTCAAATATCCGTGCTTGCTGTTGCAAAGGAATGCCATAACCTTTGTCACAAACTTGAATAATAGCCCGATCTTGAAACCGATCTAACTTGAAAATTATGGGTGTGTCAGCATCAGAATACTTAATGGCATTATCAATTAAATTTAATAACACTTGTTTAAAGCGGCTATAATCTGTTTTGATCTCAATTGGATAAATTTCTGACTCGATTGTAATTGTGCGATCGCTATATTTTTTTGCCATCATGACAACTTCTTCAACCAAGTCATTCCGCACATAAGATTTCATTTGAAAGTATAAATAACCGCTATCTGCACGTGCCTAAATCAAGTAAATCTTGTAGCATACGGATAGTACGTTCGGCTTCTGATGCCGCAGTTTCTAAAGCTTATTGTTGAGTTTGGGTTAAATTATTCTGCCTTCACAAAAAACTTTGTGAATAACCATGTACAATCGTTTAAGGTGTGCATAATTCCTGAGAAACATTACTCACAAATTCTTGCTCTTGCTCCCATGATTGGGAAAGGTGCGATAACAGCATGGTTAAAGTTTGAGCTAATTCTTTAACTTCACTTGGTGCATTATCAAGATATAGCTGTGCTTGTCCTAAATCTTCAGTGGAAATTACAGAAGCTATTTGATTTAGCTGGCGCAGAGGTTGCAGAGAAAGTTTAATATAAAATGCGATCGCAGCAGTTAAAACAAGAATTGCTAAAACCCTATTAATACCTAAACTCTGCACCATTACTACAAACATTCTCTGTTCGTGGGTAATATCCTGGCATCTTAGTCAGGGATATTAACTCAGCTACCGTAGTATCAGATAATAAATCCAAAGTGGTAGATTTTGCTAAAATTTTATGATCAGGACTATGTAAAGTTACTGTTAACCGCTACATCTTTAGTTATAGCTGATTTTAACTTACCTCTGTTGCATATCTACAGTGAAAAATGCAGCAATTTCAAAAAGATTGCTAAATATTTTTATTTAATTGCCATCTCAAATCCGCGAATTCTTGTCTAATAATAATTTAAATGCATTTACTAGCAATTAAATTAATTTTTGCTGAGAATTACCTTAAGATTTTTAATCCTCGAAATTGATTACGAGGTGGGATAGTAACAACAAGCCTTTTTCATGAAGGCGAGATAGAATCGGATTTGGATATTTTTATGTTAGAGTGATCGCATTTTTATCCTTCTCTATTTTTGGTTCTCGATCCTGTGCTTCATATTCACCAAATTGCTGGATTAATTTCGCAACTAAACCTGTCCAGCCAGTTTGATGACTAGCGCCAATTCCGGCTCCATTATCACCATGAAAATACTCATAGAATAAAATCAAATTTTGCCAGTGTGGATCATTTTGAAACTTTTGCATTCCACCATAAACAGGACGTTTACCAAAAGTATTTTGCAAGAAAATTTTGGTTAACCTTTGAGATAATTCTGATGCAACCTCCCAAAGTGTCATCATTTGACCAGAACCTGTTGGACATTCAACTTTGAAATCGTCTCCTAGATAATAATGAAACTTTTGTAGAGACTCAATTAGGATGAAATTCACTGGAAACCAAACGGGGCCGCGCCAGTTAGAATTACCACCAAATAAACCACTACTAGATTCAGCCGGTTCATAATCGACTCGAAATTGCGAACTATTGACATCAAAAATATAAGGATTTTCAGCATGAAATCTAGAAAGTGCCCGAATGCCGTAATCTCCAAAAAACTCGCTTTCATCCAGCATTTTTTGTAGAATACTTCTAAGCTTATCTCTGGAAACTATCGCCAGTAATTTCCTTGCACCCACTCCTTTTGTTTCCATACAAGCCACATTTTGCCGCAAATCAGGACGGTTTTGGATGAACCATTCCAATCGCTTTTTAAAACCGGGCAGTAGTTTTAAAGTTTCTGGTTCAATAGTTTCAATGGCAAATAGAGGAATTAAACCTACCATTGATCTAACTTTTAAGGTAATTTGTCGTTCCGGTAAATGCAGCACATCGTAGTAAAATCCGTCTGAATCATTCCACAAACTAGATTCTATTTCGCCAATTTTATTCATAGCATCGGCAATGTAAAGAAAATGCTCAAAGAACTTGGTAGCAATGTCTTCGTAAACAGGATTAGTTTTAGCTAATTCTAAAGCGATCGCTAACATATTTAAACAATACATTCCCATCCAACTCGTACCATCAGATTGGTCAATATGTCCACCTGTAGGTAAAGCTGCACTGCGGTCAAATACACCAATATTATCTAAACCAAGAAATCCCCCTTGAAAGACGTTGTTACCCTCAGTATCTTTGCGATTTACCCACCAGGTAAAATTGAGCATTAGTTTCTGAAAAACCCGTTCTAAAAACTGTCTATCTGCTCGTCCATAAATCTTTTGCTCAATCTTATAAATTCGCCAAGTTGCCCAAGCATGAACAGGTGGATTAACATCACCAAAGGCCCATTCATAGGCAGGAATTTGCCCGTTGGGATGCATATACCATTCCCGTGTTAAAACATCCAACTGATACTTAGCAAAATCGGGGTCAATCATTGCCAAAGGAATGGTATGAAATGCCAAATCCCAAGCTGCAAACCAAGGATATTCCCACTTATCGGGCATAGAAAGAATATCTTTATTGTAAAGATGAAACCATTCCCGATTTCTGCCTTGTTGGCGTTCTGGAGGTGGCGCTGGTGTATTGCGATCGCCCTTCAGCCAATCCTCTATAACATAGTGATAATATTGTTTACTCCAGAGCATTCCAGCAAATGCTTGTCGTTGCACATTTCGCATATCTTTACTGAGTGGAAATGGCGTTATACGCTGATAAAATTTATCTGCTTCCTGTTGTCGTTCCCAAAATACTGTATCGAATTCTTTCCCAAATGGCTCAACTAAATGAGGTACATCACTCAATCGTAATTTAACGATTTTAGTTTCACCTGCGCCGATTGTTAAAAAATAATCAGCAGATGCCTTGGTGCCAACTTGATTTGGATTTACTGCCTCTTTTTTACTCTGAACGATATAGTCATTAATGCTATCTTTTACATAGGCAGATAAATTAGGAGAGCCAAATAATCGCTGATAATTTGTTTCGTTTTCTGTAAAGAGAATTTCGTTTGCTTCCTGACAATACAGCCACCTTTTACCTAAAGTTGGATGAAACGCCTCAAGCAGATGAAAGCCATTACCAGATTCGACCTCTTTTAAAGTCGGTTTGCTGGTATCTCCATTCCAAGACCAAGTATTACGAAACCAGAGAGTAGGTAATAGGTGTAGTGTCTTTGCTTCTGACCCTCTGTTGACTACTTTTATTTGAATGAGAATATCTTCAGCATAATTTTTGGCATATTCGATAAAGACATCAAAGTAACGATTTTCATCAAATATACATGTATCTAGTAATTCAAACTCTGGCTCGTGGCGATTTCTATGTTGATTTCCGGCAACTAATTGAGAGTAGGGAAAGGCTTTTTGGGGATATTTATAAAGTGCTTTCATATATGAATGGGTAGGAGTATTGTCTAAATAAAAGTAATATTCTTTAACATCCTCCCCATGATTTCCTTCGCTACCAGTTAGACCAAAAATTCTTTCTTTGAGAATAGAATCTTCGCCATTCCAAAGTGCGATCGCAAAACAAAGTCGTTGATGGTTATCAGAAATGCCAGCAATACCATCTTCACCCCAACGGTAGGCACGAGAACGAGCTTGATCGTGGGTAAAATAGTCCCAGGCTGTACCATTGGGACTGTAATCTTCACGTACTGTTCCCCATTGGCGATCGCTTAAATATGGCCCCCATCTGCGCCAATGAGCTTTGTGACTCAAAGCTTCTGCTAATCTGATTTCTTCTTGGGTTAGATTTGTCATAATATCATCCTGTGCATATATACACTTTAATTAATTTGCTATCTTGAGTATCCATTTTTTAACCGAGATTGTGCTAAAGTTTTGATTAAAATGAGGTGCTCTTTCGCTGATCAATTTAGCTGTTAAACTGCTCTTTAAGTCCTGGTTTATTCCCCGCATCAACTCGTTGTCGCCAACCAAGCACGCAAAACCTCTGCCACTGTCCAGGCTTGGGCAATACATCCTTGTGGAGTCATCGGGGCATCACCATCAAAAATTTCGCTGAGACTACCAACACCGTGCGCGTTGAGGTGATTAGCCATTGGTTCCAAAAATTGACGAGCCTGCTCAGGATTTTTGTAGACGCGCAGGTGTGCTAAGACAAACGGCCCCAATAACCAACCCCAAACTGTCCCCTGGTGGTAAGCTCCATCACGTTGATACTGATTGCCACCGTATTTACCCTGGTATTGGGAATGAGCAGGGGCTAGCGATCGCAACCCATAAGAAGTCAGCAGCGTTCGCCCACAAGCTTCCACCACACCCCTTTGCTGGGCAGGTGTAAGCGGGCTTTCTGGTAATGACACAGCAAATATTTGGTTAGGACGCAATAACGCATCATCACCATCAGGACTGTCTAAAACGTCATAGCAATAACCTGTCTCGTCATTCCAGAAGCGAGAAAATCTGTACTTTGCCCGGTCTGCCATTGCCTCATATTCTTGGTGTGGTTTACCAAGCTGACGGGCAAACTTTGCCATTGTCCGTAAAGCATTATACCAGAGGGCGTTAACTTCAATCGGTTTGCCAATTCGGGGCGTAACTACCCAATCGTTAACTTTGGCATCCATCCAGGTCAGTTGTACACCTGCAACGCCTGCATAAAGTAAGCCATCGGCGGCATCGAGATGAATGTTGTAGCGTGTACCGCGACAGTGCCAATTAATGATGTCTGCAAGTATGGGAAAGAGTTCACCAAGCAAAGTATCATCGTCCGTAGCGCTGTAGTAGGCGCGGACTGCTTCAAAGTACCAGAGTGTGGCATCGACTGTATTATATTCTGGTTGCTCACTCGCATCAGGAAAGCGATTAGGTAACATTCCCTGGTCTACGTATCTGGCAAAGGTGCGAAGAATTGAGCGTGCTACCTCTGGACGACCAGTAGAAATTGTCAAACCAGGTAGACTAATCATCGTGTCGCGTCCCCAGTCGCTAAACCAGTGATAACCAGCGATGATGGTTTTACCCTGCGGGTCTTCTGGCAATGAGCGATCGACAATAAACTGGTCAGCAGCTAGTACTAGGTGGTTGATCCAGCTAGGTGATTCTTTAGTCTTGAGGGGTCGATTAGTTTTCCAAAATCCTATTAACTTCTGCTCTTGAGCGCGACGTAACTTTAGTGCCGCTTCACCATTGAGATTTGGTTGTTTTTCTGTGCTGGCTACAAACGCGTAGGCGTAGCGCGTCGTAGACATCGCTTCTCCAGGATTCAGTGTAACTTCAAAGGTGGCGGCGTGGAGGTGGTCTTCTTTATCTCTCAATCCTCGATAGCGTTCAACTGCCAAGTCAAAGCCATGATACCAATTGTGGACAACAGATGCACTACCCCTATCGCTCAGTAGATATAGTGGTACAGCACCCGGATAAGCAGTTACACAAATCCCCTGTTCCACCTCCTCAACAGACATCTGCCAACCATTGCTTTGAGTATCGCTATGATAATCGCGGTAGTTGACTATTGCTTTGAGCGTCAACTTTAATGGTTGAGTGGCACGACGCAAAGTATATTGGACATAAGTTGTGTTCGCGCCTTGTTGCATCCACACCCGTTTTTCTAATAAGGCATCGGCAACAGCAAAACGCCATACAGGAATTGTACCTTCCAGAGAAAAACGTTCAATATGCTGATGACCGTGCGGACTGACAATCCCATCTACCCAACGATTAGTGTCTAGAGAATAAGAGCGGGTATCATACAATACAGTTTCATCTAGTTTTGTCAGCATTAAAGTACGACCCAAAGGTGGTTTCAATGCTGCTATCAATAGTCCATGATAGCGCCGGGTCAATAAACCAGCCACAGTCCCAGAGGCGTAACCACCAATACCGTTAGTCACTAACCACTCCCGCGATTCTGCAATGTCAAGATTGCCGCAGATTTCTCGCCCAAATTCTATACACATAAGTCACGTTGCTTTGCTCTAAATTCAAAATTAACAATCGCCATCATGCTTTTCCTCTGCGTTTTCTGTGCGTCTACTGATTTAAAAGTAATTTATTGAACCACAGAGACGCAGAGAACACGGAAAAAAGAGGAATTATTGTCCAAAAATTTTACCCACTTTGAAAGAGCTACTCCTAACTTTTGTTAGATTGGAGATTGCTCCTCAGTTATTTGAGATTCACTCACTAGAGGATTAAGGACGACTTCATTAGCTACACTATCAGGTTTACGCGCACGAATTGCTGGACGCGTAGGCGTAGCCCGTCGTAGACATCGCCTATAACCTGCTCTTTCAGCTTTTTGGTGTTCGTAATCAATCAATCTGCCATAATATTCATGCTTGCTTAAATTCATCGACAAGAAAATATGCTGGCGGATATTACCAAAACCTTTGCGGTTAAAAAACTTTAATGCTAAAGTATTGGTAGGGTCAGTATCTACCAGCATGAACCGCGCCCCATCTTCAATCATCCGGGCGACGACTTTATCAACCAACTTGTCTGCAACTCCCGGACGCTGATACTTCAGGCTAACTCCCAGCCATAAAATATATCCATAAGTCCAGGATGCTTTGGTGATGATGGTTCCCAAAATGAATCCTGCTAATTCCCCATCTGTTTCAGCCACAAGACAGTATTCTGGATCGGTGTTGTAAAGTCCAATTACCTCCCATTCATCCCAGGTACGGTATAAATAAGGATATAAATCGCTGGTAAATAACCCTTCTCCCAAGTGGTAAACGGGAGCAATATCATCAATTCCTAATTCGCGTACATAAGTTGCTTCAGTCTCCTCAAAACTTGACATAATTTTACATAAATTTAAAAGTTATAACTTCTTTATACCTTGATTGGATTTGACAAACATCCTCTAATTTAGAGGGTTGAGTGAGATTTCTTGAATACTGTCAAAATTTGGCAATGAGTCTTTCACTGCTTCTTCAGTAGATTGGATGCGATCGCAACGTTTGGCAAACTGACAATAATCACAGGTTTTGCTACCCTCCACCACTTGAGGAAACTGCTGGTTATTTTGGTAATTTTCCAACCAATTAGTTAACTGACTTAATAGTTGATTAAGTTTCTTTCCTGTTTGTGTATGTTGAGCAGTACTGTAATTAAATTTAATATTTTGCGGTTTGCCTTCAGATTGGACAAACCAATAAGTCATGGAAATCTTTTCTGGCAAATAGTCGCTAGTTTCTGCCAATACATACAGATAAAGCCGTGTTTGCCAGTTGGATTCTAATTTGCGTTTATTGGGTGGTTTAGGATAAGTTTTCCAGTCGAGAATTTGCGCTTGTTGGTTATCTGCAATCAATAAATCATAGACAACTGTCAGCAAATAGTTCTGAACTTGCAGAGTCCGGTAGTGTTCGCTTTCACGGAAAGTTTGATTATCAGATGCAGCCATTAAAATTTCTGGCGCTGCATCGGCAAAACCTAGCATCCAACTTTGCAGTTGAGCATCTGCTTCCAGGAAACTATCTATTGGCAAACCCATTTCTCGTTGCTGCATTAACAAGTGAAAACGACTACCCAAAGTTAGCCGTTCTTCTTGCTCTGGATTTGAGGGAGAATTAAGTTTTTCGAGGTAAGTATGTTGAAACTTACGCGGACAAGCTTCTAGTAAGTTAAGTTGTCCTTGAGACAGTCGCAGTAGTTGAGTGGAAGTTGACAGCATTCTTTTATTTTAGAAGTAAATTATAATCTGCAACTCACCTTTGGCAGACTATCTGTAAAAACAGGTATTTTTTACTGCCTTCACATCTGCTACTTTAACTCGTCTCGATCTTCCTCATCCTAGTGATTGCAATGTTTAGTTTTTCCTTGGGACTTGATTGAACCAAAGCTATAGATCATAGCTATTTTAACTATGTCAAAATATGCCGGGTGATTAGCTTTGTTAACGATCGCTAAAGAAATAGATCCTGCCACTAAGATAACTATAAAGTGGCGAAATTGGTTCTAACCCAGAGCCGTTGTTGTTAGGCATGATATAATCTCCGAATGGAAAGTTACGAAGCCTTTAGCTAAGTGGAAGTTAGCCAAAGGCTATTTATTGTCAAGATGGGTCTTAACCCCAAGACTCAAATATCATTGCGATCGCAAATAGACAGACTAGGAAAATCGCTATCTTCGCAATCCATGACCATAGACTTGTGGATAAAAGCATCCCAACTATCGCATTTGCCCCAAAAGTGTGAGACACAACAAAGGCTATTCCCAGCCCCAGCAGCGCCAGCAGAAAATATTTGAGTCCTATACAAAACCACCTGAAAAACAGATTATCGTTATCTTTGAGACTGGGTTTCATAGTTTTCTTCCTGTTTTGAAAGTTGAATCTAGGCAGCAGTTCGCGCTCCCCTGACCACACTAAGGAAACAGCGAATCTCCACAGTTTTGCTCCTACCAAGTCAAGTAGACAAAAGTCCTACTCCTGAGTGGAGTGGGAATACCAACAAAGGTAGTTTTGATATTTGCGGCTCATGAAAAATTAAGCTGTTTGATGAATTACTAGGGCAATCTGGATATTAAAAATTAGGCGTTCAATGCGCTTAGTAGCATAGAACGCGCACTACGCGCATTGAACCCTCGAAATTCCTACAGGTAACTTGTATACAAATTGCCTGTTTCAGAATTTACAATTCCAGTCTTTGCCTTTATGTTTTACTCACTAAGTTCCTTTTAATTCACCCTTAACTTTACTAAGTTACCGTGGTTTATACTAACTATAGAGTAACTAAGTTTCTAGGTCAAGTAACTTAGTTACTTAATTGTTAGGTAAAGGTAAATTATAGAGAAAATTATTTAAACCGCATAAAATACTACAAATCCGGCTGAAGTCTCCAAATGAATCCTCACTTTTGGCACTAAGGGACTTTCAAATAAAAAATACTCAACTACCTATTGTGAGGTGAGCGTCTCACTTGCCTGTAACTAGCCCACAGGTAACTTATGCGGCTTCGCCTTTACTGCATCACAGAGAATTCTGACAATTGAACCTTGGGTACTTGGCTAAAAAGGCTCAATTTGATATTGTTGATCGACATATCAAATTGATATATCAAAATGCTGAAGTTGGCAGTATTAGGTTTATTACAGCGAGAGCCATTAAATGGTTATCGGCTCAAACAGCAACTAGAGATGTTTATGAGTTGCAGTATTTGTGTCAACTATGGCGCGATTTATCCTCTGTTGAAGCGCATGGAAGAACAAGGTGAAGTGATCCTATGTGCAGAACAAGGGGAAGAAGGTGGACAGTGTGGAAAGGTATATGAGATTACACCCCTCGGTAAAACCACTTGGTATCAAGAGATGCTGGCATATCCTCATGAAAGCTGGGTGAATATGCGATCGCGATTCTTTATCAAATTTTTTTTCTTTAGTCATTTATTACCGAAAGAACGAGTCCAGTTAATTGAACACCGATTGATGTTATGTCAGTTACGCCTTGCAGAGAAAAAAGCACTTGAAGTTACTGATGATTTATATCAAGCGAAAGTGCAAAAGCGCGCAGTTGAAGTGATCAAATCAGAAATTGAGTGGCTAGTTGAGCAACTCCAAACAGAACAACTTCAATTAGCTCAAACGCCAACCTCAGTCAGCTTTAACACAAAAAACTTTTGAAGTATCCTAACTAACTATGTGGATCGTCAAAATTGCTTTACGTCTTCCGTATACATTCGCGATCGCCGCTTTGATGATTGCGATCCTGGGTGCAGTCACGATATTTGGTACACCAGTTGACATTTTTCCTTCAATTAATATTCCGGTTGTCAGCGTAGTTTGGACTTACACTGGTACCACATCTGAGGAAATGGCACAGCGAATCGTTACCATTAGCGAACGCGCTATGACAACAACCGTTGGTGACATCGAACACATTGAGTCTCAATCTTTAAGCGGTGTTAGCGTTGTCAAGGTTTTCTTCCAACCCAACGCCAATATCGCCTCAGCAGTTGCTCAAATTACCTCTGTCAGCCAAACAATTCTCCGCCCTTTGCCACCGGGGATCACACCGCCATTCATCATTCAATACAACGCTTCTTCGGTGCCGATTATCCAGATGAGTGTCAGTAGCAAAACCTTGCCAGAAGAAGCACTCTTCGACTATTCTACCAACTTCGTCCGCACCCAATTGGCAACAGTGCAAGGAGCGAGTATACCTCTGCCCTATGGTGGTAAACCTCGGCAAATTATGGTTGATATCGATCCCCAAGCGATGTTGGCTAATGGCATTTCTGCTCAAGACGTGACTAATGCTGTCAGTGCCCAAAACTTGGTCTTGCCCGCAGGTGATATGAAAATAGGCGCTCGCGACTTCGCCGTCCAAATCAACAATAGTCCAGATGTGGTGGCAGCCCTCAATAACTTACCGATTAAGCAAGTTAATGGTACTGTCATTTCCATTCGTGATGTCGCCCAGGTAAGAGATGGCTTTGGTGTGCAATCAAACATTGTACGTCAGAATGGCAGACGATCGAGCTTACTTAGTATCCTGAAAAGTGGCAATGCCTCAACGATTGATGTGATCGAGCGGGTTAAAAAAACTTTGCCTCGCATCCAATCCACCTTGCCCCCAGAACTGAATTTAGCGTTTTTGTTTGATCAATCTATATTTGTGAAAGCTTCGATTCAAGGCGTTCTCAAAGAAGGATTGATTGCAGCCTGTCTCACCGCACTAATGATTTTGATTTTTTTGGGAAGTTGGCGCAGCACCGTAATTGTAGCCGTATCGATTCCTCTCTCGATGCTAGTTTCAATTATTGTAATGAGTCGTTTGGGACAAACTTTCAACATCATGACTTTAGGTGGTTTATCCTTAGCTGTCGGTATTCTTGTAGATGATGCCACAGTAGAAATTGAAAATATCCACCGAAATCTTGGACAAGGTAAACCCATCAAGCGAGCAATCTTAGATGGGGCGCAGCAAATCGCCACTCCAGCACTTGTAGCAACATTATGTATTTGTATTGTCTTTGTGCCGGTGGTGTTTCTCAGTGGAGTGGCAAAGTACCTGTTTGTCCCCCTAGCAATGGCGGTAGTATTTGGGATGCTTGCTTCTTATGTGCTATCTCGGACTGTAGTCCCGACAATGGCAAGCTATTTTCTACCATCTGAAGTAGACTGGCATAGAGAAAGCGAGGATCATAATGGTCATAGCAACAACCATCATTTTGATTCGCCAGTTCAAAACAATAATGGTCGCGACAACCATCATCTAGATTTGCCAGTCCAAAGCAATAATGGTCGCGACAATCACCACAGCCATTCTTCACTAGTCGAAATCCATGATAATCGCGACAACCATCATCTAGATTCGCCAGTCCAAAACAATAATGGTTACGACAACCACCACCAAAAGTCAGAAGCAACAACGACAACTGCCAAACCTGTGAAGAAAGATTGGATATGGCGGCTACACGAAAAGTTTAACCGACAATTTGAGAAGCTTCGCAGTTGGTACTACAATGTCCTGACTTCAGCATTAAATCACCGCCGCATAGTCTTTGTATTATTTGGTGCTTTTATCGTCAGTGCAGGAGTTTTGTTGCCGTTCGTCGGTCAAGACTTTTTCCCTGAAGTCGATGGTGGTCAGTTTAGCCTCCATGTTCGAGCCTTACCTGGCACTCGTTTGGAAGAGACAGAAAGAATTGTTAGCCAAGTTGATGACGTTATCCGCCAGACTGTACCCAAAGAGAATCTCTCTCTGATTTTGGATAACATCGGCTTACCCACCAGTGGCATTAACCTTACTTATGGCTACAACGGTGCCACAATTGGACAGGCTGATGCTGATATTCTTGTGTCTCTAAAAGAATCTGGTGCAACTTCTTCTTACATCAAGGAACTCCGCCAGAAATTGAAAGCGACATTTCCCAGCTACACCTTCTTTTTTCAGCCGGCTGATATTGTGACTCAAATTCTCAATTTCGGTTTGCCTGCTGCTGTTGACGTGCAAATATCTGGCCCTCTGAAAAACTCAAAGGGCAACTTTGAAATTGCCCAACAAATCGCCGCCCGGATGACGCGCATTCCTGGGGCTGTAGATGTACATCTTCACCAAGTTGTCGATGCTCCCAAATTACGTCTTGATGTAGATCGCACCGAGGCTCAACAACTGGGTATGACCCAGCGTGATATTGCCAATAGCGTCCTCACTTCCTTAAGTTCAAGCGGTCAATCTGCAATCAACCAATGGCTCGATCCCAAAAAAGGCGTGAGTTACACTCTTGCTGTACAAGTTCCCCAGTACAAACTTGACTCTATTGACAGCCTGAAAAATACGCCAGTTGGCAACGCTCAAACTGCACCCCAACTTTTAGGTAATTTAGCTAGTGTCAAACGCGACACAGTGATGCAAGTTGTGAATCACTACAACATTCAGCCAGTTTTCGATATCTACGCTAACTCCTCTGGCCGTGACCTTGGGGGAGTTGCCAGCGATGTAAATCGAATTATCGCTGATTATCAGAAAAAATTGCCTAAGGGAAGTCAGATTAATGTCCGTGGGCAAGTGCAAACGATGAACTCTTCCTTTCTGGGACTTGGTTTAGGACTTGTGTTTGCAATTGTACTGGTTTACTGCTTAATGGTGGTGAACTTCCAATCTTGGCTCGATCCCTTGATTATTATGATGGCACTGCCAAGTGCTTTAGCTGGTATTGTCTGGATGCTGTTTGTCACCGGCACCACTTTCAGCGTTCCTTCGTTAATGGGTGCAATTATGAGTATAGGTGTGGCGACATCAAACAGTATTCTAATGATCACTTTTGCTAACGAGCAACGTGTAGAAGGGGAAAATGCCTATAAAGCAGCTTTAGCGGCAGGCTATACAAGGTTACGTCCGGTGTTGATGACTGCCTTAGCTATGCTTATCGGCATGGTGCCAATGTCTCTTGGTCTTGGTGAAGGTGGTGAACAGAATGCACCCTTGGGTCGCGCTGTAATTGGTGGCTTGTCAGCTGCAACAGTTGCTACTCTCATCTTTGTACCTGTTGTATACAGCATTATGCGGCGTCAACAACCTCGTCCTATCGATCAGGATGATGACGATTTAAATTTCTCAGATTCGCAGACAGCATATTCGTTGTCATCATCTCAAGGCAAGTCATGAGCAATTCAAACTTTGCCATTTGAGCAGGTTACACAGAGGCAAAGGGGCAGAGGGGATGGGAAGCAGAGGAGAAAAGTTGTAGCGCACCGAACCTCCTCTACTTCAAAGGAAGATATCGCCCATAATATATGAGGCTTGTACCGAACAGAGTTTTTTGTCCTCTGCCTCTCTGCTCCCCTGCTTTCTTGTCAAAACCAATGATGGTAATGACTCTAGCCGCTAAATTTTTGCTTTCTTAGATAATACAGGACAGTTTACCTATGGATTCTCAGCATCGTCCATCTCCTGATTCTGAACAACAAACGACTTCTAAAAAACACAGGCGCGGCATCGGTGCAATTGGTTGGGCTGTAATTGGTGCTGTTTTTTTTGGTAGCTTACTGGCCGTAGGCATTCTACCCCGATTAAGCCAAAAGTCAGAATTACAAGCAGCAGTCAAGGAAGCAAGCACCCTCCCCTCGATCAACGTGATTACTCCCCGTCGCGCTACTGGTGCTACCAAATTGGAACTACCTGGCAGTGTTGTAGCCCTGAATCAAACGACCATCTACGCTCGCAGTACTGGGTATTTAAAGCGGTGGTACGCAGATATTGGCGATCGCGTCCGAGTCGGTCAGTTGTTGGCAGAAATTGATTCACCAGACATCGATCAGCAAGTTCTGCAAGCGAAGGCAGAGGTAGTGCAAGCACAAGCCAATGTATCTCAAACTCGTGCTAATTTAGCTAAAAGCGTTTCTGATTTGAAGCAAGCCCGCGCTAATCTATTGATCGCACGTCAGAGTTGGCAGCGCTGGAGTGTTCTTGTCAAGCAAGGTGCAGTGCCTCAACAAGAAGCAGATACAAGATATGCTACATATCAAGCTAATCTTGCCAGCGTTGAGGCAGCACAAAACACTATTAATTCTGACTCTGCCAACATCAAAGCAGCACAAGCTAATGCCTACGCAAGTCAAGCAAACTTCCAGCGTAATACCGTATTGCAGTCTTATAAGAAAGTCACTGCTCCTTTTGCAGGAGTGATTACTGCACGTAATGTCAATACAGGTGTTTTAATTTCAGCAGGTAATGGCAACACCAGTAACAGTACCAGCAACACTAACACTAGCAATAGTAGCCTTTATACTATTGCTGCTTATGACAATCTAAAGGTAAATGTGAGTGTTCCCCAGAGTTTATCACAGTCACTTCAAACTGGACAAACAGCACAAATTACAGTCAGAGAGCTACCCCAACGAGTGTTTACGGGTAAAGTAATACGTACTAGCAATGCCATAGATCCAACTACTCGCACTTTGCTGACACAATTAGAAGTGCAGAATTTAGACGCGACGCTGCGACCTGGGATGTATGCCAATGTCAGATTTGCGATTAACCGTACTAATCCTCCCTTTGTTGTGCCAGATAGTGCCTTAGTTGTTAATGCCGGAGGTACGCAGGTAGCAACTGTAACCAAAGACCATACAGTGCATTATCAAAAAGTTGCCGTCGGGCGAGATTATGGTACTGAAGTAGAAATTACATCAGGTCTGACAGGAAACGAATCGCTGATTGCCACTCCTACAGTTGATGAGACAGAGGGTTTGCGCGTGCAGCCAGTTGCACATAGAAAGTAGACTCAATCTATCTAAGTGAGGTACACTAAACTCATCCGCGCGATCGCCCATCCTGTCAAAAAAAGAACGACAAAGCCTAAGAAAACATTCCCACAGCAAATGTTTACCCCGAAATATTGAGGGGATACCAGATTGGCAGTAATGTTATCTCACTATGTGAGATAACATTGGTTTGTAATATGTCTTTGTGTGAGTATGAGTGTCATTCCCGAAAACGTTCTTTTGGCTTTAGCCGAAAAACGGTGCTTGTCTAACAGCGAAATTGAAGTCTTTTTATATGCTGTTGAGGGACAATCGCCAAATGCGATCGCCAAAAGATTGGCAATCAGTGCCGAGGCAGTACGCAAAAGATTAAGTGAAGTTTACAAGAAATTTAATGTTACTGGTAGCGGTCCAGGTAAGCTCACTAAGTTACAGCAAGTTATAGAATCTGAGTATCAAGCATCTTCACACAATCAGAAATCCATTACCCAAAACCGTCAAGATTGGGGTGAAGCGCCTGGTGTCTGCTTTTTTCGGGGACGCATAGCAGAATTGTCTCAGCTAACGCAGTGGCTCATTAAGGATAACTGCCAACTAGTGGCAATATTGGGAATGGGAGGAATCGGCAAAACTGCTTTATCTGTGAAACTGGCAAAGGAAGTTCAGGAGAATTTTGAGTATTTGATTTGGCGAAGTCTCCGCAATGCGCCACCTGTTGCAGAGATGTTAGCGAACCTGATCGGGTTTTTATCTGATGATAGGGAAACAGATTTGCCAGAAAGCGTAGATGGTAGAGTAACGCTGCTGATTCATTATTTACGAGAGCGTTGTTGCCTTGTGGTATTTGATAATACAGAGACAATTTTACAAGAAGGCGATCGCGCCGGACAATATAGACAAGAATATAAAGATTACGGTCAATTACTTAGGCGGGTAGGGGAAGAAGCGCACCAAAGCTGCTTGGTGCTAACATCTCGTGAAAAACCAAAAGAATTTGCGCCTTTAGAGGGAGAAGCATCACCAGTCAGAACATTATCATTAGTTGGCTTAGAAGAAACAGAAGGACAAGAAATTCTCCAAGATAAAAGGTTATTTGGCTCACAACAGGAATGGGCCAAACTTATTGAGAAATATTCAGGCAATCCTTTAGCATTAAAGCTTGTTTCTGAACCCATTCGGGAGTTATTTGGTGGTGATATCGCTGCTTTTCTAGCTGAAGGAGAGATAATTTTTGGTGACACCCGAAATTTACTAAACCAGCAATTTGAGCGGTTGTCAAAAATAGAAAAAGAAATAATTTATTGGCTAGCAATCAAGCGCGAGTTAGTTTCTCTCGACGAATTCCTAAATGATATTGTGCGTACCTTGTCCAAAAGGGAAGTGATGGAAGCGCTAGAATCTCTACGGAGGCGGTCGCTAATTGAACAAAGAACAGCACTTTTCACCCTCCAGTCTGTGGTCATGGAATACATGACTGACCAACTGATTGAACAGGTTTGTCACGAAATTACCACTCGTAATATTAGACTATTTATGAGCCATGCTTTAATGGAAGCTACGGCCAAAGATTATATTAGAAACACTCAGATTACCCTGATTATTAAACCAATTATAGATAGGTTATTAACTATTTTTAGATATGCTAAAAATATCGAACATCATCTATATCAAATTTTATTGTACCTGCGACAGGTTCCCCAAACAGCAGGATATGCAGGTGGAAATCTGTTAAATATCCTTTGTCAACTACAAACTGATTTTAGAGGCTATGATTTTTCTAATCTGACTATTTGGCAAGCATATTTACAAAGTGTGCATTTGCATCGGGTAAGTTTTGCCAATGCTGATTTAGCTAAATGCGTTTTTTCAGAAACATTAGTTAGTATTTCGTCAGTCGCATTTAGCCCGGATGGAAAACTTTTGGCTACGGGTGATGCTGATGGCAAGACTTACTTGTGGCAAGTTGAAGATGGAAAGCTACTTTTTACCTGTATTGGACATAGCAGTTGGGTAAAATCAGTTGCCTTCAGTCCTGATGGTCAAACTTTAGCTAGTGGCAGTGATGACCAAACAGTGAAATTATGGGATGTTCATGATGGTAAATGCCTGAAAACCTTGCACGGACATAGCAGTTGGGTTAGGTCAGTTGCTTTCAGTCCCGATGGTCAAACTTTAGCTAGTGGCAGTGAAGACCAAACAGTGAAGTTATGGAATGTCCACACCGGCAAATGTCTGATAACTTTGCAGGAAAATACCAATCGAATTATGTCAGTTGCCTTCAGTCCCAATGGTCAAACTTTAGCTAGTTGCAGTGAAAAGCAAACCGTGAATTTATGGGATGTTCGTGATGGTAAATGCCTGAAAATTTTGCAGGGACATAGCAGTTGGGTAAGGTCAGTTGCTTTTAGTCCCGATGGTCAAACTTTAGCTAGTGGCAGTGACGACCAAAGCGTGAAATTATGGGATGTTAGTGATGGTAAATGTCTGAAAACCTTGCAGCAACATACCAATCGGGTATGGTCGGTTGCCTTTAGTCCCGATGGTCAAACTTTAGCTAGCGGTGGTGACGACCAAACCGTGAATTTATGGGATGTTAGTAATGGTAAATGTCTGAAAACCTTCCAGGGGCACACCAATCGGGTAAGGTCAGTTGCTTTCAGTCCCGATGGTCAAACTTTAGCTAGTGGTAGTGAAAACCAAACAGTGAAGTTATGGAATGTCCAGGATGGTAAGTCCTTGACAACCTTGCAGGGGCATAGCAATCGAGTAAGGTCAGTTGCCTTCAGTCCCGATGGTCAAATTTTAGCTAGTGGCAGTGAAAAGCAAACAGTGAAATTATGGGATGTCCGTAACGATAAATTCCTCAAAATTTTGGAGGGGCATAATAGTTGGGTACGGTCAATTGCCTTCAGTCCTGATGGTCAAATTTTAGCTAGCGGCAGTGAAAAGCAAACAATTAAATTATGGGATGTTCAGACGGGACAATGCCTCAAAAAATTGCAGGAACATACTAATCGAATTAGGTCAGTTGCTTTTAGTCCTAATGGTCAAATTTTAGCTAGCGGCAGTGACGACCAAACGGTGAAATTATGGGATCTTCGTGATGGTAAATGTCTCCAAACCTTGAAAGGGCATACAAGTTGGGTAAGATCGGTTGCCTTTAGTCCCGATGGTCAAACTTTAGCTAGTGGCAGTGAAAACCAAAGAGTGAGGTTATGGGATATTTATACAGGAAAATGTCTCCATATTTTGGAGGGACATAGCAATCGGATCAGGTCAGTTACTTTCAGCCCAGATGGTCAGACTTTAGCTAGTGGCAGTGATGACCAAACAGTGAAATTATGGGATGTTTTCATGGGCAAGTGCTTTACAACTTTGCAAGAACATACTAATCGAGTCTGGTCAGTTGCCTTTAGTCCCGATGGTCAAATTTTAGCTAGTGCCAGTGAAGACCAAACGATAAAATTATGGGATGTCTATAATGGCAAGTGCTTGAAAACTTTGCAAGGGGCTAATTGGGTAAAGTCAGTTGCCTTTAGTCCCGATGGTCAAACCCTGATTAGTGGTAGCCAAGATGAGACAATTAAGCTTTGGGATGTATCGACGGGTGATTGCCTAAGAATACTGCGATCGCCACGACCCTACGAAAAAATGAATATCACCGGGGTTACAGGGTTAACCACAGCGCAGTTAGTGACGCTAAAAGCTTTAGGGGCAGTGGAAGATGGAGAGCAAAAATAAAAGGTAAAAGAATGAATTTTGCCTTTTTCCTTCATCCTTTTACCTTTTTTATGTACCTGATGCTTATTTCATGTTAGCCCTTGCGTCCTTAACTGCGGCAAAGAAAAATAATCCTGTGAGTGGAATGCTCAATACCAGGATAATTGCCGTGGCTGTGACACCAAAATCTGGTTGTCCGTAACCGAGTTCAAAAATCGAACCGACGGCGGCGATCGCACTTACACAAGAACCACCCAGAAATAAACTGCTTTTTGGAGTTAAATACACTATTGCCCCCCCTATGCTATTGGTTTCACCGCTTGATACGAGAAGCCATTCTTAGATAGCTCCTGGGCTAAAGTCAAGGAGTTTTCTACACGGTCTACAAATACCACGCCGTTAAGGTGATCCATCTCGTGCTGAATGCACCGTCCCAAGAGGTCATTAGCCTTTAATGTTCGGGGATGACCGTACTCGTCTTTATAGGCAATTTCCACGACTTCAGGGCGCTTCACGTCTAAATATACGTTGGGAATACTCAAGCATCCTTCTTGGGCAACAGAGATGTCGCGGCTGACTTGTTTAATAGTGGGGTTAATCAACACCAAAGGCTGATTAGCTGCGTTCTCTGGTTCCAAATCGATGACAATTAGTTGTTTGTGAATTCCTACTTGGGGCGCAGCCAAACCAATGCCATCTTTGCTGTACATAGTTTGCAGCATTTCGCGCACTATTTGGCGAAGTTCGTCATCAACTTTAGAAATCCGCTTTGCAGCTTGACGCAGCACGCGATCGCCTAAATAATGAAGCTCCAAAGGTGGATTTTTTAACTTTTTTTTCTCGACAGCAATTTCAGAGGGCATGAGTCTCGATGGCTAGATGGTGAAAATTCCTACTTTTCTAATTCTATCAATCTCAGTTAGAGGATGTTTAAAAAGTCCTGGAGTATACCAAAAACCCAGATGCCATTCCTCTCTTTGCTTGCCTAACGGCAGGCTGATGCCAAAGGGGAGAGGCTGTAAAACCCTTATTTTAAGCTAATCGTCATTCACTTTTCCAGAATGATTCGCTCGTAGTAAGCGGCTCCAGCCCTGCTTTTATGCAACTTAAATGCCGATTACTTATTGTCAGGAAGGTTTACTAGGGGGTTAGGTCTTTGAGGTCAAGTTTAAAGAACAGTAAAATTGCTTAGGAATCAGAACAGCTAGCCAATTATTATCAATAACTGTTAAAAGCAATAGTGAGTATATTTGTGGCAAATGGTATGAAGATCGGGTAAATGGTCGAGACAGCAGGAGGACAGAGGAAAAAAGTAGCAATAGATAAAAGCTGATGTATTGGCAAACTTTGCACCATTGACTATAAATAGTGGTGTTATTGACGCAAAGACGCAAAAGCTGAACTTAGTGCTTTGGCGTTAAGTTCAAATTTTGAGGTGATGTGTGTTTAAATCTTTCACGAAACTTGACTATCTGCTGAAAGAAACTTTCCTCGGTTTATTGCGGGGAGGTTGGATGAATTGGGCTGCTGTAAGTACCGTGACGGTGTTACTGTTTTTATTCGGCTTGAGTCTGCAAACCTCTTGGCAAGTTGAAAAACTTCTTTATCAGTTTGGTAGCCAGCTAGAAGTATCAGTTTATCTCGAACCGGATACACGGATGGAAAGCATGGAGCCACTAATCGCAAAAATGCCAGAGGTGGCGGCGATAAAAACCATTACCAAAGAAGAAGCTTGGACTAAGTTAGTTAAGGAAATGAGAATTTCTGATATTGAGGGTGCGACTCAGCAGCTAGGTGAGAATCCTCTGGTTGATGAGATGAAGGTGAAAGCACGTAATTCTCAAGTTGTACCAACCTTAGCAACACAATTGGCTAAATTACAAGGAGTTGAGACGGTGCAGTATGTCGATGAAGCAGTCAAACGCATTGCCCAGTTGCACCGAGGCCTGAACTGGATTACTTTAACAATTACGATTATTCTGACTTTAACAGCGATCGCAGTGACTACTACCACAATTAGGCTGATTGTTATGGCACGTCGCCAGGAAATTGAAATTATGCAACTAGTGGGAGCAACTTCTGTTTGGATTTACCTCCCATTTATTTTACAAGGAATTGCTTTTGGTTTGGTTGGTGGTGCGATCGCTTGGAGTTTCATTTCTGTGATTCAACAGTTTCTCGGTAAGTTGCTAGTCAATCAACCTGAGTTTATCCAAGTCATCACCAACAGAGTGCAACTCACTCCAGCAGAAATTTTATTATTGCCCCTGATCCTTTTGAGTTTCGGTGCAGGTGTAGGATTAATGGGGAGCTTATTTGCTGTCCGACGTTTTGCTAAAGGATAGTCATTGGTCATTAGTCCTTTGTCATTGGTCATTTGTCCTCTGAACTCGGAATTTCAACTTCTGAACTCGGAATTTCAACTTCTGAACTCGGAATTTCAACCTCCGAACTCGGAACTTCAACCTCTGAACTGGGAACTTCGACCTCTGAACTGGGAACTTCGACCTCTGAACTCGAAATTTTCAAAATTTTAAAAGAATAACTGAAGTTTTGCTTGAACGAATATGAAATTGAACCTAAATATCAACTTAACAGGGCTAATCAAATGACAAATGACAAATGACAAATGACAAAATCACTATGAAATCACAATGGGAATGTTTTTTGCAGAATCTCGGTGTTTGGGAAGGTTCATTTACGAATTTTTCCCCCCAAGGAACACTTTTGAATGATACTCCTAGTCGTCTTTCCCTAGAAGGTTTGAACAATAGCCAGAAAGTGCGCCTAACTCTAAGCCGTTCGGGACAAGATATAATCAGAGAATTTAATTCTGTGGGAGGGGGTCTGCTGTTTTTTGAAAATGGTTCCTTTTCTGAAGGTGTAATTCAGCTAGGGCCATTTTCCGAATTCGGTGGAGAACTCGCTTTGGTTCATGAAAATCGCCGCTTGCGTCTGGTACAACTGTTTGATAATACTGGTCAGCTAAAGGAATTAATCTTAATTCGAGAATATCTAGCTGGAACTCCAGCAGCAGAACGTCCAACTTTGCAGATAAATGATTTGTTGGGAGAATGGCAAGGTCAAGCAGTAACAATATATCCAGATTTGCGATCGCCTGATACTTACTCTACAACCTTCAAATTACAACTTGATGATACTGGGCGATTCATTCAAAGTACCTCTTTTGCAGAACGTACAATTACCTCAACTGCTACCATCACAGGCCCCATTGTTCTCTTTGACCAAGACCCAGAAAAGCAGGTGCAAGTATTATTTTTACCAGATGGTGCTTCTGCAACATCACCTCTCAAGGTGCAGTTACGCCAACCATTTTTTATAGAAGCGGGTTGGTTAATTCAGCCAAACCTTCGCCGACGGATGATTCGCAGCTACAACGAGAAAGGCGAATGGGTTAGTTTGACATTAGTTACTGAAGAAAGGGTGTAATGAAAAAGCTTTATTTATGTATATTCAAATAGCTGTAGTTGCGATCGCAGTCATCTTAATAGCTGGAGAAAATCTAGAGGCCGTTGCAGACTCGCAATCTTCTACTGAAGATAGCACTAGTATTGTGACAACAAAACCTACATTACAGATAGAGGAAGGGTATGCCAAATATAGTGATTATATTGGATTAACTCCACTAGATAGCCAGTCTGTCGAGTTTTCTCAGAGAATTGTCAAAGACATCCAGATTCGTTTTGTCAATAACAAAGATCAATTGATCGATGACAAAGGTCAGCCAATCAAAGGACGTACTCAAAAAGAGTTTATCATAGGTCTACTGAAACTCAAACCTGGTCAGGTATTCCGTGAAGATTTACTAGAAGCAGACTTGCAACGATTGAGGAGATTAGAGTCATTTAATGAAGTCAATGTTTATCGACAAGAAGATGCCAAGAGCGTTAATCTCATCTATGAAATTAAAGAGCGTAACTTCCCTTCTCTAATCTTAGGAGGCGGTAGTAACGAAGATGTTGGATTATTCGGTCGGTTGGGTTATAAAGATGAAAATATCAGCGGTCTTAACGATAAATTAGATACAACTGTGCAAATCAGCGGTAAAGATGTCCAATTTAATGGTCAGTTTACTAGTCGTTATCGTCCTGAAGAACCAAACCGCTTAGGCTACAGCATCAGAGCTTTTCGTAATCGTAATATATCGGGAACCTTCAACGAAGATATCAGATTGTCTAGCGGTGACAAAGTACGCGAGGGAAGATTTGGTGGTTCTGTAGGAGTTTTACGATCTTTTGATGAGTGGGATGCAGCTATAAGTTTGAATTACACCAGAATTAGCCTACGCGATCGCGAATATAATGTCGCACGGGTCGATGGATTAGGGAATCCTCTATCTGTCAGCGGTACTGGCATTGATGACTTATTTACAGTATTATTTTCTGTATCCAGAGATCAACGCGATCGCCGAGAAAATCCGACTCAAGGATCAATTCTCACTCTCAGCACAGAACAAGCAATTCCGATTGGACTGGGTAATATTTCTAGCAACCGCCTACAGGGAGATTATATTCAGTATTTACCAGTCAGTTGGATCGGTAATGGTAAACCAACTGACAATCCAGAAATGTTGGCGATTAATTTACAAATTGGTACGACTATTGGAGACTTTCCACCAGCTAATGCTTTTAATATTGGTGGACTAGATTCTGTTAGAGGTTACGGTTATGGAAAAGTTGCCAGTGGTCGGAGTTATGGTTTAGCTTCTGTGGAATATCGTTTCCCAATTTTTTACTCAATCGGAGGAGTTCTTTTTACTGACTTCGCTTCAGATTTCGGGTCTAGCGAAACCGTGCTAGGAGAACCAGGAGTGCTACGAAATAAACCTGGAAGTGGTTTTGGTTACGGCTTAGGATTGCGCGTCAAGTCATCCTTTGGGCTGATTCGAGGTGACTTAGGAATTAGCGACCAAGGAGAACTTAGATTTGAAGTTACTACAGGTCAGCGATTTTAACGGGTGGCGGAAAAGCCTTAGAAAACTACTGAGGATTGCTTAATAACACACTCAGGGTATTTGAGTGTGTTTAGTCCAAAAGAACATAATCAAGACATTGGAGATTACTTACACATTTGTAACGTGCGGCGATCGCTAGCAGCGATCGAATTTAAGCGATAAAAGTCTTGCAGAGCCAAGGAGTAAGCATAAGAATTTGACTCATCCTCAGCAACTTTGGGCAGTCTATTGCTTGTAGCTACCTGATTCGATTTTTCAGAACTGGCTTCATTTGATGAACTATTAACCGTCATCGCCAACTCTCCTGATGGGTTGATTGTCCCCTGAAAACAATTTAACTCTGATTGGGGCATATACAGCGCACCCGTTACCTTGTCCTGGTGCTTTTGAAATATGATATAACCTTGACCAAGCTGGTTTGGTTTTGGGGATTGACCATAGAGGTAAATCCCATCTTTTACAGGAAAATTTGCTTTTGGTAAAACTCCTGCGCTTTTTGTAGTTCCCCGATCGCCTGGAACCAGTGCTGTGATTATAGGTGCTGTGTTTCCGCCTCCAGAAGCCGCATTAAGTTGACTTCTTTGCTCTCGAACTTTTCTAAGCTGCGACAAAAGAGAGTTTTTAGAGGTTTTGTGAATCTGAGCCGATGAGAATCGAGAATCTGTAAATGATGTTACTTGAGTCTGCTTGGCTATAAAGCCCAAACCGAGAAGTAAGCCTAAGCCCGCGAGGGGAATTCCCCACTTTCGGGGAGATAATAACTCATGAAGGTTGTTAAGCACCCTACTTCTCCTGTTAAAAAACTAACTAAGTTCTATAGAACTTACTTAAATCATAACCAAGTCTTAATTGTCAAAGACTTTATTCACGACTTATATTACTATCGTCCAAAAAAGAAAACTGTCAAAAACAAAAGTTTTTATTGGATTTGGTTCTACAATCTTAGATTACCATCAGTTAGAGTCTTTATGACAGAAGGCAGGAGGCAGGGGGCAGCAGGCAGGAGTCAGATTTAGCGTCTCCCCTTGGGAGAAGGCAGGAGTAACCCACCTTTAAAAGCATGAGATTAAAGTAAGAAGAATTGTATCTCGCTACACTCTACTCAATACAATTCTTCTTTTAAAACTGGATTTTATACCCAGAATTAAAGTTTTCCTATCATGTCCGGCTAATAGTTCTAATTCCCGAATCTACGCACAAAGCCCAAAAATCTCTGCCTGGTTGTTGAGCGTAGTCGAAACACTGCCCCCTGCCCCCTGCCTCCTTCAAGAAACTTGTATATCTTGTAGCTTTGCCACCATTTCTGCACGCGCCGAAACCTTCAACTTCCGAAACATCCTCTTTAAAGCTTGTTTGACGGAATTTTGCGTAATCCAAAGTTTTTCTCCGATTTCCGCATTCGTTAACCCCTGTGCCACTAACTCGGCAATTTCTAACTCACGCGCTGTTAGAGGACTTACTAAAAGGGAATTGGATATTTTGGGTTTTGTCCGTAGGGTTGCCATTTTTGCTGACAAATGAATACATAAAGCGCTCAAGTCAGCTAAATCGTTGCCATTAAAGGCAGGATTTCCCTTGTCACGTGCCAAGTTAAGGGTTCCTACAAGACGACCATCGCAAACAATTGGCCCAGTCATCACGTGTTCGTGGTCGGAACGCGAACAAAAATGCTTCCAGTCTCCTGGCGATAATAATAACTGTTCATGGGCGGGAGCATGACGCTCAACCACATAGCGCCCCACTGGATTGCTCTCTAAGCATACTGCCGGAATGCCTGTAACATTAATCTCAGTGGTTGGCTGCTCATCTAGGAGATAAATACCCCAATTTTGCACGCCAAAATGCTCGCTAATTTGATCCGTGAGAGCGAGTCTTAACTCTTGCTCATTCTGGACATTAGCGATCGCATGAAATACAGCGTGTAGAGAATTAGCCATAAGTGTACCCAGTTGGGGACTATCCAAGCCTCAACAATTACTTCTATGCTAATACCAAGGAAACTAAAACGCTAATTACAGTAGCGACTAGGAGAAGCACATGACAGTTACACAACTCTCTGCTCAGGAACTTTTCCGGGCTGCTTATGAAAACCGCTATACTTGGGACAAGAATTTCCCTGGTTATACCGCAAATATTACCTTTAAGCATGATGATAAAGTGTTTACAGGCAAAGTTATCATCAGTGCCAATCTCAAAGCCGAAGTTTTGGATGTAGAGGATGAGTCAGCCCAGAAAGCAATTCATGGTCAAGCCTGGGAAATAGCAATTCACCGCATCCGCCGCAGCTTTGAAGATACCCACAGCGCCAATACGTTTAGCTATGGTAAAACTGACGAAACTGGTGCAGTTGAGCTTTTAATGGGTGGTAAGGCTGAGGGCGATAAATACAAAGTCCGCAATAATGAAGTCTGCCATGTTCACCGTCTAATCCACGGTACTTTTGTTACTATTGACACCTTCAGCAGTCACGACACCGGGGAAGGCTACCTGTCCCACAGCTATGACTCTGTGTACCATGACCCCAAAACTGGGGAACAGAAGGGTGGTAGAAGCGAATTTATTGATGAGTATGAAAAAGTTGGTGACTATTTCATCCTAAATCGTCGGGAGATTCGCACCGAGACAGCAGGACAATTTTCTACTCAGGAATTTATTTTCTCTGACATCAAATTGTTGGAACCTGTTGCTGCTTAAACTGTATTCTGTAATTCAAAAATTAGCGATCGCTCTTGAGTTAAAGGGAGCGATCGCTTTTCTTTTTTGGGCATTCCATGCGTAGCTGTAGCCCATCCTAGACATTGCTCAATCACGTTAAGATACTTTATTAGGTGTTCCTAATCAAGCGGTAATCTTACTTATGAGTCAACTTGAAAACATTCAAGCTGAGTACGAAAAGTTTCCTGAAGCATTTGAGAGTGTAATTATTAGCACCGTGAGCGCCCAAGCAATACCCAATGCTAGTTATGCTCCCTTTGTAATGGATGATTCCAAAAATATCTACATTTACGTCAGTGGTCTTTCGATTCATACCAAAAATCTTTATGCCAATCCTCATGTTAGTGTCTTGTTTATTGAGGATGAAGCTAAAAGTAATCTAATTTTTGCCCGTCGTCGTTTGAGTTTTGATTGTACGGCAACTTTGATAGAGCGGGAAACTGACAATTGGAATCAAATTGTTGAGCAATTTCAAGGGCGGTTTGGTGAAATTATCGAGGTTTTGCATGGCTTATCTGACTTTCGGATTTTCCGGCTAACTCCAAGTGAAGGTCGTTTTGTTGTTGGTTTTGGGAGAGCATATCATATTAATGGCGATAACCTTCATCAACTCGTTCAAATCACAGGAGATGCTGAAAAAAACAAGAGTAAATGATGAATTATCAATTGCAAGAATTTAGCACCCAAGAGCGATGCCCTGAGCCTGCCGAAGGGTCAGAAGCTATAATTTAGCAGTAATTGATATATTGACTCCTCAAATGTTCTCCTGATTCTTGAACTATTTAGACAAATGTATTTTGATTCCTGAATTAGTTTGACTGTATGCAAATTCAAATAAACTAAATTTTTTAATTTTATGCTTCAGTTTCAACCTCCCGGCTTTGGACATAAAGTCATCCATACATTCTTGGGGGCAATGGTTTACTATACCCAAACGAATGCACCTTGGGCGATTGCTGACACTGAAGATTTACCCCCATTATTATTTCTCCATAACTTTGGTGGGGGAGCATCTGCTTATGAATGGTCTAAAGTTTACCCAGCTTTTGCCTCTAATTACCACATTTTAGCCCCCGATTTAATCGGCTGGGGAGAATCGGCTCATCCAGTGCGGGATTATAAAATTAGGGATTATCTCAGCACGATCGCAGAGTTTGTCATCCAAACTTGTCGCCAGCCGGTGACAGTGGTAGCCTCATCTCTCACAGCTGCTTTTGCTATTCGTCTAGCTATTGTTCAACCCAATTTATTTAAAGCACTGTTTTTAGTTTCCCCCTCTGGATTTGATGATTTTGGGCAGGGTGCTGGACGCAGACTTCCACTTTCGGTAATCAATGCGCCTCTGTTAGACAATTTTATTTACATGCTTGGTGCTGAAAATGAAATTGCAGTCCGAAATTTTTTACAAAGTTTTCTCTTTGCTAAGTCACAACGAGTATCTCAAGAGATGGTGGAGGCTTATTTAACCTCGGCACAACAACCTAATGCCAAGTTTGCTGCTTTGGCATTTTTACGAGGCGATCTTTACTTTGATCTGAGTTTATATATTCAACAACTGACAGTTCCCACCGTCATTTTTTGGGGAGAAAAAGCACAATTTACCGACATCAAATTAGGACAACGCTTGGCAAATTTAAATACAAGAGCAATTCGAGATTTTTATGCGATCGCAGATGCCGGAATATTACCTCATTTGGAAATACCAGAAATTTTCATTGGTTTATTGCAGCGGTATCTTTAACAATTAGGAAAAATTTTCATAGTCAAATCATATAGCAATCCGAAATCATTCATGAGAAAATACTAACACAAAATAAAGTAAAATTTAGAACCAAGTACAGGCATTACCATTTCTTGCTGCTTATTTGTATCAAGTTTAAAGTGAAATGGTATGAGTTGGGGAGCTACTGGTTTCGACAAAGATGGTAGTGGGAGCATCTTGCTCCCCGTCCAACATGAGCGATCGCTACAATATTCATCCCAGGATTATGCAACGCCTGCATTTAATCATTCGTCAAAAGCACCTTTGCTGCTGCTTCTGCCATCTTCGTTTCATTATGACCAGAACCATGAACAATCCTAAGTTGCCAGCGAAATCTATTTTCTCTTTCCAGTTGTAAAGACGATTGGCGCTTCTTGAGATAAATTCGGAGGCTGATAGTACCAAACCTCAATCGGTTTATCAGGATTTCCCTGTTGATCGATAAAAGTAAAATTGCCTTCTTCATTAGCTATTGGTTTTACCTTCATAATTTTTAGCTTACGCTTAAATTCAAGTGCGAGACGAATCTCTACGAGGGGCGAATCAGTCAACGTCGATTTCCGCTTCCAGGTGAAATTTACTTTGAGTGCGGCTTAACACTTGCCATTGCAATCAGTAAAGTCAAAAAGTTAATTTGTTGGACTCACGGAGTAATATGTGTTAACAACATTTGTCCATGCTTGAAAGTATATCTTAAGTGGTAAGTGGTCTTTCCAACTCGCAGAGTTATATGAGGATTTGGATCTGCTGGACGACCTCCACCACCTAAGCCACCAGAATGACCACCAGCCAAAACCTGCCAATTTTGCTTCGACATTTGGTTAAGTAGTAATTTGGCTTTTCGACCTAGCTCTTTATTGCTATAATTTATTGTATTCATCAGCAATTTAGTTAACTTGTTTTTGTTAATATTAAAGTTAACTTTTGGCCATTTACGTTGAGTTTTATGCTGTTGGGTTGTGATATTTTTGGGATTTTTTTTACGACGACTGCCACGCCCTTCTAGCCTTAATTCTTCGATATTTTCCTGGAAACAAGCTTCCAGTTCTTTGGCGACATCCTCAAAAGATATATTCTCCAGATTAGGGACTAGCTCTGCTTCAATGGCTTCTAATTCCTCTGGTACTAACTCTAGGCTCTCCAGTTCTGCCTTGGAAAAAAATCCAACTTTTTTCAATATATGTGTTTCCATGATTTTCTCTCCTGTTTTTGAAGTGTATTGAATTGGGATCGAGTGACAGTGATATTAAGTGAACGATACACTTGGTTAAACGTGTTTAAAGATGATTTCCATCAATTTTAGGAATCCTAATTATCTAGTACACAAGCGTTAGATAGTCATTCATCGTCCTTTCTACACAAGTCACAAATATGCTGGATTTGTGACCAACAGGATGAAACAAATTGATTCACCCTGCCGTTTTCATCCATGTTGTTTCTAAATCGGTTTTCGGGGTATCTCCGACTGTGGACTCATCGGCGCGGCGACCCCGGCGGCGTCCCTGGCGGTGTCCCTGGTGGCGACCCCGACGGCGATCGCCGTCGCCGTTTGTTTGTAAGTTTCTTGAACTTGTTGAATGGTGACGACTCAAGAACCGCTTCCGAGTGTTGCTCAAAAGCCGCTTCCAAGTCTTCAGCAATATCCTCAAAATATATATTCTCCAGATTGGGGACTAGCTCTGCTTCAATGGCTTCTAATTCCTCTGGCAGTAACTCTAGGCTCTCAATTTCCTCTTGTGAAAAAAGCTCAACTTGTTCGACTATTTCTGTTTTCATGGTTTTGTCTGTTATTGTTAATCAACATTCAATTCATTTTCAGAATATGTTGAAAATTTAATTCCTCCTTTAAGCCTGCTCAAAAACGATTTTGTTTACATAATTTTGGGAAATTCTAACAATATGATACGGGTAAGTAATCACATCTTGAACAAGGTCTCCAAGCTCAGGCTCATCATACTCAACTGTAATTATCAACGATTCGTTATCTGTTTTTTCGACTGAGATAATCTCAACCGAATAACCGCTAGAAGGCTGTTCCCCTGCAAAGACAGCGACGATCATATAGCGTGAAAAATTCTCTTGGGGAACAGGTGGAGGAGGCTCAGTGTCACAGGTATGCTGTTGCCAAAGGTCTTGCCATTGTTCTTGGTTATCAATTACCTTCTGGCTGGCTTTCTCGTAACCGCTATAAGTTCCTTTTACAATCGTGGTGAAATCAACTTCCATCCTGAATTTGCCTCACTTTACTAAGTTATTGCTTTACTTAGCCAACATCCTATCTTTGAAGACTCGGAACTTTATAAGGTATCTTGTAAGACTGAGTTTTTTGCTCTCCAGTTGGTGTGATAAAGTTCACATTTAAAGTAAACTCATGTTGCCCTGAGTTCCTGCTAGGAGGTACTTCAATCTCAAAATCGCTCATCCGCTCTGCACCAATTCGGAGATTACCTAAATCTTGTTCAGCCTTAGTAATTTTAATACCATTGCCATTACCATTTGTCACCAGGCTAGCTTTTACAGCTTGCATCGTTTCCTCACCAGTATTTCTCACGCAAATATTCAGTTGCTCGAATAACTTCCTTTCTTTAACTGTTGATGAGTAAGTAATTTTTTCTTGATCTGCTATCGGTTGCTCTACTAGCTCGAATGCTTTGACAACATCAACCAATCCCATCCCTTGGGTATTCTCGTCGTATTCTGGTGAGTCCAGCTTCCTTGCAGATTGCATTAAAATTCGCTTAATCTGCCAAGGTTTTAGTTTCGGGTTACGCTCCAACATCAACGCAGCAATACCAGCAATATGGGGTGTTGCCATACTCGTACCATTCAGAGGTTGATAACCGCCACCAGGCTTGGCAGACATAATTTTCTCGCCCGGTGCGAGGATATCGGGCTTGGGACGATTGTCATCAGTTGGTCCGCGGCTGCTAAAGTTCATCACTCGTGTACCATCATGGCTAGATGCCCCGACAACAATTACGTCACCTTTGGCATCTGCGGGGGATGTAATGCTTCCAGATCCTGGTTTCTTGAGACCATCATTGCCTGCACTCTTCACCAAAATTAAGCCTAGTTTGGTGGCTCGTTCAACAGTTTTCGCAACGATACTCTTTCCATCAAGTTTGGCGCTTGTGACTCCCCAACTACAGTTTGCGATCCTGACTCCTTCCTTCATATCGTTGATGACATCTTCAATAGCATCTGCGCCTCTAGATTCGCTCGATTCACCATTGGTAGGAAAAATCTTGTAACTCCAGATAATTGCCTTAGGTGCCATGCCTTTGTACTTGGAGCCGTTGCCTGCAATGATACCCGCTACATGAGTTCCATGAACGTAAGAGTTTCTGATTGGATCGGTTTCAGGGGCAATAGGAGTCCCCCAAGGTTCGTCAGTGTAATTCCGCTTGTGGACAACACGACCTTTTAAATCTGGATGGTTGATGTCAACTTCTCCATCTATAACCGCAATAATTATTCCCTTGCCAGTGCCGACTAGTCCTTCAGTTCTGGCATTAACTAAACCAATTGTATTAGAACTTTGGTCTAGTTCTAACCTGGCGGGTTTATCAAATTCCACGTATTCCACATCATCTCGACCTGCAACTTTCTTCAGCTCTTGACTAGTGAGTTGAGCGACGACGGCGTTACCTAGTCTTAGATGTTCCCCAGTTTCCTTGTCTGGCAAGTCCTTTAAGAGCGAGTCAATATATTCATTGCCATAACTTTCATACTCGTCAAACTGATTAAATTCAAACTTTTCTTGGCGTTTTTGGTAGAAGTCCTCAAATTTATCAAACTCGTCAAGGAAATCGTCGAAAGACTTTTTTAGTTTGTAATGAACAATGACTGGATAGCGTTTAGAAGACTTGACACCACCTTCTTCAGCAAGCATTTGATACTCTAGAAGGTTCTCAAGTGAGTCGTCTACTTCGGCTCCCCAGAGTTCGCGTATTTGATGAGAAGCACTTTCTAATTCCTCGTCTGTAAAGTCGAAATCATCTTCTACAATCATCTTTTAACCTCTTGTAGTTGATATGAGCGAAAAAATGTATAGGGAAATACACTATTTGTTTAACAACAAAGGCACTGATGTTTTTACTCTTGAACTTAAAAACGATCGCTTGTAGAGTTTGCGGTTGAAGTTCCCCACCAAAATCTCTGAGTTAGTGGCTTGGATTTAGATAGAGCTTCAACCCCATCTAAATTTCTATCCTCTGCCTTATCGTCTTGGTTTGTGATGATGCTTTTTTGCGTTATGTATTTTACTTGCCGCTAACCCTGCACGTATACCCCCTATAAGAAGGGGTATAAGGGGAAAAAATTCTGGTTCTGCTTCAACTTCCTCGCGTTTCACTCCAGCTTGTGTGCGAATCGGGTGGAACAAAATTGAAGCAACAACAGGAACGTATATCGGAGCCATCCAACGGAAGTAGGGAGGCAATGACTTACTCACTGCTTGAGTCAGTATTCGAGTCACAGCAGCAGGACCTTGGCGAATGGCTGCTTGGAATTTGCTAAGAGTTTTCGGGTTGGTGGTGATTTTCTTCACTACTCTCTTAATGATGCAGGTGAATGTTTTCAGCAACCGCTTATTTACAGAAGTGCTAGGATTGCGAGGTTTGCCAGGAAGAAATCTAAGACCATTCGACTGATTTGCTTCAAAAGCTTCTAAGCCTTCCAAGCCCTCCAATTCTATTTCCATATCTTCGGCAAAGCTCTCGAATTCTACATCTTCCAAGGGAGTGTTTCCTCCTGTTAATTCAATTTCAATTACTTCTGCGTCTTCTGTCTCCAATTCCAGGGTTTTCAAATCTGATTCTGAGAATCCAGTATCTTCAAGAACTTCAATTGTTTCTGTGTCAACTGTTGCCATGATTTTTTCCTTGAAATTTAGCGTCTTCCTAATTGAAGGACAATACTCCCCCCAACCCCCACAAAGTAGGAGGTTAATTAGTAGACATCGCCCCTAACTGAAGGAGTGGAAATGCTCCCTCCTGCACAAGGACAGGAGGGCTAGGGAAGAGTAAGTCATAAGGGTGCTAGGTCTAACTAAAATTTTGATGATTTAGGAGTTCTAGCACCTCTTAGTTGCGATCGCTTCGTTTAGACAAATGGAATACCAAATGGAACTAAAATTCAAAGCTGCCTTCTAGGCTTTCAACTTCCTCGCGTTTCACCCCAACTTGTGTGCGAATCGGGTGGAACAAAGTTGAAGCAACAGTAGGGACGTATATCGGAGCCAACCAACGGAAGTAAGGAGGCAATGACTTACTCACTGCTTGAGTCAGTATTCGAGTCACAGCAGCAGGACCTTGGCGAACGGCTGCTTTGAATTTAGTACGAGTTTTCGGGTTGGTGGTGATTTTCTTCACTACTGTCTTAATGATGCTGGTGAATGTTTTGAGCAACTGCTTATTCACAGAACCGCCGCGATTGCGGCGGGGGCCAGTAGGGCGGAAGCCGGAGGGAGGACGACGGCGACTCCCGTTCAATCCCTTTGCTTCAAAACCTTCAAAGCTTTCAAAGTTTTCAAAGCTTTCAAAGCTCTCGAATTCAGTTTCCATATCTTCGGCAATGCTCTCAAATTCTATATTTTCCAAGGGAGTGCTTTCTCCTGTTAATTCAGCTTGAATTGCTTCTGCTTCTTCTGCCTCGAATGCCACGCTCTCGAACTCTGCTTCTGAGAATTCAGTATCTTCAACAGTTTCAAATTCTCTCTGAAGTGTTGCCATGATATTTCCCTATGAACATTAAGTAGTTTGATAAGAAATGCAAGAGTTAGCTTTTTGACTAACTCTTTCGTGATTTCCTAATATCAATAATATCTTTAATAAAATAGATTGTTAATTAACTATTTTTTGATAATCATATAATTAGTAGTTAATTATTTTTAGATTGTATTCATGTGAAAATACTCTATAAATAAGCACCAGTAAGTGACCATTACACACTACTGCTGCTGCTTTTTATTCATAGTCGGTAAATCTAAAACTTAAGACTTGTTTAGCCTGCTATGCTGTTATAACATTTGTAATATTTAGTTTTGAATAAGTTGGCAACGCTGTGCCTTTCTCCAAGCATGAGGAGTATTTTTATGGTAATCACGAAACTGGCAATAAAAATGATTAATATTTTGATAGCCGACCTGTAAAGCAATCTGATTAGCAGAGTCTTTAGTTGATAAAAGTAAAGCTCTTGCTTCTGCCAGCCGACGCTCGATAATCCAATCATTTACCGTTTTTCCAGTAAGTCTTCGTACTATATCAGTTAAGTAAGCTGAGGAATAACCGACTGCTTGAGCTGTTTGTTTCAAGTTAATAGATTGATGATAATTCAATTCAATGAACTCGAAAACCTTACGTAGTCGGGGAACAGATGGAAATATGGACGTTCCTAGAGTATTTGATTTTGTACTTTCTTCAGTGGTAGACAATTTATCTTGTGCTAGCTGAACATGAATAATATCATTATTTGTGCCAACCACCTCAAAACCTGCTGTTTCTAAGCATTCCATTAAAAGGTTTTTAGTTTTAGTTTCAGCATCAATTACTAAAATACTGGCCATTTTATTTTCTAATATTTAATAGAGTTATCATTTAATAGAATTTAATTACTTGAAACCTCTTATATTTAGAGATTTAGAGTAAGCCCATCTCAAATTGGATTGAAAACACGTACATTTAACGCATTAAAGATAGAATAGGTATTTATGGCTCGGTAGATTTCTACAGGCTAATAGCGATCGCCATTGTTGTTACGCATTCTGTGCCAGTGGTCTGGCTGGGATTGATCGTGATCAGTATTTGAAATTTCCTTTCGAGATCGAGCCTATACTTTTATATTCAGTGAATAATCAGCTAGTTATGAAAGAAGAAATTGTTCATCAACATTCTTCCTACGTGTAATTCTTGTTTGTTATGTAAATCACGAGACATATAAAAAATATGACAGTCTTTTAAGAAACATTGCAAACTTGACTCTGACTGCCATCAAAGAATATTGCCACAGTTATTACCGTTGTCATAATTTCTGCATCACTCATATCTCTGCAAGTACCATTCCAAAGTTTTCATAATTTTCTGATTTTTAACTGATATACAAGTAAGGTCAAAAGCAATGCTTATAACTGTACTGCTGTCTCGTGTCTACTGTACTTTTTTTGGTTAAAGCTTTATGGACGATCGGGATGAACGCCTGCGCCAATTGATTGCAACAGTGTGCCAACACCCAGATGGCAGCCGAGAATGGCGAAAGGCTATGAGTCGGCTTCTGATTTTAATTCAGGGACTACCAGAATTTAGAAAATACTCAAGCATGGACTGTCCCGATTATTTTTTAGATGCCCTAAACCAAACTTTGGAGTGGTTCAGCCAAAATATTAGAAACTTTCAGCCATGTACATCTTCAGTTCGAGATGATTTAACCAAATGGCTCAAAAGCTACCTTTACTGGCGTGTCAAAGATTTAAATCCATCATCTCCCCCTTGGAGAAAAAAGTTTCATTTATCCTTGGATGAAAGCATTTTTGATACGGATGCAGAAATAACAACTTGGTTAGAACGAGTGTCAGAACAAGGACAATTATTAGGAACACCATCTAATCCATATATTTTGAGCGGACTAGAAATTTATCTGGAAAATTTACAGCAGCAGTCACAACAACGTTTAGTAAGCAACTTGGCACTTTACATTGAGCAAGACCCAGACAAGCAACTACGAAATTGTTATCCTCGTAAACATCCGGAATGCAACTGTCAAGTACTAAGCCAAAGATTGCTGTTCATCTTTAATAACCCACCAGATACACTTGCTGATATTGCTCGTGAGAGCCAAATCAATTACCAAACTCTAGTATCTCATTGGAAATTAAAAGCAATACCGCTCCTGCAAGAAGTTGCAATTAAACTTGGATATGAATCTAATTAACAACCACAACCATGAGTAGCACAGAAACGCTTTATTTAAAAATTCCACTTGGACAAGAAGCTCATGTGATCGCCCGCCAGTTTGCTGTTGAACAAACTACACCTCAAAAAGGTAAACAAATCTATTTAAATACACTAGCAGTTTATGCTGTTTACAGTTACTTGAAATGGTTGCATATTGATACTGCTTTAGAGAAAGGTGATAGTTGGCATCCCCTGAAACAAGCTTTATTTGATGTTGCTGATTTAGTTATTCCTAACATTGGTAAGTTAGAGTGTCGTCCAGTTCAACCTGGAGAAACGACAATTTATTTACCCCCAGAAGTTATGAAAAATAGGATTGGTTATGTGGCTGTCCAATTTAATGAACGCCTAAATGAAGTGCAATTGCTAGGATTTGTAAGAACAGTTCCTAGTTCTTCTGCTTGTGAGCAAATACCACTAACAAGCCTCAAACCCCTTAATTTCCTTTTTGATTGTATTCCTGACGCTGTTGCTCACCCTGCACTCAGTGCTAGGCAGACACGAGTAAACTTAGGTCAATGGTTTGAAAATCTGTTTGAAAATAGTTGGATAGCTTTAGAAGAAGTTTTCAACAATATAGATGAGAAAAAGTTTGCGTTAAGAAGTGTTTCATCTTTCAGTAGAACTAGTGTGGTACGAGCAAGAATAATAGATTTAGGACTAAAAGTGGGAAATGAACCACTAGCGTTAATAGTAGCGATCGCACCATTACCCGAACAAAAAGTAGAAGTACTAGTACAGCTACATCCAATGGGCGAAAAAACTTATTTGCCATCTAATCTGAGACTTAATTTACAAGCAGAATCTGGAGAGATTCTTCAAGAAGTTGTATCACGAAGCAATGATAACTTTATTCAATTAAAACGATTTCGAGGGGATTCTGGAGAAAGCTTTAATATTCAAGTGTCTGATGGTAATTTTACAATTAAGGAAACTTTTGTCATCTGACACTTTTTTGTAGGAGTGTAATGAGTAAGTTAGTTGTCTTGAATTTAGGTAAGGGCGACCTCCATAAAGGTTTTCCTGATGTCACGGTTCAACTTGGGTTAATAAATGACCCACGTGCGATGGAATTTCGCGGGAGTTTACCACCAGCACCAGAAATTTCTCAACTTTATCGAAATTGGCAAATACTATATTCGGCTCTTTACCGTCACTATGGATGGTGGATACGTCTGGAAATCGAAGATAGTGATATCACAAATTTTTCGGAGTTGGAATTTAACGATTTATGTCAGCAATTATCATCTAGAATCAATATTTGGCTCAATTCGGAGCAGTTTCGCAAAATAGACCAAAAATTACGTACGCAATTAAATCCAAATGAAGAAATTTGCTTTATAATTGCAACTTCTGATAGCTTATTACGACGACTTCCTTGGCATTTATGGAGCTTTTTTGAAGATTATCCGAATGCTGAAGTTGCACTTAGTCTCTTAGAACCACAAAGACCAAATAAAATATATACTCAAGAAAAAAAAGTCAAAATTCTAGCGGTTTTTGGCAATCATCAAGGAATTGATATTAGTAAAGATAAGTATTTATTAGAGAAATTATCAAACCAAGCTCAAATAAATTTCTTAATTGAACCACAACGAAAAGAGTTAAGTAACGAACTTTGGGGCAAAGGTTGGAATATTCTATTTTTTGCTGGACATAGTTCTAGTCAAGAAAGAGGAGTTCTGCAAATTAATCAAACTACGACAATTACTCTAGATAATTTAAAACATGGACTTAAGAAAGCAATTGAAAGCGGATTGCACTTAGCAATTTTCAATTCTTGCGATGGCTTAGGTTTAGCAGAAGCGTTAGAGGATTTACATATTCCCCAAGTCATTGTGATGCGCGAACCAGTCCCGGACTTGGTAGCACAGGAATTTTTAAAACATTTTTTAGGTGAATTTTCTAGCGGACAATCACTATACTCTGCACTGCGCGAGGCGCGAAAAAGGCTGGAAGGAATAGAAGATAAATATCCTTGTGCAACTTGGTTGCCAGTAATTTGCCAAAATCCCTTGTCAGCGCCAATGATTTGGCAGTCGCACCGAAAGATGATCGCGACTAAGAGTGTTTTAGTAATATTGCTGGCAAGCTTGTTGATAACAAGTTTAGTCATGGGAGTGCGGTATGGGGGTTATCTGCAAACATCGGAACTACAGGCTTTTGACCATTTTACGCAGTTGCGATCGCAACTTGTCACCGAAAAACCTGACGAGCGGATTTTAATTATTACAATTGATGAAGCAGATATCCAGTATCAAGACAAAAAAGGAATGCAAAGGCAATGGTCATTATCTGATCAAGCCCTTGCTCAACTATTAGATAAATTAAATAAATATCAACCACGAACTATCGGTTTAGATATTCATCGTAATAAAATTGTAGATCCCAAATATCCCGATTTAGCTACTCATTTTCAGCAAGATAATCGTCTATTTTTAGTGTGCAAAGTTGCTACTACTGATGATGATGGCGATAGTGATGGTATTCCGCCACCTGTTGGAGTTTCAAGAGAACGCTTAAGTTTTAGTGATTTTGTTGCAGATGATGAAGATATTGTTCGTCGCCAGCTTTTACATTTGACTCCTTCCCCAAAATCTCTTTGTACCACAGAATACGCTTTTAGTCTACAACTAGCACTTCATTATTTAGATAAAGAAGGTAAAACATCAAGTGATAGAAAAGACGGTTATTTACAAATTGGTAACGTTGTATTTAAGCAATTAAACGAACACACTAGTGGTTATCAAAAAGTGAATGCATCTGGTTATCAAATATTGTTGAATTATCGTTCTCTTGACTCTGTGGAAAAAATTGCTGAACAAGTTAGTTTGAGAGATGTATTAGATGAAAATATCCCCTTAGAATCAGTTCAATTACTCAAAGACCGGATTATAATGATTGGTCTTTCTGCCCCCACCAATACAATTGATTATTGGAAAACACCTTTCAGTTCCAATGCCAAACCGAAGCAAAAGCAAACACCGGGGGTGTTTGTACAGGCGCAGATGCTAAGTCAAATCCTCAGTGCAGTTTTAGACCACAGACCTTTATTGTGGTGGTGGTCTGGATGGATGGAGGCACTTTGGATATGGGGATGGTCATTAGTAGGAGGTATTACAGCGTGGTATTATTCAAAATCGTCGCACCTGGGACTAGCGGTGATAGTCACACTTTTAACAGTGTTTGGGTTATGTTTTGGTATTTTTACACTAGCTGGATGGGTGCCATTTATCCCCTCAGTATTAGCGTTACTAGCTACCCAAGTAATGGTAATCTCATGGTTTAGACGTTCACATCTTCGTAAGAGAAAACAATTAAATTTTGATCGTGATTAAAAAATTTATTGACCAACCAATTCAACGTGCTTGCATAATTCCTTTAATATTTATTAGTTTGATGAGTTACTCACCATCAGTGCAGGCACAACAGACAAATTCGATTCCAAACACTGTTAAAAATTCGCCCTTCCAATCTTTTAAGCAACCGAAATTGCCGAGAAACGGCGCACCCACAGGTCGGCGCAGAGCAGGGGCTGGGCGGAGTCCTGAGTGTCCTAAGAATCTCACACGTCTTACTGCTTTAGTACCTGGTGATGCAGGAAAATCAGTCTTGGCATCAACAGTTGCAGAAAATCCAACTTTTTGGTTTTATGTTCCCCAACTACCTGAAACCATGCGTTCTGGAGAGTTTGTGTTGCAAGTGCTAGATGGTAAAGATGCACAGAATGTCTATCGAATACCTCTTACTCTGTCTGAAAAACCGGGGATCGTTAGCATTACTTTGCCAGCACAACCGCAATATTCTTTAAAAGTAGATAAGGAATATCATTGGTACTTTCATATTTATTGTGGCGATGTAGAAAAAACATCTGACAATTTTTATGTAGATGGGTTTGTGCAAAGGCAAGTGCTGACAGAGGCTCTTGATAGTCAGTTAAAGTCAGCAAAACCAAAAGAGTACATTGTCTATAGTGCCAATAATATTTGGTACGATGCCCTAACTAATTTAGGTCAACAACGCCGCACCAATCCGCAGAATGCAACTCTTAATCAAGATTGGGTTGACTTATTAAATGTAGTTGGCTTGCAAGACATTGCTCAAGAGCCAATTGTACAGGATTACAACTTGGAAAAATAAGACTAGTCACACGATGCATTTACTGATTTATTGAGGGTGTTATGTTAGGAATAACTCAAAATTCGCGGTGTTGGTGTAGTAGTTTGGTAGTGGCAAGTGTGTTAATTGCTTCTTTGCAAGAGCATACTTTTGCTCAAATTACCCCAGATAATACCTTACCTAATAACTCTAGCGTTGCAAAAGAAGGTAATACCTTTAATATTACTGGAGGAACGCAAGCAGGAAGTAATTTGTTTCACAGCTTTAGAGAGTTTTCTGTTTCTCCTGGTGGTACTGCTTCTTTTAATAATGCAGGAGATATTCAAAACATTATTACTAGAGTAACAGGTGGCTCATTCTCTAAAATAGATGGATTAATTCGCGCTTATGGTAAAGCTAATTTATTTTTAATAAATCCTTCGGGTATTATTTTTGGTCAGGGGGCGAGGCTAGATATTGGTGGTTCTTTTGTTGGAACTACAGCTAATGCAATTGGATTTAGTGAGCGAGGTTTTTTTAGTGCGACTAATCCGAATACTCCACAGTTGCTAACAGTAAATCCTTCGGCTTTTTTATTCAATCAAATTGCTACTGCGCCAATTCAAAATAATTCAATAGCATACGCAGGAATAAATCCAGCACGCTTGAATGCATATGGTTTACGAGTACCAGATGGCAAAAGTTTACTGTTGGTGGGTGGTAATGTCAGCATGGATACAGGACAATTATATGCTAGTGGTGGACGAGTTGAGTTGGGAGGATTGAGCGAACCTGGTACTGTCTTGCTCTTGTTAGATGGTGATAATCTTAGTTTAAGATTTCCTGAGAATGTGACGCGAGCAGATATATCTTTGACTAATAGCGCTGGTGTTTTTGTAGAAGCTGCTGGTGGCGGTAATATTGCAGTCAATGCCAAGAATCTAAATATTTTGGAAGGAAGTACTTTAAGTGCTGGTATTGGGGAAGGTTTGGGGACATCTAAAACTGTTGCAGGAGATATTACGCTTAATGCTACTGGGGAAATCAAAGTTTCATCTGGGAGCCTAGTTTTTAATAATGTGGATTTTAGTTCAAAAGGTAATGGGGGTAACATTACTATTGATTCTGGTTCATTCTCTCTAAGTGATGGCGCTGGACTTGCTGCCTTAATATTTGGACAAGGGAATGCGGGAAATGTGACAGTGAGTGCAAAAGATGCTGTTTCTCTTGCAGATGCTACCATCCTCAGCACGGTGGAAGCAGGGGGTGTAGGTAAAGGAGGCAATATCGACATCAATGCTGCAACACTATTACTAATTGATGGCGCTCGATTGCAAACTGCTACTCGTGAAGCATCTGCTACCCAACCAGCAGCACAGGGGGATGCGGGGAATGTCAATGTGAATGTTACTGGGAAAGTTGACATTGCTGGGGAGAAAAATGGTTCTCTTAGTCGGATTTTCAGCCGGGTGGAACCTGGGACAGTTGGCAATGGGGGCAACATTACTATAAATTCTGGTTCATTGTCATTAAGAGATAGCGCACTTGCTGCCTCAACTTATGGACAAGGGAATGCAGGAGACTTGACGATTAACACTCGTGAATTACTGGTTCGAGATGGGGCAAGGGTTAGTGCTAGCACAATTGGTGCAGGTAAGGGGGGGAATTTGGCTGTCACTGCTGATAGCGTACAAGTGTTTGGTCGCTCCAGTGATGGTAGATACAGCGCCTTGGCAGCTCAATCTCAAGGTATTGGTAATGCAGGTAACTTGACGATTAACACTCGTGAATTACTAATTCGAGATGGGGCATTTGTTAGTACTGGCACATTTAATGCAGGTAAGGGGGGGAATTTGACTGTCACTGCTGATAATGTACAAGTGATTGGGGGCTTCAGCATCTTGTCTACTCAAGCTAACCTAGGCGGCAGTACAGGGGATGGAGGAGACTTGACGATTAACACTCGTGAATTACTAATTCGAGATGGGGCACAGGTTAGTGCTAGCACATTTGGTGCAGGTAAAGGGGGGAATTTGGCTGTCACTGCTGATAGTGTACAAGTCATTGCTGATAGTGTACAAGTGACTGATAGTTCTACTGATAGTCGCATTAGCACTGGCTTGTTTGCTAGCGCTGACCGAGGCAGTACAGGGGATGGAGGAGACTTGATAATTAACACTCGTGAATTACTAATTCGAGATGGAGCAGAGGTTAATGCCAGTACATTTGGTGCAGGTAAGGGAGGGAATTTGGCTGTCACTGCTAATAGTGTACAAGTGATTGGTCGCTCCAGGGATGGTCGCACTGGTAGCTTTTTGTCTGCTGGCGCTGACCAAGGAAGTACAGGGGATGGAGGAGACTTGAGGATTAACACTCGTGAATTACTAATTCAAGATGGGGCATTTATTTATACTGGCACAATTGGTGCAGGTAAGGGAGGGAATTTGGCTGTCAGTGCTAATAGTGTACAAGTAGTTGGTACTTCTACTGATGATCGCATTAACACCGGCTTGTTTGCTAGTTCTAGTGGAAAAGCGAAGGCAGGTGACATAATTGTAGATGCTAACTCTATTGTGTTGAACAACGCTACTAAAATTAACGCTGATACTACTGGCGGAGGGGGAAATATCTTTCTCAATTCACCCCTATTGCTACTGCGTCGTGGTAGTAGTATCACTACTAACGCTAGTGGAGACAATATCACTGGTGGCAATATTATCATTGATGCTAAAAATGGTTTCATCATCGCTGTACCATCGGAAAACAGCGACATTCGTGCTGATTCTGAAAACTTCCGTGGCGGGAGTGTGCGAATCAATGCAATCGGTATTTTTGGCACACAATTTCGAGATGTGCCATCTGATAGCACAAGTGACATTACTGCTACTGGGGAAAGTCCTCAGCTTAATGGCACTGTAGAACTCAACACCGCAGATATTGACCCTAACAGTGGCTTAGTGCAATTGCCAACAATACCAGTTGACACCAAAGTAGCTCAAGGCTGCTACAGTCCTACTTATGCCCAAAACCGATTTGTCATCGCAGGACGCGGCGGTTTACCACCCAATCCCCAAGACATTCTCACTCCTGATGCGCCTCAAATCGATTGGGTGTCTGTTAAACCCACTCACAACAATCGTTCCATACCACCTGTTACCAGTAAACCAACTACCTCCACTCCCAAACGCATTGTTGAAGCCACAGGTGCGACGCTAAACACCAAAGGAAAAATAGTCTTGAGTGCTAATTCATCTGCCGCACCCTACACTTTCAGACACAACCCTATTCAGTGTCATGGCAGCTAAAGTTACTCATATTTTGGCAGCATCTTGCTTGCTTATAGTTACTAATTTATAAGGATTATTATGTTAAGAAAAACTCCAGATTGGCGGAGTTGGTGTAGTAGTTTGATGGTGGGAAGTGTGTTAATTTCTTGTTTGCAAGAGCATACTTTTGCCCAAATTACTCCAGATAACACCTTACCTAATAACTCTAGCGTTGCCAGGGATGGAAACACCTTTAATATCACTGGAGGAACGCAAGCAGGAAGTAATTTGTTTCACAGCTTTAGCGAGTTTTCTGTGCCTACTGGTGGCACTGCTTCTTTTAATAATGCTTTGGATATTCAAAATATCATTACTAGAGTAACAGGTGGATCTATCTCCAATATTAATGGCTTAATCCGAGCCAACGGCACAGCTAACCTATTTCTGCTTAATCCCAATGGCATTATCTTTGGAGCGAATGCACGATTAGATATTGGTGGTTCATTTTTAGCAACCACAGCCAGCAGTTTCAAATGGAATGATGGTAGCACCTTCAGCGCCACCAATCCCCAACCTCCCTCTGAGTTACTAGCAATCAATCCTTCTGCACTATTTTTCAATCAACTGCAAGCTGCCAGAATTGAGAACAAGTCAACCAGCGATGCGGGAAATAATCTCAAAGGGCTGAGAGTGCCAGATGGGCGAAGTTTATTGTTAGTGGGTGGAGATATCGTCCTTGATGGTGGCTCGTTGAATGCTTTAGGTGGGCTAGTGGAATTGGCAGGAGTCTCTGGTAATGGGACTGTGGGATTAAATGTTGATAGTCAAGACCTGAGTTTGAGTGTCCCTAATGGTGTACCAACAGCCGATATCTCTTTGAGTAATGGTGCAGTTGTGGATGTGAGTGCTGGTGGAGGAGGCTCAATTACAGTCAATGCTCGGAATTTAGATTTAAAACAAGAAAGTCAACTTGTTGCTGGGATTAAGTCAGGTTTGGGTACAGCAACGGCTACAGCAGGAGATATTAAAATTAATGCTACCGATACTGTCGCCTTGGATAACAGTTCCGTTAGTAACATAGTAGAAAAAGACGGAAGGGGCAAAGCCAGAGATGTATCGATTACCACAGGCTCACTAGAAGTGACCAATGGTGCCCGACTGAGTGCCAGTACGTTTGGAAAAGGGGATGCAGGCAGTGTCAGCATTTTTGCTAGAGATGCGATCAAGTTTGACGGTGAAGGTAGTAAGTATGAATTTGACAGTGGTGCATACAGCGAAGTCAAGCCTGGAGCAGAGGGCAATGCCGGAGGTGTATTGATTAGAACAGGCTCACTAGAAGTGACCAATGGTGCCGTACTGAGTGCCAGTACGGTTGGAAAAGGGGATGCAGGCATTGTCAACATTTTTGCTAGAGATGCTATCAAGTTTGACGGTGAAGCTAATAATCGATCTGACAGTGGAGCGTACAGCCGAGTAAACTCTGGAGCAGAGGGCAACGCCGGAGGTGTATTGATTAGAACAGGCTCACTAGAAGTAACCAATGGTGCCCTACTGAGTGCCAGTACCTTTGGAAAAGGAGATGCAGGCAGCGTCACCATTAAAGCTACAGATGCTGTCAAGTTTGATGGTGAAGGCAAGGATAGATTTAACAGTGGTGCATACAGCCGAGTTGTCAACTCTGGAACAGAGGGCAACGCCGGAGGTGTATTGATTAGAACAGGGTCACTAGAAGTGACCAATGGTGCCCGACTTGATGCCAGTACTGAAGGAAAAGGGGATGCAGGCATTGTCAACATTTTTGCTAAAGATGCGATCAAGTTTGACGGTGAAGGTAGTAAGTATGAATTTGACAGTGGGGCATTCAGCGAAGTCAAGCCTGGAGCAGAGGGCAACGCCGGAGGTGTATTGATTAGAACAGGCTCACTAGAAGTGATTAATGGTGCCCAACTGAGTGCCAGTACGTTTGGAAAAGGGGATGCAGGCAGTGTCAGCATTTTTGCTAGAGATGCGATCAAGTTTGACGGTGAAGGTAGTAAGTATGAATTTGACAGTGGTGCATACAGCGAAGTCAAGCCTGGAGCAGAGGGCAATGCCGGAGGTGTATTGATTAGAACAGGCTCACTAGAAGTGACCAATGGTGCCGTACTGAGTGCCAGTACGGTTGGAAAAGGGGATGCAGGCATTGTCAACATTTTTGCTAGAGATGCTATCAAGTTTGACGGTGAAGCTAATAATCGATCTGACAGTGGAGCGTACAGCCGAGTAAACTCTGGAGCAGAGGGCAACGCCGGAGGTGTATTGATTAGAACAGGCTCACTAGAAGTAACCAATGGTGCCCTACTGAGTGCCAGTACCTTTGGAAAAGGGGATGCAGGCAGCGTCACCATTAAAGCTACAGATGCTGTCAAGTTTGATGGTGAAGGCAAGGATGGATTTGACAGTGGGGCATATAGCCGAGTCTTCTATGGAGCAGAGGGCAACGCCAAAGGTGTATCGATTAACACAGGCTCACTAGAAGTGACCAATGGTGCCGTACTTGATGCCAGTACGTTAGGAAAAGGGAATGCAGGCATTGTCACCATTGAAGCTACAGATGCTATCAAGTTTGATGGTGAAGGAGCTTATGACGGTGGGACATACAGCCCAGTCAACTCTGGGGTATACAGCCGAGTCATCTCTGGAGCACAGGGCAATGCCGGAGGTATATTAATTAAGACAGGTTCATTAGCAGTTACCAATGGTGCGGAACTTAATGCCAGTACTGAAGGAAAAGGGAATGCAGGCATTATCGACATTACTGCTAACACTTTTGAGGCTAGCAATGGTGGTCAAGTATCCACCAAAACTTCAGGTGAATCCGACGCTGGTAATATTATATTCAAGATCAAAAACAACATTACCCTCTCTGGTTCAAAAACTGGTCTATTTGCCAGTACCAGTGAAGGTTCTATTGGTAATGGTGGTAATATTATCATCGATCCGAGAATCATAACAATTCGAGATGGTGCTGCAATTGCCGTTGACAGTCAGGGAGAAGGTACTGGCGGTGATATCCAATTGACCGCAGGCTTCCTTACATTAGATCGAGGTACAATCTCTGCTGCAACTCGTAGTAACACTGGTGGTAATATCACTCTCAATCTGCAAGAGTTATTATTACGCGATCGCAGTCAAATCACCAGCACTGCTGGCATTGAGCAGTTTGGTGGTAATGGTGGCAATATCACCATCAATGCCCCTAATGGCTTCATCCTCGCTGTGCCTAGTGAAAATAGTGACATCACTGCCAATGCTTTTACAGGCAATGGTGGCAGAGTGGATATTCAAGCCACTGGCATTTATGGTATCGAGTTCCGAGACAAAGAAAACCCACAAACAAGCGATATCACTGCTAGTTCAGTATTTAGTACACAAGGCACTGTAGAGCTAATTACACCTGAGATTGACCCCAACAGTGGCTTAGTGGAATTGCCAACAATACCAGTTGACACTAAAGTAGCACAAACTTGCTACAGTCCAGATTATGCCCAAAACCGATTTGTCATCACAGGACGCGGCGGTTTACCACCTAATCCCCAAGACATTCTCACTCCTGATATGCCTCAAATCGATTGGGTATCTGTTAAACCCACTCACAACAATCGTTCCATACCACCTGTTACCACCAGTAAACCAACTACCTCCACTCCCAAACGCATTATTGAAGCCACAGGTGCGACGCTAAACGCCAAAGGAAAAATAGTCTTGAGTGCTAATTCATCTGCCGCACCCTACACTTTCAGACACAACCCTATTCAGTGTCATGGTAGCTAAAGTTACTCATATTTTGATAGTGTCCTGCTTGCTGATGTTGTTCAACAGCCTGATAACTACACCCAGCAAGGCACAGACACTCAATCGCGTACAACCATCCCAAAACAATTCTCCTTCGCTTCCGCAGCTTCCGCCACCGCAGGATGTCCAACCACCCTCACCCAAAACACCAACACCACTAACACCACCCCAACTTCCACCTCCATCTGAATTACTTCAACCTGAACAACCACAACCATTACCAGATGAACCACTCCTGGAGAGATCGCAAATCTTCACTGTTAAACAGTTTGAAGTCATTGGCAGTACAGTATTCAGTCGAAAAAAGTTGACTGAGATACTTGCTCCCTTTACGAACAAGTTGATAACATTTGCACAATTGTTAGAAGCTCGTTCCAAAATTATCGAACTTTATATTCAAGAGGGATACGTTACGTCTGGGGCTTATATTCCTGAACAAACTTTTGCTAACAACGGTGTTGTCCAAATCCAGGTAATAGAAGGGAAATTAGAAGATATCCAAATAACTGGGACTAAGCGACTCAACCCAAATTATATCCGCAGCCGTATAGCTTTGGGCGCATCCACTCCTTTGAATCAAAAACGCCTATTAGAGTCACTACAATTATTGCGACTCAATCCTTTAATTAAAAATATCTCGGCTGAACTGTCTGCTGGCTCACGTACTGGTGCTAATTTACTGGCTATTAAAATAACAGAGGCTGATTCATTCAATATACAAACAGTCTTGGATAATGGTCGTTCACCTAGTGTTGGTAGTTTCCGACGCCAACTGCAAATAAACGAAGCTAACTTACTCGGATTCGGAGATAGTATATCGTTAACATATAGCAATACCGACGGCAGTAACACTATAGATACCAGCTACAGCTTACCTCTCAATCCCCGCAATGGTACTCTCACCTTCAGTTATGGTACTACATCAGCTGATGTCATTGAACGTCCCTTCAATAGATTAAATATTGAATCAGCTTCCCAATATTACGAACTGACATTCCGCCAACCTCTAGTGCAAACTCCTAACCAAGAATTCGTTCTTGGGATAACCGCTTTTCGCAGAGAAAGTGATATTTCCTCCTCTTTACTAGAAGAGAATGAGGTTCCTCTTTCTGAACTTTCACCAGGGGCTGATAAAGAAGGACGCACCAGAGTATCTGCATTGCGTTTTTTTCAAGAATGGACGAGTCGCAATAGCCAAGAAGTCATTGCCGCTCGCTCTGAATTTAGTCTGGGAATTGGTGCATTCAATGCCACAATTAATGATACCGAACCTGACAGCCGCTTTTTCGCTTGGCGAGGACAGGCGCAATGGGTACGCCTTTTAGCTCCTGATACTCTACTATTAATCCGTGGTAATGTGCAATTAGCTTCTACAGAGCTTTTAGCTTCAGAACAATTTGGTTTGGGTGGTATAAATAGTGTACGAGGATATCGTCAAGATTTACTGTTGACAGATAATGGCGCTCTTGCTTCTGTTGAGTTCCGGCTACCAATTGCCCGTGTACCACAATGGAATGGAGTTCTGCAAGTTACGACCTTTAGTGATGTTGGCACAGCTTGGAATAATTCTTCCAGTAGAGATGAAAATAATACTAACACTCTAGCTTCTGTTGGTTTGGGTTTACGTTGGTTACAGGGTAATAACTTTACTGCTGGTGTTGAGTGGAGTATCCCTTTAGTTTCTGTTGATACTCAAACTCAAAGCAATACATGGCAAGAAAACGGTTTATATTTTTTTGTACAATATAATCCGTTTTAATTTCACACAAAATTGCAGAGTTACAGAGAGTTATATCTGGTTTGTATTCTCACTAATTATAAGGATTAAATATAGCAGGAGGCAGGAGGCTGAAGGTAGGAGGTGAAACTATTACTATTCCTAACTTTCACGCTTTCAAATGTCCTAACCTATGTGACTACAGCTATACTATTTACAGCTATTTTCAGGTAAATAGACCACGCGGTAGGGGCGCAAGGCCTTGCGTCCCTACGACAGATGTGGTTCAAATACATGAAAACTGCTGTAAAAAAGTAAGTTTAAAAATTATATGAAATTTTTTCAGCAATTTTTTCTAGCATTATTGACTGTATTACTCTGTGCGTTTTTACCATATTTTTTTGATTCATTTAATTATTTAACAGCAGGATTTGCAAAATCTAAAGTTGGATTTGATTCTGTTTTAGCAACTACACCTGCTGTCAACCCAACCCAGACTTCTAGCTTAGTACAGCAAAGTCAAGCACTTTATGAAGCCGGACAGTTTATAGAAGGGGTACAACTTCTCAAAAAAGCAGTAGCTAAATTTAAAGCTACTAATGATGTATTGAATGAAGCTATAGCTTTAAGTAATCTTTCTTTAGCCTACCAGCAATTAGGACAATGGCAAGAGGCAGCTGAAGCGATCGCCCAAAGTATTAAACTATTACAATCTCTCAAAGATGCGGATTCTTCACAAGTCTTTGCCCAAGCTTTAGATGTTCGAGGTGGACTGGAATTAGCACAGGGGCAAAATGAAGCAGCCTTAAGTACTTGGCAATCAGCAGCTAAAATTTATCAACGCTTAGATGATATATCTGCACTGGTTCGCAATCGCATTAAGCAAGCCCAAGCAATGCAAGCTTTGGGAAATTATCTCCAAGCAGATAAAACCTTAACCTCAGTCCGAGAAATTCTCCAAAAACAACCAGACTCTCCTGTTAAAGCGACAGGATTGTATAGCTTAGGAAATGTCCTGCGAAGTTTGGGTTATTTAGACGATTCGTACAAAACTCTAGAAGAAAGTTATTCTGTGGCTAGACAAGTAAAAGATGCGATCGCTCAAAGTAATGCTTTAATTAGTTTAGGTAATACAGCCCGCGCTCAAATCTACGCTCAATTTAGTTTGGGTAATTCAAGCAGCGCTAAGGATTTGACTCAAACAGCAATTCAATACTATCAACAGGCAGCTCTAGTTGCATCTGCAAAACCTACTGTACGTCTTTTAGCTCAACTAAATTTATTAAGACTATTGGTCGAGCAAGAGCAATTTAGCACAGCAAAGGCATTATTACCTCAAATTCAGTCTCAGATAGACAGTTTACCTCCAAGTCGAACAGCTGTTAACTACCGAATTAACTTTGCCCAAAGTCTGAGCAAAATGATACAGAACGAAGTTCAGCCAAAAGATGTTGCTAAAATGCTAGCGCAAGCTGTCCAAGTAGCTAAGAGTTTAAAAGATGAACGAACTGAGTCTTATGCCCTTGGTACTCTTGGTGGTTTATACGAACAAAGCGGACAGCTAGCCGATGCTAAAAGCCTTACACAACAAGCCTTGGTGAAAGCTGAATTTCTTGATGCTCAAGACATTGCCTATCAATGGCATTGGCAAATGGGACGCATACTGCAAAAGCAATCCAATATCCTACCAGCAACAGATGCTTATAATCGAGCTTATAATGCTCTCAAATCTCTACGCAATGATTTAGTTGCGATTAATCCTGACATACAATTTTCTTTCCGCGAAAGCGTAGAACCCGTATATCGACAGTACGTTGATTTACTGCTGCAACTTCAGGAAAATACTCTTCAAAAGCCAGATAATCTCGTTCAAGCCCGTCAGGTAATTGAATCTCTCCAGTTAGCAGAATTAGATAACTTCTTTCGTTCGCCTTGCCTATTACCAAGAGTTGACCTTGATAAATTAGTCGAAAAGGAAAAATCTACAGTTGTTATCTATCCAATTATTTTAGATAATCGACTGGAAATTATTACTAGGTTGCCAGGGCAAGATGCAATCTACCGTAAAACAACTAAAGTCCCTAAAGATGTATTAGAAAACGTTGTAGAACAACTACGAAAAGATTTACCCATTGCTAGCCGGGAGCCTGATGTTAAGCAGCATTCGCAACAGTTATATGACTGGTTAATTAAACCTATAGAATCAGATTTAAGAAATGCAGATATCACATCCTTAGTGTTTGTGCTGGATGGTTCTTTGCGAAATATTCCAATGGCGATTCTTTATGATCGCCAACAGCAGAAATATCTGATAGAAAAGTATGCTATTTCTTTAATGCCCGGACTACAACTCCTCGATCCTAAGCCTTTACATAACGTGCGGCTAAACGCTTTAATTGCTGGGGTTGAGCAAGAACGCTTGATTGAAGGTAAATCATTTCCCGAACTCTCAAATGTTACACAGGAATTAAAACTAGTCCAATCTGAAGTTAAATCAAGTAAAGAACTTTTAAATCAAGAGTTTACTAAAGCTAATCTGCAAAAGCAAATTCAATCTACTCCCTTTTCAGTAGTGCATCTAGCTACTCATGGGCAATTTAGTTCAGACATTGAACAAACCTATATTCTTACCTGGGATAGCTTACTGAAGGCTAGAGAGTTAGATAATTTACTTCGAGCTAGGGGTGAAAGCCGACGAGGAACAATTGAATTACTCGTCCTTAGTGCTTGTAAAACTGCCACAGGCGATAAACGAGCTGCTTTGGGATTAGCTGGAGTTGCAATATGGGCGGGCGCACGCAGTACCCTAGCAACTTTGTGGACAGTAGATGATGAATATACTAGCGACTTTATGGGTGAATTATACCGACAATTGAATGCTCGAGTAACTAAAGCCCAAGCTCTGCAACGTGCCCAACTTGCGATTCTAGCTAAAGAAAATCGTCCATATTTTTGGGCCCCTTATGTTCTTGTGGGCAATTGGTTATAATTTTTGAAAAAATCTGCCAATCAATGTTTTCATAAAGAACTAACGCAGCCAATAATATTTCTTTCACGTCCCAAATAACTAAAACTTTTGCTCCTCTTCGTTGTGACTGAAGATATTCTAAAAAAGCAATTGTAGTCTCAAAATTAGCTTTTTTGGCGTTGAAAATAAAATCGAGATTTTTATGCGAGCGCAGATGCCGGAATATTACCTCATTTGGAAATACCAGAAGTTTTCATTGGTCTATTGCAGCGGTATCTTGAGGAAGTGGGAGAATAATTCACTAATTACGAATTACGAATTACTTGAATGCCCAATGCCCATCTCTATTTAGAAAGTAACTGTGCGTTTAATGCTTTAGTAATGCGATCGCCAGAAGCTTCTAAGTGAGCTAAGGTGTAAATATCAAGGCTTTCTCCGTCTAGGTGACGCTCGTTCCTCTCTACGAGACGCTGCGCGTAGCTTGCTTCTCCGTTCGCGTAGCGTTCTGCAGGAAAGGAGTACGCTATCGCTGGCGCTAACGCAGTGGTTTCAAGGCAAGGAACCCCGCCAATGCCCTGTTCACCAAGTTGTTTGAGTCTGGCATCAATGGCTTTTTGCAGTTGGCGCAATTCATACCAAGCCAATGTCCGACCATCTTCAGGTGTATTAGTAGTACCCAACATTATCTGTAACAAAATATTCAGATGTTCCCGTTGCAATGAACGGCGGATGCTAGAAATTGGCTTTGGTTCTCCTGGGGTGAAAACTTCTGTCCAGATGCCTGTTTGCAGGGTGTCGAACAGTTCTGGCATGGAAAGCGCTTCTCCAGGCAGAGTTTTTAATTCTATATCTTGTAACCGATTCAGGCGATCGCTGTCTAATAGCGATCGCAATATCGCACTTTGAAAACTCAAAATGCGATCGTGAATTGGATAATCAAGGCGATTATTAGGTGCAGAACTACCCCAGTCTCCCCAATGCGACGGTGCCAGTTGATTGAGCAATTGTGGTGAAAAGCTGAAAGCATTCTCTGCAAATACATACTCTTGCAACTTTGTCAATGCTTGACGTTGTTTTAAAAGTGAAACTGGTACAAATGCCCAAGCAGCATCATTACTGGTATGGAGACGCCGAAACGATTGTCCACCAATGTATTTAGAAAGCAAAGTGGCGTTCCGAAAATAATATTTAAGTACTTTATTAAACTTAAGGCGCAGGTTACTATAGCTTTCTCCTTTCGATAGATAACCTTTATCAAGACGCTGCCACATAAAACGAGCATTATCCATTTGCCACTGTGAGTAAAGTAGCACATCACTACTCATATCCCAGATATTTGCTAAAGGATTGATGTCCCAGATATCTTCATCAGTTGCGTAAGATAATTCTGGTTGAGGCGACGCTAGTGCAATCTGGTCTAAAAAACTTTTTTCTGATTCTGGAATAGTTACCTCAAGTGCTGTTGATGGAAATCTTTTATAACCATACTCAATTGCCCATTCGTCATAAGGCCCAATAACTCCTGGGAAATAGTCACCTTGCTGTACTCCCTGTGGTGCTATATTCACAGGTACATAGTCCATCACCGAACCCACTAAACCTTTGGTGTGAGTGATTTCAGTATTATTTAATTCTTCTGGGGCTAACATGGTGCTGCCATAAAAGTTGTGGCGCAAACCCAGAGTGTGCCCGGCTTCGTGAGCGATGAGAGAACGCAAATATTGATGCACATACTTCTTCATCGTTTCACTATTAGGTGTAGTGTTTGGCAACATTGACAACGCCAGCACCCCCATAGCTGCTTGATTTGAAGACTCCATACCATAGCAGGACTCAGAGGAGAAAAAGAGAGCAGAGGAAGATGACGTAAAGAATCTATCCAGGTATTTCCCCGTGTCTTCACGTCCTTTCATCTTTTCTGGACATGAATTTGCCTCCATCAATGCATGATATTCTTGCTGAACTAAACGCACCATATTGGCATCGACAATGATATCTGCATCTAATATTTCTCCAGTGAATGGGTTGACGCGCATCGGGCCTTTGGCAAAACCTGCATCTAAAGAATTGAACCAGCGAATAGTGTTGTAGTGTACATCTGCTGGTTTCCAATTAGCATCATCTGGCATTTGCTGCACTTCAATGGCATTTTGAAATCCGGCTTTTTCAAATGCTTTGTTCCACATCAAGACACCTTCACGAATCGCATCGCGGTAATCTAGTGGCACAGCATTTTCAATCCAATACACAATTGGTTTTTTGGGTGGAGATAAGGGGGCGCTAGGATTGGATGGTTCTAGATGCCAGCGATTAATATAACGTACATAAGATTCGTGAGCATTATTGTTAGAGAAATCTTGGAAAGCAGTAGTAAAATATCCAACTCTGTCATCGGCAAGTCTAGGAATATAACCATTGTTTTCTCTCAGATGAGAAAAACTATAGTGTACCTTTAGAGTGAGTGCCCTGCTATCGGGTACGGTGATTAAATTTGAGCCTTCTAGTGATGAAAAACCGTAAATCGAATCAATTTCTACATTTTCTGGGAAGCTGTTAACATCACCAAAATATGACTTGCGTACATCTAAGCGGTAATCAGCCTGCAAAGAGTATTTTAATAAAGGAGTTAATCCCGGAAAATCCTGCATTAGCAGTCCATTCAGGTCGATTATAATATTTTGATTTTTTGGATCGATAGTGGCTATTTCGAGTGAATAAAGAACTGAATCGCTAAATGAACGAGCAAGCGATCGCTGTTCTGGTATACTGTCTGTACGGAATTTTACATTACGGACAACAAAATGTAATCTATTATTTACTCGTTGGAAGTAAAAGATAAAATCAGAGAGAGGTAATCCACTATAAATCCCACTTTCACCAACGCCTGATTCCAATGTCACTATAGCTAGGTAATCTTTATTTAGCTGCTCTGGCTTGAGTTCTAAAAAAACTTTTCCCGAATCCTCACTGCAATAAACTGTGAAGAGTCCCTCTAGTTTATCTATCCGATTAACAATCCCATTAAATCTGCAAAAATCCTCCTTTTTAATCTCAGCAAGATTCTTGTCAGCATTTGCTACGTTTTCAACTATTGGGAGTGCATTTAATCGCTGTACATCAATATTAGAAGTATTTGAAAGTTGGTTTGCTCTTGCATAATCATTTGATAGCAACAAGCTATACAGTACTACTATACAGATTGCTAATTTCGTTATCCAGTATTTCATCCTTTGGCTTTCCACCTGAAGCAGTTCTCGTGTTGAGGAAAAATATCGAGTAGTTTTTCGTCTGTAAACCCTTCAAATATCTAGGGATTACGGTATAAATTTACTCAGTCAGATAAACAATACCTCTAGTACAGCACAGCAGAAATCCAGCTACCATCTCAATTAACTAGACAAATTGTTCAAGCAACTTGTTAAAGGTAGGCAAGCTTCTGCCACAGTGTACTAGCCTAAAAGTCGTATGACTATTGATTGTTATTAGTAACTATTTAGGAATTATCCATTAAGCATCTATCTTTTAAGATTGATAATTTCTACAACCAAAGATATATGTTTTTTTAGTTCTATTTGTATTAAAAACCAAACGTAGCATTAAAAATGTATTTAGTGCTACATTTGTCAGATGAAGGAATCTCAAGGATGATTTATAAATAAAGAATCAGACTTTTAAAAAAGCTGCTATTGAGCAGTAAAATCCTTTTTTCGGATAAATTTTGAAAATTTATGCTAATCTCAACCGTTTTCTCACATCGTCAATTATTCTCAATGGTCTTCAAAGCCTTATTCCAACACAAAATCAGCTTTTTTCCCTAATTATCGACCTTTTGCTCTAGCCAAGCACAAACCAACTTTGAGTGATTTGCTGTAATTTTGTTTATAAGCAAAAGTGAGTACACCAATTTCTACCGATTAGGTGATGCCAAAATCAAGCAATATATGAAAAATATCGTGGGTGACTAAATATTGCTGTTAATCCACATCTGGTAAAATTAAGTATGCATTATCCAGAACCCTTGTAGAGACCTAGCATTGCTACGTATCTACATTCTTTTTCACTTCTATGAATGGTTTGATTTAGTTGATTTGCTTGGGGATGATTGGTATAGTCTCATCCCAGATTTTTCATAACTGAGATATGCCTTTTGTTAGAAGGATAATTATTTTTTTATAGTTAATCTTTATTTGTACTCCAAAAAACAAGCTAATTGGCATGATAAATTTGATTTATAAGACTATTAGTCAGATCAGTTCCCTGCTTAAAGGACTTCAAATAAAAGGTTTTTTGGCTGTTGTCATAGTAGGTTTTCTAGTGCTGACGACGAATGTTAGTGATGGGCAAAATGACAAAGGCTTAAAAGAGAGAGTTCGTGAACAGGTAGAGCAGAATGATGCTCAAAGACCGAAAACAGTAGGGCAGTGGTTTAAAGATGCTCGTGAAACGGAAGGTTCTCCTGGCGAACGACTTCAGAAGATTGGACAACAGTCAGGAGAAGCCCTTAAAGAATTTGGATCTGGGTATGTAGAGGGCGCTAAAGAAACTGCTAGTGATGTAGGGGACAGTGCAGCACAGACAGGCAAAAAAATCCTTAACTAAGTTTGACGCTGAATGCGTTACAATCTTGACTTGGCAGTAAGTAATAATAACTTTTCGCCAATAAATGAGTGATATTAGGAAAGCTAGTGTCTAACCAACGAACTCTTCTAATATTTGGGTAACGCTCTCACCCTTGCTGATAATAGATTGTAGCGTTTCTCAGTTGCATTAAATATTGGTCTTTAGTAGGGGCGTACAGGTAGCTGTACGCCCCTACTGCGTGTTATAATACTGCATCCGTTTGATTACTATTAAACTCGAAGAACCCCAAAGACCAAAACTATGCTTTGTCTCCCTTGGCTTTGGTAAAGAATTAAGGGGAGTAAGTGCGGTATTCTCTTTTAGCACTAGCATCACAGCCCGTCGTATAAATCGCCTAGACCTTGTTGGATGCGTCTGCACTGCAAAATTCCGATTAATAGCAGATAAAAATATCTTTCAGTAATACTGAGTAAATTGGTAGAAATAAAGTCAACTATTAAGGCTTGTCATTTGTTCTTTACAAGTAGTCAAAGATACTTTATGCAGAAACGTCGGCGTCTTTCCGTAGGGGAGAAAAAATGACAATCAATATAGTTATGTTTGTTTATACGCACTCATCTAACTCTCAAAAATAATCTAAGTATATTTTTTTACCAATCTAAGAGTACTTCTAGAACGGGTAAGTAACTGTTAAATAACCATTCAAAAACATGAAACAATGAGGAAATAGCTAAGACAGTAAATAAAGAAAGGAGATTAATAATTAGTAATATGAAGCAATCTAAGAGCACGCGAAGGCGGGGACTTGTCCTAACGATCGCTGGGCTGAAGCGTTTACAAGGGGCGATTCTGGCTATGGAAAAGGTAGAAAACAATGGACATCGCTTCACTCTAGAAGATTTAGGCGATCGCATGAAAGTATCTACCAAAACTCTGAACCGATTATGGTCGTTGAATACAGGCGTGGATCAAAAAACCTTGAAATTGTGCTTTAGCGCCTTTAACCTAGAATTATGCAGGGAAGACTATGGAATCTTGAGTGAACCGAATCATACTGAAGGTTCTCAAACTCTCTCAATGAGTTTAGACACAGGAGAAAGAAAATTATTTCCGTCTTTATCCTTAGATTCCCTTGCGACTCAACACCATAACCAACTCGAAAATCTTTGGTCATACCCAGATGGCCCAGTACCTGTAGATTCCCCCTTCTATGTTGATCGTCCCCCCATCGAGGAACTAGTTTATCGAGAAGTAATTCAACCAGGCTGTGTGATCCGGATTAGAGCAGCAAGAGAAATGGGAAAAAGTTCTCTTATGCTGCGGCTATTAGCCTTTGCCAAGATGCAAAGTTATGGCTCAGTGAACGTGAATTGCAACCAAATCGATTCAAGCTGTCTGACAGATTTAAACAAGCTTTTGCGTTCTCTTTGCTGGCAAATTGCAACAGAATTAGACATTGACCCCAAGCTAGATGACAACTGGGATGAGGAAATAGGTTGTAAGTTAAGTTGCAGTTTATATTTGCAATCTTATTTGCTCAAGCAGTGCAAAAGTCCAGTAGTTTTAGTGTTAAATGAGGTTGACCGCTTTTTTGAATATCCAGAAATTGCTCCAGAGTTCTTTGGTTTGTTGCGCTCTTGGTATGAAGAAGCACGACAAGATCAAAACTTGCAGAAACTAAGGCTAGTGGTAGTTTACTCCACAGAAGTATATGTATCACTGGATATCAACCGTTCTCCATTTAATATTGGACTACCGATCCATCTGCCAGAATTTACTGAGTCTCAAGTACAATACTTAGTCCAACGGCATGGTTTAGATTGGACTTCTAATAACGAAGTTAACCAACTGATGTCTCTCGTGGGGGGACATCCAGCACTGATTCGGATTGCTCTATATTATCTATGCTGTCAAGGAATGACCTTAGAAGAACTGATACAAGATGCGATCGCTAACGGCGGTATCTATCGCTATCATTTATGGCGGCACTGGGCAATCTTACAAGAAAATCCTAGTTTAGTAAAGACATATATTGAAGTTGTAGGCACAAAGCAAAGCATTTCTCTCAATCCCATTGATGCTCATAAGCTCGAAAGCTTGGGTTTGATCGCTTATGAAAGCGATCGCATCCTACCGCGTTGTGAACTCTACCGTTCTTACTTTAAAAAACAACTAGGTGTTGCTGAATTTGAATATAAATCATTGCAAAAACGTGCCTGAGAAAAAACTATCACAGACTCTTTTTCTGACGCTCACCGTAACGGCTCCCTTTAATCCCCTATTTGGCGACCCTCTAGGGATTAGAAACAAGGTTTCCAACGAAAAACAATTAATTGTTTGACCAATAAAGTTGATAATCCTTAATATAAAATTTTCCATTATTGGAAGACATTTTGAAAAACAAGTAATAATCTTCTGGCTCCCAAATACTAAATTTTTGCTCTTGTTCTTGAAAACTAGCTAGCTGTCGAACCACTATTAGGGATAGTCATGCTAGCAGTTAGTGTTCCATTTTGTGTTCTCATTAGAAAAATTTCTCGCAGGCAGAAACCCTGTAGTTCAGCAGAATAACGAATTTTGAAACGGATTCTTTCACCATTGCGTAGGGTCTTTTGAATAGAAAAATTTTCGGTTTTAATGGGATTGCCAGACAGATAAATACCTTGACCTTGTGTTATTATATAATTTTTCCTTTAGGTGAATAAGTTCATAATTTTTCTCCTCAAAAAGAATAGAATTGATTGAGATAATTGCATTGTTGGCAAATAAATGTTTTAACTGTGCGTTCTTTCTGTGCTTCTGAATGTCATGTTTGTATTTTCTCGCTATCTTCAAAAAAATGCAATGACAGTTAAGACAGTTAAAAAGATAATTAAAAACTGAATTTTTAAGAGCGATCGCAACCTACAAAAATAGACATTAACAATTCGTCATTTGTAATTACTAATAATGTTTGCAAACTCCCTACCCCTGCGTTTGCACAACGTCTTGTAGAGAAGACAGTAAACCTCTTGCATAAATACAAAAAAGAACCTCAAATAGCCAAAGCTACGCTTTGTCTCCCTCCCCTTAACAAGCTACAGTATATATACAAGTTGAAAAAAGATTGATTTTCCATTGTTGTCTTGCCCATACACAACACGGGAATGGTTTATTAGAGGCTGCTACCTCCTGGTATGACTGGAGGCAGTAGGCCCAGCCCACCCACAAAAGGGTTACAAGGCTCTGCATTGTAACGAGATTTAATCCACAGTTGGTTGCTTCTGTCAATGCGTAATATCATGTCCGCATAATTAGTTATGATTCCCACAGCCATTGCACCCCACCCCAAAGCACGGGGAGGGGATTAAGGGATGGGGTTCTTCGGGTTTAATAAGTAATCAAGCGGACATGATATAAGTTCTAAATTTAGCCCTTTCAAAGATTAACAAGTAGTGCTTTTTTATCCACTATTACAATCAAGTTAACATCTATCCAGGGAAATACCTTTTAATAATCATTCAATTTGGCAATAAATTTATAATTGCTAACTCTTTCATTTGGCACTTGTCAGGCATTATTTTGGCTTTGAATGATCTTCTTTATGATTTTAAGACATCTGTCTTCAGTAGGGTAAAAATCAAAATGTACATTTGATAACATTACTTAAGAATAAATAAGTAATTGCAATTGAAGTTAATCATGACATCTACACAAACCAACGATCCAACTATTCGCGAACATGTTCAAGCTTGGCAAAATTTAAATGTAGATCAACAACTTGCTTTGTTTTGGTTTATCTATAAAGAAATGGGGAGTTCAATTACTCCAGCCGCTCCTGGAGCCAGTACTGTTTCTCCAGAAATAGCTGAAGGTTTATTTAATCAAGTTAAGGAATTATCTCACGAACAACAATTACAAGTTCAGCGTGATTTGATTAATAAAGTGGATACCCAACTTTCTCGTCAATATGGCTCTTTGGGTGATACTACAAAACTCCTATTTTGGTATCGATTATCTCAAGGGATGGATAATGGCACTATCATTCCTATACCTGCTGATTATGAACTTCCTTCCGAAGCTAAACCATTGTTTGGCAAAATTCAACTCTTAGAGTTTGAACAGCAGATTACTCTTTTCCGTGATTATGTTTCGCCACTGGGTGCTGAAGCATCAGCTGTTGGAATTTAGCACTTTTGAATTTTTTAGGATGTTGAAGGTATCTATTAAGTTATTTATACCTTTCTCTTAAAACTTTCTAGATTCGCCAGTCGCTTAATATAAAGCTAAATTTTGATGGCTGGCGTATTTAGTAATTTTTATTTCATTATTTTGAAATGTTTATGACTTCTATAAACATCAAATTTATAGAACAAAGTGTATCAAAATTGGTGAATTTGGATATAGACACTTGCTTGATAGTTATAGCGTTACTATATATTGAAACTATTTCATGCAATTCCAGCGATCGCTGCAATAATTAGCTTGGAAGATTGAGGTGTGGATAAGTTAAAGTTGATTCTAGTACGCTAGCAGAATTAACATCTAAAAACAACGTCGCTTGGGGTTGTTGACGGAGAATAGAAGCCGGACAGTCTGTACCGATATAACTTTGCAGCATTTCTTTTACAACATTCGCTTTACGTTTTTCTGGAGCAAGACAGATAATTTTTTTAGCTGAACAAATTGTTGGAATGGTGACAGTAAAAGCATACTGTGGGACAGTTTCTAAATTCGGAAAGTGACCTGTACTTACTTGTTGCTGACGGTTAAGAGTATCCAGTTTTACCAGTTTCACGCTGTAAGGATCTTGAAAATTTGCTACAGCTGGATCGTTAAAAGCTAAATGTCCATTTTCGCCAATACCAAGACAGCATAAGTCAATCGGTTGTGCTTGCAATAATTTAGTGTAACGATCGCACTCTGCTACTGGTTGTAATGTATCACCTTCTATATAGTGAAATTTCTTAGGATTAACCCGTTTCTCTACACGTTCTCGCATATAACGCTGAAAACTAGCAGAATGGTCAGCAGTAATTCCCAAATATTCATCTAGATGGAACAGGATAATCTGTGACCAATCTATACCACCCAATGCAATCAAAGCATCAAGAAATTTGAGTTGGGAGTTACCTGTGGCTAACAATACAGCAGCTGTATCCTGTTGCTTGAGAACTTGCTGTAAATACTTTTGCACGATTTTGGCAACATCCTCAGCCATTTGGACTTCAGAGTTGTAAATCTGCACTAGTAAATCATCAACGCGAAAAAAGTTTGTGGCGGCTACCATTTGCTTATGAAGAAGGTTATCAATTATACGGCAGTTTGCCCTGAGGTTTTACCTGTCTGCTTTTATATGCCCTATCCAGTATATATTTTAGGATTTAGCAGATTAATTTCTGACTCTTGAAATTTTTTTCTCCAGTCCCCAATCCCCGTATTAACGAAGCAACAATCACTAAAGACAAAAAACAATGTAAACTATTTAAATTAAGTTAACAATTATTTACATTGTACCCAAAAATCATGCTAGCTGCAATTCTCTTTGACCTAGACGGGACTATTGTCAACACTGACCCTATACACTACCAAGCTTGGCAGGAAATGCTGTTAAATTACAGCATAGAAATAGATGAAACATTTTATAAATCCCAAATTAGTGGAAGGCTAAATCCAGAAATTGTTAAAGACATTCTGCCACAATTATCAGCACTAGAAGGGCAAAGATTTGCAGACGAAAAAGAGACGCTTTTCCGCAAACTCGCCCCACATCTCAAACCGCTAAGTGGATTTTCTGAACTACTAGCATGGACAGATGCACATCAATTAAAACGTGCATTAGTAACTAATGCCCCTAGATTAAATGCAGAATTTATGCTAGAAGTTTTAGGGATCAAAGAAGCTTTCCATACAGTTGTTTTAGGGGATGATTGTATTGCAGGTAAACCCGACCCTGCACCCTACCAAGTTGCCCTGAATAAATTGGGGATTACAGCAGAAGAAGCGATCGCTTTAGAAGACTCTCCCTCCGGTATTCGTTCAGCAGTGGGCGCAGATATCCGCACCATTGGCATCGCCTCCACGTACGATCCGCAAATTTTGCAGTCAGTCGGCGCATTTATGGCAATTCCAGACTTTACTGATTTGCAGTTGTGGACATTGCTGAACTCACTCATCGAGCCAGATTTCAGTGCGATCGCTTCTATTTTTTGAGGACATTGGGCACAAGAAGCAGAGGCACAGAGGGAAAAAACTTACTGCTCCCCTACTCCTCATCCCTCATCCCCAAAAACTCCACTCTTTAACCGAGCCATATCACGCAACGGTGGTGCGCCGAACAACCGACTGTATTCACGGCTGAACTGTGAGGGGCTTTCATAACCCACGTAATGACTAGCTGTTGCCGCATCCATACCTTGCCCCAGCATCAGGCGACGGGCTTGTTGAAGCCTAAGTTGTTTTTGATATTGCAAAGGACTCATGGTGGTGACTGACTTAAAGTGATGATGAAGGGACGAGGGACTCATGCACGCTTCACGAGCGATCATATCGATCCGAAATGGTTTTTCGTAGTTCCATTTAAGCCAGTTGATCGCTCTGCTAATTGCTTGGAGTTGTTTATCGACTAAAGCAATCTGTCGCAATCTAGCACTGTGTTCGCCTGATAACAAACGGTAGAGAATTTCTCGGACAATCAAAGGTGCGAGGATGGCAATATCTTGGGGCGTTTCCAACAACTGTACAAGTCGGATTGCGGCATCAAGCAGTTGGGGGCTAACTGGATTAATAGACAAGCCTGGTTTTAGTGGCTGATTAGCGGGAGCTTTTAATTTTGCCTCCATCATCAGTGTGCTGAGTTCTCCCATATCTAAATCGAGCCGAAGGCACAGATACGGAACACTTGGCGTCGCTTCAATCACTTGACCGACGACAGGCAGATCGATGGACATCACCAAATATTGGTCTTGACCATAAACATACAGATTGTCTGCCAACATTACCTGTTTCTTGCCCTGAGCGACAATGCATAGGGAAGGCTCATGCAGGGCATGAAGAGGCGCAGTTGGTTGTGAGGAGCGGATCAGGAATAACCGCTCGATCGCTGTAGGATGGACACCATTTCCATTACTGTTCTGTGCAATCAGAGCGGCTAGCTCGGACTGCTGCTTTCTAACAGTCTGTTCCATAATATCGTTTGAAATCCTTTATGAAACTAACACTCAGGGCAGCCGCAATCTATTCAGCCGCTTAGGTCAGCCTATCTTTTTATGATAAATAATGAAGAAAATGCAGGATTAGGCAAGAATTTCGCAGGTTCAGATTACCGCCCCAAGCTTTGACTCTCTTAGATTAAGAGTGTACTAGAGAGTACAACAACTTGGAGATACGGTTTTATGACTACCAGCGAAAACACTAGCAAAGAACAGAAAGTAGTACTGATTACGGGCGCAAGTAGTGGTATCGGTGAGGCAACAGCACGTCTACTCGCTCGTAAGGGCATCCACGTCATCTTGGGTGCACGACGCACGGAACGGCTAGAAACCCTCGTGGCTACAATCCGCGCTGAGGGAGGCTCGGCGGAGTATCAGACCCTTGATGTTACTCATCGCGCCGATTTCCAAGCCTTTATAGAATTTGCTCAGAGCAAATTTGGCCGCATTGATGTCATCGTCAACAATGCAGGCGTTATGCCGCTCTCGAAACTAGAAGCGCTGAAGGTTGATGAATGGGACTGGATGATTGACGTGAACATCCGTGGCGTACTCAATGGCATCGCTGCTGGGCTACCACTGATGAAACGCCAGGGATTTGGCCAGTTCGTCAACTTGTCCTCCATCGGCGGACACGCAGTGTGGCCAACCTGCGCCGTTTACTCAGCCACAAAGTTCGCTGTGTTGGCAATTTCGGAGGGGCTGCGTCAGGAAAATACTGACATTCGCGTTACAGTTATTTCGCCGGGTGTAACGGAGTCAGAACTAGCCGATAGCATTACTGACGCCGAAGCTGGCAAAGGTATGCAGGAATTCCGCAAGATTGCGCTTCCGGCTGAAGCGATCGCCAGAGCGATCGCCTTTGCAATCGAGCAACCGGATGACGTTGATGTGAATGAGATTATCGTGCGCCCCACAGCCAGCGTATAGTTACGCAAAAATGCGGAGAATTTTCAACCTCACCTCGCAGTAAAACAACTCAGAAGCGCTATATGACTACCCAAAATCAAATTCAACCTCGCCAACTTGGTTCTACAGGTCTAACTGTTTTCCCCCCTAGCTCTCGGATATATGGGTATGTCTGGCGTGTACGGTGCAGCAGACGAAAACGAAAGCATTGCAACTATCCAAGCAGCTCTCGACCACGGGATTACATTATTGAATACTGGTGATTTTTATGCCAGCGGACACAATGAAATGTTAATTGGTCGGGCAATCAAGGCTCGTCGAGACAAAGCACTGGTTTCGGTGAAATTCGGCGCTTTACGTACTCCCGATGGCAGATGGATTGGTATAGATACCCGTCCCGCTTCAGTGAAAAATTTTGTCGCTTATAGCCTTACCCGATTGGGAGTAGACCACATTGACATTTACCGCCCGGCTCGATTAGACCCGCAAGTTCTCATTGAAGACACCATCGGCGCGATCGCCGAGTTAGTCACGGCTGGCTACGTCCGATATATCGGGTTATCAGAGGTGGGAGCGGACACTATCCGCCGCGCCCACGCCATTCACCCCATCTGTAACCTACAAATCGAGTACTCCTTGCAATACCTTTGCCAATTTACGACGCTGGAACGGTACAAGAAACATTGTGAATACGACTGAGAGAAGAAAGCTTGGCAAAAATCTGGGCTAATAAAATAGGCTCAGGTTTTGGTGAAAGCATTTTTAACATTTCACAAACATACCGAAACCCACGATAGTAAGCTTTCAAGTCAACAATGCCAGAGCCAGGATTACAGAGACGAAACCAGGGCGAACGCATCTAAATATTGACAAAGTGGTAAGAAAAAATGGTCATAGTAGTACATGTGAACTAAATAAAGGTGTTAGGGGCGATCGCAGCACTCTCAGAGGAGTTAAAAACAGGAAAAGGCTTTAGTAGCTATGGTGCAAGAACCTTGATGACGAACTGGTGTAAATGGTCGTGTTGCCTTTTTGGCTGCTTCTTCTAAGTTATATTCGTAAGTAAGACCGCGATAGTAAAGTTTCATTTTTTGCTCCTAATCTATTTATTTTTACAGGTAAGGACATACCGATTTGGTGTTTGCTTAATTGGTGCAGGTTTCATTCTGGGTTTAACTGTGGGATAGCAAGAGACTAGCAACAGCTTTGAAGTTAACTTGAGATGCAGCAATTCATAAAGCAGAAATGCCGATAAGTAAACTAATACTTGCTATCCAAGTTGTTGATAATTTCATCCGAATTTCTCCTGACAATTTAAATGTTTTGAGTTTCACCCAATTTTCTGTTCATTCTGTTGGGAAATTATTTCCTGACATTTGATGTAGAAAAAGCTTTTTCCATAGTTGTTACCCCGCTAGATATGTTTGTTCAAGTAAATCTAGACGATCGCCAATTATTATCGAGGTGGAAAAATTCTGGTGTTAGACCGAGCGAAGTTAGATGCGATCGCTCAAGGTGAATATGATATTTAGCGATCGCTTCAAAAATCCTATGGGGAGTTTTGCAGGTTTGGCGTACTTGTGAGTGAGATATCTCAACGCAACGATTTTTACGAAAGTCGGCAAGTCGCGTTTAAGAGTATCTGATAAAGCCATTCATTTAAGCTTTAAGATTGCTCCAACGATGATAACGTCGGTTTTACTCATTGTCTCCATAGTTTCAACCTGTTTTGAAGGTCAGTATCCATCGGCCGAACATGGTAACAATGAGCGCTGATACCAGGTTTTCGCGTTGCTGTTTTTGTATTTTCTTTGTATTGAAGCAACGCTGGTTTTAGTTTTGAATCTTAGGAAACCAGCGTTTTGCCGCTAATTAACTCGAGTAATTTTCGCCGAGTAAAGATGCCATTTACGCTGCTCTGGAGTTGAGCCAGGAACATTATTGACTCGTCGCAGCACATAGCTGCCACGAAATCGCTGCGGAGTTCCATTGCTGGTAACAGTAGTAATAGTAACCGGAATCTGAATGTAGATTGAGCCTGCCCCTGGGTCTAGTCTACCAGGTTTTCCAACCTCTACAGCAACGGATGTGGTGTTGGCAAAACCTTGCTTGAACTGGTCAAACGACTGCTTGCTAGCAGCGCCATTTCCCTCCCAAGCCGAGTAAGCTTGTTTATAGTCTTGACGGGCGATCGCACTATAATAGTCACGAATCACTTGGATTGCTTGCTGCCCCGGCTCGGCACTAGCAGGGCTTTGTGTGGTAGAAGCTGGTGACGGTGTGGGAGTGGAGGCGATAAAATTTGCAACTGCTAAGGTATTCGCAGGTGGCTGCGATTTAACAGAGTCATTACAGCCTATAAAGGCGATCGCCAGTAGCATTCCGCCAACAGTTATACGGTGCTGTTTTAACCAGATATATAAATAAAAGTAAATCTTTGACAAAGATACCTCCTTGGGATTCCACATACTGAAAATGTAATCAATACAATCATTGACAATTTTACATGAGTATGCAGATATCATCTTGAGTTTTAGCCCAAAAAGCTAAAAATATATCTGGCTAAAGGTTTCAGCATCCTTGCAGTTAGTTTGGTTTCACTCATTGCTGAGGATTGATATTTATAGTTGGCTACATCGGCGGCAGTTAGGCGCTGAATCCTCCATCAATCATTAGGTTTGCACCAGTAATGTAAGCTGCCTCAGGTCCAGCCAGATAAGCGACCATCCCTGCAACCTCCTCAACAGTACCGTAGCGGGATACCGCTAGCTGCTTTTTGAGTATTTCAGCAAACTCACCCTCTGGGGGATTCATATCGGTAGCGATCGGCCCGGGCTGCACGTTGTTAATCGTAATTCCGCGCGGGCCGAGGTCACGCGCCAATCCTTGTGCAAGACCTTGCAAAGCAGATTTGCTCATGGCATAAACAGAACCGCCGGCAAATGGTATACGTTCGGCGCTGGTGCTGCCAATGTTGATGATGCGTCCGCCTTCTTGCATATACTTGACTGCAGCTTGGGTCGCCACAAATACGGCACGCACGTTAATAGCAAAGGTGCGATCAAAGTCTGCAAGTGTGAAATCATCGATAGGAGCCATCTGCGCTACACCCGCATTATTCACAAGGATATCAATGCCACCCAATTTCTCTACTGTCTGTTCAACAGCAGCCACCACCTCACTAGCTTCAGCGCTGTCAGCTTGGATGGGCAAAGCCTGAACGCCGAGGGCCTGCACTGCTTCAGCGATTTCCTTGGCGTGATCGGGCGATCTGGTATAGGTGAAAGCGACATCAGCACCTTCAGTTGCCAAACGCTTAACGATCGCAGCCCCGATACCGCGACTTCCTCCGGTGACGAGTGCGCGTTTATTTTTGAGTGTGTAGTTCATATTCAACACCGTTGATTAGAAATTGGATAATTTGCTGTATGTCTAATGGGTAAAAGCTGCAAATTCTGTTGCAACAACCTAATCTACTCGTCGTGAAAGTCACAATTGATCTGAATATATTTTTGCATTGCTGTTCCTTTCGTAGTTGACTACTCTAGGAATGTTAACCTGTAAAATGTTACCCAATAGTACCCCAGGGCGAACGCATCTAAATATTGACAAAGTGGTAAGAAAAAATGGTCATAGTAGTACATGTGAACTAAATAAAGGCGTTAGGGGCGATCGCGGACTGAGTGGAGGAAAGAAATTAGACTTAGACGGTAAAGTGATTGTCAAAGTAGAATCAAGCCCGAAAAAAGCGTGAAGCTTAAGCCCAAAATCACGATTACTGACCACTTTGCACAGATGTCTGATCCACGAGTAGATCGTACAAAACTGCACAAGTTAATTGACATTATCACTATTGCTATCTGTGCAGTAATATGTGGAGCAGATAGTTGGGTAGCGATTGAATTATATGGTTGTACAAAATATGAGTGGTTAAAAACGTTTTTAAAGCTACCAAATGGGATACCATCTCCTGACGGAGATGCTACGCGAACACACGATACATTTTCAAAAATGTTTAAGTCCCGTTAACAGAGAACAGGCTTGAAAGTTTCTTGGTGTTTGTGTTTTCTCATTAGTTCATGTCCTAACCTACCTGGCAACTGCTATAAGTCAAATTTCCGCTAAATACTGATGAATAAACTGCACTGCCATTGCTCCTTCGCCCACCGCAGAGGCAACTCGTTTGACGGAACCAAGCCGCACATCTCCTGCTGCAAAAATCCCCGGACGGCTGGTTTCCAGGAGAAATGGCTGCCGCCCAGCAGACCACTCGGTGGAGTCAGCCACAGCCAATCCGGTCTTAATGAAGCCTTTGTCGTCGGTTTCGATCGCTTGGGGCAGCCAGTCAGTTCTCAGAACCGCTCCAATAAAAGTGAAAACGGCATTAACATCAAGCGATCGCCTCTCACCTGTTTTGTGGTTGCTCACCTCGATGGAACGGAGGCAGTCATCCCCTGCGATCTGGCTAATTTCGGTGTTACACAGTAATTCAATGTTGTCCATCTGCTCGATACGACAGCAAGAGCGAACAAAACAGAAAACAGGACAGCCGGGTAAATTAAGCTTAGAAGACCAATTGTTGATGACATTGGAATACTGGAGCGGAGCCGGAGACGCTCCGCCTCTGGAGAGTACCGTACCTACTTTCATATAGGTCAATAAGCAGGGAGTAAATGAGTCTACGGCGTGAGCGTATTATCCGAAAAATAGAAGATACACTGACCTATTTCCAGGGCTTTCACGCTTCCAGGTAAGAAAAGACTCACTACATCTAATAATCAGTTAGAGGTCGTGGTAGTTGATGTTACAGAAAGTCCGATTGAACGCCCTAAAAAAAACAAAAAAAGTTTTACAGTGTAAAAAGAAACAGCATACACCGGAGGCGGAGCGTCTCCGGCTCCGCTGAAGTCACAAGTAGTGGTAGACCAAGCGAATGGTCAAATCATCTGCACTGCTCATGGCAAAGGTAAAGAGCATGATTTTCGTATATTTAAAAACAGTAAGCTGAGGTTGAGAGAAGACATAGAATGCTTGGGAGATAAAGGTTATCAAGGTATTCAAAAATTATATTCCAATAGTCGCATTCCTAAGAAAAAGCTAACTAGGAGGTAAGTTAACTTCTGAAGATAAAAAGAGTAATCAAGAATTAGCGAAAATTAGAGTTTTAGGTGAGCATGTACATCAGAAGCTGAAGGTATTTAAAATTTTGTCCCTGACTTATAGGAATCGCCCTTAAAAGATTTAGTTTGAGGTTTAATCTGATTGCTGCTCTCTACAATTACGAGCTTCATCTCTCCCAAACTGAATTTGCCTGAGTGACTTTTGCAAGAGGTCTATTGGACATTAGATGTCACATTCGATGAAGATAAGTGCCGAATTCATTCTCTACACAGCCCACAGAATTTTGCTTTACTACGTCGCATTGCGCTCAATGCATTAGAGCGAGAAACATCTTTTCTTCGCAGTATTCGCCAAAAGTCACGGCGAGCCGCTATAAACGATCAGTACATGGTTTCGGTGTTGGCGGCGGCTGTCTCAAACTCGTCCATCATACTATGATCCACCTGTCAATAGGGTTTGAGATGCGCTAACCCTGCTAGGATTGCTCTGTAGATCGTTAGGATACATCTACTTCCTAATCTCTCTGATTTACTTTTTAAGGGTTAATACTTATTTATTGAGATTATTTCTAAAAGTTTTTGAATTTTATCCGTAAATACCACGAAAATAAAATAAAAAAGAGAGCTACTTAAGCAGCTCTCCAGATCATCAGGGTGCATCTACTTACCACAGCATATCATTTTAGATATGAGGGTTGTCACCAGCTTTTATATGAAGATTGTGTGAAGCAAGACCGGGAAAATACTTAGTTGGGGAATTGGGAATTGGGCATGGGGAAGAGGACTTGGGGACAAGGAGAAAGACTTGTTGCAAGTTCTCACCTCTTGTCCCCTTGTCTCTCCTAATTCCCCTGCTCCTCCTGCTTTTTCACCCAACAAAGTAGCTTGACCAACACTCTAGTAGTCTGTCTTATTAAATTTGTAGGGTGAATTAACTTTTAAATTTCTCTTCTTTTTTCTCTTTCTTCCTGTACTTCGCGTACTTCACGGTTTGTTCTTTTACCCCTCAGAATTAATGAGACAGACTATTAGTAGTCTGTCTCATTAAATTTGCTAGGTAATACTAGATCATGATTAAATAAAGATGTCACTGCATCCGTATCCACAAACTGACAGGCGATCGCGTGCATAAGGAAAATGGTGTATGAGGAAGAAGTATCAAATAAATCTCAACGAATCACAGAGACAAGAACTAATCAATTTAGTCAAAAATGGTTCAGCAAAAGCCAGAGAAATTCGTCGCGTACATAGATTATTAATGGCAGCAGATGGCAAGACGGATCAGACAATAGCAGAAACGTTACAGATATCAGTAGCAATTGAGCGCACTCGTAAACAGTTATGTTGTGAAAATTTAGCGGCGACATTAAAAGAGAAAGAGCGTCCAGGAAAGCCACGGAAGTTAACTAATTTTGCCGTGTCTGAAAGAATTGGTCGATATCCACTTTCCAGATGCTCTTGTAATTTCATTGGTAATGGATAACTTAAATACTCATACGATTGGTGCATTGTATGAGGTTTTTCAACCAGCCGAGGCCAGAGGAATTGCCAAAAAATTAGAGATTCACTATACACCGAAACATGCTAACTGGTTAAATATGGTTGAATCAGAATTATCTGTACTTGTCCGCCAATGTTTAAACCGTAGAATTCCGAATCTTGAAACTTTAGAAAAAGAGGTCTCGATTTGGGAGCGCGATCGCAATATTAATCAGGTTTGTGTAAATTGGCGTTTTCGTAGATCAGATGCCAGAGTTAAACTGTCAAAGATTTATCCAACCACGCAAAATTAATGGGACAGACTACTAGGATATTTATTTGTATTTAACCAATGACTGATCCAGCTTCAAAAAGCGGCAATTCTAACTAAAACTCCGATCGTCAGCTTTTGCAAAAATACTGGTGATCCAACGACGATGGTATCTGCTTTTTTTATCAGCAAGGCAAATTGCAAGATATTTGTAGGAGTTCCTTCCTTGTTTACCTTTGCATCGATCGCTAGTCCAAACAGCGATCGCAAAAAATGCTCAAATTCACCCGGCCATCGGACTTCAGGAGTGAAAGTTAGCCAATTATCAGACGCATTGCGGAAACTATGATATAACCCAGCAGGAACTTGCAAGATTTCTCCTGGCTGCAATACTTTAATATTTTCTTTCTTTGCGACTTCCATCTCCAGTGAGCCACTCAAGACCTCAAAGATTTCTGTCTTAGTATCGTGATAGTGTAGCAGGCTACCTTGCGATCCGGGTGGCAGTTCAAACCGGAATTTTACATACTCCCCATTGGTATCATTAATTGAGCGAAGAATCATCATGCGAGCCTGTCACCGGGTTCACAATTGACTAATACAACTCTTGGAGAGGCTGCACAACTCTTAGAGACGCTGCGCGTAGCTTGCTTCCACGTTCGCGGAGTGTACCGTAGGCAAGTGGTACGACAAAGCTCTGTTACCACACCAACGACTACGCTCAGTACAAGTAACCAATGACTAACTATTTACTCAACCCGCTTAACTTCAAATCCCTGTAACCCTTCCGGTTCCTCATACTCAACCACAACATCTTTAACTACAGCAGCAGGTGGCCCAGAGTGACACCAGCGAACCATGTCATCTACAACCTCTCGCGCCCCTTCAAAAACTGCCTCTACTCGATTATCAGGGAGATTCCGCACCCAACCGGTTAATCCCAATTGCCTAGCCGTATCCACAGTGGAATAGCGATAGCCCACTCCTTGGACTCGGCCAGAAATGAATACATGGGCGCGGATAATCTTTGGCAGTGCTGTAGAATTCTGCATAGACTGGTCTAATCTTTACGATTTCCAGTCTACCTAGTTTGTGTATACACAATCTGTTTTTAACTGCAACTAGCGAAATTAATTCCGATCTTTCTTAATACCTACTAGTTTTTGTACATTTCTAGCACTTTTCAAGTAATTGAACTATTCTACTCTCCATTTAAGTCGTAATTTAAATACCTGAAAACTGCTGTAATTTAATTAGTAGTCAGTTATTCCACTTGGAATTTTGAATTGTTTATGTCTAACCTGCCACCACTTAATACAGAAACAATTTGGGCAATTCTTGACAATCAACTTGATGATGCCACAGTCAACCAGTTGCTATGGCATTATTTAGGTTATCGCTATGACTCCTCAATTGCACAATGGGACACTAACCAAGTTGCATCAGAATGGTACAATGAGTACCCACAACCACCAGATTTCATTGAATCTCGCCCTGCAACTGTCAAGCTGACTCGTTCCATTCCTGTTGAAAATAAACAAATGCTAAAAGAAAAACTGGGTTTCAAAGGTTACAAAATTGGAGAATTTGGGCCTCGGCAAACTCGCAGGGCGACAGCAGCGAATTGGTTATTAAGTTATCTGCAACAAGCTAATAACAAACAAGAGTAATTTTGCAGCAGATATTTGGTAAAAAACATCCTATTTTTACCAAATATCTAATGTATTTGAACATTTTAAAACCTGTTGTTTTATTTAATATTTTTTGCAGTTAGATGCAATATTTTAAAAAAGATTAGTTTTATAGACAATCTTTGCAGGATAGTAAATCCGTATTTTAGTTAATAAACAAATACTATAAACAGCCAAAAATCAAAAAAATATGGTTAATTTTTATAAATGATTCATCAATTATTCCTGAAGATAGAAGCACTCACGATCTAATTATTTCTCTAGAGCTATTTTCAAATTTAATTGACCATCAGAGAATATTTCTATCAACCCTTGATATTACAAACACTTCTATGGCAAAGCCAATTGAATTTAATTTATTTGCACCTTATAACAAAGGAGCCGCATTAATTGGTTCTTTTTCTGATTGGCAAGAAATTCCAATGGAAAGAGGTGATGATGGTTATTTCCGCACAAGTGTTGAGTTAGAAGATGGCGTTTATAAATATAAATTTCGCATTCAGTCAAATTCATGGTTTTTTGAACCAGAACAATGGGTTGATGTTACAGATCCTTATGCAACTGATATAGATGAACAAAGTGGAAAAGACGATGGTGTTATCCGGGTCAAAGATGGGAAAAGGATTACTGATACTTATGTTTGGCAACATGATGATAAACCTTTACCTGCTGACCACGAATTAGTAATTTATGAATTACACGTTGGTGACTTTTCTGGTGGCGAGGACGATCCTTATGCACGAGGTAAATACAAACACGTCATTGAAAAGTTAGACTATTTGTGTGAACTAGGAATCAATGCTATTGAGTTGATGCCACTTAAAGAATATCCTGGTGATTATAGCTGGGGTTATAATCCGCGCCACTTTTTTGCAACAGAATCAAGTTATGGTTCTACCGCTGAATTGAAAAAATTGATTGATGAGTGTCATGGCAAAGGCATTCGTGTAATTCTTGACGGAATTTATAACCACTCAGAAGCATCTGCTCCCTTAACACAAATTGACCACGATTATTGGTATCACCACGAACCTCGTGACCCTGATAATAACTGGGGGCCTGAGTTTAATTACGAACATTATGACGAAAAATTAGATATTAAGCCAGCCTGGAAATTTATTGGTGACACAATCCGTTTTTGGATTGGGGAATATCATCTTGATGGTATTCGCTATGATGCAGCGCGGCAAATTGCTAACTACGACTTTATGCACTGGATTGTTCAGGAAGCCAAAAAAACTGCTAGCATGAAGCCTTTTTACAATGTTGCTGAACACATTCCTGAAACTAGCAGCATTACCAATGTAGATGGGCCAATGGATGGTTGCTGGCATGACAGTTTTTATCACTGCATTCTAGAACACATTTGCGGTGATACATTTGATTTAGAGCGTCTCAAAGATGTGATTGACTGCAAGCGCCAAGGCTTCTTAGGTGCCACCAATGTGGTAAATTATCTCACCAACCACGACCATAATCATGTCATGGTTGAACTGGGGAACCGTGAAATTTTTGACGAAGAAGCCTTTCGGCGGGCTAAATTAGGAGTAGCCATCCTAATGACTGCTGTTGGTGTGCCTTTGATTTGGATGGGAGAAGAATTTGGCGAGTATAAACCTAAACAATCTGAATCATCCAAAATCGAATGGACACTGTTAGGGAATGATTTAAATCGTGGTTTATTTGATTCATACAAAGGCTTAACCAACCTGCGTAAAAGTAATCATGCTCTCTACACAGAAAATATCGATTTTATCCACGAAAATCCTGAAGCTAAAGTATTAGCTTATACTCGTTGGAATGATGAAGGTTCTCGTGTAGTCGTAATTGCAAATTTCTCAGAAAACTTCTTAGCTGACTATCATGTTCCTAACTTTCCTAGCGCTGGGACATGGCACGAGTGGATAGGCAATTATGATCTCGAAGCTGGTGACGATGGCATCATAATTGACTTGGGGCCATACGAAGCTAAAGTGCTTGTATGGCAGTAATAATATACACTACCACTCAGTCGGTAGTCCAATAGCAAAGAGAAGGGGGAAAATATTTCCCCTTTTTCAGTTATTATCTTACTCGTCTACAGCTTAATTATAAATTTGTCAAGCAAAAAATCAGCTATTTTAAAATTTCATAGGTTTGTGTTACAATTTTGAGTTGAAGTGCGTCTACAGAATTGCCGAAGCATCCCCATGCACAACAAATTATTTAATAGTAATATCGAGAACGATCGCATTTTATTAACTCCCAATGAAGTCAAGTCAAAATTACCTTTAACACAATTAGCCGAACAAAGAGTTTTAGGATATAGACAGGAAATAGAAGATATCCTGGATTTTCAAGATCGCAGGAAATTTATAGTAGTTGGCCCATGCTCAATCCACGACCCAAAAGCAGCGCTCGAATATTCTGAGAGATTGAAAATATTGGCCGAGCGAGTCAAGGATAACTTGCTACTAATTATGCGAGTATATTTTGAAAAACCAAGAACAACCGTAGGCTGGAAAGGTTTAATTAACGATCCAGATATGGATGATTCTTTCCATGTCGAGAAAGGTTTATTAATTGCACGGGAGCTACTATTAAAAATTACAGAGTTGGGATTACCTGCTGGTACAGAAGCACTAGATCCAATCATACCTCAATACATCAGTGAACTGATTACATGGTCTGCCATTGGCGCCCGCACAACCGAATCACAAACTCACCGCGAAATGGCAAGTGGACTTTCGATGCCTGTAGGTTTTAAAAACGGTACTGACGGCAATATTCAAGTAGCTTTGAATGCCCTACAATCAGCTAGAAACCCGCATAATTTTCTAGGAATTAATCAAAAAGGTCAGGTCAGCGTCTTTCAAACTAAAGGTAATGGCTACGGTCACGTAATTTTAAGGGGTGGTAGTCAACCCAACTTCGATCCAGCAAATGTCAAACTGATAGAAGAGAAATTAAAACAGGCAAATTTACCACCGAGAATTGTTATCGACTGTAGCCACGGCAATACCAATAAAGATTACAAATTACAAGGTGCTGTCTTAGAAAATATTATTCAGCAAATAGTGGATGGTAATACATCAATTGTTGGCATGATGCTGGAATCGCATTTGTATGAAGGTAGTCAACCGATTACTGGTAAACAAGAAGAATTAAAATATGGTGTTTCTGTAACTGACAAATGTATTAACTGGGAAGAAACCGAAAAAATTATTTTGGCTGCTCACGAAAAACTTAAATGAGAAGTCAAAATTCAGAATTCAAAATGTAATCAATGGGGGATTTAGAAGATATTTGTCAAGTCTGAAAGTATACTAAAAACCCTGCTTACATTCTTCTCCCGTTTTGGCTACAGTGTACACACAAATTGAAAAATCTGCTCCAGATTAGCTTTAATTTGGTAGGGTGCGTTATGGACTTTAGTCCTAACGTACCGAAAATCTCTTACGATGCGTTACGCTGAGGCGATAACAGACGCTACAAAACTGGAAAAAACCCCCAAGTGGTCGTGACGAGTTCTATCTATAGCAATCCTATTTGATATCTGAACAGGGTTCATACTGATGCAGCCTAGAAAAATCAAATTCTTGGTGATTGGTAAAGAATTTCAAGTTGGTATAAATGTACCATTAGTTTCTGTTTCATTTAGGATTGCTATATCGAGAGAAGATTCTAATAACGATCGCACTATCGGACTAGTTCTAAATCGGGATTGCCAGTGGATTCCGCTGAGAAGCCTACGGCTGGCCAAAATATTAGAGTGCTGCGTTTGCTTGCGAGTTGTAAGACGTAGGTTTTGCTACTTGGATCGAAGAGTGACCACGAGCCTGTAGATCCTGTCTCGCTGAGGATTTTACCATCTGGCATTAGCTTAATCAGCTTATTGGATTCATTTTCATCAAGTATAGAGCTATGAACACGATAGGTTCCTACTACCTGTGCTTGTTTGGAATCTATTGGGGCAAATTTCACGGCACCAGTGGCCTTTATGTTGTAGCGACCTGCGGCTACAATCAGTCCTGACGAAGGAGGGTCGATACGCAAAATCACCTGACTCGCCTGCTTGACATCAAACGGGATGGTCACTTGTCCGGTCTGTGCTGCATTTGAACCAAAGACAGCTTTTGTTGATTTGACGACTACGTTGTAGTTTTTATTACTACCATTCGTCAGCAAGGTAACTCGGATCTCTCCCCCAGCCCCAGGAAATCCATTCGCGGAAAATTCAACAGTCAATGTTCCCTTACCTGGCCCAAGGGTCACATAGTAGTACTGTGGAATCTGAACTGTGCTGCTGATTACAGCGATGTTATCATCAGGTTGCAGTGGATCTGGGTGTTTAGGATCTGCGGATTGGGCAGTAGCTGCACCTATATATGTAGTAAGTGACAAGAGTGCACTAACTGTTGTTGCTGTTAGGTAATTGCGAACTAGACCTGTTTGTAATTTCTTGGTTTTCATGTTACATTCCTCAATTAATTGTTGTGGTTGCTATTCATTAATCTGGTGATTTGCTTGGCTTTATGTATTTATTAGAGCTGATTCATAAAGACAATCTTAAGGATACTCAACTCATCATTAGGTCTGAGTTTCAGCAAATAACTGCTTTTTTGACTGCAATTACTGAAACGCTTACTCAATTAGTACTTTACTTGAGTTTACAAATTAGATCTTAGGTAGTTTATTATCTAACATTAAAGATATTAATACGAAAAATCCACCCATGATTAAGCAATATTTTAGTATTCCTCTTGTTGCGTGAACTTGATTTGCTTCTTTAAAGTCGTTTATGTTGAGGCGATATGATCCTACCCAACTATATCTATAGGAATCTATTGTCTCGCCGTCATCCTCCCAAAAACGTAAGGATTCAGGTCAAGAGGTATTGACAAATGTGACATCTGAGGCGGAATATCACAATTATGGGAAAAGACCTGCTTGTGAAATTAGAGCGTG
>NZ_JBALDD010000048.1:0-17759 GCF_036917555.1 Nostoc sp. | reverse complement strand
ATCAGTTGAGTAGGGAGCCGGCATAACTATGAGTATTTTTGCTGCCTCTTTAGTTTCCTAAATTTGTGGTCTATTCAATTGAAAAACGCTGTAAACAACCGAGAAAAGTTTAGTTGAAATCAATACTTATTAAGGTGTAGTTCCAGTGTGTTGAGCAACTTGGGCAAGTCCTTTTGAGAAACCTGACGTGTACCTGTCTCGACTGCATCAACCCAGGAAATGCTTTTCCCCATCGTTATAGCGAAAAATGCCCTCGACCAGCCTTTTGCTTTTCTAGCTTCTCTGATGAGATTACCTGATAGAGGCTGGAGCTTGTTTACACTTAGCTGATTTGAGTTCAGGGTCAAGCGTTCCTGTACTTCTGCTGGTAGATGAAAACGCCATTTAGAATTTAGTATTTCGCTCCAGTAACCTATAGGCCTTTTAATGCGATCGCTGCTTATTAACCAAGCTGGCCCTGTTTCTAGTTCTGCTTGCCATCCAGCTTCTTTGACAACTTTTAAGTCAGTTTCAAAGTCATCAGCCATTTGCCGTCTCAGTTGTCTGTCTTGCTCTGCTGTTAACACTTTGTCTGCACTGTAAGCAATCTCCATCAAAGTCTTACCCATTACACAATCCTGAAATTCTGATTGGATTTGGAAGGTTAACCAAACTAGCATTCTAGCCGCGCCAGCATTTTGTTTACCAATGCTAAATAGTTTCTGTACAGTTTTCTTGGTAATAATTCCAGTGTGGTAGTGGTATTTAGATTTGTTGAGGAAGTATTTTGTCCATACTCCAGCTTGACCTATCACCTTTAAAGCTACAAGCTTGTTATTGCCAGCTTTATCTGTTTTAAAATCTCGTATTATGCTGATGTCCCAAATCTTTAAATCAGCAACAGTAAAAGTTCCAGCTTTCTCCTGTTTAGGCCATGCAATACAAGCTAGTACTTGAGCAGGTTGCCGTAGCAAGGAGTATAAAATACTCAATTTTTCATGCTTGCATAAATCTCTGCGTTTCACAAGCCCTGTGTATTCAAGTAGTTGCTTGTCATCAATTACAAAATGGCCTGACCAAGGTTTATCTAAGCTAGCTACTAGGGCACAGTAAATCAGGTGAATAGCACACGCCCTTGGATCAAATTCGTCTATAACAACTAAAGCTGCCTCTTCTGCCAAAGTTTCTGGTTGTGGAGTTTCGGGATTATCTGTTACATAGTAAAAGATTTTTCCTTTTCCAGTTTCAGCTTCTTTTTCGTAATTAAAAGTATTATTTACTTGACTTTTCCATGACAAATTCATTTTTTGAGATAAGACTTCAGCAACTCCATACAAAACTAGCGACAAGGCAGCAATATTGGTCTTACTATCAGGAAATAAAGAAGCTTTTTTGAATCGTTGAGGTTTTGATGAATACTGGTAATTTAATAGTAAGTTTTGTTCAGATTTATTAACTCTGTCTTTAAGAGGAATTTGCTTTGACAATTGAGTACTTGGGTCTTCTAGAGATTCTTTATCAAGAGCAACATTAGTGTCCTTTGGATTTGGATTACGATTACGGGAAATGCTAATTCCCATTACCTGGTGAAATAGATGCAGAAGTTGACTATATAATGTTTTTGCTAACTGTTTCATTTGTCTACAAATCCGCTGCTCACGTTTACCCTTGTTCCATTCAAAAAATGTCTATGTCTGCTTAAGCAGATCCCAAACAATCTTTAAATTCATCGATGAGTTTTCTTACTCCCTGCACCCCTACGAAGACAGTTCTATATATCTTAGATAATCTTTGCAATAGAATTTTACTTACTGCTGACTGTAAAAGTTATCATCCTATAGCTAGAATTAACTGGGAGCATCCATTTTTGGCAGAAAAGCTCAAATAGCAAGTAAACCATTGAGATAAGCACAACAAACAGAGAGAATTTTCTTGATACTTTCAAGATTCCACTGTGCGCCAGAAATTTTTATTTTGGCATCAAGGAGTTTAATAGCAGACTCACCTGCTTCAGAGCCAATAAAATACAGTTGTTCAGCCTGCTAATAGCTGTAGTTGACAATGCTAGGCAATGTTTGTTGAGATAAGCGATGAAGTTCTGAACTTGTTTACCTCAGCTTTCTTTTTTAAAAAGTATCTATCAAAAGTTATCTTTATCTTGAAAATTTTAAAAACTCTTATACCAATTCTATATGAAGATGCGCTAAATCATATTAGGACTGAAGTATAAGAAATAAAAACGAACCACATTCGCTGTCTTCGTCTCCCCTTCTCCCAAAGGGAGAGGCTAGCGCCAAGGGAGAAGGGCGCATACTCCTACGGAGAAGCAAGCTACGCGCAGCGTCTCGTAAGAGTTGGACACAAAGAAAGAAAAAAAGAAAGTAAGTAAGAAAATTTGGCGCAGCCTCACAAAGAAATGATATTAGCGTCTGTAGTAGATAAAATTTTAAATAATAGTTTTAATTAGACATCATAATGTTTTAAATCCTTATGAATATAGTCAACCTTAAATATGTAAAAAAATAGAATGACGGTTACACGTCATCTATTTATAATGGTTGCAACAATTAATTTGTTGGAACAGGAGCTTCACTCAAACCCCTCAAGTCTCGCCCTGTAGGACTATTATTATATCCTTGAAAGTTACGGTATTGTTGTGCCTCCTCCTCTGGAACACGAATACCTCCTTGTGGCGGTGTTACCCAAATAGGACGACCTTTAGCATCTCGATAGTAAACACGCCCATTCTTAGAAAGGTAGTGTTTTCCTTGCGCTCCCGTTCCTTGGGTATTCTTTCGCTGATTGTAGAGGTAGTAAAGTCCAGCCGCTCCTGCCAAGATTGCTACTTTCTGTCCTGTACTCAATCCCCTCTTAGCTTGGGGTTGATTTACGGGGGCGCGATTATTTAAATTTCTACCAACACTATCGTCAATCGGAGCTGAGGCAGCATTTTGGGAACCTCCACCGCAGCTATTAAGCAGTGGGACTGTTAGCAATGTTGAAAGAAATACTGTTGCAGGAAGCAAAGCTAGTCTATTTATCTTGATCATACATTTCCTTTTGCTTCTAATTTAGCTAACGCGGTATAAGAACCTACACTTGTATACAAAGGTCAAGTAAAAAACTGAGTTTTACTTGACCACTTAGAAATACACAAATATGGCGAAAAACAAACTTTTCATCCGCCACTATACTGTGGTTAGCTCAAGGTCTGTGATTCTTGTCTGCCTAGAATTTGTTTTTGAAGCAAGCGAATTTCTGCTACTAATTCTTGCCGTGTGGAATCTTTGAGCAAATAACGGAAAGTAAACCAAATTGTGTAACTAAGTCCAATTAACTCTAAAATTGGAGAAAGTAATGGAATATCATTGATTGCGTTCAGTACTGCTAGAAAAATTCTTAGTGCTGTAACCGCTATCACAAGTAAAGCAAAGCTAATAATCGGTAGTTTGTATTCTTGATAGAATCTACCTATGTACTCAGGTAGTTTTGCTAAAAATATAGAAATCTGTCTACCAATTCTTTGCCATTGTTCCTCATTTTCCGAGGCGGGTGGTAAAATTACTATGTTTCCAGAGTCTGAACCTTTAAGTGCTTCTATCTGGTTTTCAGAGGCAGCATCGACATACTGCTGTTGCTGTAATTCAGTATCCATAATTATCTCCTGATTTTTTGCAATGAGAGCAGTTTTAAAGTTTACACTTTGTTGTTATCAACTTTGGCAACAGTTGCTTTGCAACTACATTTTTAATGCCTTTTATAGCGTTTCCTAAGCAACTGAGATACACCCAAATATTATTTACCAAGGTTAGTAACTTTGAAAACGTACCTCACCAGATTAGAAACCGCTATATTTCCTTTCGTACCTGCCATCAGGTTTTATTTATCTACATTTCTAGCAATCAAGGACATATTATCCAACCAGAAACCAGCATCGCACTGTTCACTAAGTGACACTTGTGCATCTCGCTTCTTTGAGAATACCCCTATTGCTTATTGCTGTCTTTGCATAATTTCCTAAGGAACTGTGGTAGCGGTGGAGTGAGCAACAGGTATAGCAGTATAATCAGGACTTATAGAACTAATTAAAGTTGGGTCATAGATTTGCCACTCTTGAATTCTATACCTGCTGAGAATTGAGCCAGCGTCACGAAGGTCATCGTCAGCTTTATCACCAATGCACTGCCTAACTTCAGCATCAGCAATATCATTATTGCCGTCTCCATCCTGCACAACTATAGATCCTCTATCCATTACCAAAGCCAGAATCTCTTAACTCCGGCAGCGCTTGTTCCGCATTCCCATCGTGAGTAAATATGCTTATAGCACGCCAATGTACACCTAAGACCATGATTTCTCCTGATAACTCCTTAGTAGCAAAGGTAAATTTTGATTTACAAATTTATTAGGTCTTTGATAAAGTTTAGACGTTTTTAGATTTACTTATCATCAATCTTTTGGAATAAGTTTTGTCTTGACCAAGACTGATAACAAGTATTACATCTCAAACAATAAACGTTAAACAATGTCAGGAGATTTAATTTCATGTAAGGTATTAAAAAATATATTTAACTAGTTGAGTTTGATGATGTATATAGATTTAGCTAACTTCAGACCTGACATTTAATGCTAGAAACTAGTCACATAAAGGCTAGAAAGGAGTCACAAAAGTAATAAATTATTAGTTAAAATATATTTTATAATCAGTAATACTAGAGTACTAAAATATTTAATTAATATCATACTTTTTGGTTACTAAACTATATTTAACTACTCCAATTGATTAAATATCAATATAATTTAACTCAATCTTCAGAGAGAAGATTTACATAAACTCAATTGTGTAATTTATAAATAAGACACAGCAAGATTTTAAGGAATAAAATAATGCCTCTGCAGAAAATAAGTGAATTTGATACAGATTACCGTAATACTCTTGGTAAAGACATCAAAGGAATGGGTGTGTATGTTCAGGGAACTGATGAGAAGATTGGCACAGTAAGTGATGCTGTACTAGACGACCAAGGAGCATTCCGCTATTTAATTGTTGACATAGGCTTTTGGATTTTTGGCAAGAAAGTCTTACTACCAGTAGGTAAATCGCGTATTGACTCTACAGCAGAGCGTGTGTATGTCGTTGGTGTAACAAGAGAGCAAGCGGAAAATTTACCTGAATATCAAGAGCATACAACGCTTGACTACGACTATGAAGAACAGGTGCGTGGAGGATATCGCACATCGTCTGTAGAAAGTTCAGCTGCACTAGGCTCGACAGTTGGCCGCACTACTCCCAGTCCTGATCCTAACAGCTACACCTACGCACACGACGCGGATCTATATGATGTTAGCGCTCACGAAGACCAAACCTTCAAACTCTACGAAGAAAGGCTAGTTGCTAATAAACAGCGCCGGAAAACCGGAGAAGTAGCGATTGGTAAGCATGTCGAAACCGAAACTGCAAGAGTTGCTGTTCCGGTGGAAAAAGAGCGAGTCGTGATTGAGCGAGTGACTCCTCAAGACACAGGCAAAGTTGTGTCGCCTCAAACAGCTAACTTCCGTGAGGGCGAGGTAGCACATATAGAACTTTATGAAGAAGTTGCAGATGTCCAGAAGGAAGCTTTTTTGCGGGAAGAAGTTAGAGTGCAAAAAGTTGTAGACAAAGAAACTGTTGAGGTTCAAGAAACCATTCGACGCGAAGAATTAGACGTTGACAGTCATGGAACTCGAATAGAGAATAAAACTGACCGGGGTTAACCTACTTAAACTGTAAAGGTGATTGCATTTGAGTTAGTAGAAGCAGGTTTTCTACCTGCTTCTACTCAAAATACTTTAAGTATATTCATGTTGTAAAAGAGTCATTAGCTTAGATTAGGAGGTTAAATTGAAAATGATTCAACAGTTTCGCCGGTTTTTAACAGCTTTAGTCTTGGTATTAGTACTAACAACAACGGCTGCCTGTAGTGGTACAGTTCAAGCTAAACAACCAACTCAATTACCGCCCGGAATTAGTCGGAGTGGTGACTATGCTCTGTTAGAACGCGGGAACAGTGTACAAGGTCAAGATTTTGGTAACTGGGTTGTCAGTACAGCGAAGGGAATTGTGCAAGATGCTTATGTACGTGACAACAACAAGTTAGGTGTTGTGATTACGCCTCAAGTTCGTCCGACGGAAGTGCGACCATTAACAAAATCGTTACTCCAAGGTTTTCACAAAAATTTTCCCAATCAAGACTTAGAAGTTTTGATATATGCACCAGACAAAAAACTGATTTTGACGGGTGAGTATGACCGACAATCAAATCAAGTTGAGTATAAATAATGACTCACTTGGGATAAAAAATAACTGAGTTAATTTAGTTGATTACAAATAGAAAAGGAGACATTTAAAATGAGCAGCAGTGACAAGTATAAACGCGAAATTCTCAACGAGTTGGCTCACGGTAATACAGAGTCTTTAGATGATGTTTCATCCGATCCAACTCAGGAATACCAAAATTTTGACGATTTTGCCCAGCGCTCATCTCACGATCAACGTCGGCAATTGTTTAGTCAATCTTTCAACCATAAGAGCATTCCACCAAGCCAGCTGGAGCCAGAACTCCAAAAAGCGATCGCTCAGATTAAGCCTAACGAACGGGATGATGTTGCACGGGCATTTTTCAAGCACTTAAAGCAAAGAGGTCTAGACGAGCGCCATCTGGAGCGAGATTTGGGACTTTCTACCCACAAACCCAACCACATGAATGCAGATGACCTAACCAAGTTGGCATCTTTCACATATCATAGCCATCCTGACATCTTCCAAGAAGTGATGGCTGAACAACCAGGGATTCTTAAGTTTCTCAGTAATCCAGTGGTAGGAGCAGCTTTAGGAGTGATCGCCTCTAAATGGTTTGGTGGTCATAAATAACAATTCCCAAAGTTGATACATATAGTTCTTTGTCTGAACACTGTAAATACAAAGGAGACGATGATTGTGACTCAGAATAAGCAACATGCAGATAAGTCTGACGAAAATACCAACCCCTAGCAAGAGCAAACCGATGCTCAATCTTCAGGAGCAGGCATTGGTGCTGGTATAGCTGGCGCAGCGATTGGTGGTCGAGTTGGAGGAGTAGTTGGTGCTGTAGCAGGCGATTTGGCTGGGAAGGGTATATCTGAACCTCTTGGGCTTTATTGAGTTTGTGAACGGTTGAGTTAGTTTTCTAGTATGACCATCAACCGATACTGATAGCATCTAACAACATCTCGTTAAATTGTTTAACGAGATGTCAAATTAACAAGGTGGCCGCCGCATTAACAATGTAAGCTGATGCATTAACTTAACTTTGTAGTGCGAAGGCGTAGCCCTAGACATTCCAAACCATCTCCATGAGGATAGCTTGGCGCGGACAGCATCAATTCTCGCTAATTATTGCTGTAAGTCAACCTAGTAGAGAAACAGAAAGTGCGATCGCAATCAGCTTAGAAGGATTGAATTTACTTAACAGTGTTGTTGTTTTTTGAACAGTGAGAACAGCAAACACACCATTCCCATTACTACCAACGACACTGAAGAAGCAGGTTCTGGGACAGGTTGAGGGTTTTGCACAGGCTGATAATTGATGAAATTTCCTTGAATTGGGCTGAGTGATGCCAAAAGTTGCTCAATATCCTTAGATATATTAGTGTCATTACCAACACTTTTAGAAGAGATGAGGCGGTTAAAGGTTTGGCTACTTGATACATCAAAATCTCCTGTAAACCCAAGAAAATTTTGACCTATTTTACCTATAAGAGAGTCAATCAGATTATTAACATCAGTCTTGATCCCTTGTGGGGATAACTTTAAACTGCTGATATTGTTGACGTTTCCAATCGTTGTATTGTCAGTCTCTGTTAACCAATTGCCATTACCAATAATTTCATTTCCATTGGTAAAAACCCAGTTACCATTACCAATAATTGTGTTATCAGTGCCGAAGTCCCAATTGCCGTTTCCAATGGTTGCGTTGTCACTGCCGAAGTGCCAATTACCATTACCTAGTGTTGAATTCTTACTTCCGTTGTCCCAATACCAGTTGCCATTACCAAGGGTTGTGTTATTCTTTCCAAATAGCCAGTTGCCATTACCAATGGTTGCGTTGTCATTATTAAAGTTCCAGTTACCATTACCAATGGTTGCGCTGTTACTGCCATAATCCGAGTTAAAATTACCAATAGTTGCGTTATTATTACCAAAATTCTTGTTACCTTTCCCAACAGGTGCGTTGCTCTGATTAAAGGTTTGGCTACCTGAATTAGATGTATTCCCAGTGTTACTAAAGGGTATATTGTTACCAAGGACTTCTTTCAACGGATCGAAAGGCGATTGTTGAAGCAGACTTCCAGCACCTGCAATCGGATTACTGTTACCTGCAAATGGATTGGTAGCCCCACCTAGAATGGGATAACCACTGCCTGCAAACGGGTTACTACCTCCTGCTAATGTGTTATCAATACCCTTAAAATAGTTATCACCCAGAACTAACTTTAATCGCTCAAAGATTAATTTCTGAAGCCCACTGCCACCATCACCTGCAAACGGGTTAATACCGCCACCTGGAATGGGATTGTTACCGTTACCTAATAACAGATTGTTACCACCCGTCAACAGGCTGCCTTTAGCAGCAGACAAACTACCATTGGCAGCAAAGGAGTTACCGCTATATAGGTTGCTAGCGCCACCTGCACTTAAGAGGTTAACTCCACCATTAATGGGATTGACAGCAGACGCTTCCATTGGCACTAATTCTCCTATTTTTTAGTTAAAAAATTATTGGGTCTTCAGTACCTGTTATACTAATTATGAATTTGCTTAACCCAAAATCTCTCTACAAAAAAGGCTTTATTTATCTAACTGTCAAACTAACAAAAGATATTGCCTAAATCCTTACCTGTAAATAGTTACAGGACGTAAAATAGCAAACTAGTACAATAAGGCAGAAGGTACATTATCGATAATACACGCTTTTCAGTTTTATCGAATGGTATGTTTATTTGCACCAAGCTGTACTAGCATACTATGTACTGAACAACTTATCATTGTTCCCTTGTATTTATCTGCTGATTTTCGCAAATATTGTATTAAGCGAAGGGGTTTTGTCCACCAGTAGGAAATGGTGAGGTTTGTCCACCAGTAGGAAATGGCGAGGTTTGTCCATCAGTAGGAAATGGCGAAGTTTGTCCACCAGTAGGAAATGGCGAAGTTTGTCCACCAGTAGGAAATGGCGAAGTTTGTCCACCACCCACTTCCTTGTCAAGCTTTGAGTTAACTAGGTTGTCAATAGTATTCCTCAAAGTGAACCCGTCCGGTATTTTAGTTGTGCTAATACCATAGGTCTGGCTGCTACTACCAGTCAAAGGGTCGTTGCCACTACCTGTGGATGGGATACCACCGCCTGTGGATGGGATACCACCGCCTGTGGATGGGCTACCGCCGCCTGTGGATGGGCTACCGCCGCCTGTGGATGGGCTACCACCAACTGTAGATGGGTTTACACCGCCTGCAAAGATATTCCAGAAGTTGTCGCCAGCGAAAGGATTACCACCGTAGGGTAAATCAGGCTGACTGCCACCGCTACCGGCACTACCACCAAATGGGCTACTACCACCTTCTCCATTACCAACACCACTGAATAGATTTTTGACGCCTTCCTTACCGACAACTACTTCCAAGCGACCGAAGGGTGATTGTCCAAGCGGATTGTTCCCACTAGTAGAGGAGTTACTGCTACTACTATTACTCAAATCTTCTGCCATTAGGATTAATCCTCCTGTTATTTTGATGAAAATTTTGCTAGCATCGCAACATAAAACAGACAAAATTTAAGTCCTTGTTTGTGACTTTTTTGTTGTCTTTTTGTTAGGGAAACTAGTTAGTAGCTATTAGATTATTTGGTTCTCTTGCTTAAGTGGAGATAATCAATTTTTAACCAATACTACTTACACTGTACAATGTATATGATTTGATTTTGAAGGACAATGAAAAATATTTTGATATATTTATCAAATTTATAGATATTTTTAGACAATTATTAAAAAAAATAACTAAAGTTTTTGGATATTAAAATTTAATTTGGATGAATTATTAAATTACAATGAATAATCTTTTGATAAAATTACCAAATTTTTAGATATTTAATTTATCTGCGTTTATCCGGGACTATATCACTTTTATCCGACGTTATAGTGTGAGACCAATAACAAGAAATAGCACGGTTACTTATAGCTTACAATAAGTAAGTCGGCACAATAAAAGCAAACTATCTGAATAAAAGCAAACAAGGTTGAAACGCTTTTTTTCCTTGCCCTCTGCCCCTACTCCCTGCCTTATCCCAACGATAATTATTTACGCCGACTTAGTTACCTTACATCATATTAGCACCACTACGAAGTGTAGCGAAAAAAGGTTTAGGTACAGGGATTACTTCAGATAAATCAGCAAATTCAATCCCGGAATTGTACGTGAAAGTGTCCACAAAACTAGGGTGATGTAAATTAAACCCAAACTCCATTGATACCAAGCAAGTGCAGAGATGATACCTGGTAAGTGTTCGTCTCGCAGGCGAATATCATTAAATCCTAATTTAACTAGGTTGTTGAGACTAAAATCATAGTAATTGAGCCAGTTCCAACGGCGATCGCACAATAAGGGCATATATCGTTCCCGAAATGTCTCATTCCTTGGTATCACTGGCAAACGTCCAATCAATAATCGTAATTGGCAAAATGTGCCGTCTTCTGTAAAGTAAGAAACGTCCATTAAATCGTGATAACGACCTTGTTAGTAAAGTCGGATTAATAAAGCCATTGGGACGGGGACAATAATTATTAACAGACCTCCCAATGTCAGCCAAGGTTGTTCAGCATTGCGAAAGATCGCTAGTAAGCTGAAGAATTCTAAAACGCTAAAACTGACTAATATCGAAATGGTTTCGTAAGATGTGGGAATAATTGGTACGGGATGCAGCCGACGATAGCGATCCACCAACCAAAACAGTAAGCCAAAATAAGCGATCGCTAATCCTCCCACGCCAAAGACTAACCAAAAATTTGTCCCATAGCCACTCAACAACAGCAATACACTCAACGCCAACCAACTCCAAGCTTGGAGTAACCATCCACTGATAGAAAGGCTTTCGCCACCAATTAAGCGATGTCTAGCGACAAGCCGTTGCACGTCTACGCTTAGTTGGGTATATTTTTCTAAACCGATGTCTGCGATGGTGAGTAACTCACTACTGTTGCGAAAGGATTTTAGCAGACGACGCTGGGCGATCGCTTCAGCTTGAGTTGCAGAAAAACCCAGATTAATCAAACTTGCAACTGTTGCACTATTAATATTTGTAGCCGTCAGAAGATGGCCAAACTCTATTAATCGCAGTCGTTGTTTTGTGTATTCCAGTTGATTAGCATCGGCAACTTGCTGTTGTTGACGGAAATTTTGCCCCAAATTCCGCAAGACGTTTTGATTACCTTGCAATGTTGGGATGCAGAACATCTGACCAATCTGACCGGGATTACCTAAAATTTTCGCTTGGTTAGAGTTAAAAGTTAAACTAGGTACGCTTAAACAAGCCTCTTTAGAAAATCTCGCATCACTAAAATCTGCTTGATTCAGAATGTTTGCACCTTGCAAATTTACTAATTGGTTAAACTCCGCTTCTCGGAAGCTTACGCCTTGCTCAAAAATCGCTTCTGTTAATAGGAGGAACTGATTAAAATTTGCTTTAGCAAACTGGGCTTGATTGGCAAAATACACTTCTGAAAAATCAGTATTTCCTTGCCATTGGACATTACTGAATTTAGCCAACTGTTTAAAAGTTCTTTGATTGAAGTTGGCAGTTGTCTCAAAGATACTACCTTGAAAATCAGCGAGATCCCGAAATTTAATTTTTTTAAAATTAGCTTTTTCAAAAAATATACTGCCCTGAAAATTGCTTGGTTGCTGAAAGTTAGCACTTGTGAAACTAACAAGACGAGCAAATCTGGTTTCAGTCCAGTTTGTGGGTTGGAGAAAAGTTGCACCTTGGGCATCAACAGACTGAAGAAAAAATGTATTGGAGAACTTCACTTCGCCGTTGAAGCGAGTTTGCACCAGTGTTAAGACACCATGAAAGACGGCGATTTCACTGTATGGAGTTGATTCTGTTCCCAAAAGCGATCGACAATCTTTAGAGTTGAGTAAAGCAATTGCGAGTGACTCTAGACAAACGAAGCGCAAACGTTCTAGTTTTTCTTGTTCGGTAGGGGTGAAAATGGGTGCGTAGACGCCTCGTGGTGAGGAGGTCGCAGTCTTCTCCCAAGGGGAGACGCTAAAAGCGATGGCGGTTCCCGTCGTTAGCGCAGCGTTAGCGAGTCTTCTCCCAAAGGGAGACGCCAAGGGCGAACGAGCGTCTTGCGAACCTCCGAACCCGTTGGCAGAGCCTCTCGTAGAGAAGGGCTTGTTGCCAGACATCGCTTTTGCATACAATGGTGTTCTTAAACCCAAATCGCTGCCGACAAAATCTCCCAGAATCAAAGCATAGCTGAGGTCTAAACCTAGAGGTTTTGTACCGAGTTCTTTTCGCAGTAGTTGGTAAAAAGCATCACGAAAGCTGGCGTTTTCTGGGCGTAAATCAATCGCCATCTTTTGCAAATCTACGGTCAAATTTCCTTCACGCAGTGTGGGTGTGCGTGGTCGTTCTTGCAATAATTCTAGAGTTAGGGGTGTGCGTTCTGGTTGTGTTTGTGCTGCCCAAGCAGGTAGGGGGAGGAAGAGGAGAAGTAAAACGCAAAGGAACGCATTTGCAAAGCGTCTCGCAGAGAAGGGAAGTGCGGAGGTATGCAGAGAGAGTTTTCTGGGTATCTTTGCGTTTGACCTCTGGGTACATCTGTGTTTAAAAGATAAATTATGCAAATTGTTCGATCATTCGTCACTAATTAGCAGAACAATTTTACCCGCCACAGTACCGCTTTCAATCAGTTGGTGGGCTTTAGCTGCTTCTTTTAAAGGAAATTTGTGACTCACATGGATTTTTAATTTGCCTTCATCGATCCAGGTGGCAGATTGTTCGAGAATCTCTGCATGATGCTGGAGACTATCTTGTAATCCTAGCAAAGCTGGTGTCAGCATTAATTCTAAACCAATGCGGAGGTTGCGAGTTCTAGCAGTTTTCCAAACAGTATTGGCATCTGGTTCGAGAATGGTAACAATATCACCATAAACTCGCACTGCGGGGAAGGTTTTGTAAAAGGTTTCGCCGCCTACGGTATCAAAAGCCAAGTCTACACCTTCGCCGCCAGTCCAATCTAATACTGCTTGCACAAAGTCTGTTTGTTTGTAAAAAATTATATGGTCAGCACCAAGTTCTTTGACGAAATTAGCTTTTTCCTCAGAACTCACTGTGGTGGAAACAGTAGCACCTTTGAGTTTCGCTAATTGAATTGCTACATGGCCGACACCACCAGCACCTGCATGAATCAAAACCCGTTCTCCAGGTTCTAATCGTCCCCGTTCATATAAAGCTTCCCAGGCAGTTATTAATACTAAAGGCGCTGCTGCTGCTTCAGCAAAGGAAATAGAGGCGGGTTTACGTGCCACAAATCGCTCATCCACAACGGTATATTCAGCGTAATTTCCTTGGTGTGCGCCCAAGCCACCATAGCAAAAATATACTTCATCACCTGCGCGAAAACGCTGCACGCCAGCACCCACTGCTTCGACAATACCTGCACCATCACATCCTAAAATTGTTGGCGTGCGATCGGGGTAGAAACTGCCTCGACTACGAAGTTTAGTGTCAATGGGGTTAATGCCAGCTGCCACCAAACGCACTAAAAGTTCAGTATTCCCTACAGGAACAGCAGGGTTTGGCACATCCTGTACTTGCAGAACTTCGGGACTGCCAGCTGCTGTCATCAAGACTGCTTTCACAACTCTTTCCTCCTAGCTTTAGATGCACATTCTTATGCAACTTTAGCGCAAGAGGGTAGATATAGAGATGTTTCTGAGCCAAAACTGCAATGTCTTCCACACTTTTAAATATGGGTTCCCTTCCGTCTCCTGCCTTCTGAATTACAAAAGATGATTGTTTTTGTCTAAATTTGATAATTGAATTTACCTAACAATGTTGCCCCACTTTTTACATCGTTACAATACTTTTTTATCTCCTATTTTAGCTGTTAAAAACTTTAAAGATAATGATAATCGTGTAGAGGGATACTTGCCTTATCCCTCTACACGATTATCATTCTGATTAAAAATATTTTGAGTATTTTAACTGATTGACTCTAACTGATGGTCAGTTGTAGAACTCAGAAGGGATGAAGATGTTATCGGGTGGAGTTGGAGTTAGAGCTATCATTTTGATCATTTGTCATTTGTAATTGCATTAGTGATTAAGGACTTTGGCGACGGTTTGCACGTCTTTGTCACCTCTGCCGGAACAATTGATGACGATGCGGGGACTGCCTTTTAATTGAGGACAAAGGGTTTCGAGATATGCGATCGCATGAGCAGTTTCTAAGGCTGGAATAATTCCTTCTAATTGCGAAAGCTTTTGAAATGCATCTAAGGCCTGTTTATCGGTAACGCTGTAATATTCGGCGCGACCAAGATCCATTAAATAACTATGCTCAGGACCAACGCCGGGATAGTCTAATCCGGCGCTAATTGAATGAGCTTCAATTACTTGACCATCATCATCTTGCAGTAAATAGCTCATTGCACCGTGCAACACACCTATTTTCCCTTTTGTCAAGGTAGCAGCGTGTTTTTCTGTGTTTACACCTTCACCCGCAGCTTCGACTCCGATTAGACGCACCGAAGGTTCATGCACAAACTCATTGAATAAGCCAATCGCATTGGAACCTCCACCCACGCAAGCCAGTAGAATATCTGGTAATCCTCCCCATTTTTCTAGAGACTGAGCGCGAGTTTCTACACCGATTATCACGTGGAAATCACGGACAATCATCGGGTAGGGATGGGGCCCTGCAACAGAACCCAGGATGTAATGGGTTGTTTCCACGTTTGTCACCCAATCCCGAATTGCTTCAGAAGTTGCATCCTTGAGAGTTCCCGTACCTGCCTCTACTGGACGTACTTCTGCTCCCATCAACTTCATGCGGAACACATTCAGGGCTTGGCGTTCCATATCTTGGACACCCATGTAAATCACACATTTCAAACCAAACCGCGCACATACAGTTGCAGTCGCAACCCCGTGTTGTCCTGCACCTGTCTCTGCGATAATCCGTTGCTTACCCATGCGTTTAGCGAGTAACACCTGAGCCAAAGCATTATTAATTTTGTGAGCGCCTGTATGATTTAAATCTTCGCGCTTTAAATAAATTTGTGGCCCTGTGCCATCTGGTCTAGCGTAGTTTGTTGTCAGGCGTTCAGCAAAATATAATGGGCTGGGTCGTCCGACATAATCACGCAGTAAGTTTTGCAGTTCTGCTTGGAAACTCGGCTCGTCACGATATTGGTGAAATGCTGCTTCTAATTCACTTAATGCAGGCATTAAGGTTTCTGGGACGTATTTACCGCCGAACTTGCCAAACCTGCCCAATGAATCTGGTTGTTTTGTTGCAGTCTTGATGTCTTGTATGCTTACCACTGTTTAAAATCCTTTTACGTTGAAATATCTTTACAGCCAATATTCCCTTTGCGTTTTTTGCAGTTCGTTACTCTTTATCGAACTGCAGAACCGCAGAGAACGCAGAGAGAAGAAAGAGCTTTTTACTTAGTTGAACTCAAATCTTGCACCAGTCCCAACAACTGCCTCAGAATTCATTCTGAGGCTAATAGCTAAAGTCTTCTAAAGAAGACTGAACAAGGATTTTAGTCCACTTGAGTGGACTTAAGCTATTAGCCCAGAAATTTATATCTGGGCGGGCGATGGTGCTAATCGAGAATCCTGCAAAATATCAACAAAACCAACTTTTTGCAGGGATGCAGAAGTAATTGCTGCTTTGAGTTCTCGACAAAGTTGTTCTACAGCAAGCAATCCTTCAGTTGGGCTACCTTCAGCTAACCGTTTAACAAAAGCACTACCAACAATCACCGCATCTGCACCCCATTCTCTTACTTGATGCGCTTGTTCTGGCCCTGAGATGCCAAAACCAACGCCAATAGGTTTATCAGTGACGCTTCGCAAATCTGAAATTAAATCTTTTACGCGGTCTTGGATTTGAGCGCGGATACCTGTAACACCTGTAACGCTCACTAGGTAGATAAAACCCTGAGATTGACGAGCGATCGCTAAAATCCTATCTTTAGAACTGGTGGGAGCTACGAGTAAAATTACTTCAATTCCAAAAGAGGCAGCAGTCTGTATTAATTCTTCTGCCTCTTCCAAGGGTAAGTCTGGCACTACCAACCCTCGCACTCCAGCAGCAGCAATTTTTAGCAAAAATGACTTAATACCCCGGTGCAAAATCGGATTGTAGTAAGTAAATAGAATTATTGGCGCTTTTAGGCTAGGAATCACTACATGTAACATCTCTAATACTTGCTCTAATTTCGTGCCTTTTTGCAAAGCGTGGGTTGCTGCTGCTTGAATCACAGGCCCATCTGCCAGAGGATCGGAGTAGGGAATGCCCAACTCAATGAAGTCAGCACCATTGCGATCTAAGATGCGTAAAGCTTCGGCAGTGGTTTCTAAGTTAGGATCGCCTGCTGTGATAAAGGGGATTAAAGCACACTGTTGGCGAGCCTCCTGCGGAGGAGCTTCTCCTGACAGAGACGCTTCGCGAACGCTAACGCGTAAAGTTTGAAAGGTATGCGAGATAGAAGTCATTCTGATGATCCACTGAAAGTTAATAAATATTTGAACGTCTACTTGGGAAAATTCAACAAACGTCTGATGGACTGCTCTGAATCAGTTGGCTTGACCAGGTATTCTCCAATCAGGACTGCATCAGCTCCCGACTCAGCTACTGTAGCTAAATCAGCAGATGTGTATAAACCAGACTCACTCACAACTGTTATCCCTAAAATCTTTAACTTTTCCAAACGTTCTGCTAATAGAGATTGAGTTGTTGCTAAATCAACGATAAAGTTTTCCAGATTGCGATTATTAATGCCGATCAATTTCACATTTGGTAACCCTAGCACTCGGTCAAGCTCCTCAAGAGTATGCACTTCCAATAAGGCTGTCATACCCAGATGCTGAACAATCTGCTGAAAATTTTGCAGAACTTCATCGGATAAGATGGCGGCAATTAATAGCACTGCATCCGCGCCATTGACCCGTGCAAGATAAATTTGGTAAGGATCAATAATAAACTCCTTGCAAAGCAACGGTAGTGCAACGCTCTTTCTAATTACCCGCAAATTTTCAAAACTGCCGTGGAAAAATTTCTCGTCGGTTAACACTGATATACAGGTAGCACCGCCTCGCTCGTATGCTTGAGCAATCTTGACAGGTTCAAAGTTGGCACGGATTACTCCTTTACTAGGTGAGGCTTTCTTGACCTCTGCAATCAGGCTAGGTTTGGTGGGATTTTGCAACAAGGCACTTAGGAAATCTCGCGGCACTGGTGTAATACTAGCTTGATGTTTTAGTACTTCTAGAGATAGTTGCTCACGCCTTTTGGCGACCTCTTCCTGTTTGTGCAACACAATCTCCTCAAGAATATGACGTGGTTTTGGCGACTGTGTAATCATTAGGTTGTTGATTATATAGCGGTATGCATTTGAATGAGATACGAACTTGTGTACTATAGGTCTGATTTACTGAATTCAAGAGTGACTTGGAAGACCTGATACTGGC
>NZ_JBALDD010000047.1:0-174852 GCF_036917555.1 Nostoc sp. | reverse complement strand
TTGATTTTTTTGTACAAGCACTACTGGCTGACTCTAATAATAATTATCTGTCTCGCCCATCACTGCTTCCTAAATATTAGACCTGAATCCTTACCCAAAAACAAATAGGACAGATAAGATATGTTCCAGGTGGCTTGATGTTAAGAGTTTTGTAACCACAACAAGGACAAGGGTAAAGTCCTTCAGTATCCATGTTTTTCAGGAAACCACTAAAACAAGCAACAAGTAGTTATCAGTTATATATCAGTTAATTGCTGTTCACTGTTTATAGATCAGGACAGTCTACTAATATACAACAATACTAAAAATGTTTCGGGACTTTAAAAGTGGTGGCTACAAATCAGAAGATACAAACGTTTCTGATAATTAAATGTAAATAGTTATTACTTATTATTGAGAATAAAAATCTGATTTAGGGTAGGTAAATAATATTACTATATGAGCCAGTAAAGTATTGTTTTATTCTGATTGTAGAGAAAATATTCAATAAAAACCCCTTTGTGACAGCTAGGGTGCGGAATGTGGGTTGTACTGTTGTGTCAATTTCCCGCAGGGTACGAGAGTTTAGTGGTATCAAATCAGTAGGAGTCGAATCCCCAACTGAAGAACTACCTCCTATCATCTTTAAGATATACCCAAGATAGATGTAATAGTATCTAATATGTGCTAATTACTCAATACTACCAACTGAAGGATTGAAAATTAGTATTTTTCTACATAAAATAAAAAATCTAAAATTAAAAATTGGTAACGACTGATGGTTAGGAGTGTTAGAGTTTCAAGAAATTCACCGAAACTTTTCAGCGGGTATTCATGCTGAAGAAACTACAGAAAAAGCAAATTTCGATAATTGCAGGTGCGGCACTGTTTGCCTTTTTAACTGGGGCAATGGTATCAGCACCTGAGATTGGCAAGTCTCTAGGGAAATGGCTTAAACTGAGTCAGAATCAAGCAGAGCAAAAATCAGATGGTAGTGTTGCTCAATCAGCCGTCTTTGGGCTGATTGAGCAATCACTGCCAGAACGGGCGGCAAAACTAGCAACGATCGCTCAAGAATCGCGATCGCCAGATCGGAATCGCGCTCGTTATCTTTTGGCGAGTGATTATATTGAAAGAACCCAAGGGCAAAAAGCTCTGGTTTTACTCCAAGGACTAGAGAAAGACTATCCCATCCTCGCACCCTACATTTTGCTCAAACAAGCTCAAGCAGAGGATATGTTGGGCGAGGACGGCAAAGCTTCGGATCTCAGGCAAAGGGTGCTAAAACTGTATCCCAAAGAACCGGCCGCAGTGAAAGCCCTATATCTAATTGCTCAAGCAAAGCAACAAGAAACTGCGATCGCTCAATTTCCTTCCAATCCTCTAACTTGGGAAATTATCCGCAAACGCTTGCAAGAAAATCCCAATCAGCCACAATTACAATTGATTTTAGCTAAGTATGCCTACGATCAACCAGGTATAGTCGGTGTTTTGGATCAGCTAATAAAACAGACTACCCTCAAACCTGAAGACTGGGAACTCATTGGTACTAGCTATTGGGAAAATAGTCAATTTCCTAAAGCAGCCAATGCTTACGCCCAAGCACCCAAAACATCGCGTAACCTCTACCGTACTGCACGAGGCTTACAGGTGGGAGGCAAAGATAAAGAAAAAGCAATCGCCACCTATCAACAATTAGTGCAGCAATTTCCCAATAGTGAGGAAACTGGGACGGCACTACTGCGGTTAGCAGAAACCGCAAAAACATCTAAAGACGGCTTACTGTATGTTGACCAGGTAATTAGTAAATTTCCCAAACAAGCTGGTACTGCACTGGCACAAAAAGCCAAAACTCTCCAAACTCTTAAGGATCAAAAGTCAGCTAGCGCGGCGTGGCAATTACTCATAGGTAAATACGGTAACTCTGACGAAGCAGCAGAATACCGTTGGAAAACTGCCCAAGATAAAGCCAAAGCCAAAGATTACGTCGGTGCTTGGCAATGGGCAGAACCAATCGTCACTAATAATCCCAATAGTATTTTGGCTCCAAGAGCAGGCTTTTGGGTAGGTAAATGGGCAGCTTCACTGGGAAAACAGCAAGAATCTAAAACTGCTTATGAATATGTGATTAGCCAGTTTCCCTACTCTTACTATGCATGGCGAGCCGCGACAATGTTAGGGCTAAATGTCGGCAACTTTGACAACGTCCGCGTCATGAACCCGGAAGTAATCGCACCCCAGCGTCCATTACCACCTGCTGGTTCTGAAACTTTCAAAGAATTGTATCTGTTGGGTCAAAACCGCGATGCCTGGTTACAATGGCAAACAGAATTTCAGAACAAAATGCAGCCAACAGTTGCAGAGCAATTTACTGAAGGGTTGATGCGGCAGGCTAAGGGAGAAAATCTCATCGGAATTGATGAAATTTCTAAATTAGAAGACCGAGAAATACCAGCCGAACTTGCCCAATATCAGACTCTGAGTAAACAAATCACCTACTGGCAAGCGCGTTATCCATTTCCCTATTTGCGAGAGATTGAAAAGTGGTCTATTGACCGTAAACTTAATCCTTTGCTAGTAACTGCTTTGATGCGTCAAGAGTCACGGTTTGAACCAAAAATCAAATCTGTCGCTGAAGCTACTGGTTTAATGCAGCTGTTGCCGAGTACAGCTAAATGGATCGCCCCACAAATCAAGGTGGATTTCAAAACAATCAACTTAGAAAATCCCAATGATAACATCATGCTGGGTACATGGTATTTGGGTCATACCCACGATCAATATAACAATAACTCCTTGCTGGCGATCGCTAGTTATAATGCTGGCCCCGGCAATGTCTCCAAATGGTTGCAAACTTTAACTACAAAAGATCCAGATGAGTTTGTTGAAGAAATTCCCTTTGATGAAACCAAAAACTATGTGCGGCAAGTATTTGGCAACTACTGGAATTATCTAAGGCTTTACAACCCTGAAATTTCTGGCATCGTAACAAAGTACTCGACTACACACCCACAATTACCGGCGCGATAATCTTAGAAAGTTATGAGTTGTGAGTGTTGAGTTCAAGCAATTTTTTAATTCAAAGTTCACAACTCATAGTGATATCTGTTTAACTAATTACTAATAGGTATTACCTTCAATGCTGTTATTACAGCCATAAATGCTGGTACATTCAAGTAGGGCATAGGTAATAGCAAAGCCTGGTCAAAAGCATCACTTTTACCCAGGTTTACGATGTGCTATTATTGACAGTTGAAGCTCGTAAATAACTTTTCATCTGCTGGCAACAGTGTTATAAAACGCAATTTTTGGAGAGGCGATCGCTAATAGCTTGAGTTGATTACACCTGTGGCGTTAATATATCTTAATGTATTCAGTATTGCTTTTTTAGCGCCCCAATGGAGTTAACCTCAAAAGAATTTAAGTCAGAACTGATATTAGAAGTCCAAGCCTGCCTGCAATTAGCAATTCCTTTGGTAATTACTCAAATATTAGAAGCGGGCATTCCTTTATTGGATGGGGTAATGATGGGCTTACTTAACAGCCAAGCTTTAGCTGCGGGTGCTTTAGGCGCTGTTACCTTTTCTACCTTAGCTTCCGTTTGTCGTTCTGTTCTTTCAGCCGTGGGTGTGAGTGTTGCTAACGCTTTTGGTGCAGGAAAGATAGACCAAGTGAGCCGTGCTACCGGTCAAGGAATTTGGTTAGCCGTGACGATGTGCTTACCTGTGATGTTTATCATTTGGCACTTTGACTATATCCTGCTGCTAACTGGTCAAGAACAAAGCAATGTATTATTAGCTCAAACATATTTGCGGTCTATTGTTTGGGGTTTTCCGGCTGCACTCGGTTTTTGTATCTTAAAAGAAGTTAGCTCTGCCCTGAATCGTCCCCAATTCTTAACAGTAATTACGGTAGCTGGACTATTATTAAATGCGGTTGTTAATTACGTGCTAATGTTCGGTAAATTTGGTTTACCAGCCTTTGGTTTAGCCGGTATCGGTTGGGGAAGCACACTCATTTTTTGGCTAAATTTTATCGCTGCCGCCAGTTGGATTTGCTTTGATAACTACTTTCAATACTATCAGCTTGATTGTGCTTTGCATCAGTTCGATAAAGATATGTTTATAGATATCTTCCAAACTGGGTGGTTTTTGGGGTTGCAATATGGAGCAGAAATTGGAGTATTCACTGCCACTGCTTTACTGATGGGGTGGTTTGGAACAGAGACGTTAGCAGCACATGAAATTACCGTCGAGACAGAAAGTTTTGTCGAAACAGTGTCTATAGGTATTTCCTATGCCGTTACGATGAGAGTAGGACAGTTGAGGGGACAAAACGATCTCAAGGGTGCAAGCACAGCGGGATTAGTCTGCATTGCGCTTGTTACTCCTTTTATAAGTATTGTGGCATTAATTTTTTGGCTGTTTCCCAACTATATTGTGGCAATGTATTTGGATACCAGTAATCTAAATAATATCGAGATAGTTAAAACGGCAACTTCTTTCCTCGCTGCGGGGGCAATAGTCCAAATATTTTATTCTATTCAGACTATTGCTGCTGGTGCTTTAATTGGGTTGAAAGATACCAAAGTACCAGTGTTAATTACTATGTTCGCTTACTGGGGAGTAGGTCTAGGTGGGGGCTATCTAATGGCATTCACTTTCGCCTGGGGTGCTATAGGTTTATGGTTGGGTTTAGTACTAGGGCTACTTGTGGGTGCAGTGCTTTTAACTGGGCGTTTTTATCTTTTGACTTCTGAGATTGAGTCTGGTTGACTAAAGAGGTAGAGGGGCAAGGGGAATAGACTTATTGTATTGCAAGTTTTCACTCATGTTTCCTTGTCTCCCCTGCCCCTGCCCCTGCCCTGACAGGTGTAGGTTTGTTGCACAGCAATCAAAAAATAAAGCATAGAAGTAAGTGGGATAGGTAACTCAAATGCTGAAAAATGAGTACCTTAAACAGTGGTCGTGCATAGTATCAACAATGCCCACTTCTGATTACTGTTGAGAAGGTCTAAGTCTATCCCGCCAAGATGGTTGTGGCGATGAAGAACCTGAAGAACCAGAACTATTTGAAGGAGGCAACTCTCGCCGACTTCTTCTAGGCGGCGGTGAATCAGATTCTACTCTTCTGGAGCGTCGCCGTGGAGTAGATGATTCTGAGGAGGAGTTACTAGAAGTTGATTCGCTGCGATCGCGTCTTCTCCGTCTTGGGGTATAATCGCTCGATTGCTGTTCTTCTTGAGAATATCTTCTTCTGCTTCTACGTCTTTGAGATGAACCACTCTCCTCAGAATTAGAATTTCTAGCTCTTTCACCTTCTGAGTCATCATCATCTTTAGAGGCAATAGAACGATTCAGCACTTGTTTGGGCTTGATGGACTGGGCTTTGATAGTGCCTTTGCGACCGTCTAACTTGGGTCGTTTGGGAAACTTTTCTACAGGCATCCCCTCTACCGCTTTTTCCATAAATTCGTGCCAGGTGTAAGCGGCACTACTACTACTGCCATCAGTGGGGTGGTTGTCATCGTTACCTAGCCATACCCCTGTCACCATCTGAGGAATGTAGCCAATAAACCATAAATCGCGGGCTTCGTCGGAGGTGCCGGTTTTGCCTGCAACTGGTCTATTATCTAATTGGGCAGCACCACCAGTTCCCGCTTCGACGACGTTGCGTAGCATCCAAGTCATGATGGCGGCACTGTCAGCATCAAGGGCGCGTTTTGACTTGAAATTAGCTGACCAGATGACTTTGCCTTGGCGGTTGAGGATGCGAGTAATACCATGAGGTTCTGCGTGCAATCCCTGAGTTGCAAAACTGCCATAAGCGCTAGTCAACTCTAGCAGATTGACTTCATTTGAGCCGAGTGCTAAAGAGTAGGTGGGCTTGAGTTCAGATGTTATCCCCATCTCATGGGCAAGTTTAATCGTTGGTATAAATCCCACATCAATCAACACCTTGACCGCAATAATATTAACAGAGCGGGTGAGGGCATCTCGGATGTTCATTGAACCGTGGAAGTTTTCACTATAGTTTTTCGGTTCATAGCCGTCTACAACAAAGGGCGCATCTTCGTAGCTATCGTAAGGGCTTTTACCGGTAGCGATCGCAGTTGCATATACAAACCCTTTAAATGTCGATCCTGGCTGCCGTTGTGCCTGGGTAACTCGATTAAACTGATTTTTACCAAAGTCTTTTCCCCCAACCATTGCCTTAATTTCACCGTTGCGGGGGTCTATGGCCACCATTGCCGCTTGCTTAAAGTTTTCCCAGCGTCCTTGATTTCGCAATGTTTTTGCAACTGCCTCTTCTGCCACCTTCTGCCAACTTGGGTTGAGCGTGGTTTCTACTACTAGACCCCCACTTTTTAGCACGTTAGCAGAAACATACTTGGGCAATTCTTTTTGGATATAGCTGGTAAAGTAGGGTGATTCTACTTGGACTCGCTTGGGTGAACTACTTTTGAGGGTTAATGGCTCCTGAACGGCTACTTGCCTTTGCTCTGGTGTAATTACTTTATCTTCTTGCATCCGTAGCAATACCAAGTCCCGCCGCCGTTTTGCCGCATCGGGATTTTTGTCTGGGGCGTATAAGCTAGGAGCAGGAGCTAATCCAGCAATCGTTGCCATTTGGGCGAGGGAAAGTTGGTCTGGCGACTTACTAAAGTATACCCAGGCGGCATCTGTTACACCGTAAGCTCCACCTCCCAAATAAACCAGATTTAGGTAACGCTCTAGAATCTGATCTTTGGTTAATTCTTGCTCCATTTTTTGAGCTAGGCGGACTTCCTTGAGTTTGCGCCAGATTGTCTGTTCTTGTTTCAAAAATAGAATCCGCGTTAACTGTTGGGTGATGGTGCTACCACCTTCTACCACACCTTGCGATCGCAAATTATTCAAACCCGCTCTGACAATCCCTTGCGGATCGACTCCGTTGTGTTGCCTAAATCTTCTATCTTCTGAGGCGATGAAAGCTTTTTTTAAATTATCTGGTATTTGTTCTAGCTTTAGCTGTTCTCTGCTCGCTTCACCTTGTTGTTGTAATATCGCGCCATCAGCAGCTTTAATGGTCAGTGTTTGCTCTCGAAACACAGCATTCAACTCAGACTTATCTGGCAAAGTCCGATCTATTAAACTAATGCCGTAGATCGAGGCAAGTATCCCACCACCAACACCCAAACTCGCCCAAAACCAGATGCGGCGATAGAGCGGTCTAGCGCCAGTTGCCCGATTGACCCTCATCTTAGATGGTAAAATTTTCATTTTGCTCAGTAACTGCCTCGTCTGTGCCAGATGTGCTGGTGGTAAGCTATCATTCGTTCCTCCTTGTCCAAAGTCACTCAAATTAGTTGGTCTTCGCTTGAACCAGGAGGTAAGCTTCCCCACGTCAGTTCCTCGCTCAAAGTAGTAAGCAATTATATAACCATCAATCAACTTTGGGGTTATACTACTACCATTGTGTTAGTATAATATCCTATAAATAATTAACTAAATTCACTATAAAATAATGTTTTTTAAATTTGGTTAATTTAGTTTTGTAAAAAATGCTGCAATTTTAATAACTACTACGAATATAAAAGCTATTGACAAGTATCCGCAAAGACAGCCCGAAAACGGCTTATGTCAGGAAAGTATAATGTCTACACCGGGCTACGACGAAGCAGAGCTAAGACGAAGCGCCGTTGCTCTTGGTAGTAATATCGGCGATTCCCAGACAATTTTAGAAGCAGCTATAGAGACTTTAGCCCAAACGCCAGGTATTGTTTTAGAAGCCAAATCCCATTGGTATCAAACCAAAGCTGTCGGGCCACCACAGCCAGATTACCTCAATGGCTGCGTCACATTGCAGGTAGAAATACTCCCCCAGCAATTATTAGAAATTTTGTTAGGAATTGAACAACAATTTGGGCGTGTGCGTCAGGAACGCTGGGGGCCACGAATTATAGATATGGATTTGTTATTATATGATGACATTACTTTGGATACATCAAATCTCCAGATTCCCCATCCACGAATGCGGGATCGGGCCTTTGTGTTAGTCCCACTGGCAGAAATTGCCCCAGATTGGATAGAACCAGTTTCCGGGTGTGTTATTAAAGAGCTGTTGAAAAAGGTAGACTGTTCTGATGTACATTTATGGATGGACTATTAAAATTACCATCCTTAAAAGTAGAAGAACACTGATTTTGCCTCTGTATTCACAGATAATCAGATTTTATTATGCCATTAGGTAGAGAATTACCACAACTGCTGAGACAACGCTTGTTTCATAAAGGACGCAAGTTTGATTTTGAAGTTAATCGCTTGCGTTTGCCGAATAAATCGGAAGGAGAATGGGAATGTATTCGTCACCCTGGTGGTGCCCTAGCTGTACCAGTGACAGCGGAAGGTAAACTTATACTGGTACGCCAGTATCGTTTTGCGATTCAGGGACGGATATTAGAATTTCCGGCGGGGACAGTGGAAGTAAGTGAAGAACCTTTAGAAACAATACAGCGTGAAATTGCCGAAGAAACTGGCTATAGTGCCCAAAAATGGGATAAATTAGGCGAATTTTTCCTAGCTCCTGGCTATTCTGATGAAATTATCTATGCTTTTCTGGCGCGAGATTTAGAAAAGCTGGAGACACCACCACCACAAGATGGAGACGAGGATATCGAAACTGTGTTTATGACTCCTGAAGAATTAGAAAAAGCTATTCTAGAGGGAGAGCCGGTAGATGCTAAATCAGTTTCTAGCTTTTTTCTAGCGCGTCCGTTTTTAGGTTAATACCCTTATGCTGCTAGAGTTAGCGATTGCAGATGCCTATGGTGCAGATTTTGAATATGCTGAGGAAACGATCGCTAACAATGATTTGAGTCGATACGTCGAACATCCGCGTTTTCGACTCAATCCTGGCAGCTACACTGACGACACCCAGATGAGTATTGCCATTGCTGAAGTAATTGTTTCTCAAGTACCGTGAACGGCAGAAGTTTTAGCCGATAGTTTCATTAGAGCCTTCAAACGTGATGAGATAGAAGGTTATGCTCGAAGCTTCTACCATTTTCTGAGATAAATTCAAGATGGGGAAGAGTTTTTAACGAAAATTAACCCTGAGAGTGACAAAAGCGGGGCGGCGATGCGTGCAGCCCCCATTGGCATCTATCTGACACCAAGAAAAAGTCATTGAGGCGGCAACAATTCAAGCGGCAATTACCCACACCCGATGGGATCAATGCTGCCGTTGCGGCTGCCTTAATGTCACATTATTTTATCTATCGACTGGGAGCAAAACGCAAATTAGGAGAGTTTCTGGAAGGTTATGTATCTGGAGAGTGGAATCAACTCATTCCAATGAGAAGGAACATTCCTATTACAAAGCTAAATCAAAAACCTGTTGTGCAGTTAGGTTGAGTTTGGGAAAGGTGGGGGAAATAATCACATCACTACCCCTGAATAACTTTTTTATATATTCTCCATCAACTAGTTCGCAGACAAAAAGAGCAGGTTGTTTGGGGTTTCCAATAAAATCACGTCCCCCTAACCCGGCATAATCTACAATCCAGTATTCGGGGATACCCATCTCCTCATAGTCCCCAAACTTGTCATAGTAATCGTCACGCCAATTGCTGCTCACAACTTCTACTATTAATTTGACGGAAGTTGAGTTTTGAATAACTGATTCACTTTCCCAACGTGTTTCAGTATCAATAGTTTCTTGGTTCAGAACAATGATATCCGGTTCGTAACCTGACTGATGGCGATTAGGTTTAATTATCGATTCTCTAGGAATAAACCAAATATCGCCTTTAGCTGTATCTCTAAGAGGGTGTTTATAAAATAAATCTTAAGCAGTTGAGCAATGATGATTGTGGGCTAATCGACGTAACATTAGATGCGTCATTGCGGCGTATATCATGGTTTCGCTTGTTTGAGGATGATATTCGTAATCTTTACTCAGACGACGATAGCGACCAAGCCATGCAAGTGTACGCTCTACAACCCAACGTCGAGGCAATACTTTAAAACCTGAAGCGTCATCAGAGCGTTTGACGATCTCAATTACACAACCAATAAAATATCTGACCCAATCGACTAATTTTCCTGCATATCCACCATCCGCCCAAATTAAATGTAATTTGGGGAAAGAATATCGAATTTGATTTAGTACAAGCTTTGCTCCATCACGGTCTTGAATTGAAGCAGCATGTACAACAACGATTAAAAGTAAACCCATCGTATCGACAAGAATATGGCGTTTACGACCATTAATCTTTTTTCCAGCATCATAACCATCAATCCCTCCTTTTTCAGTTGTTTTAACCGTTTGAGAGTCTATAATTCCAGCAGATGGTTCTACGTCTCGTCCTTCAATTTTACGCAGTTGCGATGGCGTAACCGCCCGCTGGAAGCGATCGCAATACGGTATGAATTTTTTGCCATACCCCTTTACGCTCCCAGCGTCAGAAATATGAATATACCGTTTGCCATGCAGGTAAATCGTGAGGCATCATTTGCCATGAGCAGCCTGCACGCAATATGTAAAAAATCGCATTTACTACTTCGTGCATATCTACTTCACGCTTTTTTCCACGCTTTCGCTTACATTCTGTTGGAATCATTGGTTTTATCAAATTCCATTCGATATCGGAAACGTCTGTGGGATAAGGTTTTCGACTCATGGCATCCAATTCAAATCTGACGACTGTCTCTTTTAAAACACGTGTCCTGAAGAAGAAATGCCGTGCTCTTTATTTTTTATTTATAAACACCCTCTAATAGTTATAAGTAGTTTTTCAATCAAGGAACCTGTTAATTTAGAATGCTTGCCTCTAGGCTTAGGCATTTCAACAATTACCCCATTATGTAATTCGTAGCGCACTTGTGAGGTTTCTGGATACCATTCGATAAATTCATCGAAAGTAAATATTTTTGGTTCGGCTTGTATTTGGTTCATAAGGTTTGGTAGTAATCCTTGCTTTGAGCGATGAATTGCTCACTACAAACTAGGATTTTATTTATGTTGAATTATGCCTACTGGTTTGTCAAACCCATTTTGACGTTTGCACAGACGCGATAAATCACCGTCTCTACAGAAAATTTATTTGTCAATTATTTCTTGACAGACTACTACCTACTTATTAAAAAGGCTGATAGCGCACTGAAAAATTAAACCCATTCTCTTGCAGCGAATTACCGCGATCGCTTGTGCCAATTAATGGTATACCATAGTCTGCACGCAATACCAAACCGTTAAAAGGTTGCCAGTTCAAGCCCAACCCCAAGCTGGCAATGGTTTGCGGGTCTGCATTAATACCGCGATTATTCCAAGCTGTACCGATGTCGAAAAATGGGATTAGCTGTAGTGTTTCCACATTTGAGGCCAGGGGAATCCGAACTTCCATACCTCCAACTACCCCATTGTCAGCAACAATTTGATTTTGATCGTAACCGCGCACTGTATCAACTCCTCCAATGCTAATTTTTTCCAACGAAAGTAAGGAATCAGGTGTAAGTTGGGTGTTAACTTTGGCTAGCATCAAGATGCGGGGAGATAGTCGTTGTACCCATTGAAATTGTCCCACCCAAGAGAAAAAACGCCCATCAGTACCACTATCGTTAATGGTTGCGTCAATTGCATCAATCCCAAAACTAAATTGCGATCGCGCTGCTAAAACACTGTTAGCGTTACGTTGTAACCAATCTTGGGAAAAGCGGATTACCGTAACTCTTGATTCCCCATCTTCGGGGCCTTCGGTAAAGGAGAAGGGGATATCATTGAGTATGTATGTTTGACTGCGCCGTAAATCGAATGCTAACGAGAGAGCAAATTCTCTGTTTGGCGTGTGGATTAGTGGTTGACGGACGTTAAAAGAAAGGGTTTCGGCTTGGCTGCGAATATTTAAGTCACGAAATTCGCTTTCAATAATGCGGCTAGCGCTGTTGCTGTAGCGGACACCAATGGTTCCATCTAAGGCGTTGAAGGGAATAGAATAATTGATATCGTAAATGTCTAAACCTTCGCTACCACCATATTCAGCACTAAATTTATCCCCAAATCCTAATAAATTATCATGAGCAAGAAAAACACTCCCTTGTTCTGAGCCTACGCTAGTTGATTGGTTATTTGCAAAAGTAACTCCAAGGTGGAATGGTGGCGATTCGGTAATTGTCACCTGTAAAATATTATTTCCAGGAGTGCTACCTGCAGTTAACTCAGCATTAACTCGTTGAATCACCGGATCAAGTTGTAATAATTGTAGTGCTTGTTCGAGACTTTTTTGATTTAAAGGCTTACCTGCAAGCCGTTCAATCCGGGAACGCACATATCCAGGCTGCAATCTTTGTAACCCTAAAATGGAAATTCCTTCAAGTTCGCCTTCCACAACTTGAATTTGCACGACACCGCTAGCGACATTTTGATTGTTGGAAATAAATGCACCACTGGTGATATAGCCATTATCAACATAGAGTTGAGTGATTTGCGATCGCAGTTGCAATAACTGCTCAAATGTAATTTTTTTATTTTCTAAAGGCTGTTTTAACTTGATGATTTCATCTTCTAAAACAGAATAGCCTATGACTTGAATTTCTTTAACAAAGAACTTTTCACCGCTAGGAAAAGTTGTATCGGGTAGATTTTCCTGTGGGGGTGATGGGAGTATGGGGACAGTTGGTGTCGGTGGTGTGGGCAGAAGAGTTGGTGTCGGTGATGGTTGGGGTAGAGTTTCTTCGACTTTCCCCGGTGTATCGGGAGGAATTGTGACTCCCGATGGGGGTGTCGATTGTGCAAATACTGCAAGTGGAGTAATGCTGATGCAGGTAAGTAATATGAAAAAAAGCTTTTGAAACTGAAAGTATGAACCCATTGTTTATATATGATATGTAAAATTTGTAAAATAATTTTTGCAAGTTACAATAGGGTATCTGAGAGGATAAAATACCCAGATATCCGACTTTTATTTAATAATTAATAAAGCATATATGATGTTATATCATGTCCAGATTAATCATTAATCAAGCAGGCATGATGTTAGTAGATTCTCTAAAATTGTGTTCTCAGGCTGAAATCTGGAACAGGATATTCTTATTTAATTAAAATACCATAATAGTTTTCTTGATGATTGCATAAAAGTGCAAATCATCAAGAAACGATTTGGAAATGTCTAAGATTATTGATGGTCGCCTCCATGACCATAAAAAGTTATTCCATAGGTACTGCAAAGATCGGCCTGACGCATGAGATCATAAGTACCATCGCTATAAATAGCTTTGACATCATAGGTACAATGATTACTATTATTGCCAAAGGTAACGGTGTCAGATGAACCGTTAACAATATCTGAATTGAGAATATTACTACCCCAATATTTAGATTTTGTTGAGGATACATACAATTGAGTGATTTCTAACTCATTGTTGTTGTAAACTAAAAAATCGCGCTCGTCTGCAAGAGCATTTTGGCTAGTTAATGGTACTATTGGTAATGCCAAAGCTGTTGTTAAAAGTATGTTGCGAAATAGTTTGGAAAGCATAAAAACCTCTCAATCTGAGTGAATAAAAATTACAAGATTTTTATCAGCAACGGTTAATCAATGATGGTTTTGGTTGTTTTTCGATTCATTAACTGTTTCTTTAATACTCAGATTAAGGGATATGACTAAGTAATGCATTCACCATTTATGCACATATAGTTACATGAATTGTATGGTGCGATCGCATGATGGTGCGTCCCATTTTGCAGAAAACTGTGTATGCGATTTTTCCGATATGTGCAATATTTATTTTGAACAACTTCGACTCAAGATTAATTGCCCATTGGGTAATTGATACAATCCTTGTGGTTCAATTATTGGGTCGCCTTTTTTCCAAGGACGTGGTGCTGGTTCCACATTACGCACATCACCAGTTGTGTAGGCTGAAGTTAACACATCTCCGGGAGTATAGCGTAAAGCACCAGAACCTGTGATGGTAAAAGAGTTTTCTTGTCGCTTGGTGCCGCGTGAAATGCAGCTATTGGCAATGAGTGCGTTGGTATCGATAACGTTTGGTGATAATCCGGTGAAGCTGTTTTGGATTGAACTATTGTCAGGAGAATTAACATCAACAGTTCCTGATAAGCCTACTCCAGAATTCGCTGTAATATATTTAGAAACATCGCTGGGTTGAGTACCAACAAATGCACCTTGGGAGTTGACTACAACTCGACCACCGCGAGAATTGTCTGAGTTAACGCTGATGCGGCTATTTTCTAAAGCGATTAAGAATTTTGTTGTATATATATTGATATTGCCACCAAAGACATTTTCGCCTGTGGCATCGGTAGTAATGTTGCTACCATGACGAAGGGTTAAATTTTGGGTGTTGAGGTTGATGGTTGCTTGTTCTCGGTTGGGATCTTTATTTGGGCTACGGGTGTTGGCGTTGAGGGAGGCTTTGTTGTCTAAGTTGATGCGATCGGCGTTGATGGTCATAATACCTGCGTTACCTGTTCCCAGACTATTCACAAATACCCCAGCGCGATCGCTTATAAGTAAATTTTGGGTATCAACCTGCAAATCTCCTGCATCTCTAGACCCTAAAGTGCTAGTAGAGATAGTGCTGGGAGTAGTATTGAGTGAACTACTTACAACCTCTATTGAGTCTTTAGCATTTATGGTCAAATTTCCTGGGTGACCAAGCTGACTCGCAGTGCTAATATCTCCACCATCGAGAACACTCAGTCGTTCCGTATTAATAGTTAATTGCCCACTATTTCCAGTACTGAAAGCGCTCGTCGTCAGCCGACTTCCTGTAGTAATTTTCTCTCCTGTTTGTCGATCAATCAGCGTTGTTATGCCGCTCAAGCTAACGGAATCTGAAGCGTTAACTAATAAATCGCCACTACTACCATGTCCTGACGATTGCGTACCAATGTTTCCACCGTTGGCCAGTGTAAGCGATCGCGTTTGAAGTTCGATATTCCCACCATCTCCTTTACCACTGCTAGAAGATGAAATGGACACCAAGCCATTTAAAGAAATAAAGTCATCTGCGATAATTTGAATATTACCTGCCTTACCATCATCCAGATTTGTAGAAGTAATAAAGGTATTTGCACCACCGTCAATAGAAAGTTTTCTCGTACGAATTTCAATATCACCGCTTGACTCGCTATTAACTCCACCAAAACTGGATGCACCAGAATTACTAGTAATAGTACTTCCATCAGAGAGCGAAATGGTATCCTCAGCTTTTAGACTTATTTTTCCGCCTTGTCCTTGCCCTAAAGTACTAGAAGTTATAAACCCTTGGTTACTCAAGTTAATTGTTTGAGCTTTAAGCGTAATATTCCCAGCATTACCAATGGAACCTGGTTGAGTAGAAGAATTTAATCCGCCATCAATAAATTGAACACTACCAGATGCGTTGACTGTCAAATTTCCCCCTTTACCCTTACCGGATGTGCCACTAAACACCTTTGTCCCATTCCGCATAAGTAAATTTTGGGTGTTGATGTCAATATTTCCACCATTTGCCTGTCCATCATTGCCAGAGGATAGTACAGCGCCATCAGTGAAAGAAACCGATGGTGCAGAGATTTGAATATCGCTACCATTGCCCACAGCCCCTGATTCTACATTGGCAAATATCCCACTATTTGTACCTGTAAAAGAAATGGTGTCCTGAGCTTTGACAGACACAAGTCCCGCATTTCCTTCACCCCCAGAATAAAAACCTGCTTGCAATTGCGCCCCATTGCTTAAGGAAACTGTTCTCGCTGAAATCTCAATATTACCAACATTGCCCTTGGCTTGCTGTCCTTGAGGACTGCCAATATTGCTGGCAATCAAACTATTATTGGCAAAGAAATTGTCTTGAGCCTGCACCAGTATGTTACCTGCATTCCCCTGTCCTGCATTACTAGACCTAATAATCGCTTGGTTGCTTAAGTTAATCGTTTGAGCATTAACCGTAATATCTCCAGCATTTCCAGTTGAATCTCGTTGAGCATAAGAATCCAAGCCACTACCAATTAATTGAACGCTACCAGATGCGTTGACTGTCAAATTTCCCCCCTTGCCCTTACCAGATGTACTAGTACTAATAAACGCCCCATCACGCACTAGTAAATCTTTTGTGGAAATTGTCAAGTTTCCCCCATTTCCAGTTGCACCTGGATAAACTTGAGCAGCCAAATAAGTGAGAGTATTATTAAGTTCCACCGACTCAGTAGCATTGACAACTAATCCCCCACCATTATTTGCTTCCAAGGTGCTAGCTTCTATTTGGGAACCATCACTCAACGTGATACGCTTACCAGTTACCTGCACATCACCTGCACCTGTCCCACTCGCGTCAACTGATGCTTTTTGAGTTAATTGAATATTGCCAAAATTTTGAACGCCACTATAACCCAACGAAAAGCCTTTATCCGTCGAATTCAAGCTAACCAAACCTTCTCCAGAGACACTACCTAACTCTATCCTTCCCCCAGCAGTCTTAATGGTTGCACCTTCTAAATTGATATCATCACCCACCAATGCCAAAGTTTGATTAGAAGGCACTCGTAACCCAGAATTAGTATCAATTAAATCTACGGTGCTTCTAAGTCCTGTGCCATCACCCTGTACTGTAATTTTTCCAGGGTTCGCGCCAAATTGTAAACCTAGAGGAATGCTGATAGTTAGCAAAGGTGCGTTTTGAGGGGTAGTTGCACTAAACTCTCTACCATCAGCGAATTTTACACTACTTGCTGTTGTCCCCACAAACGAACCCTGCACATTTAAACTAGCATCTTTCCCAAAAACAATTCCATTGGGATTTATCAAAAATAAATTGGCATTAGAACCAGCTATATTACCATTAATAATCTGGAAAGTACCTAGGTTACCCAAAATTTCTGAAGGGTTATTACCTGTGACCCGTGCCAAAATATTCTGGATGTCAGCATTAGGAGTAAAAAAATAAGCTCCTCTATCAGCGCTAACATTAAATTCTCCAAAGCTGTGAAACAGATTGATTTGGCGAATCGCACCACCTGTAATTACTTCAATCGGTTGTCCCTGAAAGTTGCCTATCACTTGAGATGACTCAGCGCCAAGTGTGTTGTCAGGTACGATATTACTTGGCTGTGCCAGGGTTTTATTAATGAACAGACTTATATTTAACCAGCCCAGAAACCCCGTCAATCCCAACTGCAAACACTTATTTAAGGCGTATTTGATCGTCATAGGGTGCTATTCATATAGATTATTTGAGTATCTAATAAAACTGTACTTTTGGACAATAAACAAGACAATATTCGTTAATTATGCAGTTTTCTGCAATGGGACATCATATTTATGCATTCTCCGGTTTTTTGAATGTTTCCCTAGAGCAACGTTCTTAATGCAAGGTGCGATCGTATTTATTTAGTACATAAGTTTTATATTGAAACTAGGCGATCGCATTTTGGTTTTTGACGAGTACGATAAGTCTGAAACCGCCTGTTAAAACCATATTATGACTAATTTACACAGTGCGTAAGTCTTATAAATTGCAGAAAACTGCACACTTTCCGAAAGCTCGGTTTTCAATGCCTATTTCTGGTAATTTAAAAAATAAAAGCGAATAGAATTCACACGCTAGTTGCTTATGGGCAAAACCCCCAGACGCTCACTGACTCGCTAAAGTGTCTCCCTTTCTCCCAAAGGGACAGGCTAAGGTCTGTCGTAGGATAACCTGCGTAGCATCTACTTTAGGAGAAGGGCGGTAGAGAGAAGACTGCACTGCCTTTGCTATACAAATTACTAAATTAAAATATGAAATTCCAAAATAAATATCTCAACCTCTTACTTATTGTACCTTTGGGATTCTGCACAAGGCTAATTCATCTCTTCACCCAGCAATACCAAAAACTAAATCACCATCGATTGATTAAAGTATTATTTTTGGCAAGTCTCGTAATTTGTTTATTGTTTGGACAAGTTGTATCTGCACAAACTCCAAATGTCACTGTACTAATTGAACAAGGAATTAAAGACTATAATGCCGGAGATTTTGTTAATGCTATAAAAAATTGGCAAGAAGCATTAAATCAGGATAAAAATAATCCGTCAGTTACAGCAGTTGTGAATGAAAATTTGGCGCGTGCTTACCAACAAATAGGAGAAAGCAAAGCAGCAATTACATCCCTATCGGCAGCAATTAATAACTATAATACGGTGAATAATGTCCAGCAAGTCGGACGCATGAAGTCAGAACTTGCCCAAGTTTACAGCAATTTGGGACAGCCTCGCAAAGCGATCGCACTTTTGTGTGGCAAACTAGTAGATAAGTCGAAAAATTCCGAAAATCAACTAAATCACGAAGAAAAATGCACTCCAGAAAGTGCTGAACAAATCGCCACCAAATACAACGACAAACACGGTCATGTTGCAGCTTTGGGTATTCTTGGTGAAGCATATCGCTTAATCGGAAGTTACGACCAAGCAATTAAGTATCTAGACACAGCGCAACAAGTTGCTCCCGAATCTAAATTTTTGGTGTTTAATAGTTTGGGTAATGCTTATAAAAGTCGCGGTCAATTGCGAGAGTTACAAGCCGATTCGGCAAAGAAGGCTGGTATTTTTAGTAAAGAAAAAGAATTTACTCAAAATTCACAAGAAGACTACAACAAAGCTTATCAATATTTTCAAGATAGTATAAAACTCGCCCGCAACGAAAAACAACCTTTAGCAGAGATGCGGGGATTATTAAATTTTATTCAGTTGGCTTCCCAGACAAATAAGAGCAAATTTATTAATGATGAGGAGTTTAATAAAGCCCTTAAGGATGCTTTAAAAGTTCTCAAAGCTTTGCCTGATTCCGCCACAAAAGTCTATGGCGCAATTGATTTAGCATACTTGCAGCGCGATGCTAAAGGAACTTCACCCTTTACCTACTGTCCAACTCAGTTGGTTTTATCTGGAGACAACGAAGCATTAAATTTGCTCGAAAACTCAGTATTAACAAGTAAAAAATTACAAGATGAGCGCCTCATTTCTTATGCTAATGGTGCTTTGGGTCATTTCTGGGAATGTAGCCCAGATAATGAAAAAGCATTAAATAATCAAAAAACATTCAATAATCAAAAAGCATTAAAATATACCCAAGCTGCTCTCATCGCAGCAGACAGCAAGTTGAGTGCAAAAGATAGCTTGTATTTGTGGGAGTGGCAAGCTGGACGGATTTTAGACGAACAGAAGCGAAAAGAAGAAGCGATCGCATCTTATCAACGAGCATTTGATACCTTAGAAGATATCCGCCAGGATATTTTGACCGCCGAACGAGATGTACAGTTTGACTTCCGCGATGTCGTTCGACCATTATACCGGACATTGGCACAGTCGCGGCTCGATTTGCTAGGAGTTGGGGCAATTGCAGACGAAGGACGTGGGAAGGAACTATCGAAAGTAGTTAACACCATCGATGCTCTGAAACTCGCAGAATTACAGAATTATTTTGGCAATGATTGCATTTTGAGTGGGTTGAATCCCAAACAGGTGGGCGAACTCCTTGAAGATAACAGTGTAGCCTTTAAGAAGACTGGGTTTTTGAGTTCAATAATTTTAGATGGCAAAACCGGGATATTATTGCAGTTACCCAATCAGGCAACTAAATTTAAGTGGATTGAAAACCGCAATCAACAAGGTGAGAAAATAGTTAGCAGTGAAACCCTACAGAAAAAAATTGCCGAGTTTCGCACCGGACTAGTTAAAAAAGAAGAAATTAATTACGATACAACAATTGCAGCACAGCTTTATGATTGGATGATTCGTCCCTTTGCTGAGGATATCAACCCAGAGAAAGTCAAAACTCTGGTATTTATTCAGGATGGGTTTTTGCGTAGCGTTCCAATGGCGGCACTTTATGATAGCAAACTCAACAAATATTTAGTTGAAACCTACGCAGTTGCGACAACTCCCAGTTTACGACTTAACACACCTAAAATACGCGATCGCAGTACGCAAAAGGCGTTAATTTTGGGTTTGACAAAACAAGCCACTATCGACGGCAAGACTTTTGAACAACTTTTTGCGGTTGCCGATGAAATCAGTGCAGTTGAAAGTATATTCCCCAATCATACCCCCCTGATTGACGATAATTTTCTCCCCGAAAGTTTTCAAGACAAACTTGATAAAACCACATATCCCATTGTTCACATAGCTAGTCACGCTCAATTTGGCATCATTCCTGAAGACACCTTCATTGTCACAGGGAAAAACCAAAAACTTACCATTAGCCAATTAGAAAACTCACTGCGAAACCTCAACAGTAAATCAGATAGCGTCGAACTACTCACACTAACTGCCTGTGAAACCGCAGTTGGCGATGACCGTGCCACACTAGGATTAGCTGGAGTTGCATTGCAAGTTGGGGTTAAAAGTGCGATCGCATCTTTGTGGAGTGTTACCGATCAATCGACATCCAAACTAGTGAAAACATTTTACGCCAACTATCGCAACACTGGCATGAGTATTGCAGAGGCTTTACAAACGGCTCAAATCAGAATGATTCATGCTAAGAAATTACCGCCATCAGAAGGTGTCAATATCATGTACGATCATCCTGCATATTGGGCACCAATGGTTGCGATCGGTAATTGGCTTTGAAAAAGATCCCCAGTACCGCAAGGCGGAAGTCAAAAGGAGCCAGTGCGTTGGGCGGCTCTGCCGACTTGAAGCAACTGGCGTTCAAAAGTCAAAAGTCAAAAGAATTGTATTTCAAGCTCTTGCGCCATTTGAAATGGTATGTTTATTTACGCAGTGCTGTGCTAGTAGTTTGCAAAAGGAACTTGACTGGGTAAAGGGGAAAGGTGTTTATATCCCTTAGTTGCACAAAATTCATTCTGAATTCTGGTGACTGACGCTTTTATTCTGTTTCGATAAATTACCATAGGGACGCATAACTATGCGTCCCTAAAGCAAATTGCTGTAAACCTTTAGAAGGTGAAAGTTGTTCTCAGCGTACCGATAATTGCATCATCGTTATTGCTGTTTTGACCAGGAGAGGTCAACCAGATTACACCAGGAGTGATTGAGATGTTATCTGACACGCGATATTTGTAAAAGCCTTCAAAGTGATAAGGTATATCATTACCAGTACCAGCAAAAACTCCTCCTCGGTTACGCGCATAAGGTTCTGCACCAGCAAAAATACCTAAAACGTTACCCTTTTTACCAAGGTCAGGTAAGGCTACCCCAAGACCGTAGCTCCAAGCTTCATAATCATCATCAGCACCAACGCCTGTGACATCGTGGTAAGAAATGAAGCCACTAATTGACAGTTTGTCACTGGGTCTGAAAGCTGCCGACACACCATAGGAATTACTGGAAGATGGGTTTAGGAGGGTGTTAGCTTGATTAGTACCTACGACGCGGATAGTGCCTGGATTACCACTACCTCCATCAAATAAACCGATACTTCCAGCACCATTATAACCGTGAACGTAGGTAGCACCTATAGAGAAGCGATCGCCAACACTAAAGTTCAACTGTCCAAGAGCTGCATAGTTACCTTCCAATAAACCTTGATTTGGCCCAGGATCATTAGCATTTGACGCCAAATAACCTATAGTCAATGAAGGTTTGAAAAAACTGCTACTGCCACCTAAGGGTAAAGTTAGTGCTGCACCTGCACCACCACCAATGCGATAAATCGGACTTTCAGAAGCAAAGGTAGACAAGGCACCATTACCACCATCAAAATCCTCAAAGTAAGGGTTGTTAGTGGGCACATAATCACTATGAATACCTCCGGTGCCCGCAAAGTAAGCTTGAACTGGGCCTATAGGTACGTAATAGGCCAGCCAGTCTATAATTACACCGTTGTTACCAGTGCTACCGATTTGAAAACTTTGTGTGCCTTCAGCAGTATTGATCGCAACACCATCATTTCCTACTTGTGTAAAGGCTAGTGCATTCCCGGCTGCAAGACGGGTGTGTAAAAGGTCTTTACCCGTGAAACTGGTTTGCAAGTCTAAACGTATCCTATCTTGGAAGACAGTATTATTCGCATCGCCAGTATTATTGCCAAAAATATCAGTAGCGACAAAAATAGCTTCACCCACCAATTTTGTGGTAGTAGAAAACTGATTGGCTTCTAGTTCAGCAGTCCGTGCTTCTACAGAATCGACTCGACCGCGTAGAGTTGCCAGTTCTGCCGAGAATTCCTCTTGCAAACGCTGGAGAGTCGCCAAATCCTGTTTTGTCACCAAGTCAGTAGTTGCTGTCGCAATCAGTTCATTAACTCGATCTAAACAAGCATTCAAACCTGCGGCAAACTCATAACGAGTCAGTGCCCGATTGCCACGGTAAGTGCTATTAGGGTATCCTGCAATACAACCGTAGCGTTCAACCAAGGATTGCAAAGCTTGGAATGCCCAATCAGTCGGCTGTACATCAGAAAATTGAGAAACTGATGTAACTTGAGACAGTGAATTCTGGTTTTTGCCTTCGTTGGTGTAGCGATTAACCTCTTCTAAAACCTTATTCTCATCAGTCTTTTGGGCAACCAATTGCTGATTAACTTTTGGTTGCTCTATTTGAATGAATATTGAAGCATTAGCAGCTATTGGTGCTTCTGTCTGAGCAGCTTTTGGCTTTATATCTTCAGAATAACTTGCTACTTTAGTAGCCATAGCCCTAGCAGAAACCAACACCGTCACTCCCAAAACTACTGGACTTAGTACCAGAGTTTTCCACAATAGATGAGACATTTTTATTTTCCTTTCCCAAAAAATAACCGAAATCAGTTGGTTCAAGAAAAAGAGAACAAGTGATTATTCTACTTGTTGGGAATCTTATCAGATTGCTGTTACCTAAGCTATATATCTAAGAAAATTTTTACAGATAAGGAATTGTCAAGTTTTGCAGATAATTTATTTGCAAAAGGTTGAGTTTATAAGGTAATTTCGGACGATTTTGTGCTATTCATGGACTTTATCTTCTTGTTTTTAACCCTGATTTGCGGTAGTTGCTTTTTATCTTTAAATTTATTCCTGAATCAAGAAAGTATATTTATATATGGGGTTTTGATGATAAATTAGTAATTATTGATTATTAATTATTTTGAACCTCCAACCTGCCGAATGTCGGATAAATCAATACTGTTCAGTTAAGCCCAAAATCCTTAGTAAAGACACAAAATTTTACTTCTTACCACTGCGCTAACGCGTCTCTACAGTTTGAAAATCAGTACTAAAAACTTTACCAAGGGGATTTAGATATAAATGTTAGTGTAAATAATCTTTAATAGTAGCCAGTTTTGTGTTGGAATAGCGACCCCAAATACATCTCAATGCTTTATTAAGCCCCTGATTTAGGCAGATAATTTTTCATAACTATCGGCAGTTGTTGCTTCTAATCCCAAAATAGAATATATATCTGGTTCAGATGTTCCGTGTATCGTCAGAAGCAGAGCGTCGATTAAGGCTTTGGCTTTAAGCAGCGTTTCCTGAAACTCCATCTCCGGCTCAGAAAGCGCTATAATCCCGCCACCGATACCAATGGAGGTTTGATTGGGAGTCAAAACAGCAGTCCGAATCACAATATTCAAATCGGCTGAACCATTCAAACCCAAAAAGCCGATCGCACCTGAATAGACTCCCCGCGCCTCTTGTTCCAAGCGATCAATTATTTGCATGGTGCGGATTTTGGGCGCACCAGTCATCGATCCTCCGGGAAATGCAGCTTGCACGCAATCTACCGCTTGTAAATCTGAACGTAACCGCCCGTGTATCGTTGTCACCAACTGATGTACTGTTGAGTATGTTTCCACATCCATTAATTTTGGTACATGGATGCTACCAACTTCACAGACTCGTCCCAAATCATTGCGTAACAGATCGACAATCATCAGATTTTCAGCTCGGTCTTTTTCGCTGTTGCGTAGCTTCTCACGCAGGACAAAATCGGCTTCGGGGGTTTCTCCTCGTGGTAGGGTTCCCTTAATAGGCTTAGTTTCTACCCATCCTTGGCGATCGATCCGTAGAAACCTTTCTGGAGATGAGCAGGCGATCGCAATCTTACCAAAGCGTAAAAATGCAGAGTAAGGAGCTGGGTTGATTTTACGTAATGTGCGGTAGAACGTCAATGGGTCAGGGGTTGCATCGGTGTAAAGCTGATTTGTCAGGCAAACTTGATAAGTTTCTCCTTCGTGAATTTCGTCCAAGCATTGCTGAATATCTTGGATGTAATTTTGGTAAGTACGACTCAAACGGAACTTAACAGGCTGGCAATTTTCTTGGGGTACAAGAGCAAAAAGAGGATCTAGAGTTTCGAGTTGTTGTTGGATAGTATCAAACCAAGTTTCTACTTGTTCTGTTTGTCCTTTTTTGATTAATTGCAGCAAATAAAGGCACTGTTCTTGATGATCGATCGCAATCATGCGATCGGCAAGTAAGAAAATTGCATCAGGTAATGGTGAAGAATGCACCAATGACGATCCACACTCCGCCTTGAGTTCATAGCCAAAATAGCCAACAAATCCACAGTTAAAATCAAAAGGTAACTCATCAGATTGACAAAATCGGCAGTCTATTTCTCGCTTCAAATACTCAAAAATACTTTCGGTGCAACGAGTGACGGTATCTGACTGTGTGATAATGAGTTCTTGCGTTTGGGTATGGTATCGCACCAATAAACTGTTTACGCCACTACCATCACCCATAAACGAGAAGCGAGATAAACCAAATTCCACACGGCTGCTATCTAGCCAAAAAACGTTTGCTGCATCCCCAAACAGCTGTACAAATATTTGTTCTGTATTTGGGCAGATATCTAACTTGCGTGTATACAATTTAAACTTCTCTTTCTGTTCTTGGCGGGGTCGATCGATAACAGGAGTAACAGATCCATATCCAATCCAATATTGCTTTTGTGGACTTCTTGACGATTTATCTGTAAATTGCAGCGTAATATCTCGAAAGTTTGCTATTAATCTTTGACCATATTCTGTACAGATAGACTCTGGATGAAACTGCACGCCCCAAAAAGGTAGATGGCGATGACGCAATCCCATCACCAGTCCTTCTTCAGTCCAAGCAATTTTTTCTAGACACTCAGGTAGTTCATTAGCAACTAATAACGAGTGATAGCGCACCACAGAAAAATTACTAGGAATACCTTGAAATAATTCCAAATTATTATGATAAATTTTACTGAGTCTACCGTGTCGAACTTCCGGTGCATGAATCACTCTTGCACCATGTAGGTAGCCAAGTCCTTGATGCCCCAGACAGACTCCCAGCAAGGGCACATCCGTATTCTCAATTATCTGTCGGCAGACTCCAAAATCTTCTGACCTTTCTGGACGACCGGGGCCTGGTGAAATCACAATGTTGTCAAATGCAATTTCTTTCAATTCATCCCAGTTAAGGCGATCGTTATAAATTACTAGAGGTAGTTTACCATTTACCTCGGCAATCATCTGGTAAAGATTAAAGGTATAAGAGTCATAGTTATCAATAATTAATGTTTGCATACATACTTAATTAACGACTATATAGAACATTTTTGCAATTAGAATAGCACCTAGATAATTTATCTACTAATTTAAATTTTTCGGTTCTATCTTTGTTAATAAGTTATATTGTCATACACTTCGCAGTTCTTGATTTTGGTTAAGCTTGTCCTTACTGCCTGTAAAGTATCCTAGCATAAGGTATTTCCAACAAATAAATTATCTCATCTTGTAGGGTGGCAGTATTCGACTCAGCACTTACGTCGAAGTCCTGCTCATCCTGAATATGAAATGGGTAAGGACACCCAGATCACAAGAAAATTTGGGATATTTTTTTATATGGTGGCAGCAGTCACGCTAGTAAATAGTTGGGTATCTATCTGTAGTTTTCGGAGAGTAACATAAGAGGGTTATAACGAGAAACTCATTTATTTAGGTTTGTAGTCAGAGCAATTGAGTGCTTGTTTTGTTAGAGCAGTGGTAGGATGTACTGCACACTTTAGAAAATAGTTATTGTTAAAAAATTGGCATTTTTTACAGGTATGTTGCTCTAAATGTTTGATGCTTACTATTTCGTCTTTATCTTGTGCCGTATTTTCGGGAGGATCTTCTAGTACCTTGCAGACAGATGAAACGATAAAAACGACAATTGTCCAAACAACCATGAAGGAAATATGAACCAAAAACACTGCTACAAACGGAATGTCTCCGTCATGTGGTTTTGTATCACTATGTGTTGCCTTAGCCAGGTTAGCTTCAATCAGAGTAGACTGATAAACGCTTTTTTGAGTGGATACATAAAGTCGGAAAAACTCCGAAGTATGCATATTAAAAACCTTTAGTTAATCGAACTTAGATTCAGTAAAGTTAAGGAGGCAGGAGGCAGGAGGTAAAAACATATTTTCTTCCTCCTGTTGCAAGCTGGAACTGCCCTCTACCTTTCTTCGGTAAATGTTCATCTGTCTAATAATATGTGGAATTGAAAGTACTTGATAGGTCTGAGTAATCTGAATTAACAGATTGACTGTCTGTTGGTCGAGCTTCTAATAAGCAACTGTTCAGGGAATAGTAAACAGAATGGATTTTTTAAGAGTAACTTTGAGAGTGGGAATCATCATGTGATGGGTTGCTATTGCTGAAATATAATCCCCAGCAAAAATACTAGGATTATCTGTTGCTGAAATTACTTGCTTTTCTCTTAAAGTTCTTAGAAAAACACATTTATTCGGTAACTAAATATCACTTAAATGAATGCCACAGTAAATGCTATTTACTTGGATTAAAACACCAAACAGGCTTGATCCTAAAGCTTTTTTATTTTTTAACACAAAATATTTTTTAACTCTATCTAATAGTATTGTGCAATAGTTTCTATAAAAAGTATGCTTTTTCTAGGATATATTTTAAATATATAAAAAATAAAGAGATGTGTTTATAAGTAGCTAAACAGATATATATTGAGAGGTGTAGATTTAAATTTTATCTACTAAAAATAAAATTCTCGATTTATTAAATAAGTCGAGAATCTAAACTTTTAAATTTTAAGCAATCATTAAAGATTACTATAGATAACTATTCAAAATAGGAGGCATATTCACTATTTACCAAGCCCTTATCCCTTAATCTTATCCAGAGCTAAATTCAGCTTTAACACATTAACTCCAGGTTCGCCAAAGATGCCAAGAAACCGACCATCGGTGTTTTGGGAAATTAAAGTTTCGAGTTGGTTCGGTTGAACTCCCCGCGCCTTGGCTACTCGTGCAACTTGGGCGATCGCAGCTTCCGGGGTAATGTGGGGGTCAAGGCTAGAACCAGAGGTGTAGACTAAATCGCCAGTCGGCTGCACACCTGCTTTTTTCAGACGATTGAAGTCACCTTCAACTTTTTTGCTGGGATCTGGGTCATCTTTACCTTTAATGCGTTCCAGCAATGCGGGATTACTGGGAGCCAAGTTACTAGCGCCAGAAACCCCAGTTTTCAAAACTCCTGCATCGTCTTTTTTGGGATCGGCTGTGCTGTAGCTCGTCGTACTGGGACGGCTGTTAAAATAGCGATCGCTACTAAAAGGTTGACCAATCAAAGCAGAACCGACAACTTGACCTGTGCTATTTTTCAGTAGACTGCCGTTTGCTTGAAAGGGAAATACAATTTGCCCAATGGCAATCATTGCCAAAGGATAAATAATCGCTCCAATTACCCAGAGTACCAAGGTAGACCGAATAGCTCTACCAGCTTCGCGTGCAAAACTCATTAGAATTTCTCCGGTACAAACATGACAAAAAATAAATAGATGGAAAGTCCCAGTGTCACCATTCCTAACAACCCCAATCCCCAAGATTGACTGCGGGAAAGTTGTTCGCCAGTAGCGGCATAGACTAGAGGTGCAACCACTAGGTTGAAACACATCGCCAAGAATAAATACAGTGGCAGCTTTTGTCTACGCCATTGACACCAGATTTCAGTTATTTCTTCTAATACTTGGGATGTAGCGATGCCTGCGGTGGTCACTGAGCTTTGTCGAAGTGCGAGCTTCTCTTCGAGAGGCTTCTCTTCGAGAGGCTTCGCCAACGCTAACGCGCGTCGGATCTGAATAGGTTTCATAGTAAATTAAGACAAAGGTAGGATGATATCTATCAGTTTGATGGCAATGAAGGGAGCAACGATACCGCCAAGACCAAAGATGAAGATGTTACGACGTAACAGTTGATCTGCTGTTAAAGGTAAGAACTTCACCCCTTTGAGTGCTAGCGGAATTAGTGCCGGAATAATCAAGGCATTGTAAATCAGCGCCGAAACGATTGCAGATTGGGCACTCTTTAATCCCATAATATTAAGTGCGCCGATTCCAGCGGCGGCAAAGATTGTGGGAATGATCGCAAAATACTTGGCAATATCGTTAGCAATGGAGAATGTTGTTAATGCTCCACGAGTAATTAGCAACTGTTTACCTATGGTTACTAAGTCAATTAGCTTCGTGGGATCTGAGTCTAAGTCCACCATGTTAGCAGCTTCTTTGGCAGCTTGCGTCCCCGAATTCATCGCCACACCCACATTTGCTTGAGCCAAAGCAGGTGCATCGTTCGTACCATCCCCGGTCATTGCCACCAGTTTACCCTGAGATTGTTCCGAGCGAATCACCTCAATTTTGTCTTCTGGAGTCGCTTCAGCAATGAAATCATCCACCCCAGCTTCTTCGGCAATTACCGAAGCGGTAATTCGGTTGTCACCTGTAAGCATGATGGTGCGAACACCCATGCGGCGGAGTTCGTCAAATCGCTCTTGCAGACCAGGTTTGACAATATCTTTGAGGTAGATGACACCATAAATTTTGTCATCTTGGCAAACAGCCAAGGGTGTACCGCCTAACCGGGAAACTCGCTCATAAGCTGCATCTATATCATCAGGAACATTGCCGCCACGAGAACGGACAAATCCCTTAATCGCCTCTACCGCCCCTTTGCGAATTTGTTTGCCATCGGATAAATTTGTGCCACTCATCCGGGTTTTTGCAGAAAATTCCACACCTTCGGCTTTGTCAATGTTAAAGTCCACCCCAGCCTGAGATTTTTCTGCTAAAATCACAATCGATTTGCCTTCTGGCGTTTCGTCAAACAAGCTAGCAGCTAGGGAGATTCGCGCCACATCTATTATTGAGTGGTTATCCAGGGGAATAAACTCGTCGGCCATCCGATTACCCAAGGTGATCGTGCCTGTCTTATCTAGTACCAAGGTGTTGATGTCGCCGCAAGCTTCTACTGCTCGACCAGAGGTCGCAATGACATTAAATTGAGCAACTCTATCCATCCCTGCGATACCGATCGCACTGAGCAAACCACCGATAGTTGTAGGAATTAAAGCTACTAGTAGTGATATTAAAATAGCAACGCTAGCACCTGCTTGCAAACTGTTTCCCGCTTCAGCCCCAAAGGCTTTACTGATAAAACTGGCGATGTAGCCGACAAATGGGGGCATAGTTGCCACCACAATCAAGAATACCTGTGTTAACACTGCCAACAATACTGTCAAAGCAATCTCATTGGGAGTCTTGCTGCGTTCTGCTCCTTCTACTAAGGCAATCATGCGATCGATAAAGCCTTGTCCAGGATCGGCACTAATGCGAATTGTCAACTCATCGGAAAGTAGGCGTGTACCGCCTGTCACCGAACTAGCAATATCTGTACCTGGTTGCTTCAATACCGGGGCAGATTCCCCAGTGATTGCCGACTCATCCACTGAGCCAATGCCTTTAATGACATCGCCATCGGCGGGAATCATATTATTTGCAACCACTTTTACCAAATCGCCCCGCCGCAGTTCCGTAGAATTGACTTTTGCTATCGAACCATCGGGGAGGATTTTATTAGCGATCGTATCCGATCGCGTCGAGCGCAGTGAATCAGCCTGAGCTTTACCACGTCCTTCAGCTACGGCTTCGGCAAAGTTGGCAAAAACGAGGGTGAAAAAGAGAATAAAGGTAATCAAACCATTTAACAGGCGTTGTTGGTTTACATTTGCCTGGATTGTGCCAAACAGATTTGGGTTAAGGGTAACAAGCAAGGTGACAATTGTCCCTACCCAAACAACAAACATCACTGGGTTTCTGACAGTAATTCGCGGATCGAGCTTGACAAATGACTCACTAATTGCTTTCTGGTAAAGTCCCCGCATATCTGTTTTAGGGGTGTGTTTGCGCGAGTCACGAGTTCCAGATGGAATACGGGGGGAGGGAGAATCAGTAGTAATTGGCATACATTAAATTTTGAGCATAAGTCTTTGAGGTGGATGAACGGAGTTCAAAGGTGGATAAATCCAGTTCCGAGGTGGATGAACGGAGTTCAGAGGTGGATTCATCCAGTTCAAAGGTAGATGAACGGAGTTCAGAGGTGGATTCATCCAGTTCAAAGGTGGATGAACGGAGTTCAGAGGTGGATTCATCCAGTTCAAAGGTGGATTCATCCAGTTCAAAGGTGGATTCATCCAGTTCAAAGGTGGATTTATCCAGTTCCGAGGTGGATTCATCCAGTTCCGAGGTGAATGAACCAAGTTCTAACTCTCCTCTGCCCCTCGGCTCCCCAATCCCTACCCAATACCTTTGGCAATAAAAAAAGCTTCACCGATGGGGCCTAATGCTAAAACTGGGAAGAATGTAAGTGCGCCCAGGATTAAAATCACGCCTGCAGTAACGCCTGTAAATAATCCGGTATCGGTTCGTAATGTCCCAGTTGTGTAGGGAACAGCTTGCTTACGAGACATACTATCTGCCAAAAACAGCAAACCGATGATGGGAATATAGCGTCCTGCAATTAAACTGAAGCAAGTACTCAAGTTCCACCACAAAGCGGTTACAGTTGGTGCTGTGCCTGTAGAGATTGCAAAAGGTGAAGGTTGTGAATCTCCCAAGCCTTCAAAGCCAGAACCGTTGTTAGCAGCTGCTGAGGCATATTCATAGATAACTTGAGCAAAGCCGTGGAATCCGGGATTGCTAATTCCTGATAGTTGATCGGGAAACGCCAAAGCAATACCTGCGGGAATCATAATTGCGATCGGGTGAACTAGCAAAATCAAAAAACTAGCAAGTACAACCTCGCGCTTCTCAATCTTGCGTCCGAGAAATTCTGGTGTACGTCCCACCATCAACCCTGTAGCAAACACAGCTAGAATCAGGTAAGCAAACAGGTAAGCGGTTCCTGTACCCTGTCCACCCCAGATAATTTGCAGGAACATATTGGAAAGGGTAATAAAACCGCCATTGGGCATGAAAGAATCGTGTAAACTGTTGACTGCACCGCACATAGTACCAGTTGTACTCGTTGCAAATAGTGCAGATTGTGCCCAACCAAACCGGACTTCTTTACCCTCTAAATTTGGTTGCTGACTACCCAGTAGTGCATTCACAGCCGGATTGCCGTTGTATTCACCAATGGCAGTAACGATGATAAATATTACATAGAGTACACCAACCATACCGTAGACTAACCAAGCTTGCTTAGTGTTATTCGCAAACAACCCATAAGTGTAAATTAGGGAAGTAGGAATCGAAAGCATGGCGACAATCTGAATCAAGTTAGAAAATCCGTTGGGATTTTCAAAGGGGTGTGCTGAGTTGATGGCGAAAAAGCCGCCGCCGTTTTCCCCTAATTGCTTGATAATTTCAAAATGAGCAACAGGTCCACGAGCGATCGCCTGACTGATATTCGGATCTTCCAAGGTGGGGAATACAGCTGCACCCGCCAGTGTTTCAGGAACGCCAGCTGCCATGAGAGCGATCGCGCCGACAATACAAATAGGCAACAAAATCCGCGTAATTGAGCGAATTAAATCTACATAAAAGTTGCCCAACGATCTACCTGTCAATCCGCGAATAAAGGCAATTCCCACCGCTAAACCAGTAGCAGCAGAGGTAAACATATGATAACCAAGTCCCCACATTTGGCTGCCATAGCTCATGTAGGTTTCACCAGAATAGTGCTGCTGATTGGTATTAGTAATAAAAGAAATAGTCGTATGCAGCACTGTATCCCAAGTTGGGGCATTTATCTTGGTTGGGTTTAATGGTAGCCATCCTTGATTCATAATAATCAAGAAAATCAGCAACCCCATTGCTACGTTGCTGTATAAAATTGCCCGCCCATACTGCCAGCCGGTCATATTTTCTTTAGTTTTAACGCCAACCAAAGCATAAAGCACTCGCTCAACCGGATTCAAAATCAGATCGAGAAAAGTACTTTGTTTTAGGTAGACACGCGCCATATAGCGCCCAAAAACAGGAGTAATTGCTACTACAATTAGTAGCGTTAATATAATTTGAATCCATCCTTCTAGCATTGGATTAGTCGAACTCCGACATGAATAAATTTCAGATGAATATCAGATATTCTCTTGCAATGAATCAAAAAAATAATCAAGTATATAGGCATTATTATTAGCTAACCTATAACTATGTGCTTCCTCAATCAATCATGGAGCTTTTTGTTAAAGAACACAAGGTATAAATTAATATTTAAACTAGTTTATACAAGGAATATATTTTTCTATATATACAAGTCTTCAGAGCATTTATCTTGATATATATCTGCAAATATAGAAGGACAGCTAAATGCTAAACAAATAGCTATTTTGCGCTAAAGCGGGAACATCTCACAAGCCAAGCCGGCGAAGGCAGTTGTAATACATCTGTAAAATAAAATAAAACGCCTTTTGTCAATCAGTTAAAATACTCAAAATATTCTTACTAAAGTGGAGGAAGTGACCGACGTTCACCTCCTCCAATCTTTTTTAATTATCAATGGACTGCATCTAATAGAAAACGCCAAATTTAAACAAACTAAAAAAGGATTAGTCAGCCTTAAGTTTCACCCCTTGGAAGCTGTATTCAAAAACTCCATAGGGAAGTGGTTTAGTCTTTTGATCCAGTGGACTTTTATTTAAATCATAGTAACTATACTTGTAAGTTCCATTCACTGTTCGAGTTTGTGGATTGAACTTCAAGTGATATTCAGTAACCGCAATATTGCCTGGTGATGACCCTGATGGGAAACTGAAATTAAGTGTCTTGGCAACAATCTCGTTATTTCCAGTACACTTCCAGCTACCTTGTGAAGAACCAAAGGGTTGGTCATCTGGGTTGGATGAACCCGGAACACCATTAGCGTTAGAGTCATTGGCAATAAGATTACCATCTGCGATAAAAGTTGCAATTTCGCGGTATGACGAGGGTTGACCGGAAGTTGAATTTGTTTGGGTAAGTGTCGCAAGGTATGTGCCAACGACCGTTCGGTGACATAGGTTTTCCGAATAATCGTTAGCATCTGCCTTGTGCGGATTCATGAAGACCGGAATAGTCAATGCCAACAGACTGCTAATCATAAAACTGGCAATAGCTCTGCTTTTTTTCATCACAAAACCTCCTGTAATAGTTAGTAGAGAAAGTTGGAACAATGTTTAAGAATGGGGTTCAAATCGAACAAGAAATAGGATCTGCTTGGTCTGGAAAATTCTAGTCAATACCCCATGCAAAAACTAGCTCTTTTCTAATTCAAAAGAACACAATTCCTATTTAAATTGCTATCGCCAATCAAGCTTGGTAAAACTACCGATTAGCTCGGCGCTAAAACTGTCATATTTGATGGCGATCGCAATTAAGTTACAGTACTGACTTTTAAATCATATACATATACGAACAACATACAAACAACATATTTGATAAATTTTGATGAAGAACCCACATTCCGCACGTAAGTTGAAAAATCTGGGTATTTTTCATAATTCAGCTACAGCAAGGCTTTTAGGTATTAAACCTATATTTTGCATTCGGCGATGCCTGCGGCAAGCAACGCTTTCGCAAGTTTGCTTAGTACCAAAATCAAGCTTATTGATATTATTATCAATAATTTTAGTCTGTCTGAGCTTAAATACTTCTATCACCCCCCATAGATGATAAAAAGCGTGAAGCGTTAGCTAAAGTTGAGTTTTAGCCATTTTATTAAAATTCAGATTTTAGCAAAACTGCCTGCAAAGAGCAATTTTTTGAGTATATTTACTCATCCAAAAGATGGGTTACAAAACACCAAATTAACCTAAATATGGATATTTGGTAATATTACATTTCAATAATTGCATCCAATATTTTGTAGCATTTTTTTGAGTTATTTCTATATTGCGCAAATTATGACCTTTGCCTATCTTTAACATATAATATGTTAGTTGTATAGTTATAAATAAATAGCTGAAGCCTAAAGGTTTAAAATGTTGTAATAATAAGTGATATATAACTTTAAGTTTCTGTTTGTGGCGAAAATAAATCCACCATTTCATTTGATGCTCGGCTATGCTTTTTTGTAGACCTAATATAGCCTCAACCTCTATAAATTTATCTTTGACTTGATTATAAAATTTTATTTCTTTCTCGATTTCTCCAGCTTTGTATGATATATCAGCATCGTCGGATAACTGATAGGCTTCACTAATTAAATGACCAACAATTTCTGCTTCCTGTTGGTCATATCCAAGTTTGATATATATTTTAGTTGCGGCTTCTGCCAATTCAGTAAATTTCTCAGCATCATGTAGCCAATATATTTTTGTTTGTAGTTCTCCTAAAGTAGAAGCTAGAGTATTATTCATCAATTTGGCTTGAAATATGCGTTCTATTATCCAACTTAAAATTAAACACTAAAATATAGCCTTTTGAGCATCTGAACTCAACTCGAACCACAATTAGAAAATTAAGATTACCTAGTACTACTCTAATGTACTGAACCAGGCTTCTAAATCTGCGTAGTTTACCGCCGTAGGCATCGCCTGAAAATCTAACAAAGCTTCACCGAGATTTTCTAATTGTTCTAGAGAGAGGCTTTCAATGTGCGATACCTGACGGTAAGCTTCGCTAACGCACCTCTTGGGGTAATTCTCCCACGCGGCGGGCGAGTTAGCATTCGGAGAATGAGCGCTCGTTCTCGTTGTTCTCCTCGTTGTTCCCCTTCTGCAAGAATTTCTTGATAAATTAATGACTCGCGCATCATACCCTCCCGAAATAATTGTCGAATCAAGTCCTTTTTGTATTTTAACCCTGCTAAGATTTGGGTGTAAGCCGAAATTTGCGGTCGTTGTGCTTGCTCAAGTTGATTAACTCGTTCCACAACTTGTTGTAACAAGATTTGGGGTTGCGTGGTTGCCGCCAGTGGTGCTAAAGGTAACAAAGCTGGATCATTGAGAAATAGTTCTGGATTTTCTTCCCATAAGGAAATCACGCGATATTCGTGACGGGTGGTTTCGACACTAAAGGCAGTTTCAATTACCGTTTCTGGTGCAGGGGGAAGCAATAATACAACAACTTGCGTTATTGGGAGACGATACAACCGATATAACCTTACCCAGTAATCTAGCATTCGCAGGGGTAGGGGTGGCGTGGATTCTAGTTTAGTTTGAAATTCCAAGTGTAAAATACGTCTTTGTAGCTGTAAAAATGTGACATAATCAGCGCGAATCAGTTCAATACTCAATTCAGTTTTGAGGACTTTCACATAAGTTTGAGGTGTACCCAAAACCCAAACTGGCAAAGGTAATGGGATGTTTTTCTGAAAGTAGTTTGCACAGGTTATCAAAAGACATTGATGAATTATGAATTATAAATTTCAGGGTTAACACAATAAACCAAACGATCGCCCCTCAGTCCCGCGATTAAATTAGCGATCGCCATTGTTGCCATTTTTGAGCGCGTTTGACGGCTGGCACTGCCAATATGAGGTGCAATAATTAGATTTTCTAGGGTCAACAACAGGCTATCGCTGGGAATCGGTTCTGGTTCGGTGACATCTACTGCCGCCCCAGCGATTTGACCACTTGCAAGGGCGCGATACAGAGAATCTGGATCTACAATAGTTCCCCGCGCCGTGTTAATCAAAATAGCCGATCGCTTCATCAACTCAAATTGGCGATCGCTAATCAAATGGTAAGTATCATCAGATGATGGTGTATGCAGGGTTACAAAATCTGACTCTTGCAGTAAGTGTTGTAACGTAGTAAACTCCACACCTAAAGATTGTTCTAATTCTGGGCTGCATCGTTGCCTACTCGTATACAAAATCTGCATTTCAAAGCCTTTGGCACGACGAGCGATCGCTTGACCAATCCGCCCAAAACCAACAATTCCCAAGGTAGCACCCGTAACATTTGGTCCCAACAACAAGTCTGGTTCCCAAGTCTGCCACAAACCTGCACGAGTAAACCGATCTGCCTCTACTACTCGTCGGGCAGCTGCCATTAATAATGCCCAGGCAAAATCTGCGGTAGCATCGGTTAACACCCCAGGAGTATGACCGACGGGAATTTGTTGTGCTGTAGCTGCGGCAATGTCAATGTTATCGTAACCCACCGCCATTTGACTGATGACTTTGAGTTTTCCAGACTCGATCAGTTGGCGATCGATTTGGTCAGTCAGCAGACATAGCAATCCATCTATTTCCTTGACTTTTTCTAGTAAAATGTCGTAGGGAGGGGGTTGACGTTCTGGCCAAACTTCGACAATGGCGAGCGATCGCAGTTGCTCTAATTCGATGGGTAGGCGACGAGTGACAAATACTTTAGCTTGAAGCATAGTTTTAAAACAATTTCTGGATAAAGGGATGCTTCTTGCATCAGTTTCTCTTTAAAATATCATGGCGTAAATTTAAAATCTGGTAAAGTTGGTTTTTGTTCTGTGAAAATGAACCGTGATGTTCCAATCAAGCAGTAGAGAGTCTACAGACAATCATCACAAGCCGTTGGAATTCAAAAGCTTGTCAAAATGTTCTGCCAGAAACTTACTCGATGAAGTAGATATTCTGAGGATTACTGCAAGCTTAAAACAGGATCAAAAGCAAAAAGGAAAACTGGGGCAATTTTTGACTCTTGCTCCAGTCGCGGAATTAATGGTTGGGATGTTTGGCAAGCTCGATCTTCCTCAAATATCTCTACTTGATGCTGGAGCAGGAGTTGGCTCATTACTTGCAGCCTTTGCAGCTAAACTTTGTCACAGCAAACAACGCCCAGCCAATTTAGATATTGTTGCCTATGAAATTGATCCTTGTTAGACATAGCCGAGATCCTCATTTTTCTTAGATATTTTTAGTCTCAGCGTTTTTTTGTGACTTTTTTTGCTGATTCTCAATCAATCTTAACAATGCCAGCGGCGGGCGTAGCGATCGCAATATCTGCTCAGTTTCTCATACTTCATATCCAGCAAGCTTTTTGCCTTTTTCTAACCGTCGAACTCACGTTAAAGCAGCGTGGGAAAAATCCTTTGGTTAGAAAAAATAAAGTTTAGTATCAAAGTAAATTCTCTCTTTTAAGAGAGTGATAACTTATTAGTTGAAGCCCCATCGCTACCCTGGTAGCAGGTAAATATATTTACACAAGGAGTAACATGAAAACTATCGAAATGAGTTCACTTTACTCAGAAATAACCTCGGAACAAGGCGAAACCATTAGTGGTGGGTATCCTTTTTTAAAAATCTATGAAGATATAAACTTTGGTGGTGATAGTTGGGAAACAGCCGATAGCTATGATTATGTAGGAGGCGATTGGAACGATAGAATTTCTTCAATTAAAATTTTTGAGGGAACATGGACATTCTATGCAGATAGTGATAGAAGAGGTTATAGCAAAACCTTAGGACCAGGAAACTATTCTTGGGTTGAAGACGTTGGAATATCCAATGACTCAATCTCATCCTTCTATTCTTATTAAATTGCAGCTGAAAGTGCTTGGTGATGTTAAAAACCTATAGCCTATCCCATTCTATGGAAGTGCCATAGCGTTTCCGAATCAGAGGATGTTTGAAAAGTGTTTTTGGTAACATCTCACCCTCCCAAATCTAAGAGGATGTTTGAAAAGTGGTTGGCTGTGATTTTAGGCACTTATTGATCCCCCCTAACACACCTCAATTTTTTAAACAACCTTTAAGAGTGAGAGACAAGTTAACTTCACCCCGATAAAGCACAGTTTTATCGGGGTGAAGTTTTGATATGTAGCTTTAAATTATTTACCCAATCTTGACGGTGCGTTGCATTGCGCGACAACACACCCTAAATTTAAATTCATTAACATAGTTTGAAATATTAGTGCCTTTGAAAAAACCATATGCTCAGGAACGGTAGATAGAGATTCTGAAACAGAATAAACTATTCTTAAAAATAAGCGATCGCTAGGTTACAAGTTGTCGTGAAAGCGATACCAGTGTCCACAATATTGTTTTATAGATTTAACAGTTCAGGCAAAGCATAGTAAAGTAAAGTAAGAAATCTCAAGGTGCGTGTAGGTATTGGAACCTACCGACTATAAATTTAACAGCATATACAGCAGTAACGCCGATCGCTCCCAAAGCAATATTGTCGCCATGACTAACTCAACTCCAATGGATGACGAGAAAAAGCTCCCCAAGAAGAAAGGCAAGTCGCTTCCTCCTAAGCTAATTATCTGGCTAGGAAAGTTTGTCTGGACGAGTATGTGGCAGATAATGATGTCAAACCTTGCTCCTCGCAATCAGTCAGGAGCGTATATTCGTCCTAATAGCCAGTTTCGCAAGTTCATCGGTACAGAATCAGGGAATCCACACCCACCAGCAACGGGGCGCTACAAACTCTATGTTGGGCTGGGCTGTCCTTGGGCACATCGAACTTTAGTTGTGCGATCGCTCAAAAAACTTGAAGCGGTAATATCAGTATGTATCGTCTCTCCTTCTCCCATTGAAGGCGGTTGGATATTCAACCAAGAAGAAGAAGGTTGTCGCACACTGGCTGAATTTTATCAGAAGGCAGAACCCGGCTACAATGGACGCTCTACAGTGCCAGTACTATGGGATAAGCAGACAAAAACCATTGTCAATAATGAGAGTTCAGAGATTATCGTTATGCTGAACTCTGAGTTTAACGAGTTCGCTAACAATCTGACGCTAAATCTTTACCCAGAAGAACTTAAAGAGAAAATTGACTGGTGGAATGAAAAGATTTATCACGCCGTAAATAACGGTGTATATCGCTGTGGCTTTGCCCAGACTCAAGAAGCATACAATCAAGCTTGTAATGAACTGTTCGCAACTCTTGATGAGATTGAACTTGCATTGCAGACTAATCGCTATCTCTGCGGTGAACATCTGACACTTGCAGATGTACGTTTATTCACAACATTATTTCGGTTTGATAGTGCCTACTATGGGCTGTTTAAATGTAATCGGCAGCGAATTCGAGACTATCAGAATCTCGGAGCTTATCTGCGCGATTTGTATCAGCTTCCGGGTGTGGCTGACACTTGTGACGTAGAAACTGTGAAGCGGGACTACTACGGGAACCTATTCCCACTCAATCCCGGCGGAATAATTCCCAATGGTCCTGATATGTCCTATCTTAATCAACCACACGATCGCGATCGCATCGGCAAGGTGAATGCTTCATGAATCAGATTAATCGAGTTGCAATTGTCGGTGGAACTCATGGCAATGAGTTTACAGGTGCCTACCTAATCCAGAAATTTGCCCAGTTTCCCGATTTAATTACTAAGTCAAGTTTTGAGACAGTCACTCTGTTAGCAAATCCTCATGCTTTTGCCGCCGGGAGACGATATGTAGAGAAAGACTTAAATCGCTGTTTTCTCAAGCAAGATTTACAAGATCCGACTCTGAAAAGTTACGAAGAATTGCAAGCTAAATTAATCCAGGATACCCTAGTTTCAAACGGGGATAAACAAGCAGATTTCATCTTAGACTTGCACAGCAGTACAGCTAATATGGGTCTGACAATTATTCTTGATAACAGTCATCCCTTCAACTTAAAATTGGCTGCTTATCTGAGCCAGCTTAATCCTTTAGTTAGGGTTTATCGCTGCTCTTTTAAATCACTTGCAGAAAACCCATTTGTAAATTCTCTGTGCGAATTAGGCTTTGCATTTGAGCTTGGCCCAATTGCCCAAGGTATCTTAAAAGCAAGGCTGTTCCAACAAACAGAGGAACTTGTTCACGCCCTTCTGGACTACCTAGAACAGTTTAACCACGGTAAAATTCCATCAAATAACGAAACGTTGATTCTCTATGACCATTTATCAGTTGTAGACTACCCAAAAAAACTGGATGGCACAATCTTTGGAATGATTCATCCAGAGCTTCAGGATAAGGATTATCAAGCCTTGCACCCAGGAGATCCAATTTTTATAACTTTTGACGATAAAACAATTGTTTATGAAGGTGCATCTACTGTTTGGCCAATTTTTATTAATGAGGCAGCTTACTACGAAAAGGGAATTGCAATGTGTTTGACCCAAAGGCAGCAAATCAACATCTAAGATGTCGATAAAAATTTTTGTATAATTACTTTTAATTAGAAGTGATGATAGAAATTGAGCATCTAAATCATTAATAACTTCTATATCTAGCGCGATGTCTGCGACGGGCTACGCATACACTAAAATCTACTTATGTAAGTTTATATGTATCTTGGTTATAATTATTAATGACCAGTAACTAAGTATCAGGGTAAAAAGTTGTCCAAAGGTTTGATAAAATCGAGATCAAAGGACGATACTAATCTGGGCGATGCCTATGATATCAAGTCCGGGTAATTACTTATGATTCCCACAGTCATTGCACCTCACACGCCAGTCGCTCATGGGGGAAACCCTCAGACGCTTGATGACTCGCTCTAAGCGTTGGCACAGCCTCTCTAAGAGTTGCCATGCCGTTGGCGTAACCTTACAGGGAAGCAAGCTACGCGTAGCGTGTCGCAGACAAGCCTCTCGAACGCGAGTGCATCCCGCAGGGAAGAGAAGGCTTTACGCTGCGCTATGCGCTGAAGCGTCTCCCCTTCTCCCAAAGGCAGAGGCTAAGGCCTTTCCTTCGGAACGCTCCGCGAACGCGGAGCGTCTCGTAGAGAAGGGAGAAGACCGGGCCTGGCTCCCCAAAGCATCGGCTACGGTGTACATACAAGTCTTTTAGAGTGGCTCCACAGACTTTTAATCCCCCCAACCCCTCTCGAAAAGCAAAGCTGTTTCATTCCCTCAAAGGCTCAAAAAAGACTTGTGTTGTGAAGGAAAAGACTTGTGTTGCGAACGAAAGTACTTGTGTGTACACCGTAGCCAAAGCATCGGGGAGGGGAGACAAAGCGTAGCTTTGGTGGGGTGGGGTGATTCGGGTTTAATAAGTAATCAAGCAGACATGATATAACGGCGATGTCTACCAAATGCTGCTCTTAAAGTAACTCTTTATTTTGAAAATTAGGAGCCGCAAATATTCTAGCTTGAGTTTTCCCTTAAACTCAGCCCTGGTCTAACTATGAAACTTGACCAATAAAGTCCAAACCTTAGACTATAATTGACGCTTAAAATTGTCCAAATAATTTAACTCATAATGAAAACAAAGCAAAAAGGAAACAAACCAATAGCCAGTCTTTCTTTAGACTTGGATAATATTTGGTCTTATTTAAAAAATCAGGGCGCTTTGGGTTGGGAGACTTATCCTTCTTACCTGGATATCGCAGTACCTCGTTTCTTAGATATTCTCAAGCAATGGGATTTGACAATCACAGTATTCATTGTCGGTCAGGATGCAGCGCTAGAAAAGAATACTAAGGCAATACAAGCGATCGCTAGCGCTGGTCACGAAATTGGCAACCATTCATTCTATCATGATCCTTGGCTACATCTGTATTCAGAGAATGAGATTGAAGAAGAGGTGGCGCTCGCCGAAGAACATATCAAACGCGTTACTCATCAACATCCTATCGGCTTTCGGGGGCCAGGATACAGTTTTTCTCCAGCAGTATTGAAAGTCTTAGCACGCCGGGGATACGAATATGATGCTTCGACTTTTCCCACATTTTTGGGCCCCATAGCACGAGCATACTATTTAATAACTTGTAAATTGAGCAAGGAAGAACGTAAAAAACGGGAAGCGCTGTTTGGCCGTTTTAAAGAGGGTTTGCAACCTCTAAAACCTTACCAGTGGCAACTAGATAAGGATAAACTGACTGAGATTCCTGTTACCACCATGCCAATTTTTAAAGTGCCAATTCACTTCAGTTACATAATGTTTCTGAGTACATTTTCTTCGGAAGTGGCTTTACTCTACCTGCGAATTGCCTTGTGGCTGTGTAAAGTTACACGCGTCCAGCCTTCTTTGCTACTTCATCCTACAGACTTTGTAAGTCAAGAAGATGTGCCAGAACTCTCATTCTTTCCAGGTATGAGTGTCCCTACCTACAAAAAGCTGGCAATAGTGAACAAAAGTTTAGAAATGATATCCAGTCAGTTTAATGTTTTGACTGTTGGACAACACGCTAAATTTGCAGCCGATGGGCGTAAACTGCCTGTATTAGTGCCTCAAAAAAGGTAAAAATATCATCTATTATCACTTTACCTATGCCGATTTTGACAGCAGAAATCCTCTGTTTAGAAGCTGAAATATTTTCATTAACCGAGTCTCAGCATCCAGAACCTCTGCTGTATGGTGTTACTGATGGAAAAGCTGTCGGAACTTACCTAGAACAGAAATTTAGACTTTACTTAAAAGCTAAGTACGATTTCATACAAGGAAATTCTGCGATTGGTCTTGATTTTCCAGGGTTGCTTATAGATATGAAGGTAACAAATATTAGACAACCACAATCATCATGTCCATTCAAATCTGCACGCCAAAAAATTTTTGGGCTTGGTTATTCGTTGCTTATCTTTGTCTACGATAAGGTAGATAATAGTATAAACCGTATGGCAACTCTGAATATTTTGCATACGATTTACGTAAGTGCTGAAAGAACCGCAGATTTCCAGATGACACGTGGAATTTATAATATTTTAGAGAACGAAGGTAATAAAGATGACCTAATTGCTTTTATGCTCAACCGCAATTTGCCTGTTGACGAACTTGAAGCAAGTAACATTGCGGATGAAATATTGAGAAATCCACCTTTACAGGGATTTTTGACAATTTCCAATGCTTTGCAATGGCGGCTTCAGTATGGGAGAGTGATAGAACGTGCTGGTCTAAGAAAAAGGTATAATTACCGTTTATAGAGCTAATCCATGATGCGTACTCTTCAGAAACTTAAAGTAGAATACGGTGATTTTCAAACGCCGATAGAATTAGCCGATCAGGTATGTAAAAAGCTAGTAGAGCTTGGTGTTAAACCACATATTATAATTGAGCCAACTTGTGGAATAGGAAATTTTGTTGAAGCTGCCTCATCTTGTTTTGAATCGGCAAAAAAAATTTTAGGAATTGAATTAAATCTTGACTACTTTAGCCAGATTCTAAAAGAAGAAAAGTTTTTACATGACCAAAGGATTGAAATTAAATGTGAGGATTTTTTTCAAGTAGATTGGTTATCACTAATAGGTGAATCAAATGAAGAAATATTAGTGCTTGGTAATTTACCTTGGGTAACAAATTCACAACAGGGCAGTATTGGGGGCGTAAATTTGCCCAAAAAGAGCAATTTTCAAAATCATACTGGTTTAGATGCAATTACGGGAAAAAGTAATTTTGATATATCCGAATGGATGCTTATACAGTTTGTACAATACTTACAGAAGCATAACAGTTATCTAGCGGTGCTTTGTAAAACTTCGGTTTCTAGAAAAATATTAAATTATATCTATTCTGAAAAGCTAAATCTTGCTTACTGTGCAGTTTATAAGATAGATTCTAAGAAATATTTTGATGCTGCTGTTGAAGCTTGCTTATTTTTCTGTAAATTTGATTCAAACTCACAAAAATATTATTGTGATGTATTTGATAGTCTTGCAAGCTCAGTTTGCTCTCGTGTAGGCTATTTGAATAATATTCTTATTAAAGATTTGATTACATTTAAAAAAGTAGAAAGCTTATACAATAAGCAATCAAAAACAAAATGGCGTTCTGGTATTAAGCATGATTGCGCTAGCGTAATGGAATTTCGCAAAAATAATGACTATTTTATAAATGGGCTAGGAGAATCTTCTGAACTCGAAGAAACTTATATTTTCCCTTTATTTAAAGGTTCTTCTGTTGCCCAAAATAAAACAAAAGCGACTGATCGATATATTTTAGTTACTCAAAGTTTCGTTGGTGAGTCTACTGAATCTATAAAAAAATTAGCACCTAAAACATGGGCATATTTAGAAAAGCATGAACGTCTTTTAAATAATAGGAAAAGTAAAATTTATCAAAATAGCCCCAGATTCTCTATTTTTGGTGTTGGCTCATATACTTTTGCACCTTGGAAAATAGCAATCTGTGGACTTTACAAAAAATTAAGTTTTAGATTAATTGGTCCAATAAATGAAAAGCCTGCTATTTTTGATGATACTGTTTACTTCCTCAGCTTTTTTGATGAGAAAAGTGCATACGAATCATATCAGCTTTTAACTTCTTCATTAGCGAAAGATTTTTATTCATCTCTAATATTTTGGAATGAAAAACGTCCAATTAAGTCTAGTATTTTAAATAGCTTAAACTTGGCAGCTTTAGCAAAGTTAGTATTTTAATGTGCTGTTTAGCAATACAATTATTGGTTGTCATAAAGGTGCTTGTTCCACCGCGCCCGTTGCACAAAGTGAGGCTCAACCAAACTGTACTGTAATGTAACCATATTTATGAATAGTCCGGTATAATTTCTAATTTTTGATAACCTGAATATCCAGCAGTTAAACCGTATAAAAATTCTCAGGAATTTTACTGAACCATCAAGACAATAAATATTACTAATATGTAGATAAATATTGTCAGGATGCTGAATATGTCAGATTTACCGCTTCAGTGCAGAAATTTGAAAGAGCAGGTTGAATCTATATTACAACTATTACAACAAGAACCAACGCTACGTTCCCAAGATATTACACCTGTACGAACTTCTTTAAGTAAAGCGATTTCTCCCAAGTTTGAAATTGTATTTGCAGGTGCTTTTAGTGCCGGAAAATCAATGCTAATCAATGCACTATTAGAAAGGGAATTACTCTACAGTGCAGAGGGACACGCTACAGGTACAGAATGCAAAATTGAGTATGCAGAAGTAGATAAAGAACGTGTTGTTTTGACGTTTTTAAGTGAAGCAGAGATTCGAGAACAAGTAGCTTCTTTGTGTCAGCAACTAGGATTTAAGACAGTAGCTAATATCAACCAACCTGATTTAATTAACTTGCTACGTCAATATTCTGAAGCAATTATTCAGCAGGAGGGTGGTGAGAGTAAATCAGAACGTGCAAAACAGGCGAAGGCGTTAATGTTGTTGGTAGAAGGATATATAGCAAATAGCGATCGCATAAACACGGTGACTAATGCTACATATTCAATGGAGCAATTTAACTTTTCTAACCTTAAGGAAGCGGCTGGATATGCCCGTCGTGGTAGTAATAGTGCCGTATTGAAGCGAATAGAATATTACTGTAATCATCCTTTGCTACAAGATGGTAATGTAATTATTGACACGCCGGGTATAGATGCACCAGTAGAGAAAGATGCACAACTAACTTATGCCAAAATTCAACATCCTGATACTTCGGCGGTGGTGTGTGTGCTAAAACCTGCTGCGGCGGGTGACATGACAAAAGAAGAAACAGAACTTTTGGAATTAATGCGGGAAAATGGGGGAGTACGCGATCGCGTTTTCTATGTCTTCAACAGGATCGATGAAACTTGGTATAATACTCAGCTACGGCAACGATTGGACGATTTAATTAGTGGGCAATTTGCCAATTCAAGAAAGGTTTATAAAACGAGTGGATTATTAGGATTTTATGGCAGTCAGATTAAACAGACAAGCCAACGAGATAGATTTGGTTTAGATTCTGTTTTTGCAGAAAGTATTAAAGGTTTAGATGGTAAAGAAGAAACACCACAATTTGTCTATGCGTTTAACAACTACTGTGTAAATTCAGGAAAGCTATCTTCTACTAAATTCCGTGTTTCTGTTAACGGCTATGAAACCCCAAATCAAAATTATGTGCGGATTTTGGGAGATTGGGGAAATGAACTGATAGAAAGGCTAATTCAAGATAGTGGTACTGAAGAATTTCGCACAGCTATTACTCATTATCTTACGGAAGAAAAGCGTCCACAATTATTCAAAAATCTCGCTGATGATTTGGAAGATGTTTGTATTAAGCTCAAAAAACATTATCAGAGTGTCCAACGCGATTTAGATAGTCAGCCCCAAGAAATTGAGACGATGAAGGCGCAAGAGTTGCAACACCTAAATCAGCAACTACAGCAAATTGGGAGAGAATTTAGTGAGCATATCAAAGAAGAAGTTAATCATGTAATTAATAATTCTTGTGATGCTTTTGAAGCAGATTTTAAGCAATTGCAATCACGAATGATTCGCCGTTTAGATGAGTTGCTAGATACTTTTTCTGTAGCTTATGCTTATCGACGTGCAACCATTAGCCATCCTCGCAACGCTACTGCACCTTTAATTGCTATTTTAGTTGAGGCATTTTATTACTTAGCAAATCAATTAGAAGATATTTTGGTTGAATATTCTCAGCAATTAGTTGCAAATTATTTCCAGCAGTTGATTGAAAAGATTCGCAAGTCAGAATATTATCGCCAGTTGTATCGTTTATTAGATCATGATGGTGGCATTGAACAAGAGATCAGAATTTTAGAAAAAGTAGTTACTCAAGCATTAGTGAGTGCAGCTAGTGTAGAGTGCGATCGCTTTGTGCGAGAAAGCCCTAGATTTTACGATGAAGGCACTTTTTCTATATATCAATTTCGTCAGACTTTATTACAAACTTCTCAGGGTTACGACGCTGAAAGTATTGTGGAAGCAGAGCCAGCAATTAGGCAATTATTGAAATTAGATTTTGAACCAAAAGTTTCCCATACTATTCGGAAATCTTTTCGTCAAACCATTAATCAAATATTGAAAACTCAATTGATCCCAATGGCAAATCAGCAAGCAGATGAAATTTTGCAGCAATACCCACAGGCGCGTGCTTATTTAGAGAAAACATTGGAACAAGAAGCTGAAGAAAAAATTGCAAATAATCACCGATTGTTGAATGTTGTTGAAGAAAATATTGCAGCATATAATTTGGCAGCTTTTAGTATCAATAATTGTTTACAGGCAATGCAATTATCTGACAATCTTTTGCCTGTAATTGGTAATACAGAGTTGCTCTATGCTACCCCTGCTTCATTCGATAATGATGGCAAATCTGATAGTAATGGATTTGTGAACTTAGATAAGGTAGTAGAGGTTTAGTATTAATATCAGGTAAACACAGATAATTTTGGATTTCTGTAGCTTGTAGTTAGTGACTTTAACCCTCACTAACTACAGTTTTGTGTAAAGTAGAAAAATTTAAAAAATTGAGGTTGATATGGAAGATGAATTCAAGCCAATAGAGTGTAACGATGGTGATGTTTTGGACTTTGGAGAGAACATATATAAAGTTGCTAAATTTAAAGAAGCAATGAATACCTCATCTAACTACAGCCTAGAATGTACATTGAATCAAGAATTAAGTAGGCAACAAGTAAAGATAAAACAGTCTCAAGATGCGAATTTTAATTGGTTTCAGAAGGGTATAGATTGTGAGATTTTAACATTAGGTTCTCCAAGCTGGAAAAAGGGTAAAGTAAAAATTAAAATAAGCGTTGAATTTTATGTTGAAGAGGAAAATGTACAAATAACTAACAGCAACAGTTCAGAAATCACCGAACCAGACTCGCCTCTTGATGATCTTCGCCGCATGATTCACGAGTAAAATTATTCAATCAAAATTTACATATAGCAGTCCTATTTGATTTGTGAAAATCAAAAGGCTTAAATTCCTGGCTTCTTTAATAAGTCAGGAATTTTGTTGTTGACGAATGATTTATGCTTGCTATAACTACTCTGTATAAAACTAGGTATTAGGTATTAGGAAAACAGTCTTTAGTCCCCTGTCCCCAACTTAATGGTTATGAATATCAAACGTCGGGAATTTCTCACAACCTGTGGGCTGGCTACCTTAGCCACCCAAATACCAACACTTACCGCCCAAGGTAAGCCATCTCTAAACACCATCCGCAAGCCGCCCCGCCTGCAAGCTGGCGATACCGTAGGGTTAATCGCCCCTGCGGGTATTGTTGACGCTAAAGACATCGAAGCAGCGCAGAAATCAATTTCAAAGTTGGGGTTAAAAGTCAAGCTGGGGAAGCATATTTTAGATCGTTACGGCTATTTAGCGGGTAAAGATGCCGATCGCGCCCAGGATGTAAACTTGATGTTTAGCGATCGCACCATAAAAGCAATTATTCCTATGCGTGGAGGTTGGGGCTGTAATCGCATTTTACCCTTACTCAACTACTCACTAATCCGCTCCCATCCGAAAATTCTCATCGGGTACAGCGATATTACTACCCTGTTGTTGGCAATTAATATCCGTAGTCAAATGATTACTTTTCATGGGCCAGTTGCCACATCTACCTGGAATCAATTTACAGTCGATTACTTCAAGCGCATCCTATTTAATGCTGAAGCGGTGACTATGCAAAATCTCAACCTTAGCGAAGTGCGGATGGAGATAATAGCACCGGGAAAGGCGAGGGGTAAACTTGTGGGTGGAAACTTGTCAGTTTTATCAGCAATGGTAGGTTCACCCTACCTACCTTCTTGGAACAAAAGTATCCTGTTTGTGGAAGAAGTTGGCGAAGATGTTTATCGTATAGATAGGATGCTGACGCAATTAAAAACTGCTGGGATACTTAATCAAATTGCTGGCTTTATCTTTGGGCAATGCACTAAATGTAGTCTTGGAGATGAACCGTCATTTACATTAATGCAAGTATTGCAACAACACATACTTCCTTTAAATATTCCTGCTTGGTATGGTTCAATGATTGGTCATATTAAGGATAAATTTACTTTACCAATCGGTGTAAAAGTGGAAATAGATACTGAACTTGGGACGATACGAATGTTAGAAGCGGCTGTTAATCTCGTTTAACACGACATATCTTATCTCTCTAATTAGCCATCATAAAAACACCTCTCCCTGGTTTTACTACGCAAAACTGTTCCTCTCCGATTCAGAGAGGGACAGACTTGAACTAAAGTTCAAGGCAGGGAGAGGTTTATCGAACTCACGTTTCGTTTAAGCCTCGAAAGTAAATCAGCCGCGCCATAGTAATTTTGATTAAGATTTTAATAGACAGTATGAATTTCTCCTCGCTATGTTACGCCTAACAGAAGTAAAGCTCCCGCTCGATCATCCTGAAAATGAAATCAAGTCTGCCATCCTCAAAAAGCTGCAAATCACGGACGAAGATTTGATCGGTTATTCCATCTTCAAGCGTAGCTACGATGCCCGTAAGAAAGGAGAGATCGCTCTTGTTTATATTCTGGATGTAGAAACGACTCAGGAAACTCATCTGCTGAAGCGCCTGAAAAAAGATCCCCATGTAATGGCTACACCAGACATGAGTTATCGCCCAGTAGCACAAGCACCGAGCAATTTGACGATTCGCCCCATCGTGATTGGTACTGGGCCTTGTGGCTTGTTTGCAGGTTTGATGCTGGCGCAAATGGGCTTCTGTCCGATCATTTTAGAACGTGGCAAACAAGTCCGCGATCGCACCGCTGATACCTTTGGCTTTTGGAAGAAAAAATCAGACTTCAACCCCGAATCTAATGCCCAGTTTGGCGAAGGTGGGGCGGGTACATTCTCTGATGGCAAACTCTACAGTCAAGTCAAAGATCCTCAGCATTATGGACGCAAGGTACTAACCGAACTTGTCAATGCAGGAGCCTCACCAGAAATTCTCTATATCAACAAACCTCATATCGGCACATTCAAACTGGTGGGAATCGTCCAAAGTATGCGTGCCAAAATCGAATCCCTCGGCGGTGAAATTCGCTTTCAAAGCCTAGTGGAAGATATCAACATCGAAAATGGACAGGTGCGGGGAGTCACCCTCGCCAGTGGGGAATATATCGCCAGCGATCATGTGGTTCTGGCGGTAGGTCATAGCGCCCGTGATACCTTCCAAATGTTATTCGATCGTGGGGTTTACATCGAGGCTAAACCATTTTCCATCGGCTTTCGAGTCGAACATCCCCAGACTCTCATCGACCAATGTCGTTTTGGCGCTCAAGCTGGTCATAAGCTTTTAGGTGCTGCCGATTATAAACTGGTTCACCACTGCCAAAATGGTCGTTCTGTCTATAGTTTTTGTATGTGTCCGGGAGGTTTGGTAGTTGCAGCTGCATCAGAACCGGGGCGACTTGTCACCAATGGGATGAGCCAATACTCTCGCAATGAGCGTAATGCCAACAGTGCGATCGTTGTGGGCATCACCCCCGAAGATTATCCAGGAAATGCCTTGGCAGGAATTGACTTCCAACGGCGCTTGGAAGAACGGGCTTTTGAATTGGGCGGCGGGACTTATGAAGCTCCAGGGCAGTTGGTGGGAGACTTTCTCAACCATCGTCCCTCGACAGCATTGGGCACTGTTAAACCGTCTTATACACCTGGGGTACATTTGGGTGATTTGAGTCAGAGTTTACCAGATTATGCGATCGCCGCCATCCGTGAAGCACTTCCCGCTTTTGACAAACAAATTAAAGGATTTGCAATGGACGATGCTGTGTTGACAGGGGTGGAAACCCGCACCTCATCTCCGATTCGGATTAAACGCAAAGAGGATTATCAAAGTTTAAATACAGTCGGTCTTTATCCAGCTGGTGAAGGCGCGGGATATGCCGGGGGAATTCTCTCGGCGGGTATCGATGGGATTAAGGTAGCGGAGGCGGTGGCTTTAAGTATTTTGAGGAATTGCGTAGTTGACCGCTGTAGGCATCGTAAAATCTGAAATATTGCAAATATCAATTCTAATATCAAGCCCCACTTAGATACATTTCGAGGTAGGGCTTTTGTTTTTATGACTGGAATCGATATGCAATCATGTATCAAGCGCGATGGCGTACACGCCCGCCGTAGGCGATCGCAGTGCAGAATTTATCCGATTGTTAAAGCTGGTTCTTTACAGAAGTTAAATAGGGCTGACTCAGTTTCTGATTCATCTTCAAATATAGCAGAAATGTACCATTCACAGGGCGAACCATTCGTATATTCAGCCCAAGCAATTGTTGCTGTTTCACCTGATGGAATCCCTGACTCACCCAAGTTAAATGAGGCCCACTCTTGATCATCGATAGATACCCACAACTCTGTAATTGCCAATTCAGTTTTATTAGTAACGGTAAAGGTGAATTGGTCTGACATAAATAGCCTTGCCTTTTAACGATAAATAAATTGCAGATTGTCAGTCACTGATTATACTGCCACTTGTTTCCAAAGTTGTCATACTAATTGCCAGAATATAGACTTACACATAGTTTCAAGTTTGTTTGACTTAATTTAAATTTATTAAAGAGTATTAAAAATATCACTGATTCAGATTGAGTTTATCGAGATAGCCAATGCCATGCAACAACAGATTTAGGTCGCGGTTCTCACAAACTCCGACAATACAGCACATCCCCAGTGTCACAAAATTTTCAGGCAATGTATTTTTTACTGAGCAAAAGTAATTGAGAGCGATCGCCTTAAATATACTACAAACCAGAAATTGTCTTAATACAACTCATATTTCATTAACTGACAGGGCAACGCTCCGTTATACACTGCAATTCGCTGGGATGATTTTAGTCCAATCGATTGAGATAGTTCCTTGTTGCCACTGAGTACAAACGCAGTCCAGCCTTTGAAGCGTTGTTTCAGCACGTCGCCCAAAAGTTTGTAAAATGCCCCTAAATCGCTATCTCGCCCCAGCCGTTCGCCGTAAGGTGGATTGCAGAATAAAATCCCACTGTCTGCGGGGGCGACAACATCAGCAAGCTCCATTTGAGAAAACCATACATGGTTATCAACGCCGCAGTTTTGAGCATTGTTAATTGCTTGCTCAATTATATTTTCATCGCGATCGCTTCCCCAAATAGGTGCGGGCAGGGTATCTAGTTGGCTATCCTTAGCTTCTTGCAGCAGTTTTTCTAAAAGGGACAGATCAAAATCGAGCCAATTTTCAAATCCAAAGCAATCCCGAAACAGCCCTGGTGCTATATTCAGCGCCTTTAAGCTAGCTTCGAGAGGTAGAGTGCCAGATCCACACAGAGGATCGTAGAACATCTGGTCTGGTTGCCAACCCGAAAGTTGAATCAAAGCAGCAGCTAGAGATTCCTTAAGAGGGGCTGCTCCCACCGCAGGACGGTAGCCTCGGCGATGCAGACTATTTCCAGAACTGTCGAGTTTGACGGTACAAAAGTCGCGTTCAATATGAACATTTACCCGCACATCTGGTTCATGAAGCTCTACATTTGAACGTTCGCCCAGATTTTCTTGCTGCTGGTCAACGATCGCATTTTTGACCTGGAGAGATGTGAAGTGGCTGTGGTTGAGGCGATCGTTTTTGCCCGTGACATTCACCGCTAATGTCATGTCTGGCGTGAGATAGTTTTGCCAATCGATAGTCTGGATACCGCGATAGAGATCCTTGGCATCAAAGCATCTAAACTCATGGATATTCACCAAGATTCGGAACGGCAGCCTAGCCCAGAGGTTGACGCGATAAAGTAGAGTGCGATCGCCCTCAAAGGCTACACCGCAAAACCCCGGCTCTACGGAATGGGCACCCAGTTGCTCTAACTCCTGAGCCGCAAGGGTTTCTAATCCGCGAGCAACCGTTGCAAAATACTGATTCATCCTCTAATCCAAAGCATTATCTTCACTGCTCACCCATTGACGCACTTTAGCTTAACTCATATCTTGTAACATTCTCTCTCGTTAAGTCTGCGATTATAACCCTAGTAGGGTGGAGGCAGGAGGCCTTTTTTCGGTAACTCAGCACAACCAGCCCCAGACAAACAAAATCAACCCTGAGTAAAGACACAGGAAATATTTGTTCAAAGAGATTATATTTTCTTCAGTTTAAGTACTATCTTAAATCAATTAACCTTGCTAATATCAAGCTGAAATAGTATTCAGACACTTTGCAATACAACCCATTAATAAAAATAGTCCCAGGAAAAACTATGAGTTTAGTATCTGATATTGTCCTGCTACAAGACTTAACATCGTCAGCTAATGACAATTTAGTCCAGCTTAAAGTTGTACTTCCGGCAACGGTAAATCGCTTAACCAACCCGACGTTAGCAAGGATCTTTGGTGATGACCTGAAATTTGGTATTGCCTCTTTCAAGGATAAGCCACTTGCGCCTTTTGGGGCTTACGCTGACTATGTATATCAACCAGAAGTCGCTTTGACAAATAATGTCACAACAATTAAAGACAAAATCTTTGGCTTTGAAGCTTTTGGTGGCAATGATGGGCCAGAATCACAATTATTTGCACTCTTGTTCACAGCTTTTGATAGCGCCAGTCTTGGTTACAGAGTCGGTTCGTTTCGTGTTGTTATCATAGCCACCGATAGTACTTATCACGTTGCTGGCGATCGTGCAGCAGTTAGGCCAGATAGTATTGGCAATAACGGAGATGGGATAGCTGATGCTTATGAAGATTATCCAAAGAGCGAACAAGTAAAAACTGCGCTAGAAGCAAATAACATTATTCCAATTTTTCTAACTACGAGTAATGTTGCAGCCGATTACCAGACACTAGTTACCCAGCTTGGTCGAGGTGCTGTACTGACTCTTGGTTCTACAAGTGAGAATCTTGCTGATGTCATAAAAGAGGCAGTTGCTCGAGCCAGAAATGTGATAAGTACTGATGTCACTACAACCAATGGAAACGATACCTTTAGTGGGGGGAACTTTTCGGCTGGCGATAAGATTATTTTTGCTAGGGATGGTAATGACAGTATTTCGCTTTCTGGTGTTATTGGTAATCATTACATTGACGGTGGAGCAGGTAGTGACACTCTCGTTGGTGGAGTTGGTGCAGACAGAATAGATGGGGGTAGTGATGACGACAACCTTCTGGGCGGCAACGGTGATGATATTCTTTTTGGCAGTAGTGGAAAAGATATTCTGAGCGGGAATCAAGGCAACGATTACCTACAGGGAGACAGTGGGGATGACTTACTAGAAGGAGGTGCTGGTTCAGATAAGTTTGCATTTGCAACAGGATCAAAGTTTAATATTAGGGAACTCGGAGTTGATGTTATTAGTGACTTCAATCCTGAGCTAGATAAGATCCAACTATCTAAATCTACCTTTATCGCTTTAAGTAACTCGGTATTTCCGACTCAATTAAATTCCGCAGACTTTGCCACGGTGACAAACGATACTTTAGCTGCAAGTAGTAGTGCTGCGATCGTTTATAATAGCGCAAATGGTAGTATCTTTTATAACCCTAATGGTTCGGCGGATGATTTTGCTGAGATTAATTCCGGGGGTAAATTTGCACAATTGGATGCTACCTCTTTTCCTGCTCTAACTACCGCTAGTTTTGAGGTAGTTTTTTAAGGAGGCAGTACGAAGGAAGTAAAAATTTTTTGTGTCTGATTTTGAGTCCTGCATTTTGTAACTCATCTACCTGAAAACAGCTTTAACAAAAAACAAGAGGCTATCACCAAGTTTCAAGATTTTTCAAGTCCTTGCTTATCGCTCTGCTTACTTTAATGGATTACTGTCTGCTTGAGCCATCTTAAAAAGTGAGATCCTCCCAGACAAACGAATTGAACTGAGATTAATCTATATTTTTCTAAAATCAATCATTGTCTGACGATAAGCATCTGGCAAACCTGTATCAAAACACTTCCCTTTAACAACATATCCTGTCATTCCTTCTTCCTGACGCAATTTTTCAAGACAGGATGTTAACTGAAATTCACCTCGTTCCCGGAAATTTTGGTTGATATGTTCTGCTAGAAAGTCAAAAATTTTTGGCGTTAGTAAATATAAGCCAAATATACCTAAAAAATCATTTTCTGACATTCCCTCTACACGTAAATACTGTTGTGCATACTCTATAGTCGGTTTTTCATAGAGTTGTGTAACTGATAAAATCGAGTTTAACTCTTGCCAAATTCCTGTTATACACCCAGCTTTATGAATAATTTCTGCTGGCATTGTAGTTAAGCCAATAACGTTTTGATTAACTTGTTCGTAGACATCTAAAACTTGACTAGCACAAGATTTTTCAATATCAGATGTATAAATATGGTCGCCCAACATCAGCAAAAACGGCTCATTTTGTACCCAATCCTTGGCACAAAATACCGCATGACCATAGCCTAATTGTTCCTCTTGTAACAAAATGGTAATTTTGCTACCTAAATCTTCGAGATATCGACTATATTCTTGATTTTGCGGTGAAAGTTTATCTAAAAGCTCTTTTTTGGGTGGGTTTTTCAAAAAATCTGCAAATATTTCTTTGTCATCTGGCTGCACCACGATCCCCACTTCTGTAATTCCAGCATTAATTGCCTCTTCAATAATTGCGAGAATCACAGGTTTTGCCCTACCATCTCGATCAATAATCGGGAAAAGTTCTTTTTTCACAACTTTAGTAGCCGGAAATAAACGAGTACCGAAACCAGCTACCGGAATCACAGCTTTTCTAACTTTATTTTTTTGCATAAGCAGTTCGTCACCCCAACTTCTCAAACAATTCCGCTAACACCACATTAGAAAACAAAAACCCTTGGGGATCAATCAAACGCAACCTTCCCTCTGCAATTTCCACCCAACCTTTTTCAAAATACAATTGCAAACATCGACAAATTTCCTCCACCTTCTCTTCCCCATAAGCTTCCGCCAACGTCGCCAAACTCAAACCCTCTGCCAAACGCAACCCCAACATTAACGTTTCTAACAATACTTCCTTTGGGGGAGTCACATCACAATCAATTACACCGCCAGCTTGTACCCACTGGTAATACTCCTTAGTTTTACGCAGACGAGTGAACCGCTTCCCCTCAACATAACTTGCCGCCCCCATCCCAAAGCCATAATAAGGGCGGTTTTCCCAGTACACTCGATTATGCCGACACTGATGACCAGGTTGAGCATAATTAGAAATTTCATAATGCTCATAACCAGCAGTTGTCAAAACCTGCTGACCCATCTGGTACATTTTGACTGTGGCTTCATCCGTCGGCATTGGAGTATCGCCAGGTTTGTAGTAACGACCAAAGGCTGTACCTGGTTCAATGGTAAGATCGTAAATGGAAATGTGAGTGGGTGCGATCGCTACGGCTTTTTCTAGGGAATCCTGCCATTGATCCAAAGACTGATGCGGCAACCCAGAAATTAAGTCTAAACTAAATTCGGGAATCTCGACTTGGTGGATTAGTTCCACAGCTGCAAAAATATCTTCAACTGAGTGCGATCGCCCCGCCCTTTGCAATAATTCTTCTTGAAAGGCTTGTACACCTAAACTTACCCGGTTCACACCTGCACTGCCATAGCCTGCTATGTGGGCTAAATCAAAGGTGGCTGGGTCAATTTCCATAGAAATCTCTGCCCCAGACGCAATCTTAAAATGCTTCTGTAGCTCTGTCAGTATCCGTTGTAGCTGCTCTATTGATAGGAGTGAAGGAGTTCCACCACCGAAGAAAATTGTCTTGAGAGGTTGACCAAATGCTGGTGTAATGGCAATTTCTTGACATAGCACCTCAACATATTGGGAGATAGTACCAGATGTTTCGCCCCGCAAGCGATCGCCCACAACAGACACCGGGAAATCACAATAAAAGCACCGCCGTCTGCAAAAGGGAATATGCACATAAGCAGAACTCGCAATTCCAGAAATACTAAATTTTTTACTCATTTTGAGAAAAGTTTTAAGTTAATCCAACTGCGAATTAGAGACAATGAAAATGAGGTAAGAATTCAGGAGTTAGGAGTCAGTAGCCAGAATAATTGTAAAATCAAGCGTAGAATAACTTCTTGATTTTATTAAAATTATTAAGTTTGGGTATCAAAGTCTTCTTAATTCTGACTTCTGGATTCTGGATTCTGAATTCTTACAAAATAAGTAGTTTATTTACAAGTTTTTGTCTTTTTACAACGAAATAATGAAAAATTTTAAGATAAAAGCCTTTAGTTATAATAATTGCAGATATTGCCCTACTAAACCCTTAGTGTAAGTCAATATTGATGAGTTTATCTTACCGATGAAATAAAACATACTTAACTTTATCGGTGAACACAGTTGCAGGAAAACAAGACAACCATGCTTGACGCCATTATTATTTTCTCATTTATCCTAGCAGCGTCGGGAATAGGGTTCTACAGCATTGAACTACTACCCAATGGGGCGCTAGATCAGGTAACGAATCTAGAAGCTTTACGCTTAGTTGTTGCCGTCTTTGCCGCTATTATTGGTGGTGCGATCGGGCTGAGTTTCCAGACGACATATCGTCGCCTAGAATCACAAGTCAAAGAAATGCCTCTGGAAGTAATCTTAACTCGTGCCATTGGCTTAGTGATTGGGCTATTACTAGCCAACCTGATGCTAGCCCCACTATTTTTGCTCCCGATCCCGGCGGATTTTGGATTTATTAAGCCACTTGTGGCAGTTGTCGGTAGTATTATCCTCTCCGTTACTGGCATGAATTTGGCAGATACCCACGGACGAGGCTTATTGCGGTTCATTAATCCCAACACCGTCGAATCGATGGTAGTGGAAGGAACGCTAAAACCAGCCAATACCAAAGTTCTAGATACTAGCTGCATTATTGATGGTCGCATTGAGGCCTTACTAGAAACAGGGTTTCTGGAAGGGCAAATTCTCGTACCACAGTTTGTCTTGCAAGAACTCCAACAAGTAGCGGATGCTAGCAAAGACCAAAAGCGGGTACGGGGAAGGAGAGGACTAGAAATTCTCAACCGCATTAAGGAAGATTATCCCGATCGCATCCTGATTAATGCAGTTGACTACGAAGATATTCCCACAGTGGATGCCAAGTTAGTACGCTTCGCGCAAGAAATTAGCGGCACACTGCTAACCAACGACTACAACTTGTCTAAAGTCGCCAGTGTTCAGAAAGTACCTGTTTTGAATGTGAATGATTTAGTGAATGCCGTCCGTCCCAGTTATTTACCTGGCGACAACTTGGATTTGAAAATTCTCAAGGAAGGCAAAGAACCCAGTCAAGGCATTGGCTACCTAGATGACGGCACAATGGTAGTTGTTGAAGAAGGTAGCAGTTATGTGGGTGGTGAACTGCGAGTAGTAGTCACCAGTGCTTTGCAAACTACAGCAGGAAGAATGATTTTTGCCAAACCCCAAGCTTCAGCATTAGCGTGAAACAATGGGATGTTCAATTCGAGTGACACTTGATAATCGGTGCAGGTTGACTGCACCGATTATTTATTGATTAGAATCACGAGACTCACTTGCCTGTAAATACTGTAACTGCTCAATTGATAACCCTGTGACTCTGCCAATCTGTTCTAATGGCATACCAGTACTAAATAGATTTCTTGCCACTTCGAGTAAAGCTTCAGCCTTGCCTTCAGCCTTACCTTCAGCCTTACCTTCAGCCTTACCTTCAGCTTTACCTTCAGCTTTACCTTCTTGCAGAATGTCTTGATAAATCGCTGACTCACGCATAATATCTGACCTCAAAACTCGTTTAATAACTTCTTTATCTAATACTAAACCAGCTAAAATCGCTGTAGAAGCAGCAATATTACTTTGAGTTCTTAATTCTGTAATACTGTTAATTTCCCGTGCCACTTCGTTAAGTATAACTTCTGGAGCAATTGTACTGCTTAACACCGCCAAAGGTAAAAGTCCAGGTGTTCTAAAAAATACTTCAGTTGGTTGTTCCCAAAGTCTGATAACTGCAAATTCATGTCGGGTCCCAGCAATTGTAAATGTATTTTGTTGCACCAAATTTGAATTTGTCTGCTTGAGATAAATTACGACTTGATGCATTGCTTTGTCTGGAAAGCGGCGATATGCTCGTAATCGATAGTCAATCATCCGAAAAGGAATTTCCGGATCGACTTGGGTTTGAAATTCCAAATGCAATATGCTTTGCCCCGACTGCAACAGAATTAGGGCATCAGCCCGAATGGGTTCGAGAGATAATTCTTTTGGACTTAGTTCTGTTAAATTAATAGATTCGCCTAATAACCATGTAGCGAAGTCACTGGAGAAGTTCTCAACTAAGAATTTGCATATATTGTCAAACATCTGAATTAGTGTGGTTGGGGCAGACGGGTTCGCATGATGCTGGGAACCTATCTAACACATTGCCTGTATGTTGTATACGACTATATGTCCATAATTCCATCAAACTAAAGTCTGCGTCTATACAAACAGAGTTATAGATTAGCAGGTTAATTATTTTATGGTCAGTTAGATAAACATCATATAACTAAAAGTGACTTTTATTTTAAGACAGATTTGTTAATTGCGTACATACCAAGTTTCGCAGCGCCGTTTTTTGAGAATTTATGCAGCTTCAAGGTGTTAAGGATGCAAAAGTGTTAATCCCGAAATATACGGTTGCGGTATTGATTATTCCTATACCAAAAGCTGCAAACGATCTTGATATGGTAGACGACTACGAGCAGCAACTATATATTTTGTAAATTGGACAGGATGCTTAACATACAATAATAATGCTATACCTTTGTAGTTAAAAATTTTAATAAACCACGAAGGCTTAAAAAAATCACAAAGCCGACTTTTGCAATACAACCGTATTTGATGGCTAAATCAATTGTTTCAACAAAACGCCTCAGCAGACAGTTAATCCGCTGGTTGCTTCAAGAAGACCGACGAGGGAAGGAAAGACCCCACCGCAAGCAAGAAATACATCGCCAGCATCCTTGGTGGCAGGTGATGTGCTTGACTGGTGTAGATTATTTCTCGACTCTTGGCTATCAACCTGGGATTGCAGCACTGGCAGCTGGTGCTCTTTCTCCTGTGGCTACCTTGGTTCTAGTTTTGCTAACGCTCTTTGGAGCATTGCCAATCTATCGCCGCATTGCTGCCGAAAGCCCTCATGGTGAAGGGTCGATCGCAATGTTAGAACGTTTACTCCCTTGGTGGCAAGGCAAATTACTTGTGCTGTGCCTACTAGGCTTTGTGGCAACCGACTTTATTATTACCATTACTTTGTCGGCTGCTGATGCTACAGCCCATATCATCGAAAATCCGCTGGCTCCAAATTGGCTTCACAATCAGACGATCGCAATCACCCTGATATTAGTTGCATTACTAGGTGCAGTTTTCCTCAAAGGTTTCCGAGAAGCAATTGGTATTGCAGTAATTTTGGTGGGAGTTTATTTGGTTTTAAACTTCATTGTCGTTAGCGTCGGTCTGTATCAGATCCTAACTCACCCTGAAGCGATCGCTAACTGGCAGACTGCACTTTTTGCCAGCCATTCCAACCCTTTGATCCTAATCGGCATCGCTCTTTTGATATTCCCCAAGCTAGCACTGGGATTGTCAGGCTTTGAGACTGGCGTGACCGTTATGGGCCTGGTAAAAGGGAGCAGCACTGACACTCATGAGCATTCCAAAGGGCGGCTTCGGAATACACGCAAGCTGCTCACCACTGCTGCTGTGATTATGAGCTTCTTTTTGCTCACCACCAGCTTTATAACCACTCTCCTGATTCCCGCCGCACAATTTGCATCTGGGGGCAAAGCCAACGGACGGGCCCTTGCTTATTTAGCACATCAGCACTTAGGTAACGCTTTTGGCACAATTTATGATCTAAGTACTATTTCCATTTTGTGGTTTGCAGGTGCATCTGCAATGGCAGGGCTGCTGAATATTGTGCCTCGCTACCTACCACGCTATGGCATGGCACCCAATTGGGCCCGAGTAACGCGACCTTTAGTCTTAGTCTACACAGCGATCGCTTTTGTGGTAACAATTATCTTCAGAGCAAATGTGGAAGCCCAAGGTGGGGCTTACGCAACTGGTGTGCTTGTATTGATCACCTCAGCTGCTTTTGCCGTCACCCTATCAGCCCACCGTCACAGAGAGAAGCGGGCAAGAGTCCTCTTTGCAATCATCACACTGTTGTTTATATATACCACTATTGTCAATATCATCGAAAGACCAGAAGGGATTAGGATAGCTGGGTTTTTCATCGGGGCGATCATTTTTACCTCGCTGGTTTCTCGTGTTTGGCGTTCAACGGAACTGCGAACAGAGCGGATCGAAGTTGACGAACTTGCTGGCCAATTCCTTGCCGAAGAAAGCCAGGGAGCAATCCGGCTAATTGCAAATCGATTGAATAAGGGCGATGTCCTAGAGTATTTTATGAAAGAGAAAGAGGTGCGGGAGGACAACCATATTCCACCCAACGATCCAATTCTTTTTCTAGAGATTCGAGTATCAGATGCTTCGGAGTTTGCAGATATCATTAAAGTAAAAGGGGTGCAAGTTGGTGATTACCACATCCTCCGGGCTGAAAGTGCAGCAGTACCTAACGCGATCGCAGCTTTACTACTTTACATTCGTGACCAAACAGGTAAGATTCCCCATGCTTACTTCGGCTGGGTTGAGGGAAATCCCATACAATACCTATTGCGTTTTATCTTGTTTGGCGAAGGTGACATTGCTGTAGTTACCCGTGAAGTACTGCGTCGGGCTGAAAAGAATCCCCACATGCGACCTGGTATTCATGTTGGGGGTTGATTCAGGAGTGCTGAGTTAAATTAAAATCACTCAGCACTGTTTCGTTAACAGAGTTCTTCTTTCTCCTTGTTCCCTTGTCTCCCCCTCCCCTTGTCCTATAAAGATGCGGCAAAAAATAAACCAGTGATAGAAGTAGCGATCGCTGCTTCTGGTTCAAGTTGTCAGAAATTACCCTAAAATTTATGTAAAGATGAGCCGCTCAATCTTAGATTAACTTTAAAATTATTTAACTTTTTAGAATGCCAGACGCGGAAAAGTTCCAGAACCAGCTGGCTAATCACAAGCTGCTGCATCGGCAAGTTAGTAAAAAGGCAAAATCTTCGCTAGTAGTCAGTGGAGAAGAAGGAATGGTGCTTCAGTTGGCTGATGGCACTATCCAGGCTTGCAATGCCGCTAGCGATCGCATTTTGGGACTGACCGCAGAACAGCTTGTGGGGCAAAATTTGCTCGATCCCAAGTGGCAGTTTATTCATGAAGATGGCTCTCCTTTACTCAGTGAAATTCACCCTGCGATCGTTGCCCAAAATACAGGTAAACCTTGCTTAAATGTGGTGTGTGGCTTTTATAAGCCAAATGGTGAGTTAGTCTGGCTCTTGTTGTCCTCCCAACCTCTGTTTCAAACTCAAGGAAGCAATCTGTATGCGATCGTGACAACTTTTTTGGATATTACGGAATCTAAGCACGCCCAGTTCAAGGATGACTGTAGTTGTGAACAAGATACTCAACAAGTTGATGCAGATGAATTTCAGACACTGTGGGATAGTCAACGTTTGTTTCAACAAATTGCTGGCACTCTTCCAGGGATAATCTATATTTATGACCTAATTAAGCAGCGAAATTCTTACGTTAATTACGAAATTGCTCAAGGTTGGGGCTACACACCAGCAGAAATCCAGGCGATGGGAAAAGAGTTATTTAATCAACTTTTACACCCTGAAGATTTGGCTCGACTCCCTAGCTATTTTGAAAAGTTTAATTCTGTTCGTCAGGGTGAAGTCCTCAGCTTTGAATACCGAATTCGACACGCCAATGGAGAGTGGCGCTGGTTTTGTAGCTATGACACTGTGCACAGTAGAACTGCTGATGGATTGCCACAATATCTTTTGGGGATCGCTTTTGATATTACAGAGCGACGACACATAGAAATTTCTTTGCGGCAAAGTAATGAAAGGTTTGAGCTAGCAGCTGCGGCGGTTAATTGCCTAATCTATGACTGGGAGATTGGCAGAAATACTGTGGAAAGAACTCAGGGTCTAACCCAGGTTTTTGGCTACACACAACAAGAAACGGAACCTACCTTCCAATGGTGGCAAGAACGCATCCATCCCGATGACCAACAAAGAGTTGATGACCAATTCATGGCTAGTATGGCCAATGGAAACCGTTATCGCATCGAATATCGAGTGCGTCACCAGAATGGCCGCTATTTGTGGGTGGAAGACCAGGGGTTTGCTGTCCGGGATGCAAATGGTCAGGTAGTTAGGGTAGTTGGTGCGAGTACTGATATTACCGAACAGCAAACTGCCCTATGGGAACGTCAAAAAATTGAAGCAAATCTGCGCGAGAGTGAAGAACGGATTCGGTTGGCCACTAATGCTGCTGAACTAGGTATGTGGTTTTGGAATATCACCACCAACGAGGTGATTTGGACAGACAAATGTCGGCAGCTGTTTGGACTGTCCCTAGAAGCCGAAATCAGCTTTGAGATTTTCCTCAACTGTGTACATCCAGAAGACCGCCAATGTATTCATGAAGCGATCGCCCGCTCTCTTGAGGAAAAAGTTGAGTGTGACATTGAATACCGTACCATTTGGTCTAATGGTAGTATTCATTGGATTTCTGCCAAAGGTCGCGTCTTTTTTGATGCCGAAGGTAAGGCAGTACGGATGATGGGTACTACCCAGGATATTACCCAACGCAAACAGGTAGAAAATGATTTGCGCCAGCGTGAAACTCAATTAAGGCGCTTAGTAGATTCCAACATTATTGGCATTATGTTCGCCACTCCTGACTACATTACTGAGGCGAACGAGGCTTTTTTAGAAATGGTGGGTTATACACGAGAGGAACTATTAGCGGGTAAGGTACACAGACAACACATCACCCCACCTGAATATCATGCTCTCGATCGGCAGGGGCAAGAACAACTTTTAACGGTTGGGATATGTACTCCCTTTGAAAAAGAATACATCCGCAAGGATGGTTCCCGCATTCCCATATTAATTGGTGGTGCTTTGGTGGAGCGAGAGCCACCGTCTTGGATTTGTTTTATTCTTGACCTAACCCCCAGGAAGCAATTAGAAAAGGCACTCAGGCAACAAGCTGAGGAACTCAAACAGGCAAACCGGAATAAAGATGAGTTTCTGGCTATTCTCTCCCACGAATTGCGATCGCCCCTCAACCCCATTTTAGGGTGGTCATCGGTACTCAAAAGCCGCAAATTAGATGAAGTGACTACAAGTCGTGCTTTGGAAACCATCGAAAGAAATGCTCAATTGCAGATTCAATTAATTGATGAGTTGCTGGATGTTTCCCGAATTATTCGCGGTAAGTTGAACCTGACTTTTGCCACTGTTAACCTGGTAGCTGTAATTGACGCTGCATTGGAAACAGTGCGGTTAATTGCCGAAACCAAATCTATCCAGATTAAAGTACAGGTTGACCCCAATGTTGGTAAAGTGTTAGGCGATTATAATCGCTTACAGCAAATTGTCGGGAATTTACTCTCGAACGCAGTCAAGTTTACTCCCTCTCGTGGTTCAGTGGAAGTAAGTCTCTCATTGAGTGGTGAATTAACTTCCCACTCAGCAATAATTCAAGTTAAAGATACAGGTCAAGGTATTTCCCCTGAGTTTCTACCCCACGTTTTTGAATATTTTCGTCAAGCCGATAGCAGCACAACCAGGACATTTGGCGGACTGGGATTGGGATTGGCAATAGTTCGTCACTTAGTAGAGTTGCATGGTGGTACTGTAAAAGCAGCCAGTCCAGGAATTGGACAGGGAGCAGTTTTTACTATCAGACTGCCCGTAATGAAGGAAAGTGAGGGTGCAGGGGAAGCAGGAGGAGCAGGAGAGAAATTTAACTTGTCAGTTCTGCGTGGACTACGGATATTAATTGTCGATGATGATGTTGACACACGGGAGTTTTTGCACTTCTTGCTACAACAGAATGGGGCATTCATAACTGCCGCAGCATCGGTAAATGAGGCGCTTAAAATTATAGCACAGGCTGTACCTAATTTATTAATCAGTGATTTAGGAATGCCAGAAATGGATGGCTACAGCTTGATTAGGATGCTCAGAGCCATGCCCAAAGAGGAGGGCGGGGAAATTCCGGCGATCGCTCTTACCGCCTATGCAGGAGAAAGCGATCGCGATCGAGTTTTAGCAGCTGGTTTTCAGAAACACATTGCCAAACCAGTACAACCAACAGAATTACTCACCTCAATTGCAGATTTGCTAAGGCAAAATCATCACTAAAACTCTATTTCTGTTCATTGGATTTTAGGCTCAACTGAACTGTATTGGGTTATAAAGAATACACTATTCATCAGGCTTAAATCTTAATCGACTTAACCATGACCAAAAAAGATTTGCTTCGCAACCAAATTTTCACGCTGGAAAATATTCTTTCGCCAGCAGAATGCGCTGAATATATTACTTTAACAGAAAACATTGGCTATGTAGATGCTCCTATTACTACCCACCGAGGTTTTGAAATGCGTCCCGATATCCGCAATAATCAGCGCGTTATTCTGGATGATCGGGAGCGTGCTTTTGATTTGTGGCAGCGTGTGTCAAATTATATCCCCAACACCATTGGTAGATGGCATCCAGTTGGGCTGAATGAGCGTTTTCGTTTCTATCGCTACGATCTAGGTCAGAGGTTTGCACCTCACCATGATGGTGCTTATCGACGAACTAACGGTGAGGAAAGTTTATTGACTTTCATGATTTATCTGAATGAAGGCTTTGAAGGCGGCGAAACCCGCTTTTATCTTCCTCAATACTACCAAGATTTATCTAATCTAGCTGTGCTTCCAGTAACAGGTATGGCTTTGTGTTTTGTCCACGAACTAGTACATGAGGGCGCTACTATTATCCAGGGGCGAAAGTACGTCTTGCGATCGGATGTTATGTACAGTCAATAGTCGAGAAAGTGATTAAGCTGCAAAATAAACAAAATTTAATCTAACTCGCGGCGTCCTTCCAACGCCCTCGCCAAAGTAACTTCGTCTGCGTACTCCAAATCGCCACCTACAGGTAAACCAAAAGCAATCCGCGTCACCTTGGTAAATGGTTTCAGTAGCTGACCGATATACAGGGTTGTTGTCTCCCCTTCTACACTCGGACTAATTGCGAGAATTACTTCTTGAGGTTTTTGCTGACTCACCCGGCGCTGCAAAGGTAGTATAGTCAATTGATCTGGCCCAATTCCATCAATTGGCGAAATCACCCCGCCCAAAACGTGATACTTGCCTTTGTATTCGCGGGTTTTTTCCAGTGCAATCACATCGCGAGGATCTGCAACAACACAGATAGTATTGTTGTCACGGTTGGGATTGCGGCAAATTTCACAAACAGGTTCAGCAGATAAGTGAAAGCAAACAGAACACAAGCCTATCTGTTTTTTTGCCTCAATTAAAGCTTGTGCCAAAGCTTCTACTTCTGCTTCTGGTCGCTTCAAAATATGCAAAGCCAGTCGTTGGGCACTTTTGGGGCCAACTCCCGGTAGGCGTTGCAATTGTTCAATTAACCGTGCTAAAGGGCGTGCGTAAACCGTTGTCTTGTCTCCAAAATGTTTTCACTTTAACTATGATGACATTTTTTCAGTACTTCCATCAGGCGCAACACTTCCAACTCACGATCGCTTAGTACAGCATTTCATTAATTCGTAGCGAATAAAAGAAAGGCAATACCTTGCAATGCCAATGCGTGCCCCTGCAATGCCATTGCATCCCGATACAATGTTAATGCGTGCCCCTGCAATGCCAATGCGTCTCGATACAATGTTAATGCGTGCCCCTGCAATGCCAATGCGTCTCGATACAATGTTAATGCGTGCCCCTGCAATGGCAATGCATCCCCCTGCATTAAAAACGCTACACTTTTACGCAAAAGTGTACTTAGTTCTGGATTTTGCAGCCGCTCTGCCAGTTTTGTGCCCACAGCAGGATAAGCTAAAAATCTTTGAATTTGCATCCTCCAAAAAATAAATCTCTTGTGGGGTGGGCATCTTGCCCGCCCTAGTTGTGCAAATTAAATGCGCGACAGCTTATACGGTTGTTTGCTGTGAACTGCCCAAATCGCTTTCATCCTTAGTTTTCAAACACGCTCTAGCTAAAATTTATCCTAACCACTCAGGATTTTTGGCTGTACCATCAAATTGACTAGTGGTTTTAAACAGTTCATACTGACCTTTGAAAGCAGCTTGGCGAGTCCGATTCAATAATGCTCTAACTTGTTCCTGGCTCATGGGTGTAAAAGTACGTACTGCCTCGAAAGCCTGGTTTAAGATGGGCATACTTTCAATGCCTGTAATCACCGTTGAAGTTGGCAGATTCATCGCGTAATGCAGACATTCAATAGGTTTGACCACATTGCTCTTGAGAATGTTTTGGTCGCCCATTGATTTCATCCCCAGTACAGCAATTCCGTCTTGAACCAGTCTGGGTAAAACTTGCCTCTCAAAACTGCGGAAATGGGCATCCATAACATTTAACGGCATCTGCACTGCATCAAAACAGAAATTGTTTTGATTGGCAACTTCCAACATTCTCAGGTGTACTAAAGGGTCTTTGTGTCCAGTAAAGCCTATGTAGCGAATCTTGCCAGCTTTTTGTGCTTCCACAACTGCTTCCATCGCACCACCAGGGGCAAAAATTCGGTCTGGGTCTTCCATGCGAATGACTTCATGATGCTGCAACAAATCAATGTGGTCTGTTTGCAAACGTTTTAAAGATTCATCAATTTGTTTAGCAGCAGCGGCCTTTGTGCGACCGTCGATTTTAGTCATCAGAAAAGCTTTTTGACGATAACCATTTTGCAGAGCTTTACCCATGCGAATTTCGCTACCTCCATTATGGTAATCCCAGCTATTGTCCATAAAATTAATCCCGCGATCAAGAGCAGTACGGATCAACCCAATACCCTCTTGTTCATCTTTTGGTCTACCAATATGATGACCACCTAGACCAATTACAGATATTTGTTCTTTGGTGCGTCCTAGTTGCCTGTAGAGCATTTCACCTTTTTTAGTCTGGAGTGGGGTAGACTGATTTTGCGCTAAAACCTGTTTGGTTAAACCTTGTAAAGCAAATACCCCGGCTCCACCTAAACTAGAAGCAGAAACTACCTTCAGTAAATTTCGTCTGCTAATATCCACAAATTTATCCTTTTGCCACAGTATGAGAATTTGCCTTCATAGCTTTGCATGGAGCAAAATTCGCTGCTTCTAACTGTTGAAGGATAAAAGCAGTGAGGTAGAGATAGATTTTTGATAGAGGGAAGGTAAGAGAAAAATATTCCATTGCTGTGTAAGCAGAGGAAACATTGCAGACATTGACAGCAGAAGAAGAATCTGATAGTCGTATTCCTGATATTGTTTCAGTGGTTAAAATGTTAACTCAAACACAACACCTTAGTACGAAAGTTTTCTTTGAGAATTGTTTCTAAATCTTGGCAAATATTATTTGTATTCCTAAATATTTATTGCAATATTTCTAAACATTTAGTGCGTGATTCAGGAGTTGATAAAATCCAGAAAACTTCTTTAGAAAAATCGTAATTTTAAACTTGATTGCGATAATACGTTTAGGTAACTCAAACCTGTTTATCCTAAACTATTAAAGTTCCTCGTACTAAACATGAGTAAAGTCAATGACTGCTTCATCACCAGAAAATTCAATCAGATCATCAAGTACTCATACTTTAGATATAGCTAGGCAAGAGTATCAATATAACTACATCCATATTCCATCTATTGCCATGCTAGATCGGCTTTCTATTGCCGAAGAGTTCACCAGTAACTGGTATTTTCTCTTAGCCCAGCAGTTACGAGTTGTGTTTATCAATACCTTGATTGTCAACAGAGGCAATCAAGGTTCTAAATCGATTCGTGATGATGTCGAAAGGTTTATTTTAGAAGCCTTGCTCAAGGGAGCAGTACCAGCCCGAATCAGTATTCTGGCAAGAATCTTGCAAATTATTCCTCAATTTTTGCTCAATGGCATATCTAAGGATGTTAGAGAACTCGACGATCTTTTTTATTCTATTCTGAAAGAAAACGGACTTGTAATCCTCGGAGATGCCCTAAATAGGATAATTAACCTTCTATACGAAGGACAGCCTAGAGGACATGCAACCAGTCTCAAGGACTACGAAAATTTGTTTCCGGTGATTGGTGTACCAGCGATCGCTAAAACTTACCAAGAAGATGAAGTATTTGCGTACATGAGAGTCGCTGGCTACAATCCCGTGATGATCGAGCGAGTAACGACTCCAGGCGATCGCTTCCCAGTCACAGACAAACATTACCAAGGAGTAATGGGAACTGACGATTCATTAGCAGCAGCCGGACTTGAAGGCAGGCTCTACTTAGCTGACTATAAAATTTTAGATGGTGCAATCAACGGTACATTCCCACACGAGCAAAAATATCTCTATGCTCCCCTAGCACTGTTTGCCTTACCCAAAGGCTCAGACCCTACCCGTCTATTGCGTCCGATAGCCATCCAATGCGGTCAAACCCCAGGTCCAGATTATCCGATTGTTACCCCTAACTCCGGTAAATACTCTTGGCTTTTTGCCAAAACAGTAGTCCAAATAGCAGATGCCAACTTCCACGAACCTGTTACCCACCTAGCAAGAACTCACTTGTTAATTGGTGCTTTTGCGATCGCCACCGCTCGACAACTACCACTCACCCATCCTTTAAGAATTCTACTACACTCGCATTTTGACAGTACTTTAGCAATTAACGATGCCGCTCAACGTATTCTCATAGCTCCAGGCGGTGGTGTCGATAGATTACTCTCATCATCAATCGACAACTCTCGCGTTTTAGCAGTGCTAGGATTACAAAGCTATGGTTTTAATAGTGCCATCTTACCTAAGCAATTCCAACAGCGCGGTGTAGACGATCCTAACCTCTTGCCTGTTTATCCTTACCGGGATGATGCACTACTAGTCTGGAATGCCATTCATCAATGGGTTTGGGACTACCTGAACCTTTACTACACCACGGATGAAGACATTCAAAAAGACACAGCGTTGCAAGCATGGGCAGCCGAAATCTCAGCTTACGATGGTGGTCGCATCCCCGATTTTGGCGAAGATGGGAGCATCAAAACGCGCAATTATCTAATTGATGCCACTACGCTGATTATTTTCACTGCTAGCGCTCAACATGCTGCGGTTAACTTTCCGCAAAAAGATTTTATGAGCTACGCCGCAGCGATTCCAATGGCAGGTTATTTACCAGCCTCAACTCTCAAAAGAGAAGTTACTGAGCAAGACTACCTTAATTTGCTCCCTCCCTTAGATCAGGCACAACGGCAATACAACCTACTCAGCTTGTTGGGGTCTGTGTACTATAACAAGCTGGGCGATTATCAGCAAGGATACTTTACAGACCAAAAAGTAAAACCATTGTTACAAGCATTCCAGAGTAATCTTCAGCAGGTAGAAGATACCATCAAGCAACGTAATTTACACCGTCCAACCTATGAATATCTACTTCCTTCTAAAATTCCTCAGAGCATCAATATCTGAATTGAAGATAAATAACCAATACTTCGGCTTACCTCGGCTTCGCTCGGCACAAGTCGCTCAGTACAAGTGCCCAATGACAAATGACCAATGACAAATGACTCAAAATAAATACCATGACACTTAAAGATAAAGTCCTCAAAGGTCACGATCGCCAGCTTTGGCTTGCACTTATACTAGCTAAAGTAGGTTATGACACTGCGATCGGCAAGTTTCTACGCTTGATTTTTTATTACATGGATGCGTCAATCATGCTCAACGCATGGCGAGACTTTCTCTACATCCGTAAGGACAATATTGGAGACAAGTATTTTGCAGTAGACCAAGCAATTATGCATTCCTCTCACTCCCAGGTGAGAGAACTAATGCAAACCGAACCACAACTGCGAGGAAATGATTTAGGCATCATCAGAATATTAGCTCCTAGCTACTTGCTAGATAATCCTCTGAGCTTGGGAACAAACGGTAACGAACACACAGGACTACGTACTGTAATCTTACAAGCCTTACCAGAACCGTCTCAAAAAATAGACTTTTTAGGGAATCTAGTTGAGCAAAGCTTGTTAGAAGCTGCTAAACAAGGCAAATTACACATCGGCAACGATTTGCCAAAGATCATGCTGTCGATTTTGCACCAACTGGTTTTTCAGATATCTTTATCTGAGGAAGAAATCACAGCATCAAGTAGTTACATTAAAGGTTTGGCTCTCGCATCCTTGCCTAATTTTATAAGCAAGTATCTGCTGGCAATATTAACAGCGCCAAAAATTCGGCATCGTCAATATTTAACTAAGCGATATAAACAATCTGCAAAATGGGCATCTTACTTTGAAACAGGCGCTCAATATCAGTTGAACGAACACCAAATCGCTAATACCCTTTTCGATATGATTCATATCGCTGGTACTGCCGGCACGAGTGCGCTTTTAGGATCAGTTATTGGTGTTCTCTGCTTAGATAATACTCTCAGAAATGATGTAGTGTCAGAAGTGAATGCAGTCTGGAATGGCAAGAAAACTTTAGACTCAGACGCTCTAGAAAAGTTAACACTTCTCAATAAAGTGATTTTGGAAACGGCTCGTCTCTATCCACCTGTGCGATTTGTTAGCCAACTCACCACTGAAGCGGGTGAAGTTGAGATTGGAAAACAAAAATGCCCATTCCAAAAAGGTACTCGCTTGCTTGGCTCTATTCTTACAGCTAATCGGGATGCCAATAGATACCAAAATCCAAACGATTTTGACCTAACACGGAATTTTTCAGATATATTATCTTGGAATGGCGAAGAGCATGAACGAGCCTGTCCTGGTAAATCCTTATCAATTGGCTTTATCAAAATTTTCTGTTTACATCTGTTCCACAACTATCAATGGGACTCAATTACAGAAGTCAAGTGGGATTTTAAAAAAGTGACTGCCGTTACTCCTAATAATTTAGTCCTACAAGGTTTTACTCAAAAACTGTGAGTAAGGGACTTCCAATTAAAAAAACATCTCATCGTAGGGGCGCACAGCTGTGCGTCCCTAACTCTCGTGCTCGATTAAGGAAGCTTAAAGCAAGTGGCATTCCTCAATTATAATTTGGTAATTGTTCTGGTTTTTTGAGTTGATTTTACTCCTTTTCTAGTGCAAGATTACTTATCTTTTCTCTGACTTAGTTATTTAACAATTTAGGTATTCATTTAGCTGAAAGGAAGTAATTACAAATTATATGGCTGAATTAATTGAGAAAAAGCAACTTAATAATATTGCTACCTGGATGATTCCAGTCAAAGAAACAAACTTACCATCTGTTCTTAAAGGTGTGTTTTTTATGGATGGTAATCCACTGCCAGATACTTGCATTACTATGTACAATTTAGAATGGGATATACAGAATATAACTTTGCTTTTACCGATTTTTGCCCCATTACAGTGGACTTTTCATGACTCGATTGCTGGCTGGATATTACTACGTTTAATTCAATGGTTTAAAATAAGTTACAAAATTCAGTTTGAAGATGAAACTTTGCAACAAGCTCAAGTCATACCTGTTTTTCTAGGAATACCAGTTTCAAAATCGATTGTCAGTCTCACAATGTCCCAAGACAAAAATTCTCTCAATGGAGATATTTGGCACAGAAAGAACGTTTGGTTCGGCGGACTTTCTCGGGCTGGTGAGTATACTCTCCGTAGGGTTGTTGATAAAGATGGTTGTTATACTCCTGCTTTTAACGATATGCTTACCAGAGTCCAAAATGAATGTTTAGTGATTGGACACCACTCAAATTGATCCAGATCAGGTTAGTCAGCTAAAGCTTAGAGCCTTGTCGCCCCCCATCGCTAACTTGAAACAGAGGTTTTATTCTTTTTTGATTTCTGTTTTCGCCGATCTGAAATTGCATTTTTTGTACTCCAAATACCCAAAGCCAGCAACCCGAATGTGACAGAGGGTTCTGGAACAGAATTAACTCGACGGAATTCGATGGGTGTGGCCACAAGTAAATTACCTTTTTTGTCAAAAATTTTGTCTAAGGAGTCGATGCTACTCTGCTCAATAGTTACATCGGAAACCACTTTGAAGCCATTACTTGTTATACAGCCATTGGGAGCGTTATTCCCAATGTAGCTGTTCGGCTTCCAAAATAATTGCAGATTACAGGTGTTCTTCTCAACATTGTTAATACTAAGCTGTCGCCGAGACTGAGAATGATTGCACAACCCGCGTACAGTATTTTCATTTACAAAGCTGCTAATACTTAGATTCACAGCTGAATTTACTTCATTAAAAGAATAAAGGCGTAGCCGCTCAAAACCTGGGCTTTCTTGCTCTAGATAAACGTTCTGTATGTCAGCCAGAGGATTAGTATCATCCAGTTGCACACTACAATTTGACATAGTAATTAATGGCACAGAGGGGCTATTAGCAATCTGTTGGGCATTATCAAAAAAACCAGTGAACCACTGTGCTACTTCCTGAACCTGTGTCTTAATTGGTGGCGCACTGGTATCAGCACGGCTTTGTTGAAGAAATGAAAATGTTGTGACTAAGAATGTCAAAATTGATACTTTTAGTAAATGCATAGAGGTTTGGACTCCAACAAGAGCAGATTACAGAGTTCTGGATAAATAATTTACACCATCAAGCCCTATCTTCTATCATGAAATAAATTTCTTGGCTGTTGGCTAATAACCCTCTTGTGTCACTTTCCAGATTAAGCAAGTAGTAAATAACTTAAATTATCCAGATTAGCCGCTCAGTTTAATTTTAAAGATAATCTATCAAGTAGTTAGCTATTATACGCGAATACCAAAAATTCACTGCCTTCATAGATAAACTCAGCCATCTTGCACATACCCATCTTTTGATGTGCCTGAAGTGATGCTTTGTTGTTTGCCTTTATCAACAGTATTCCTTCCCGGTCTGGTAGAAAATCTTTCAACTTAGCAAACATTACCGCAGCAATACCTTGCCCACGCATAGTTTCATCAACACAAATGGGGCCATACAAGTAAGCATCTTTTGTACCAGGATAGGCTTGTAACATCACCGTTATAATTGGTAAATTAGCAGTTGTCTTTGACCAACTGAGTAAGAATCCTACAACTTGACCATCTTTACGGGCTACAACGCTCGGCATTTGAGAGATAGTCATCATTACAGCCTCTGGCTCAAGATGACCTAACAACATACCACCATGTTCTGCGTCATTGGCTTGGGCCAACTTGACGATTTCAGTAACATCATTGAGACTGGCACGGTCAATCACTACATTATTGAGACACATACCTGGTTGATATAAATAGGAGAAAGACTTGGAGCAAAAGAATTTTCTTTTAGAAGAATAACAGAGAAGAACGCTTTGGGGAACGCATTGCAGAGACAACTAAACATTGGGTTAAGTAGCTTTTGACACTTGTATTCGGTTATAGCAGCCTTGTATCTGACAAAAAATTCAAAGAGTCAAAGTTGCACCAAAGCAGCGATCGCTTGGAACAGGTAGTACACTGCTACTATGCCAAAACTTCCAGAGTGCGTAGGCGTAGCCCGCCGTAGGCATCGCTGTCTTCATCTTTATGCCCCAGGTATCGCTCCCCCAATCGTTCTATCCACACCTACCCCTGACTGCTCTTGCGCCCATGCAGGATGTGACAAACCTCTGGTTTATGAAGGTCATTGCCCACTACGGTAGCCCTGACTACTTCTTCACCGAATATTTCCGCGTCAATGATACCTCACGGCTCAATCGTAGCATTCTGGCAGCAATCACCGAAAACGACACAGGTCGCCCCGTTTTTGCTCAAATGATTGGCGAAAGCATTCCAGACTTAGTAAGAACAGCAAAGGAACTCTGCAACTATAATATCGCTGGAGTTGACTTGAATATGGGCTGTCCAGCACCTAGAATCTATCGCAAAAATGTTGGAGGTGGATTGCTGCTCTTGCCGGAAAAAGTGGATCGGATTTTGGCAGAACTGCGGCAAGCAGTCAACGATCGACCTTTGACCGTCAAGATGCGTGTAGGCTTTGAAAATACAGATAATTTTTACAAAATTCTAGATATAATCAATCGCCACAGCATTGATTTGCTGAGTTTACATGGTCGCACGGTAAAAGATATGTACCACGGGGCAGTGAAATATGATTTGATCGCTGAAGCAGTCAGGCGAGTTGATTGTCCAGTGCTTGCTAATGGCAATATCAACTCGGCGACAACTGCTGTTGAAGTGCTTTCTCAAACGGGTGCAGCGGGTGTGATGGTGGGACGCTGGGCGATCGGGAATCCTTGGCTTTTTAATCAAATTCGGCAAGCTTTGCGTTTCGAGCCGATCGCACCCGTTCCTTTAGCGGAGGTACGCAACTATATTGATCGTTTATGGCAAACCCCCACAGCAGCAACTATGCCAGAGCGATCGCGCGTCGGCTACATGAAAATGTTCCTCAACTACATTGCCTTGAGTGTTGACACTGAAGGTAATTTTTTGCGGCTGATGCGACAGACTTCTACTGAGGCAGAACTATTTAACCTTTGCGATCGCGTTCTCCTTACTGATTTGACAAAAACTTTAGCCCTAGCACCTTCCTTGAGCGTGTAATATCGTGTCCGGCTAAAAACTTGCCTTAACAGAACATTGCGGCGTTGTAGATTTGGCTGTGATTTATGGTAAATTCAACCGCTTGCGCGCACCAAATCGAAATAAGTTATCTGGCAATATTGCTTTTAAGCGAGGCAACCATTGTGCCTCATTGCCAACACGATAGCGTAATCGTGGCAACCGACTACGAGCAGCAAATAGAATCGTCTGTGCAACTTTTTTAGGATCATCGCCTTGTGCAATTGCTTGACTAACAGTTGAGCGAATCACATCGCGTACATTGTCGTAATCAGCGTAATTCAATGTGGGTGACAACATAGCCTGGTTGAAGTTGGTCTTAAAGTAACCAGGCTCAATTAAAGATACTTTAATATTGAAGGGGTCTAGTTCCACGCTCAATGCTTCGCTATAACCTTCGAGGGCAAACTTACTTGCGCTATAAAAACCTTGACCTGGTGCGCCAATCAATCCCGCCACTGAACTGATATTAATAATATGCCCACTACGCTGCTGTCTCATAACTGGCAAAACAGCATTGCTAACCCGGACAACACCCCAAAAGTTGGTTTCAAAAACCTCCTTGGCTTGTTCTAAAGAAGTTTCCTCAATCATGCTGGCATGAATTTGTCCAGCATTGTTAATCAATAAATCAATGTGATTAGTCCGCATGAGCAACTGTTTGATACAAGATTGTACTGAAGATTCAGAAGTAACATCGAGTGTCAACATTTCCACATCTTGTAAAGTTGGATGTTCCTTGCGACTAGTACCGAAGACCCAGTAACCTTCTTGAGCAAGCTTTTGAGCAGTTAGCTGCCCAAATCCAGATGATGCTCCAGTTACTAGCACGACCTTTTTATTAGTCATTGGTTCTCCTTTTGTTTGTGAATTCTTTGGTACTGCGATGGACTACACCCTGCCTAATAAAGCGATCGCGTTTTTTCTAAACCTTATTCGTTCATTATTTATTCTCAATAAAAACATAATTTTAGCAGTCCTGCACTTTGTACCTCATCTACTTGAGAACTGCTGTATATGTTTTTATAGCAATTTCATCAGTAACACCAGAACAAAAATATCCCCGACTTGTTTAAAAAGTCGGGGATCTCAAGCTGTCAAATAGGATTACCAAAGCTATTTAATCGCACACAATATCACTCAAATTGCACAAGCGATCGCCCTGATACAACAATAAAACCCACAGAATCAAGCCTCAGAAGCGGCTGGCGAATTCCCTCTAGAATGGCTGCATTTAAAGCAGTTTCTATCTTCAATTCTTCAGCTAATGCATTATCCCAACTTTGCTGATTTAAACGTAGACCTAATTGTTCTACTCTATTGGCTAATTTCTTTTCGGCGATTTTAGCACAACTTTGACATAAATCAATAAAATCGGGACGATTGGAAAGTAATTCTGAAGAAGCGTTACGCATTTCATAGCAAAAATTTTGCCATTTACTAGGATCAACAAAATCGTCAATAATTCCTAAGCGCTCTTTTGCTAGATTGTAATCTCGTCCTTGATTATTGTTTTTATCTTTATATGGACGTTGCAAAATACTTAAAAGAGCTTTATCCTCAACAGCCCGGATTCGCTCCTTGTGACCATCAACATAGATAGTTTCTATAATTGGTGGAAATAGAGCGTCAACACGTCGCTGCAAGTTTTTGAATTGAGAATTATCTAGTTTGTTATCTAGTAAAACTTGTTTGGCAGTTCTTAAATTTGCCTCGACTACATAATTGCATTGAAAACCGAACCACTCTTTCCCTTCTTTCGCGTCCCAAGATGCATCAGTACGCCATAGAGCAAAGGCTTCACCTCGATCATCCCAGTTGATATAGTTCAAGAGTGCTTCGACAAATCCTTCGCCAACTCGAAAGAGTTTAACACCAGTATTCTGGTTTGCCACCCTGCGATTATAAGTACCAAATTGGTCTAGAGAACTCTCAGCAAAACGGTTTTGTAACTCATTTATCGGAACCAATGTCCGCGTTGTCGGTTGATAACGTCGCATCTCTGATGAATCGGGATTATTCAGTCCTCTGAATCCCAGTGCGTCACAAATCCAGCCTTCAATTGCTCGCCTAATTTCTAGATGACGAGCATCGTAATTATCTAGGTCTTGAAAATACTCGGTAGCAATTTCATCGTTTGCATCAATTTCATCTAGAGCATTTTGTTCGCTAATTTTGGCTATTTCCGCTTCAATTTGCTCTTGAATTGGTGAAACCATCTCTAACAATCCAGCCGCACCTGATTTAAACAAAACTGTTTCTAATTCTGCAAGTTTTTCATCGACATAAAACTGTAGACTGGCAATTGATTGTTGGAAAATACCAAACCCATCTTTTAATACTTTATACCAAGCATTGTGAGGGCTATCTTCCAAGTAGGGGCCAATCAAGGCACTAGATTGGATGCCAATTTTGCTGCCAATGCGGTCAAGTCTACCAATTCTCTGCTCTAATTGATTAGGCGACCAAGGAAGGTCAAAATGAATTAACCAATCGGCAAACTGGAGGTTCCGTCCTTCTTCTCCAGAGCGATCGCATACTAAAATAAAGCAGTTTGGGTTATTCTTGAACCTATTTAAGCCTTCCTCAACTTTATCTGGTGATTCTCCAAATTGATGGCTGGCTATTGTCTCTGCACCAAAGGTATCAGATAAATATCGGACAATTTCGCCACAAGTTTGCACAAAACTGGTAAATACAATAAATTTGGGCAGAATGTCGCCAGTAATTGGTCTCTTGATTCTCTGCTGTATTCTCGTGATGAATTCCTTTTGATTCTTCCGAACGTTTGCGGGAATTTTGAAGTATGTACCTAGCTGATTCAGCAACACTGTTTTCAAATTTTCCGTCCGTTGTCCGTCCTCTTGAGGTTGACGAACAATTTTTAGTAAGGATTGGAGAATCTCTTCTTCCCCTGAAAATTTGGGGGTTGTAGTTAATAGGCGAACATCATCTTCTTTAAACTCGTGGATGAGTTTAGCATGAGGTTTCGCTGTTAAACGCGCCGTAATTACCTGCTCTAAAATCCCTAACCAAGTACCAGCAGCGAGAAATAACAGCAGAAAAACTCGTTGATATTGCTTGTCACCAGGAGCAACACTTTGCCATTGATTGAGGAGTTCGTGGATATCAAGCGATCGCTCGTCTAAATCATACTCTTCTTTTGGCGTAAAGTTGCGGTCAAATATCACGTCTTCTACCGCAGCGCGACGGTTGCGAAGCATTCGCCGATGTAGTCGATAGATATCGCTGACATGGACGCGAATCGCTTGGACGATTTGCTCTTGCTCGGTAGAATTTGCTTGTAAATTTTCTAAATCATCCGCCAGCTTCAGTAAATACTCATCCTCCGCAAACAGGTTTCGCAATTGCTGCAAGTTGCTTTTGAGAACCTCTGATTCTGCACCTTCTTTAAAAGAAAGCAGAAGTTTACCAATTTGCTGACGGCTTTCAACTTTGGCGCGAAAACCTGCTAAATCATCAAGCTTATAGGTTGTTGGGTCGAGCAAGTGCAACATGGCCAGAAAATCCTGCTCGTGATTGAGAACAGGAGTGGCAGATAATAAAAGTAAGCGATCGCTTTTATGAGCCAATTCTTTGCAAGTCTGAAAACGCTGTAGCACAGTTGCATCCTTAGAGGTCGCCATTGCTGCGATGTGATGGGCTTCATCTAAAATTAAGCAACCTATCTTTGCTTTCAGGTTGATTTTATGGATATCTTCAACCGCCAGCACCACTACCCGTTTGCCAAAATGGGAGATGTAAAACTTGTTTTCTAACTCAGTCCGCCATTGTTTGAGCAAATATTGTGGAACTATCACCACCGCACCTTTTTTCGGTTCATCGAGGAGGAATTGACGCAGAATCGCACCCGCTTCGATGGTTTTTCCGAGTCCCACCTCGTCTGCTAACAAGTAGCGTTGAATTGGGTCTTCCAGTACCCGCCTGACTACTTCAACTTGATGAGGATAAAGATTAATATTTGCTGAAATCAGTCCCGTCATCCCGCGACTCACAGCACGTTGCTGAGTCAAGGATTTCACGAAAGCCAATCTTTTGTCATGGAAGTAAGGCGTTTCGTGACCCTTCATCGCCAGAGTTTCGATAGGATTTGTGTTGGGTAAATTACAACGAACGTAAATGTCTTCAACAGAAGCGATCGCAGTTTTCTTATCTGGTAAATCAATTTGATACATTTCTGTATCATCATCCCAAATAAAAACTCTGCCAACTATCCATTTATCTTGAGTTTGGGACTTAATATAGCATCGAGCCTGGGGTTCCAGCTTGATTTGAGAGAGCGAACTTAAAGGTAAAGTTTTTTGGAGACGTTGGCCTATAGAGCAGAAATACTCAACGTTTGCATTGGTATCAGATATTTCCGTAACTTTTCCGATACCCAAAGAGTTATTCTGGGACTGTACCAATAAACCAAGCTTAATCATAGATCCAGTCCCCTGAACACACTAAAAGAACCTTCCAGACTAGTTTTTAGCCTATATCTGGCAGTTTTATCGATCAACATTATAGATAATAAACTGGTATTACAGTTTTTGTGAGAGCGATATCTACGACGGTCACTGAGCTTGTCGTTCGCGCAGCGTCTCGTAGAGAAGTGCGGGCTATTGGGCGTCGCTCCACCACAGCCAATTAATAAAATTAGCAATTTTCAGGTAAATACACTACACAGTAGAGGTACAGCATTGCTGTGCTTACATAACATATACGGTTCAATTAAATGAAAACTGCTGTAAATTCACATTTCTCAGTAAAGTTTTGCGTAAAGCGTAACGTTGTTAAATGCAGAACGGCGCATTGGCATTGTCAGCCAACACAATAGCATTGTTCGCCGACACAATGGCATTGTTTGCCGACGCATTGGCATTGTTTGCCGACGCATTGGCATTGTTTGCCGACACAATGGCATTGTTTGCCAACGCATTGGCATTGTTTGCCGACACAATGCCATTGCAGGGTATTGCCAAATTAAATTTGCTACGAATTAATGAAATGCTGTACTTAGCTGATTATGTGGTGTAACAGATTTACGCTTTGGCTTGAGAAGGCCACGATACAATTAAGATTGTATACATTTATTTACTATGAAGAAAATTAGAGACAACACAATTAAGTTAAATCAATTTTTAAAGTTGATGGGTATAGTGCCAACTGGAGGTCAAGCCAAGCTGATGATTCAAGGTGGCGATGTCCAAGTAAACGGCATGCTGGAAACTCGACGAGGACGGCGACTAGTACCAGGCGATAAAGTGACAATCCAAGGACAGACTTTAGAAGTGAATTTGAACAACAATGAAGACCCAGATGTAATGATAGATTTAACCGAACAAACCGAGTAAGGAAAGTTTATCCTAAATTTACAAGTTTCTCTTTTGCCTTGTGAGTAATGCTGCAAATTTCCAACAAAGTTATTATCCCACAGACTGAGATTGAAATTACTGCGATTCGCTCCCAAGGAGCGGGAGGTCAAAATGTGAATAAGGTTTCTACCGCGATCCACTTGCGCTTCGATATTGCAGCTTCATCATTACCTGATTATTATAAACAACAGCTTTTAAAGCTCAACGATCGACGCATTAACCAAGAAGGAGTAGTTGTAATTAAAGCTCAGGAACACCGAAGCCAAGAGAACAATCGCGAGTCAGCATTGAAACGACTTCAAGAACTCATTCAAAGCGCAGTTGTCGTGACAATAAAACGCAAACCCACTAAACCAACTCGCAGTTCTCAAAGAAAGCGCCTTGACCACAAAAGTAAGCGCGGACAGGTTAAATCTAACAGAGGGCAGGTGACAGATTCTTGATTCATCTGTTATGTGTAGAAAACACACGTATTATTAAATGTGAAAAAAGATGAATAAGACATTACTAAAGATTTTGATGTTTGCGCTTTTAATCTTGTTTATCATCTCTCCCTTTGCGGCCCTTGCAAGTTTAATGCTTGTAGTATTAGTTTCGGCATTTTTCTTTTTACTAGGTGACGTGTTTCAAGCAATTATTAGTGGCGACACTGACCCGAAAAAGTCATAAAAGCACAATTCCAAATGCAGATAGGGATTTACCCGAAAAAACCGCATCCAAGGTGCGATCGCTTTAGCAAAGACAATTTTCAATCTGTCACACCAGGAGTTGACAGATATAATTACTTTTTCGACCAAAAAATAAACAATTGTAATAACGATTTCCTAAAAGGAAAGAGACTTTAAATCTTACTCCTCAACGCTAGTAGAGGAGCCAATCCGTTGCAGAAGTTCCCCCCGTTAAGCAACGAACTAGCGCTGTATTGGATTCAACACAGAAGCGCTATATATAGCGTTTTTCAAGTAAATGACTTACACAGGTAGGGGCACAACAATGTTGTGCCCTTACAATAATCTGTACCTCACCTTGGCGTAGCCTCTCGTAGAGAAGTTGCAATTTGCTGTATATGTATCTATTTTAATGAAAAATATCCCTTGTGTTTGGCATAATAATATTTGAACAATTCCCTATTTTATAAACAAAAATACCTAAAGTTCATTAATCTGGAGAGTAATAATTATATTTGCTGAATCTCAACACACTGAGGGCTAGTAGAGATCAACTAAAGAAAAAGAAAAATGAAAAATTAGTAATCACAATATAATAAATGTTAGGAAAATGAATTGTTGATAACTTTGATAACAGCTTAAACACTTTTTTATAGTCAACATCAAGCAGAATACATAGATGCGGATAATTGGACATATCAACAACAAAAGGTACCACCCATGAGTTCCCGCGCACTGCTGTTAGTAAATCGTCATGCTCGCCAAGGGCAAAAGGGTCTGTCGCAAGCGATTCAATATCTGAAAACACTTGGCTTTGATTTAATTGAAGAGTCTACAGAAGATCCCCAACATCTTGCTGAAGTCATACTTCGCTATAAGCATCAAGTTGACTTGGTAATTATTGGCGGAGGAGATGGTACTTTAAATGCCGCAGTAGATGCTTTAATTGAGACTCAGTTACCTTTGGGAATCTTACCTCTAGGAACTGCCAACGATCTAGCGAGAACTTTGGGAATCCCAAATTCCCTCAACGAAGCTTGCAAAATTATTGCAGATGGACATTTACACCGCATCGACTTGGGTTGTGTGAATGATAAGCACTTTTTTAACGTTGCAAGTATGGGATTGAGTGTAAAAATTACCGAACGACTTACCAAAGAAGTCAAGCGCCGTTGGGGAGTATTTGCTTATGCTGCCACTGCATTGCAAGTGATTTTGGAAGCCAGACCTTTTACAGCAGAGATTGCGATCAACGGTGAATTAATTCGCGTCAAAACAGTGCAAATTGCTGTTGGTAACGGCCGCTATTACGGTGGTGGTATGGCGGTAGCTGACGATGCCACAATAGACGATCAAAGGCTAGACCTTTATAGCTTGGAGATTGAACACTGGTGGCAGGCTATATTACTACTACCCGCAATGCGACAAGGGCGACATATACATTGGCAGAGTGTACGCTCCCATCAAGGTCAAGAAATACAGGTACATACTCGCAAACCTCGCCCTATCAATACAGATGGTGAAATCACTACCTACACACCTGCTCATTTTCGGGTTATACCTAAAGCTATAGCTGTTTTAGTACCCCTGGAAAGCAGGAGTTAGGAGTTATTCAATTTTAGATTTTCCTTCAATCCAAAATCTAAAATTGGCAGAGTTTAGAAGTTATTCTTCCTCATCTTCCTTTACTACAAAGTGGGAACTCGCATCAATTCACGCCAAATGCATCTGAGATTTTCTCAAGATATAAAGTCCCTGTTGCAACGCCTAGCTGAACACCCTCTGACTCTAGGTGATATTCTGACAGAAACCTCAGAACGGGGCTTTAGCCTGGTAATTACATTATTAGTTTTGCCTTTTTTACTTCCTATGCCACCGGGATTAACTGGCCCTTTTGGTGGTGCTTGTTTACTGTTGTCAGTGCAAATGCTTTTAGGAAGGCGATCGCCTTGGCTACCGAAAAGAATCGCTAACTACAAATTTCCTCGTTCCTTCGCCCAGTTACTTTTGCAAAATTTGGGACGGCTTACCAAAGTTTTCCAGAAAATCGCCCGTCCCCGATTAGCAAAAATAGCTCATAATCCTTTAGTTTGGCGAATTAATGGGTTTTGTATCTCTTTATTAACAGTATTACTAATATTACCAATCCCGTTTACAAATCCTATCCCGACTATCGGTATTTTACTTTTGACTGTTGCCACTATCGAATCTGACGGTTTATTAATTTGCATCAGCTACGGTATTACAGCCCTAATTACCTTGCTGTTTGGATTTATTGGTTATGCAGTGTGGTTAGCTCCCAGTTTGCTGCCATCGATATTTAAATAATAAAAGCCCTCAGCCAAAAGCTGAAGGCTGTAATTTTTTAGGGTGCATCTACCATTTATTAATCCGCTTTATTTATTGCCATATCCGGGAAAATTATACTTTTGAACAAATTTATTTTGTTCTTGAATAAAAAAGTATTATCAATAAAAAAGCCTTCAACTAAAAGCTGAGGGCTATGATTTAATTAAGGTGCATCTACCATTTATTAATTCGCTTTATTTATTGCTATATCCGGGAAAATTATACTTTTAAGCAAATTTATTTGTTTCCTGAATAAAAAATTATCAGCAATAAAAAAAAGCCCTCAACTAAAAGCTGAAGGCTGTGATTTAATTAAGGTGCATCTACTATTTATATATCCGCTTTAATTATTGCTGATCAGGAAGAATTGAAAAAAAATGGATAGCTGTGGAATTGATTTTGTTAGCTACAACGGTAGTACTAGCCTCAATAAGGATCGCTTGCGGTATTTGACTAGGTAATCATTGACTAACTTCACAGTAATTTTACACTTATCCTAATTTTCCTCTAAATATACAAAGTTTCTGTTAATATTTCTGATCTGATATCCGTAATAGTACGAATTTAGTTTATTAGTTGGGTATATGACTATGAAAGTTAGACACACCCAACTTGATGAAGCGATCGCAATTTTTATTAGCCCTTGCTAGTCTTAGTATTGTCGGGGGAAGCTTTTTTCTGAGAACAACTTTTAGCAGTACTAGTGAGCCTAAAATTATAACTGATACATCACGCTATAAAGAAATTCGTAATCAACTATGGTCTGATAATGACCAAATAAAACATTTTCCTAATGAGATTCCCCCTGATGCTAAAGACGTTCGTATTGCTTACTCTCCCAAAGTTTTGCAAGGAAGTAGTTTTTTTCAAATTAGGTTAAAAGAGCCACCAAAGAAGATAGAAAAATTACTTTCACAATATAGAAATAGTGCCAAGCACAAATATAGAGGTGGTAACACAAACGACCACATAAATCAACCAAATGGTGTGCCGACAACTTTCTTCTACACTAGTGACTCTCCTACAGAATCTTTTCCAGCTACTTATGAAATATTGGTATTAAATACAGATGACAAAGGTAGACCTGGCTTTAAGTGGAATCATGGAGATAGCTACGGTGTTGCTATTAATAGTTCCACCTCAGAAATTATCTATTGGTCGGAAAAATGGTAATTAGCAATTCAAATTCATTTTTAATCGCCATAGTAAAAATCATTATTTGTGATATCGAACTTAATAAACTTCTTACATAAATTAAAAGTCCTGATAGTACTAAGTATTGCTTTTATCCTTTTGGATATATCACTTTGGGTAGTTAAAACTTATAGTCAGCATAGCTAAGATTTATAAGTGCTTAAAAACTATCTAAATATGTAGAATGCCAACTGCTTTAATTACTGGTGCTTCTAGTGGTATTGGTAAAGCCTTTGCTCAAGAACTAGCTGCACGTAAGACAAATCTTGTACTCGTTGCTCGTTCTGAAGAGAAACTAAGCCAATTAGCTAAACAACTACAAGAACAACATAACATTCAAGTAGACGTTATAGTAAAAGACCTCACACAAACTAATGCAGCTACTAGTGTATTTGAGACTACAAAAGCAAAGGGATTAACTATTGACTTATTAATCAACAATGCTGGTTTTGGTTCTTATGGCGACTTTGCTGAAGGGGATGGAGAAAAACAAGTTAAAATCGTACAATTAAACATTTTGGCATTGGTAGATTTAACCCACAAATTTTTACCATTGATGCGGCAACGTCGTTCTGGAAGTATTATTAACGTATCCTCTATTACCGCATTTCAACCAATACCATACCTTTCTGTTTATGCTGCTAGTAAAGCTTTTATTCTCAGCTTTAGTGAAGCGTTATGGGCAGAAAATTATCAGTATGGTGTGCGTATTTTAGTTACTTGTCCAGGGCCAATAGAAACAAACTTTTTTGCAGAAGCTAATTTTCCTCCAGCGTTGGCAGGCAGTGGAGATAAAGTCTATTCTTCCGAAAAAGTAGTTTGGGAATCTTTAGAGGCTTTAGAAAAAGGCTATCCAACTGTTATTAGCTCTGATAGTACCACTCAAATTAGAAGCAAATTATCTCGGCTTGTACCGCGCAAACTTCTACTGAATATGTTAGCAAAACGCTTTAAAGCCTAAGTATTAAGTATCTATTTAGGAGTTAGGAGTTTAGGGGTTTGGAGTTTGAAGTTAAAGAAAATGATGAATTGAAAACTCTTAACTTTTCACTCTTAACTCCTAACTTATTACATATACCTTGTTAATTGAACTCGGTAACGCTCTTTTTTTGTAACGGCTATTTCTCCAACTTCTAAACGCCCTTTAGAGCGAATAGCGATTAAGTCGCCTGATTTTAGTTGAGAACTAGCTTGGGTAACTTCCTTCCAATTAACGCGGACATCACCAGCATCGATGAAATCAACCATTTTGCTGCGGGACATACCAAAACCAGCAGATGCGATCGCATCTAATCTTAAAGAAGCCTCCACAGTAGTTAATTCTTTTTTCTTGGGTTCCCGAACCTTTAATTCAGTTAGCTCAATCTGCTGAGTTTTCACAGGAACCGATCGCACCTGTTTCAGACTCATTGACAAAAATTCCACCAACTCTGGTGCAACAATCGCCTGCGCCCCTCGTTCTCCTAAGACAATTACATCTCCCGTCTTTTCACGAACAATTCCCGTCCCCAACATTGCGCCTAAAAAGTCGCGGTGAGAGGCGGTATCAAATAGGAAATTACCAGCAATTTCCACAGCTACAAGGCTGACTTGAGATTGATCTAACGGAAGTTCTGAACGAGCGATCGCTATTCTTTGGCGTTCAGCTTGCGGATATCCACCCCATGCCACCAATTGCACTTCTGTTAATCGGTTAAACACCCGTTGAATTTCTATCAATTCTGGGGGAGATAGAAAATCTGTCAAAACCACTTCCCAAGTTTTGATCGCTTGCTCTGCTTGGTCGATTGCACGAGCTACACTATCTCGATTTTCAACACCTTTTAAAAGTTCTTCTCGTGGCAACATTCTGAAAAATTATGAGTTATGAATTGAGAATTAATCTGCTAAAACTATCTTGATTCTAGCTTTTAATCCCTATTGACCCCTGATGAATAGTACGTACAATTATACGTAGGGACTAATAATTTTCTGAAATCGGCGTTGACTAAAAAGGCATAACCTATGTCTATTGGGACTTTCGGCAATATCTACTCAGATGAGTTAATTACAGCCACTGAGTTGAATCGTCAGCCTGGGCGAGTTCTGGACAAAGCTTTAGAACGTCCAGTGACAATTACTCGCAACGATCAGTCTTTTGCCTTGTTGCGCCGGGAGGAAGTAACTTTTCTTGTGAAGGCAGCAACACAGAGTAAAGCTGTTTTTGAGGCATTAACTGTCGCCTTCTCTTTGTTACTGGGAAAGGAAATCGGTTTTGAACATCCTTATGGATGGCTGAGTGTGTTTGAAAAAGATGATCTGCAAGACTTTATCAAGGAGTTGAGTGAGGGTTTTCGGTTGATAGATTCCTCAACTACAGCATGGGAGATAATTGACGCGATCATCCATGAATGGCATGAAAGCGCCGTAGCGATCGCTAGTCCTGAACTGACAGATGCTTTTAGTGCCGAGACTGATGAAGTACCATTAAAGTCGCCATCTACTCAGAGTCCTGTGTGAATGAGAGTATGTCAGACAACGAAGAAGAAAATCCAATAGTGGAAAACGTAGAGCCGCCATTCGTTAAACTGACGACTCCAGCATTATCTGAGATAGAAAGCACTTAGTTGGTGGTAGCTAAAAATCGTCAGGTGAATCGGGGCTGGGAAGCTTTAATGCAGCGCCATCCAGAAAACACACGTCGTTGTTACGAGGATTCATGTAATGCACCAACCACCAGACAGTCTGGGCGTGTTTTTCCTTTAAAGGGCAAACCCTACAAGGGGGCATGGGAATATGAGGTAACAAAAGGGGACAGAGTGTTTTACGTTCCTGATAAAGAACAATTGAAAGTCGTTGTCTACTACGCAGGAAAACATCCAAATCCTTCACCTACACCGTAATTCGTGCCAATAAGGAGGAGTGGGCTATAAATAAATCTGTAAACTATGATTTATTCAATACACAGTATTTGTGTCAGCATAACCTTGGATATTTTCTGGATCAAACTGACGTAATATTTTGGTTGCTTGGCGAGTAAGAGTTTCAGAACCTTGAACGGCGACTAAATATTTACCTGCATCTAAGCGGTTGCGATAAGGTAACGCATCACCACCACCTACAAGTAAACCGACTCCGCCACCGACAAACACACCACCCATCGCACCACTAGCAGCACCCAACAGTCCGCCAACAATGTGATTCCCAACTTCACCCGCCCAGGCAAAAGTATCTAAACCAGTAATGAGGCTGAATGTAAAACCTGCAAAAAAGCCAAATGGTATCAGCCAGGTAGCCATCTGTTTTGCTTGCTTTTTAGCCTGCTCTTTGGGGTCAATTAAGCCAAACTCGTCAGCCGTTTTATACCCCCTCCCCAAAATAGTGCTGTTAATGCCTTCTTTTTCTAAAGCTAAGTAAGCAGCTTCGGCTTGAATGCGGTCTGGTAATACGGCAACAAGGTAATTCATTGATTTTACAATTTGTCTAATAGAAGTTTTGCCTTAATTAACAGCGTATCAGTCCTGGTCGATTGAACCTCGCATGACTAGAAGTCACATACCTGAATTACTCTAAGACTTACATCGGAGTTAGGAGGCTCATATCTTGCACCAAAGCACTGGAAGGACTACACAAGCGCAGTGAAAGTCTTCCCATAGGGTACGTCTGCGCGGACTAAGGTCAAATTAAGGGTTTTGAAGCCGCTTTGCGTCTATGTTCCGGTAGCCACGATTTGAATCTCACGATTAAAATGCGGGCCGATCATTTTAGCAAATCTAGTGGCTCACAAAAATTGTTTACGCCTTGCTTGAGGACATATAGCAAAACTGGCGTTGCCAAAATCTTAGGAAATGTCGGCGTTGTTTTTAAATGTTCCATCATCTTTTGAAGAGAAGTATTAAGCAAATCTTCTCGATATTCTTGTTCGCAAATGACCACACGCCATTTTCTAGCCAAGGCATCTAACCACTCAGAATTTGCTCTTTCTGGTTGTTGTCCTGCCCGGATAGCTAGCGTCATCGCCGCATCTTCTAAATCTCCATCACAGTCTTCAATCAAATCCAGCGCTTCCATATCGCTAGGATCGTCTGCCAATTGAGAGCGAAACTGTGCAATTTCTTGAGATGTTACTTTAGTCATGAGTCTTTGACAAGGCAAGCGATCGAACACTCAGTTATGTTAGTCCAAATTTGACTATAGCGCTTCTCTGTTAAGTCCAATACAGACCTCACAAAAATAACTCCTTCCCTACTACCTTTCCCTAACCCTCTTTTCAGAGAAGCGGAAAAATTTTTGTTACTGGAAGAAGGGGAGTAAAATTATCGGACTAGAATAGTACAAAAGACATGTAGCAGTTGATATAGACTCTATTTAAAAAGTTTTAGATGCCGTACGTATTTTTGAATCACCTTGTAATTTTCCTCATGTAATTTCCCCATAGTTGAGCTGCTTGAGCGCTACTACCAGAGGTGGGAGAATTATTATCGTTTCCTAACCAAACACCAGTCACAAGCCGCCGACTGGGGATAAAGCCAATAAACCATAAGTCAACGTTATTATTAGTTGCACCGGTTTTGCCAGCCTCGCCTAGTCCAATGGCAGCCGTGCGACCAGTACCCCTTGTTATGACTCCGCGCATTAAAGAGGTCATTTCATCGGCTACTTCATTTGATAAAACTCGTTTGTTAGCGTCTGGGTCTTGGTCAAACGAATAGATGACACGGCAGGTGTTGATATCGTTGCGATCCTTACAATCACTACTATCTAGTACCCGGCTAATTGCATGAGGTGGATTCCATACACCGCGATTGCCAATAGCGCCGAAAGCACCAGTCATCTCTAAAACATTTACTACACTTTGACCAAGTACTAAGCTAGGAACTGGATCGAGTGATGATGTTATTCCCAAACGCTGGGCCATCGATACTACTTTATCCAACCCGATTTCTCTAGCAACACGCAAAGCGATCGGATTTTCTGAAAGAGCAAGTCCGGTGGCAATATCGAAACTAGCGTCAGCACCAGCACGACAAGGTTTATAAGTAAAACCTTGCCAAGTTAAGGGAGCGCAAGAATAAGTTTTTGATGCTGGAATCCCCTGCTGGATAGCGGCGGTATAGGTAAAGATTTTGAAGGTTGTACCTGGTTGTCTTTTAGCTTGGACAGCACGATTTAACTTACTTTTTTTATAATCAGTTCCGCCTACCATCGCCAGGATGCTACCAGTAGTAGAATCAAGGGTGATCACTGCTCCTTGAGAAAAACCAAAAGTTGAGCCAGCGTTGTTCACCGAATTACGCAAGGCTGCTTCCGCTTGGCTCTGTATGGCTGGATCGAGTTGCGTCTGTATGATTCTGTATGATATAGTTGCCTTCCTTCGCAGCTTCTTGCCCTAAGATTGATTGGAGTTCTTGGAAGACGTAATTATAAAAATAAGGAGCGATCGTCTTGGCTTGCTGTTCGCAGACCTGGGGACTGATTTTTATGGTTGAGCGCCTGGCTTGGTTCGCTTCCTCTGGTTTGATTTTGCCCATCTCCATCATCCGCTTAATTACGCGATTGCGGTATTCACCTAGTTCTAACTTATTAGAGCCATCTCCGCAAAAATTGAAAGCGTTGGGAGCAGGTAAAATTCCTATCAAGGTTGTTGCTTCGGAGAGCGTTAAGTCTTTAGCCGACTTCTCAAAGTAATACCGCGCTGCATCCTCAAAACCGTAGGTATCTTTACCCAATTTTACTTGATTTAAATAGACCAGTAATATTTCATCCTTGCTATAAAAAGTTTCTAACTTCAAGGCAACTATTGCTTCTCGCAGTTTGCTCCCAAAAGAATTTTGTTTGCCAATATAATCACTGAATAAATTGCGAGCAACTTGTTGAGTTAGTGTTTGATAACTTGATTGAGCATTCTCACTATTATTCACTAATAAACCTTGTAAAAATCTCAATATATCAACACCAAAGTGCCAGTAATAACCGTTATCCTCTGAGCTAATGATTGCAGATGGCAGATAAGGACTAAAATCTTCTAAACGCTTCATATTAACGTGAATTTGAGAAGCTCGTAGCGGTATACTTCCATCACGGGCGTAAATAATCACTGATGAACCTAATATAGGTAAAGGTTTCACCGAAAATTTCAGCCATTCAATGCCAATCATTAGCGTTGACAGTACAGTTACACCACTAATACTATAAACAAACCAAGTTAAAGCTTTTGGATACCATGCAGGCAAGATAGCACGCAACACCTCCGTCCTATCAGCTCTTGCAGAAAATATTAGTATCCAGAGTTCTGGGACTCTAACAATGTTATTAAGTAATTTGTTAGAAAATCTCTGAAAAGCTTGCTGAAAATTAGCTAATTTATATTTATTTTCCTTTTTTGTTCTAGTCAATTGTAATTGTTGGGTTGTCTCAATCGGTATAGATGTAGCAGCTTCTGATTCAGAAATAACTGCTCTATCCCCTATTAATAAAGTAACAGGCTCAGAAATTGAGGAAGTAAATTCTAGGACTCCTCGTTGACGTAAAACAATCCTTCCAATAGCCCTAATTGCATCTCTATCAACACGAGATACTGCTAAAACTCTGATCCATAATTGCTCTGCTAAATTTAAATCTCCCTCATTTTCAGCTAAAGACGCTTGATACTTTAATGGTTCTACATCTCTGATTCTGGCATATTGTTCTAGCAAAATGTAATACATCTTGTACGGTGGCTCTGCCTTGAAAGCCGGATTTTGTATGGGCTTTTTATAATCAACATTTGTTTGGGGAACTCTGTAACGCAGATGTTGATCTAAACGCTCCACTGTCGCACAATTTGCCTCTCCCTGAATTCGCAATCCTTCTAACAGACTGTAGGTAAACGATCCATGTTGTAATTCATCTATCTCCCAAGACTTTTGGTTGGCAGTGCAGGAATAAAAGGTAATAACTCCTTTATGTTCCTGTATACCTACGCCTAATCCAGAGCGATCGCCTTGATCACGGCAAGCATCTATCAACAAAACTACATTATCTGCTCCACAGCGCCGTAACCTTTGTGTTATAAACTCTACAGAAATTGCTGTTGTATAATCTGTTGGGTCACTATCCAAAAACATCAGATAATCTTGGTCTATATAACGTTTACCATGACCAGCGAAGAAGAACCACAAATTATCTTCTGGTTTGAGCAGCGGATTTTCAAACTGTGCATTCAAAAATCGCTTAAAACGACCTTGAGTCGGTTGAGTTGGTATTGGAGGATTGGTTTTTATGGCAGGCGAATCTTCAGTAAATAGAAAAACTTGGTCAAAGTTGGCTTCATTTCCAAACCAAGCCATCATCGCTTCAGCATCGCGTTTGGCATACTTCAACGGCTGAAGGTTATCGTAATTATTTATTCCAACTACAATCGCCCAGTTTTTACCCATTTTAAAATGCTTGTTATTTACGCTTGAACTTGAAGGTCATTGCACCTTTCCCCCCTGCTTTGCCACCAATTCCAAACAGGCTAATTTGCCCTTCTCCATTAATTTCTACTGATAGCTCTACTTCGTCAAGCTGCATTTTAGAATCCGGCTGGTCTGCTTCGTCAAGCGTTTCTTTCATTGCTTGCAGAAACCCTTTCATTTCCTGCTTGAGTTTGCTTACTTCAATTGCTTTTCGTCGAGTGATACTAACTTCAGTTGTTTCTGTTATTTCTGCACCGAGCCGTCCTCCTATGTCACTACTCCCTCTAGCGCCTCTGGTAATTGTAGTTTCATGAGTAGCTGTAGCTTCAGCTTCTTCGGTAATAATCCAAATTTTTTCAGGAGTTGATATTTCTGCTGTCATAATATTTGTTAATTTACTCCTCAGATTTAATTGACTTTTTCTTCTATTGCCGCAACTTTAAATTCAAGCTCTGCTAACCTTTGATTTAGTGGTACAGTCTCAGCGCACCCTAAATACTGTGCTAAAGCGCCAACCACCACGTCAGTCTTTGATGTGCCTGTTTTTTGAGCATAGTTGTTAAGCTTTTCTAATAGATGCAAAGGTAGCCTGACAACTATTTGAGGTTTGACCATAATGGGCAACTAATTTTATTTCTAGAGAATAAATTGCATGACATAGCATTACTACTATTCAGTAGTAACACCTAAATTTAATAAAGTAAAGCAAAAAGAAGTAAGTTTACAGATGGCAATAGTCAAAGCTTTATGCCTATAGAACCCATTTGATATCTTTTAGGCGAACAAGTAGAATCGACACGAAAAGGTGAATTCAAACAGGTAAGGGCTGAAAATGGGTTATTCAAGCGATATGACTGACAAAGAGTGGGAAATCATCGAGCCAGAAGACTAGCTGCTAACTAGAAAAAAGATATCAAATGGGTTCTATAGACTCTTATCCTTTAGCGATCGCTAAAGAATTTCTAAAAAATCACAATTTACAATACTGCCTTTTGGACTAAAAAGCCTCATTTTTCCAGTAAATACACTGAATAAATGAGGCTTTTAGCTAGCTTTTATCAGAAACGCTACTGGACTGTGTAATGCCCTGATCAACACAGCAGCAGTCAAAAGTACTGATTCAGTTGAGTTTCAGCTAATTAGCGGAATGCTCTGAGGGTAACAGACCGTTGTAACTGAGCTAAAGCGCGGTTGTAATCCAAAATTGCTGTAACTCGATTACCTTCAGCTTGTGTGAGGTCATTTTCAGAGTTAATCACATCAGTTTGAGTACCTACACCAGCTTGGAATCGCAAACGTGCTAAACGTAGAGCTTCCCTAGCTTGTTCTAAAGCGGTATTAGCGGTTTGAACATTCTCCAAACTAGATTGCTGGGTAGAATAGGCTTGTTCTACCTGAAAGCGAATTTGGTTGCGCTGTTCCGCAAATTGAGTTTCTGCGATCGCAATATTAGCTTCCTGCTGAGATGCTCTTGCTCTTGCTGCTCCTCCATCAAACAAATTTAAGGTTGCCCTAACTCCGAATGAATAACCATCAGTAACGCTGACATGATCATCGAACTGATCTAGCAGGTTGTAGCTAGCAACCAAACTAACTTGAGGGCCCAGTTCTGCAAGAGCTTGTCTACGCTGTTGCTCATTAGTATTACGTTGTGCCAACTGCTGTTGCAGTTCTGGACGATTTTGATAAGCTAATACAATACTTTGTTCTAGGGTTGGGTTCCAAAGACCAGCTAATTGTACAGGGTCAGCGGCACTGATATTTATTGCTTGCGGCAAACTTATCCGAGTTGCTAATTGACGACGAGAAATTGACTGCTGGGATCTAGCATTAGTCAAATTTTGTTGTGCATTTGCTAAATTCACCTGCGATCGCAACACATCGAATCGCGTACCAACCCCAGCTCGCTCTAAAGCTTCTGCATCACGCAAACTAGCTTCAGAGTTCTGCACAGCCGATCGGGCAATCCGTACCTGTTCATCCGCTTGTTGCAGATTGTAGTAGTCAGTGGCAACATTCAGACGGATTGTCTCAAACTGAGTTTCTACAGCCAACTCATAGAAACGTACCTGTTCTTCAGCCGCTCTGATGCTAGCTTGCACTCTCCCAGAAGTATAAAGGTTATATGAAAGTTGTGCTGAACCATTGAAAGATGTACCGGGTTGATCTACCTTAGCGGCGAACGGATTTTGCGCGTTTATTTCGTCCCGAAGCTGACCATCAGCAGACTGACTACGAGTAATATCGGTGCTAATTCCCAGAGTGGGCAATAAAGCAGCTTGCGCCTCGCGTAGACTTGCTTTATTGCGTTCTAGCTCCAATAAGGACACCTGTAGATCGTGATTGTTACGCTGTGCGAGCTCTAGAGCCTGTGCCAAAGTAATCGGCTGATTTCCCTGAAATTGCACTTCCTCCGGTTTGGTGGGAAATTGCAGAGGATTTGAGTTAGGAATCAGGTTCTCTGGAATTTGCACCGACCCTGACGGCACTGGAGTTACGGTTCCTGGTACATTAACAGGTTGCACCGAACCCCCTGGTGCAGGAGTTACGGTTGTTGGCGCAGTTAGAGTTGGCGTCGAATTCCCTGGCACAGGAGTTACGGTTCCTGGTACATTAGCAGGTTGCACCGAACCCCCTGGTGCAGGAGTTACGGTTGTTGGCGCAGTGATTGGCGTCGAATCTGTCGGAATCGTGGTATTAGTCTGAGCCAAGCGACCAATAGCATTTTGTTGTAAGCAAGTGCTTGAGGTTAATAGCAAATTAGCCAAGGAGTCAGTTTTGCTTTTGCTCAACTCCTGTGGACACCTCTGCGCTGACAACAGTTTTGCTGCTCCTGCACCTGTGGCTGAAGTTTGTAAAAATGTTTGCAACTGAGTAACAGTATTTATCTTTTGAACCACTGGCTGCTGTGCAGAAGACAGGGACAAAATTTCTTTTTGGCCAGAAGGGGGTTTTGAAGTGTAATTGGGAACTACTATCTTCTTTAATTTCTGCCCATAAGCGCTTGAATTACTCTGTTTTTGGTTCTTTTGAGCTTGGGAAGGATTAGAGGTAGGTGTCAAACTGAAAAATCTACCTTTATCTTTCTTAAGTAGTTGTTTTATTGGCACAACAGTATTTTCAGCCGTAAATACTGGAATACTGTTATCATTTAAAGGTTTCACACTAAGTTTAGTAAAACCCAAAGCAGGTACTAGGGTTGGAACACTAACATTTGCACTATTAGGCAATTGCGTATTTATGGTGTCCACAACCAAGCCTTGACCATAAGTAGAAGTCAAAACACTAGGAGAAGACGCCAGTTGTACCCCAGTTAGTTTCGCAGTACCAGCCCAAGCAGGCTGAGTTGTTAAAACCGCTGCCGTTACACCAGGTAAGAAGCTATAAAATAATTGCTGTCCTTTCACCGCATCCCTCACACGAAAATCAATCTAGCGGCAGAAAACCTTTCTTCACCACAGAATATAGCACGATACTAAACTTAGGAAAGAATATACTACGATACTAAATTTAGGGTTCGGAACTCTGTTTGTCTTCAAAACGTCTAACAATGCGAGAAAGTTCCGCCTTTTCATCGATACTAACGCGAGTAGGAGCACCGCTGATAATCCGTTCGTAGTTTCGGAAAGAATCTTTAATTTCGGGGCCATCAGCAGTAATATTATACTCACGAATTCCCTTATCATGCCAAGATCCGCGCATTTTGAATACGTTAATTGCCCGCGACATTTCTCCGCGAATTTCTACGTACTGTAACATCAGAATTGTATCGGTAATCGTGGAAATATGAGAGTCAGTAATCGAATGCGCTCCCAGAAATTGGTCGGTTGTGTTGGTGAAGAAACCAGTAATTTCTTCTTGTTTGGCATAACCTGTCACACCAATTACAAACTGCCGAAATGCATTATTCGTAACTCCTCTAGCTAGTGCTGATAGAGAATCAATGGCAATCCGAGCAGGTTTGAAAATAGCAATTTCTGATTTAATTATTTGTAAGTGGTCTTCTAAACCAGTTGATTCAGGATAAGTACAGATTATTTTGAGTAAACCTTGATGTTCTAATTCTTCAAAATCAATTCCCCAAGAGGAAGCATTACGAGATAGTTGAGCGCGTGATTCTTCATAAGCAAATAATATTACCTGTTCTCCATTGAGGCAGCCATCTTGAATAAATTTACTTACTAATAGGGTTTTACCAGTACCTGTAGCTCCTGTTGCCAAAATAATTGAATCTTTAAAGAAACCACCACCGCACATTTCATCTAAGGTTTTGACACCAGAAGATACTCTAACATTAGAAGACCGTTGAGTTAAGCGCATTGCTCCGAGTGGAAAGATGTTAACTCCTTCATTAGTAATCGTGAAGGGATACTCGCCTTTCATGTGAGTTGTACCGCGCAACTTAAGGATTTCAATTGTGCGGCGGCGGCGTTCTCCTTCTAAAGCGTTGCGAACAATTACTACATTATCGGAAACAAATTCTTCCACTCCGAAAGAGGCAACAGGCCCATACTCTTCACTACGTTCAGTGGTAATTAGAGTGGTGACACTCAGTAGTTTGAGACGTGCTACTAGGCGAAAAATTTCGCGTCGCACTACTCCCATCGCTTCATACTGCTGAAATACTGCTGTTATTGAGTCGATTGAAACTCGTTTAGCTTTGTATTTGCGGATGGCATATTGCAAGCGCTCAATCAGTGCAGAAAGGTCAAAATTCCCAACGATATCTTGACCTTCTGGATCGGGAGATGCGTCAAGAATAAACAACTTGCCTTCTTCAATTAAGCGGGGCAAGTTCCAACCAAAAACATGAGCATTTCTAATAATATCACTCGGTGATTCCTCAAAGGTTACAAATACTCCTGCTTCATCAAAGTAAGTAATACCGTTATAGAGAAACTGAAGAGAGAATAAAGTTTTGCCTGTGCCGGATGTGCCGCTGATCAAGGTAGTTCTACCAATTGGTAAACCACCATGACTAATATCGTCAAATCCTTCGATCATCGTCCGAATTTTTTCTATACCCCTAATTATTGGTGGCTGTTTTGGTTCTAGTTGCTCGTTTTCATTCATTGCTTGATAACAAAAGGGTATTAAAACCTGTTTTTTTATTACTAAAGTTTGGACTCAATTTTTTATAATTAAAAATTTACTCTTCAAAATCTTCTTCACTCAGTTCTTCATAGAGCAAATCCAATCCAATCAAGACTCTTTCCCTATCTGAAAGATCCCCAATAATTTTGCGAACAGGTGGAGGCAAAATTTTAGATAATGTTGGCGTTGCCAATATTTTATCTTCTTCCGCCAGTTGCGGACTTTTCAATACATCGATCACTTTTAAAGCATAAATGCCTTCAAACTCCTGCTCTAAAATATCTTTGAGTGTTTTTAATGCCCGGACTGAATTCGGGGTGTTTCCGGCTACGTAAAGCTTAAGAACGTAAGTTTTTCTGGCTTTAATCATATACTTAATAACTAGTTATGAGCATAAAAATAACAAGATGTGTTCGCGCATTGGGAGTAACTAACAGCAGTAGCTTATTCCAATTTGAATATACAGCGATAAACTTAATTTATTTAGAAATCGAACTCCTATAGACTTCGCACAAGTGAGCCAAGATATCGATCAACGTTAGGCGGTAATCAAGTAACGTTTCATTGCTCCTACCTTCTAATTTTAGCTGGTTAGAAAATTCTTCAATTATCTCCATGTGAATTTCGATTATTTGGGGCACAGGAATATTAGCATAAAATATAGTATTGATAAATTTATCAATTTTATCTTTGAGTGTTTTGTCTGTAGTAAAATAATCTATAAGAATCAGGCTATAATCTATTTTAAGCTGTCTTAATAATCCTTGTTTTTCTGCCGGAGTCATCTCCTGAAAATACTGTTGACTTTTTTGCATCTGACTGGCAAATACATAAATGTACTTGCTAGTGTATGCCTTACTTGGATTTAGTGGCGGCCAATTTGGTAAGTAGTTTATTTTTCCAGAGGTCGTTGCAGCAACAGGTAAGTAGCAAAATTGGGCAATAATTGCATCCATCAATTGCCCCACCCACGTACTCAAACCTTTTAGGTTGGCTAAGTCGACTGAATTATTTAAGCATTTGTTAACATTAGATTGCAGAATCAATATCGGTAATAACATTTATTCTTGAATATATCTCCTCGATCGCCCTGACCAATAAACATGGGCTGATAACTTTGGCTAACGCTTATAGGGGATACTGGGTGTGCAGTCAACTGGTGATTTAACCCCAAAATAACGCTTTATGCGAATAGATAGTGCTACACACTTAACAATCTAGTGCAGCAACTAACTGGTAGAACTTAGTAGGTCTTTGATGATCAGGTATTCGTCGGCATAGCAAGACACAATAATTAACTCATGATTTACATAAATATGTAAATAAATAGATAGATTTTTTGATTTTGCTCCTTGATAAGAAACTTAAACGAACTTAAAGGATTGTCGCATTCCAAATCATTATAATTCCTCAAGGTTCTAAAGCGAATCTTTGGGGCCATAATTGTTTTAGCCGTCACTATCGATGAGGAGTTTAAATACCAGTAAGACGCTGGGGAGGTTGGCTAGTTGCTAGAAATTAAAAACGCCGCCTCTTGGAAAAATGCACTCGTTCGCAATTCCCGTGTCCGTTAGGTGAAATCCCGTTGTTTTAATGGCGTTCAAATAACCAGAGTTGCTTATATGAGTCTTCTTAGAGGATATGACTTCAGGCGAAAAGACCATCAACTGGCAGATGGAAATGCTGGAGGGTTCCACAGGAAGAATGACCCCCAAATCCCTATGTTAATGTTAGATTACCCGCTTTATGACTTTCAGGCAACCGTACCTAGCTGCCCCCAAACAAGTTCTCTGGCAGTGGTGTTGGAGATTTTTGAGCAACAGCAGTGCGATCGCTTGGTAGTAGTGAATCAACAGCAATTCCCCATCGGATTGCTGTATTCTGCCCGTTTAATCCCAAAATTATTAGCACAAAGTGACGATAAAAATCTAAATTTACATCAATCGCTCTCGACCTGGGGTCAAGGTCTAATTGAGCCAATACAGACAATATCAGCTTCTGAGCGTGTAGAGCGATTAAGCTTGCGCTGGTGCGATTCACAAGTCGAAAAACCTCAAAACTTAGATTGGGCGCTGATTGACTCTGAGGGTCGATATTTGGGGCTGCTAGATAGTTCACGCCTGTTGCGATCGCTGGCTCAGGAACGTATGGCTGGCTTAAAAAGGTCTAGCGAGCATCGCCATGAGTATGATGGTGGATCAAATGAATCGAATTCGTTAAAACACCAGCCACTAGTACACTTGCTAGAAAGACTGCCTTGGCCTTTGATGTTGCAAACGGGTACTGGCGAGGTGTTAGCACGAAATCCCGCCTGGTGGCAGCAATTAGGAACCTTGAAAGATCCAGAAGGAGTTAGGCAACAGGTAGAGGCAATACTTGTCCCTAAACGCTCTGAAATAGCAGAATATGCCACCCAACCAGCAATCAAAGTTCATCCCAATGGTAGGGAAAATGAGCATAGTGGTGAAGAAGAACTGATTCAGCAAGAAGCATCAGGTGATGCTGCATACAGCCGATGCTATTTGGATAGTCAGGTGGGTACTTGTACCTGCGTTGTCGAAGTGCAAAATGGTCAAGAGCGAATCTGGCAGTTTGCTAAAATTCCTTTAGATAATCCTGAATTTAAAGTTATGAGTGCCCAAGAGGAGATTGCACTCAGCACTGATTTGTGGTTGGTTTTAGCTACTGATGTGACTGAACAGCAGCAACTTTGTAAAGAACTAGCAGCAAAGAATGCCGATTTAATTCAACTAAATCGGTTAAAAGACGAGTTTTTAGCTTGTATTAGTCATGAACTCAAAACTCCCCTAACTGCGGTTTTAGGATTATCGCGCTTGCTAGTGGATCAGCAGTTGGGAGAACTTAACGAGCGTCAAGCCCGTTATGCAGGACTGATTCATCAAAGCGGACGCCACCTGATGAGTGTGGTGAATGACATTTTAGATTTGACCCGGATGGAAACGGGACAAATGGATTTGACGCTGACTCCGGTGACAATTCGGGCTGTGTGCGATCGCGCCCTATCGGAAGCCAAAGCTATCCACACTCAAACCACTAAAGCAACATCTGCCCCGCCACCTGCAAATGCCCGTTCATCTGCTCCCCAATTCTGTCTTTCCATTGAACTAGGCTTAGATCAGATAGTGGCAGATGAGTTGCGCTTACGCCAGATGCTAGTACACCTACTTTCCAACGCCTTTAAATTCACCGAAATATCTGGCGAAATTGGGCTGCGGGTAAGTCGTTGGGAAGGATGGATTGCCTTTACAGTTTGGGATACAGGTATTGGCATTCCTGAACACCAGCAACACTTAATCTTTCAAAAATTCCAACAACTAGAAAATCCCCTCACCCGCCAATTTGAAGGCACTGGTTTGGGGCTAGTATTAACTCGCGCCTTGGCTCGTCTCCACGGAGGAGATGTCAGCTTCTTATCGCGTGAAGGTAAAGGTAGCCAGTTTACACTACTTCTGCCGCCCAGCCCTCCGAAAACAGGCTTTTCGGAACCAGATATGGGAATTAGAGAAGACCAGGAGACACAATACCAACCGACACCGGAAAATCTCGCCGCCGCTCGTCAGCATCCTAGTACGCCCACACAGCATCATCTTGCGAGTTCGCAACGATTGGTTTTGGTAGTCGAGGCAGTAGCCCGATATATTGAAGACTTGACCGAACAACTCAAAGGTTTAGGATATCGGGTAATAATTGCGCGATCGGGGACAGAAGCAGTCGAAAAAGCGCGGCGCTTGCAACCAATAGCAATATTTTTAAATCCGTTGCTACCCCTGCTATCAGGTTGGGATGTGCTGACTTTACTAAAATCTGACAGCGCAACTCGTCATATATCTGTAATTGTGACAGCAACGGGAGCTGAAAAGGAGCAAGCATTTGCTAACCGAGCTGATGGTTTTTTGAGTTTGCCAGTAGAACATCAGGTCTTAGCACCAGTTCTAGAAAAATTATGTACTGCACAAGCAATTTTGCAGCAAGGATTAAACAATAGTACAATTACCCCAATTAAAACCCCACTGCGAATTCTTAGGTTGGTGAATCCCCAGTTGGAATCTGTCAATCCCCACCCCTCACTTCGAGAACATCGGGTGATTGAAGTAGATGACCTAGATCAGGCAGAACTTTTGGCGCGGGTATGGCAATTTGATGTGATTTTGTTAGATGTCGAAAGTACCACCGCCCAAATTTATTTGCAACAACTAATTGGACATCCGCGTTTAGCAGCTATACCACTGGTTACTTGTGATGTTGCAACTACCCTAATAGCTTCTAAAATACCAGGGCTATCTGTATTTCCTTACTTAACACCATTTGCGAAAGACAACAGCACTCGCACTGAGAAAACAGATGCCTTACTATCAGTACTGGAAATTGCTTCTGGTATTTCCTGCCCTCCCAACATCTTAGTAGTAGATTTAACAATGCTGCGGGATTTCCCCCAGGTAAGACGTAAGCCAGCTAAGGGTTATCGGACAGAAAAAAATTGCTCAATTAGTAGTGAAACTGCTGAACGGGGATCTGAATGGTTCCAAGCTTTAATTCAATACCTCCAAACAGCAGGCTTCAAAGCGGCGATGAGTCCTTGTTGGGCAGAAGTGTTGCAACAAATTCGCCACGAAAGCGTTGACTTACTGCTAATTTGTTTAGGAGAAACCTCTATCCACAAAGATGTACTCAAAGCACTGAAAACATTAGGAGATTCGCCTTTAAAGTTGCCACCAATTTTGGTACTAAATCAGCGATTAAATCGCTCAGAAACCAGTTTCCAGGATGGATTAGCTTATCGGGAAATTAATCAGCAGAAGAAGAATGGTTTGGAATCGATAGAAACTGTTGTTGGTGCGATCGCTACCCAAATATTACCGCGATCGATATCAATGGAAGACCTCTTAAACCAGATCAATCAAGCTTTAGCTGTCAACGATTACAATGACAAATGTTAATGGCAATGAGGAAGGAAGAGAGCAGGGGAGCAGGGGAGAAGTTGCAGTAAGTTTTTCTCCTCTGCCCCTGTACACTTCTTCCTCTTGTGCCCAATGCCCACTTGCCCTGAGCGTTCGCGTAGCGTCTCGAAGAGAAGCCGAAGGGATGCCCCATTCCCAATTAAGATATGTCTATTTTTTCATTTTTCATTTTCTTAAAAAGAACTCGAACCAAGTTATAAGCACCCTTGGTCGATAAATTTTTGTAATCATCTGGCTGTAAGTCCATTTGTAAAAACTTTTTCTGTTCGGTCAACAGCAGCACTGAGGAAGGTTTTAGTCCTTTAGCAGCTTGGTTTTTAATATGCTCTACAGCCTCTTTGGGAAACTTTAAATAATTTACGTGGATGTGGCTGTAAAATACCACACTAGGCTTTTTGAAGCCAAGCATGATCAATTCTTCGTTTGGTTGTTTTGCTTCTAAAATGACCGCAGACAATTCCCTTAAGGGTAATTGACGTTCTCGATCAATAAAGAACGAAGCAGGCGTTAAGACAAAAATTATAAACGCCACAAACCCGATTAAATTAATACTGATGATGTAGTTCCAGCGGCGACTCAATAATAAACCCGCAACCAAAACAGCACAAACTAGCCAAATTATACCCGCGATTACTGGTAAACCAGATTGTTGAATTAGTTCGTGGAAGTTACTTATCGCTGGATCGGTACCTAATATGTGGGTTATGTTAAGCAGTGCTGTTGCCAGAACTGATAAAAATACTACATTCACCCAACCACTCATTCGCAGCAAAGACGCGGAGATGGACGGAGTGGGAGAGGGGGAAACAGGAATTGTTTGCCGTGTCTTTGGATCTGAAAAAAGGTCGCTCCACAACAGGGCTACCAGGATTGCTGCTGCTGGCATTAAAGGCAATACGTAGCTAGGGAGTTTAGTAACAGCAATGCTAAAAAAGGCAAAGATGCTAGCAAACCAGAACCAGGAAAATAAACCAAATTGCTGAAAACGTTCAAGGGATCGCCAATGCGATCGCTGCCAAAACTTTAGTCTGATTATTGAAGCTGGTAAATACACTGAGTATGGTGCAAAACCCAACAGCACGACTAAAAAGTAAAAATACCAAGGTGCTGAGTGACCATTAACTACTTCTGTAAAGCGTTCCAGGTTGTGATAACCAAAAAAGGAGTTAATGTAATTCCAGCCATTGCGCCAAATTACTAAAGCATACCAGGGCACTGACAAAGCGATAATTATCAGTATACCTACGAGAAGGCGCATTTCCTGCAACACCTCTCGCACTTTACCCACGTAAAATAAAAAGGCGGTAACAATTATCCCCGGTAAAACAATTCCCACTGGCCCCTTAGTCAAAATTGCGCCAGCAATCAGCACATAAAAAGCTAAGTACCACTTATTAGGAAATGGGGCATAGGGCATCCCTTCGGCTTCGCTCAGGGCAAGTGGGGATTGGGCATTGAAAAGAGGCAGAGGGGCGGGGTGCGGGGGGCAAAGGGGAAAACTCTTCTCCCCTGCTCCCTGCTCCCTGCTCCCCTGCTCCCTGCTTTCTTCCTTCCCTGCATACCCTAGAAAGAAACATAACAAAGCCGATGCCATACATCCGGTGAGCAGCATATCAGAGACACCCGTTCTCGCCCAAATAATAGTTTCGGGATTGAGTGCCATGAGTGCTGCTGCTATAAAAGATGTTAAGTAGCGACGAGTAGGACGTGAAACTTGCTCTAATTCATCTTGTTTAGCCAGATACCACTGGATGGTGTAAAAAGCTAAACAAACTAAGCCGAATGCTGCGATCGCGGAAGGAAGGCGTACTGCCCATTCATTCACGCCAATCAGATGATATGCGATCGCCTGACACCAGTAAATTAAAGCAGGTTTATCGAAACGAGTGTCACCATTGAAAAATGGGGTAATCCAATCACCTGTGACGAACATCTGGCGGGAAGCTTCGGCAAAGAGCGGCTCTGTCTCATCAATCAAGCCAGTGTTGCCCAAATTCCACCCAAAAGCCACCCAGCCAACCACCATCAACCACAAAATCGACACAGTTACACTCAGGGCTGGATTTTTTGCTATTTTGTTGAACCACCGATCAACAGTGTGCTTAACACTCAATTTCATTCTCATTTAGTCAATAGTCAACAATCACTAATCAATAGTCGTTGGTTATCTATCTTTTGTTCTTCAGAGCTTTTAATTCAACAATTTTCCTCTATCCATTACTTAACACTTTACCAACTGTAGGGTAAGGATGTAAAAATAAAGGTTTGAGCAAACGGTAAACAATGCCCACTCTCCAAAAATTGCTTCCGTACTCAAGATTTACCACTTAGCAATATTTATTGACTCAGCACAAGTTGCCATTCTCTGTTTTGGGAATTCCACTTAGGTAATTGAGTTTCGCCAATAATATAAGGACCCCAGTAACGACGGGAACCATCTTGTGCAAAAGCAACTAAAACATCTCCCTTCTCCAGCTTTAAATTATTCTGAGGTAGGGATAGAACCAGTCCCTTCTCACTACCTTCTTCGGGAGCAAAATCCCAATGTGCCGGTACATCATAGTGAGTCTGTTTTTTACTAGATCCTTTTGCTACTGACTGTCGTGCCAGTAGAACCAGCCGCACAGGCTGATTTGTTTGATTGCTCATTCGCAAAGTCCCTTGATCCTTGGCAATGTTTGCTGATTTATCACGCTCTGCCAAGACAGGATAAGTATTCTCTTTACTGCTATGTTCTACTTGATTGGTTGGGGTAGGTGCTGGTGTAGATAGACTAGCGGAAATACCTTTTTCAGGTAAAACCGAAGTTGTCTGCCACTCTTGAGTTTCTGTTGGCAGTTGTGAAGATGTATCTCGGTTTGTATCTGGGTTGGCGGACTCAAAGGATACGTTTACTCCAAAGTATCCCGCCAGAGCAACAAGCAGTCCCAAGCACAAAGCTGTAATACCGACGTTACGATACACTGAAGATTTCATATTGATAGTTATTAGAAATAAATATTTTGTCTAAGCTTGACCAAATAGTAGCCTATTATCCCAAAAGGCAATCACACAAAATAGCCTAATATAGACTTTCCTAAAATTAGGAACACGAATGTATGATAAATATCATTTTGATTAGAAAACATTTGCAGGATATAATCTCTTTGATGTTTTAAACACAAGAGGTACAGACACCCATTACTTTGGATTTTGACCGTAAGTATGGATAAAAACAAGATAATTTGATACCTATTAAGCCAATTCATTTGTATAAAAAAATAAAAGTTTCCTGAAACCGCTAGCAGCCTCTACAAGACATCTTTTGCTAAACGTCAGATAAATCTAAGTGGGATATTTTCTCTTCTGCTATGAAAAGCTACCTTAAGAGGATGTTTTAAAAGTGCTTGGTGATATACCAATAGCTTAGAGATCCTCCTTCCTAAATCTACGCAAGTCCCTTCTCCTTTTGGGAGACGCTACGAGTAGCTTATTTCCATACATGAATCCAAGTCAGCAAATCCATAGAACGGACTAGTTTCCTTTAAAAAGGGGAATTTTGAATCATTTTCCCATTTTTTAAGGCTTGAACGTAGGGATCAAACTAAATATTTATTGTTTCCAAACATCCTCTAAGAAACGATACTTCTCTGAAGATGATAGAATGGTCAAATTTGAATAAACACTGGAATTCCAATAGATATATACAATATTAACAAACAAGCTGATGCTAAAACCAATATCCTCCTTACCTTAATATAGATATATTTCAAGATATTTTGACTTTTCCCAGAAGTCCCTTTGATGCAAAACACTCGTCTCAACAACTTGTTTGATGCCATTGCTACACGCTTTGGGCAATGGTTTTTAAATCCTTGGCGACGACTATCGTTGCTGATAATTAGTTTTTTGTTCGGTTTTTTTCTGGGAAACGCAGTTTCTACTACAGCCGGACAACGGGCAGAGTTAGACATTGTGGTAGCTGGTTTTTTAGTACTGTTGACGGAAATTACCAGCAGAATATTTTATAGTCGCAGCTTTTTGGATAGGCGATCGCTCTTGGTAGACTCACTAAATCTCCTGAAAGTTGGTTTCATCTACAGCCTGTTTCTCGAAGCTTTTAAGCTGGGATCGTAGTGAGATGGAGAATTTATGAATTTGTGGCTGAGTGTTTTGGCAACCAATGGGGTGGGGGAAACTTGGAAGCCAGAAGCAAGAGAAGCAGCGCTGGCAGATCGGTTAAGGGCAAAAGCTTTTGGGATCGCACCGGAAAATGTTGATGAAATGATCGAAAGGCGATCGCATTTACTAAAATCTGTCTTCCCAGCTTTTAGCGAATTCTGCCAAGCTACTCTCCAAGTACAACCCCAGGAAATGTTACAGGTGTTGTGGGACTTGTGGCTGCCTTTGGGGATCAAATTAGCATCGCAGCGTCAACAGTTGGCACGTCCCCTGATTCAAGGAATATTGGGAGGACAAGGCACTGGTAAAACCACAATGTCAAAGATTCTGATTTTGATTCTCGATCATTTGGGATACAGGACTGTGAGTTTATCTTTGGATGACTTATATAAAACTTACAGCGATCGCTTACTCCTAACACAGCAAGATCCCCGCTTGATTTGGCGTGGCCCACCAGGAACCCACGATATAGACTTAGGCTTAAATGTACTAGATCAAATTTGCCAGTCGCAAAGTCCAGTGATGCTTCCCCGCTTTGATAAATCTGCTTTTGGAGGTGCTGGCGATCGCACTACTTCCGAAATGGTGACGGATGTAGATATTGTACTATTTGAAGGTTGGTTTGTGGGTGTGCGACCAATCGACCCTGATTTATTTGATACTGCACCACCGCCAATTGTCACAGATGAAGATAGAGCATTCGCCCGCGATATGAATCTTCGCCTCCACGATTATTTACCACTGTGGGAGCGATTGGACAGTTTAATTGTGCTGTATCCCATCGATTACCGCTGTTCTTTAGAGTGGCGTAAACAGGCAGAACAGCAGATGATTGCTGCGGGGAAATCGGGAATGAGTAATGCAGAGATAGAGCAATTTGTCAATTATTTTTGGCGATCGCTGCACCCGGAATTATTCATTACATCGTTGGTAAGAGATGCGACAGCGGTTGATTTAGTGATTGAGATTAATCCCGATCATAGTTTTGGTCAAGTGTATTGCGATCGCACTTAGGGCGTTAGTTCTCAAGCAAATCAGGTAAAAACACTATAATTTGCTTAAAGCGTGATTTACCCTACCCTTAGACCAAAAATGCCAGAGGTATCGTTACAGCTTTTCTTTTCTTACTCTCACAAAGACGAAACTCTACGGGATGAATTAGCTAAACACCTGACCATATTAGAATGGCAGGGTGTGATTTCAAGCTGGCACGATCGCAAAATACTACCTGGAGAGGAGTGGGATCATCAAATTAACGATAATCTAAACACCGCTGACATCATTCTGTTGCTCATCAGTTCAGATTTTCTTTTTTCTAAATATTGCTGGGATGTCGAAGTTAAGAAAGCAATACAACGTCACCATGCTGGAGAGGCTTGTGTTATCCCAGTTATTCTGCGAAGCGTTGATTGGAGTGGCGCACCATTTGCAAAACTTCAAGCTTTGCCTAAGAATGCTGAACCTGTAGTGTCAAGAAATTGGCACAATCAAGATGAAGCCTTCACAGATGTAGCTAGAGGAATTCGGGCGGCTGCTGAGAAGCTAAAGAAGGAAAGAGACGAACGAAGCCAAAAACAGGAAGCAGGTAAGCTGCGACTACGGGAACAAGAAGAGGAAACTAGAAAGTTACAACAACAGGAAGCAGAAAGGCTGCGGCTACAGGAACAACAAGAAGAAGCAGATAGGCCACAAAGACAGGAAGCAGAAAGACTACGAAGACAACAAGAACAAGAAGAGGCAGATAGGCTACAACGACAACGAAAACAAGAAAAAGTTCTGATCGCTGACGATCCTGAGATGCCTTTAGGAATTGAGGAAATAATTCCTGCTGATTTGGCATGTGACTCTTCTAATTTGGATTGGTTAGGTGAAGATACTTGGGGCGATCTCGTTAATGAAATTGAGTATGATGACCCAAGCTATGCAGAAGATTCGGCGATAATTGCTGATTTGTTTTGGCAGTTGGATGAGCAAAAAGCCTCCACAGAAATAGAAGCACAAATTAACGAAAATAGTCTGCAAAATAGGCAGATTTCACAAGAAATGCCTTCTTCTTTCGAGCAAACAGATTTGTCGCAAGAAGCTTTAGCACCGCCTCCTCAAACTATTGGGAACGCTGATAAACTGCGACTAGAACAGCAATCTACCGATAATGATCTTCTGTCTGAGAAAGGCGTAGACTATACACGATTGCGCGATTTACTTGGTTATATACGGGTGCGCGATTTACTTAGTTTTATTTGTATTTGGGTTATGGTTATGGTTGGGTTCTGGTTGTGGCTGGATGTGATGGGGTGGTGGCGGTAAGTGGGTCTTCTTCTCTCGCGTCAAGACCTGTAAACTTTAACATATAAGACTTACAGAAAATTGTGAATATTTATAAATAAGTCATTTCTTTTTTCCACGAAGGTTCATTCACTAAGTTTGGTCGATTGATTATTAATATGTCTGGTGAATAAGCTGATTCACCTTCAAGTACTTTGACTAATACAGTTTTTGGAATGTAATAAGGTAAATTTAGACGTTTGATATCAGCAGATATTTCTAGTGCTAAAAAACCCACAACATCTTCATGGTCTCCAACTGGTTGTGCCATTTCAACAATCACGCCATCGTGTAATTCGTATCTTCCGCTTTCGGGTCGCCACGCAGCAAATTCATCGAATGTTACTAGTTTAGGTATGGCTTGACTCATAAATTGTTACCTTGGTTTATACGTCGCCTAAATACTTGGATAATTTACCGAACTCCAGTATCAATGCTTTTAAAGTTGACAAATTGCTTTTAAAACTTGTAGCAACTGACTTGAACGCTCTCTTTCCATTAAATTTAATTCTGGTAACAGATAATAAATAGGGGGATTTCCTTGTTCGAGATAGACAAACTGATAACTTCTACCATTAGTAGTTAATCCCCAAACTGATTTTTGATTATCTAAATTTTTATAAGAGTATGTGAGTAGCTGAGGCAAACCTGTTGATATATCAATCTGGCTATTTTTAGATTCAATTAACAGTACCCAAAAATATGTTTGAGGCTTTGTATGTTTAGCTTTGCTAATAGCTAAAATCTCAAATCTACCTTTAATTTTGATATCTTCATCCTCAACCTCAATATCAGCAATATTTTCCTCCAAAACAATCTCGATAGGATAGCGATAAAAACCAGTTAATCTTAATAAAGGCGCAACTGCAAGAAACTTTACCTGACCCTCAGAAACTTTACCAGCTGTAAGGTAGCGTCGAAAGTCATTTCTAATTTGCAGAAGTTCCTGCTGTTCTGCTTCTGCGAGAGGTTCCAGAGATAAATAGTTAGAAAATGAGTCATCGTACTCTCTTTCAAAGCAAAACAGACGATGAACTTCTTCTAAGGATAAATTACACTCGCTGAAAATTGTCATATATCTGTGTTTGATTAAGGCTTATAGAAAATTGTGAAGATTAACAGATCATATAAGTATTTCAGTAAAGAAACATTCCTCATAGGCAAGAAATAGTCATTGATATTTTATCTGAATAATCTATCTACAATAATTGTGAGTGGTATATCTCAATTTGCAAAATAATTAGCATAATTTCGCTAAAAACAAGAGTTAGAAACCACAGGTATTGAACTGTATCTAAATTAGAGCATATCAGGAAAATACCGATTGAGAAAATCTTGCGATGTCAAAATGGGAATTACGTTAAATTCCATCAACACTAGTAAATCTAAATCACCTGTAACAATAACTTCGGCATTAGCTGCTAAGGCTGTTGCCAAAATTACAGTATCATCTGGGTCGCGTAGCTGGGGAAAATCTACTGTAACCGTTGGACATAATTCTGACAATAGCAAAAAAATCAAGTGACTAAAAAAGCTGATTGGACAAGAAAATGGCGTTTGCACTTAAATTTATCCGTTGAAGTGGTAATTTTTCTTTTTCCCACTTCCCTAAATTTATTGTTCATACTCTTGACAAAATCATGACCTTATCAAATGAAACAGCCCTGCCTTAAAAAGGGGGCTTTAGAAGTTCCCCCCTTTTGAAGGGGGGCTAGGGGGGATCTAGGTTTCAGGCTTCAGTGCGTAAGTCCTATAGAAATGGGAATTATTTTGAGCAAGGTTGGGGTTGCAATTACTAAAATTAACAACCATAGACCTTGAAGTATCGTTGATAATCTAGTTTAAGCACCAGCTTCTACGTTTACAGAACTGCGGGCTATCACTCCTGTCATCGGCAAGTACCAATTTGTACAGCAATTTTTTTATTTTTGAGACTGTCTAAACCAGTAATATCTTGATTGTCGGCGCGAATTGCCTAGAGCTTAGAGCTTTTCTTAGTGCCATTCGATTGCAGGCAATAGTCTTCTTACGCTGGTACCACCATAACCGCTAGACCGTCAACAGTGACAGCCCCCAGCATTGCAATAACTGGTGCCTCCATACTGATTTTAGTGGCTGAAGCTAAGTTGATTCCGCCGACTGCTGATTCTATGTTGATTGGACCGACTTTTGATTCTATGTTGATTCCACCAAGTGATGAGCTTATGTTGATTGGAAGGAATGTTGCTTCTATGTTGATTGCACTGGGTAATGCTAACCCTGCGCTGACTTCACCTTGAGCACTCAAATTAATCATTCCAGAAGTTTTAATGTCTATACATCCCTCACTGTCATTAAGATGGACACACTGACCATTCGTGGTCGTAATGTAGATTCCTGCTTTGGAGTCTGAGTTGTCTTCCTCGACAAACTGAACCGTATGCCCTGTCCGGGTTTTTATGGTACGTAGTCTCACTTGACCGTCTTTAATTGTGTCATTGACAGGTTCAACTGTTTTATCCTTACCATTCCAAACTCCACCAATAATATAGGGTCGATGAATATCTCCATGCTCAAAGGCAACCAGAACTTCGTCGTCGATCTCAGGCAAGCAATAAAATCCTCTTTCATTGCCTGCTCCTAGCCCTACCACCCTAGCCCAATGGCTTTCATCCTTCATGGTTAAGGTAGGGAATTTTACTTTAACGCGCCCCCAACCTTTTGGATCATTATTATTAGTTACCAAACCCACTAAATGCGTTTGACCAGGCTGAAGATGGGTTTTGGGCGGCAGTGTAGAAAGTAAGCTACCTTCTCTCAGCCCTCGAACTGTAAAATCAGTTTTGTAAACCCTGCGGCTGTAGCGGTGACAGGTTCCTGTAATGTAGTAATCACCAGTATAGCGGGTTCCCATATCGGCAAGTGCAACGACTCGTCCAGGTCGAATTTTTGGATTTCCCTCAGCTTTGGCATCCGCCGTCACAAATTCTCCGCTCAACTCGTTGCAGAGGGCTTGAGCCATCTGCTTTGCTTCTTCGGGGCTATTGACAGGTTGGTCTACTACAATCATTTTAGGAGGTTGTTTCATTCTAAACTCTTGACTGATGCTGCTCCCGTCGCCATTTCCTGTCTCTGTGACTAACTGTTCCTTTGAGGCGGTTTCTGAAATTAAATTTTTCTGACTATAATCCCAGCTATTAACCTCGACCGAACTGACTTGTTCTGTACTGGTAACTCTTACATCGAAGCTAGTAATATCCTTCATCCACTCTAGCTTGAGAGAGGCTTCACTTTTGGGCTTGCGAAAGTAAAGCTTATTGTTCTGCACAAAGAGTTCAAACCCTATTCTTGCGGCGCGCTCCCGCAGAAACTCCATATTGGTTTGATTTTCTTGGAAAACATATTCATGGACGACACCACTCGTATCTACTTGACCAATTTGAATCCGCGCCTCGGTAGCAACACGCCGCACAATATCGCTATCCGTACAGTTTAAAAAAGATCGGCTATATCGACCCCGATGCAGTCGATGGGAAACATCATAGCCGCGCACAATAATATGGGCTTCAGATGTTTTAGAAAATTTGACTTCAATACCTGTAATTTCGCCCTCAATTAACCGTTGCTCTTTTTCACCCACTTGAAATTCAGGATCTTCTGTCGTACTAGCCTCAAATCCAATTGCGATCGCATCGCCAATTTTAAAGTGCTTTTCGTTTGTCCATGTCTCACTTTTCTCACTGGCAGGGACATAGACATTATGGATTTTGATAATAAACATACTTGGCATATGTAAACTTTCATCCACAATGATTTCCAGAATATCCTTCATTAGTTCATCTGGTGCATTAGCTCCACCCAGTCTGAGTATAGGCTTGGATAAATAAAGGGTTTGACTATTTTTGGTAGACATTGGAAGATACTCTCAGTGTTGTTAGGCAAAAATTTAGAGGTTGTTCCCTTGACAGGTGGGATAGGTTGTTGGATTGAGATAACCTTTAGCAGGTTTTAGGATTTAGTAAGTTTGTCATCAATGGCTCCTATTGTAGGTAGCTTTCCCCCCGGTATATTTTCAGGATCGACTTCTTCGAGCGCAATATTAACGATCGCTTTAACCGGAGTGCCATCAGCTAGAAATAAGGTGAGTCGATAGTTCAAACTCGTCATAACACAGTGAAAATAGCTATCGTGCCAGGTCAAGATATAGACTGGTGGACGAGCATGAGCATTAGTACGAGCTGTCGCACCCTTTTTAATGTTGTTAATATAGTCTTTGAGAACAGATGTCTTTTTTTCATAAGTATCAAATAATAAATTCTGTAATGTAAACGAATAGGGTTCTACCCCAGAAAAATTAACCTTTGGTAATAAAGTGCTTCCCCGATTGCCGACATCACTATCCCAAATTATTCGCCGAGTAAAATCAAGTTCTGACGGATTAAACATGAACTCAATATCTTTGGCCTGTCCGCTGGGGTCACTATGAACTATCAGCTTTGCTTTTTCTAGTTTCATTGCGTTTTCCTCAATCCTTTGAATGCATTAAAATTACCAGGGTAAACAGCCTACAGACTGTCCCCGTCGCTCGCGCTCGTGGACTAAACGGTGGTGCAAAAGTTGCTCGATTTCCTGAACCAGCCGTTCAATTACATCTGGTACCTGTTCAGATTTTGAGGAAGATTGGCCTGCAATCGTTTGCCGCGAAAAAATCCGGTTGCTTTGATGGAAGCCATTACGTTCCATCTCCAGATTTAGACGCAGACTGATGCGATCGCAAACTATTTGTGCAAGGAATTCTAAATCTTCTGCTGCTTGCTCAACAGTATTGACGGCTGGAGTTAATACTTCCTCAAGTATGGGGTTTTGGGGCGCAAAAGTACCCGGTGGAAGCTTACCCTCTTGCTGGGTCAAGTCTTGGGTTAGCGACAGAGCTTTAGCACGTTGGTTCGAGCGATCGTTGTCATAAGCCAGTAAGTCTCGAATACTAGACTGTTGTGTTGATTGATCGCTTGTCTTGGCAGCATTACTCTGATTGAGCTGCCGCAATAGGTCATGAACCGTCTTTAAATCTGCTTCGTTGTCTACACCATCGTCAGAAGCGCCGTTAGAGCGCTCTGACGATTTGGACTGGGGGTTAAACTCACTCATGATTAAATTTCCAACTTATGTTCATTTCCAGGCGCTTTCACCAAAATATCCCTTCCCATCCCTAGAGACTTCATCGCCACCACCAGACTGCTTCCCAATTTTCAAACCCTCAAAGGCTAAAGTTAATTCTTCAACTGCAACCATATTGCCATCAGCCTCTAAACTAGGGAGTTTCCACCCCACTGGAATGGCACCAATCAGGCACCAGCTCTTCATTATTTCTCCAGCTTGGTTGAATGTCAGAATATTAACGTTGCGTCGCCGCGTTTTTTGCTCAAATAATTCGCCTAACCACTGCGAAAAGGTATGGTCGTCAGTTATCCCCCGCTTTAGTGTGATATCTGAAAAACGAGTGTGTCCTAAACTAATTCTTTGCTGCTCGTTTACGCCACCCTCGTGATATACCTCCTTTTCCACCTCAATACTGATGCCTGAACATTCTGAAAATGAAGCAACTATATTTTTCCCAATTTCTATATAGAATCGGTTGGTTGTGACGTAGTTCTCAACGTAAGAATTGGATTGTTGTGTAGCCATTTTATTGTCTTCCTGTACTAGAGTTACCGATTCTTTCTCTCTGAATTTTGATATCTGCGTGGAGTCGTTCGTAGACGCGATCGCATAATTGATGTATTAGGACCGAATTGTTGAGATATTGTTGAGCTGACTGTGCCAGACGGTTATGCTCAAAATCTGTGTAGGTTAAGTTTGTATGACTAGAGTTTTGGGACATGGACATCACCGAATCATTAATGGGCGTTAACTACCCAAAGACAGGCTCAGACGACCGCTACACTATGATGTGCGTAAGTCAGTGGATAAGCACATATTAAGCTGGGTAATAAGGTATGAAAACAGACAAACGTCGCATTTCAAATCTTAAAAGGCAGTTCCTTAAAATTACTTCCAACTTTGAATCAGCATCTGGGCATCCTTAAAAAAGTGGCTCGTCTCAGAAATTTGTTCAGCCATAGCTCGCGCATTGCGAAATTTACCATTTCTAGCCAACTCTTTGGCAAAAGAAAGTCGACAAAGATCCAACTCCCGCAGTTTTTTCTGATACTGCTCCGAGCTAGGCGGTTCTTCTGAAACCATCACGTTATAAGTAGAACGATTGATCCGGCTTGAAGATGGCTGTTCTAAAGTCTTCACCACAGCTAGCTGCCTGCCTAGATGAAAACGAGATTGTAGTTGCTTTAGGTCAATCTTCCTCCAGATTGAATCAAAAAATTGCCCTGTGATACTTATAAAGCGCGAGGTCAACGAGCCTGATGTCCGAAACATATCCCGAAAAATACTTGGATCGAATAATTGAACATGCGCCCGATTTTTTGGTACAATCTCCGCAGGCATAAATGAAGATTGTCGCATCCCCAATTGGAAAACCGTTTGATCCAGCTCAGTAGACAATGGGCGCATTGCTTGATAAACCGTTCGATCTGCTGGATTATGAATGGCTGAGTCCGAGTATTGGACAATAGTCCGATCTGTTAGGTTTTGAATGACCGAATCTGAGTATTGGACAATGGTGTTGTCATGGTTTGAAACTACAGCAACCCCAGCAGCATTAAGATTTTTAGAATCATTCTCTAAGGAAAATTGAGTAATGGGATTTGGCGTAAGGCTTACTGCCTCAACGGTTCGGGTAGGTTGCGATGAAGAGCCAATCCGTTCTACCACTCCAGGTTTTTGCGGTGAGAGAGATGGATGATTAACCAATACTACCGAAAGAGGAGAGTCTTGGGGTTTTGGGTTCGGTAGTCTTTGCAAAACGGTCTTGTCATTTGCTGCTTCTGGAAGAGGACTTGCGACTTGCATAATAGTCACATCTTCAAAGATTTGTGCTGACAATGGTTCTGCGTTGATGTTGGTGTTTATTGCGATCTGAGAAGGTCTGACCGATGAAGTTTTGACTGAGTGAGTCCTAGTCCATTCAGGCTGGGGCGATATGCGTAGGCGTAGCCCACCGGAGGCATCACTCACTTCTACCTGTTCGAGTGCCTCCCGTAACTTTTGCTCTGAAGGGTCAAGATCGTTGGATGGATTCTGCATAGAGGGCTGTCTCATAATCATTGAGTGTATAGGTTAAGACATCAATAAACATTTATTTTTTAGACTTGTCGTCTAGAAAATATTGCTTGGTTTCGCACCCTTCTGAGTGCCTATCCAATTAGCACAACGTTGAAAGAAGATAATCTCAAATTGGGGCAGAGGGAGAAACACAGAAAACAGCCATATTTTTAAGCAACTACTTAATATCTAGACTATATAACTCTATATAAGGGAAGTTTAAAGCAGAAGAGATCAGACAGAAGTCTGATTCTAATTTCCTCACATAAAGAAGGAAAATGATATTGCAGAACTAAAGGACGATATTTCAAACGAAGTGCCAGATGTTCCAAAGGTCGTATTCATCCCGTTTCTTGTGGCGTTGAACCCTCGTAAATTGGCAGAGGTATTATCAATAAACCCTCAATCTTACTGGGATTTATGCACCAGCTGCACCAGCGCCTGCTTCAGACTGTAAATCTATCGTCTGTTTGCGTTTCCAAGCAAAATGTAGGATATTTATCCCTAACTCTTGAGCGGTTCTTATGTCAGTTCGCGATCGCTGCAATTCTTCGTCTAAACCCCATAATCCGCCCAGATTGCCGATCGCCAGAATAATTCCCCCGCCAGATAAGAGTTGAATTCTGCTTCCATCCATTGTTGGCAATGCAGAAAATAGAAACGGCTTTATCCGCAAGGGATGGTCGCGACGGGCTTCTTGTAAAGACTTTAGTGGTGTCTGCAAATGTTGAGCTAGTGCCTGGACTGATTGAATCAGTTCTGTACTCTCAACAGAGGCATCGACCAGCAAAGTGCCCCCTGACTTTAGGTAGCTTGAAAGATTCGAGAACTGATGGTTGTTTAGCGATAAACCTTGATGCCCAGTCAGATATAGCAGCTCGTAGGGATGCAAATCTCCATCCCAAGTGACTCGATCGACGGTTTCTGCACCTTTTAAAGATGGATAGATATCTTCAACAGCGCGTAGTAAGTAGGTGAGATTGAAAAAATTTCGGCTACAGTCTTGATCATCAGAATTAATTTCAGCAATTTGAACCAAGCCTTGGGGTCTTGCCTGTGCTTGACGGCGATAGCGTAAATCTAAATCGCCGTATCCTGGAAAAAAGATATCGGCAGGTGTGCGGATCAATTCCTGCTGCGATCGTCGCAGTAGGACACGACAAAGCTCCACGTCTGAACGCTCAGGGGGACGGCTTCTCTCGTCAATTCTGAAGGTTTCTTGTACGACTTCCTGATCGGGGTTTCCCCCCAAGCGATCGGGATCTCGATACTGAGCAACCAAATAAACAGTAACAGGTTCCGACTCCTTCAACTCGGTTGCGATCCGAAAATTGATTTGATGAGGCACGACAATCAGATTCCCTTCTAAATCGATGGCAATTCCTGGCTGAATTTGCACCCAGCGATTGTCTCGATATTGAGCGGCAACTTCTTCTGGGGCTAGAATTACCCGTACTCCTAACCCGCAAACAATCCCTGGCTGATTAATTGACTGATAGTGAAGATTTTGGCGTTTGCGCTGATAGTCATGGGCGCGTTGCCAACGCTCGGCAGTTAGGAGCAAGCCATCTCTAATTTGTTGGCGCTGCATGGGGGCGATAGTAGGGTTTGGAAAAGGATGACCCACGAAAATATCTCCAATTCAATTGAATAAGTTTCAGGTGAATGCTCAGTAATGGTCTGTTTCTATCCGCAGGCTGTAGGAGCAGAATGCAGGTTTTTCCTGATCGATTATTCGCCGGACGAGCTGCTCATCGATTGGGCTGTTTGGCTGGGCGCGCAAGCGGACATCAAAGTGATAGGGCTTGCCACCGCCTATAACCGCATCTTCTCCCACGTAGGCTAATCCAAATACACATCCTTGACCAAAGGGTTCGGTAATGCTGATTGATTTATCTTCTTCCCGGTCAATTTGTTCATCGAGCGGTAAACCCGTATATAAATGTAAATAAAATCGAAGTCCCTTACGGGTTCCACGACAGCGATAAATTTCTACGGCACGTCGAATGAGCCGCCTTTGATGGGTTAAATCTAGCTGTGTATCAATTGACCAGTCCACCCAGTGAGCTAGAAACGGCAGGAGCGCCTGAGGTGCAGTTAACGGGTCTAGATGCGCCCACATTGAAGTGAAGCTATTCACTACCGGATCGAACGCTTGCTCAAAGATTTTGATGAAGCGATGAATGTAGTCAACTTCTTGATAGACTATCGGCAAAAAAGCAGTATAGTTGCTCCTTGGTCGAACATTTAGCTCAAAATTGGATTCTTGAATCGGATCTGGACTTGACCCTTGACTCAGGCTTTGGCTAGCATAAATCGACAGACAACCTCGAAAGTTGAGTTGGTTTCCCTTGCTTCCCTGAAGGGCATCTTCACCCTCAAAAAAATCGTTAGGAATCAGAAACCATAAGTCAGTATGTCTGCTTTTCTTGGCAGCCACTTCTAGCGTTACGAGGTTGATAGCAGCCTCCATTACAGTGCCTGACAGTTGTGCCACTGAGTTCTGCTCTGGGGCTATCCCGAATTCAGGGGCGCTCTCAGCATCCGTCTGGACTTGACACCATTCCAAAGGGAACGTCCCATCTAGCTTTAAGGTGAGGTGTTGAGGTTGAGACTCCCAGTTTTTAATCTCAAGGGCGACCCGACAAAGTTCTCCCGGATGAACCACAATTTCAGATTGCTGTTGCGAACCTTCTGTGGCTTCAGCTCCAAGCATCCGACTGCCTCCTTGGGAGGTGGTCGCAGAAATCTGCATAGGAGATATCTGAAGACTGGCTGATTTGGAGGTAAGTACTGGCACCATACCCTAAATCCTCATTGCAGATTGGTCTGTGAGAACATTCACACTATGTCCTGTGCGCGCCTGCGGATCTGCCCAGGAGCAGAGTAAACCCAAGGAGCCAGGATCTATGTAGTTTACAGGCGTTGTTTGTCGCTGCCAAGATTCCCCATTTTTTTGAATAGGAAACAGCAAGATAGCGCCCAAATATTGAATCCCTGCTATTTGCTGAAGGACAGCCATTATGTCTGATGGATACAGAGGGCGACCAAAGGGCCAGCCTGTCATCTCTACGCCGCCAGTTAAAGGATTGAGGTAGCGATAGAGGGCGACTTTGATTTTGTGGACAATCTCGGCTTGAGCGCTTGGGTTTTTATAGGCAGGCTCTAGGGTGACTTCGGCTTGAACCGATACGCCAACATAATTGGGCTGTTGTAGCTGCAACTGAATGCCTAGCAAACGTCTTTCGTCTAGATAGTGCAAGACTTGATCGCGCAGAGCCGAATTTAAATTGAAGTTGTTTGGAGCAATCCCGTGTCCTAAGTCAATCAGATCGGTATTGGCTTGAGGCACAACGCACACGCTGATGCTGCCGGCAGTTTGGCTGGCAGACATTGGTAAGCACAATGCGCGCGCGATCGCACCGCCGCTGCCTTTGAGAGTTAAGGCTTCAAAATCGGAAGCAGTAACGGCTCGATCGTGCGATCGCAGCATTTGAGGCGCTCTCAAGACGGCCTGATCGAGAGACTCGGCATTAGCACCGTTGACGGCAGCATGATAATTGGTCACGCGGTCTACATAAGGAATTGCCGTCTTCATAAAATTCAGCGTGTTCATCTGCACGTTTCCCTGTTTACCGCCCCCGGTACGATAGGTAAACATAATTTCAGCACCACGGGGAGGAATTGCACCATACTGTTGCTCAATCATTTCAGCCTGAAGGTCTCGACTAGGCGATCGATCTGCTGGCAGCACCTGCTGGAGATAAGCGCGAGTTTGCGTTTGCTTCTTAAGCGTTTGAGGTTCGCGAATCAATGGCCCAAACTGAATAGTGCCTGCCAATGTATCAACTACATAATGCCGATCCTGGGGTTTTGATTCAGCAAAGTCTTCAACCTCCTGCCAGATTTCGGGGGGCTTCCCAAGAGGAAGAACAAGCAGTTGCTCCTCTCCCCGGCGCTCCAGAATAGGCGCAGTCTCAACTTCAAAGCTCTGCCCCGGCTTTCCGTTGCTGATACCTAATATTTCCTCTTGGATCAGAACGCATTGACTAGCCTGCACCGATCCGCCAATAGCATGCATCGCAATTGTTTTAATTCGAGGAGAATTTGAATATCCCGGCTGGCGTGCGCCAGATTCAATCAGGGTGCAGCGAATCCAACGACCTCGGTAGGCATCAAAACTGGATGTAGGCCAGCGTTCGGGTAGATGTAGAATCACATTACCGCTCTGCTGTGAGCGATCGCCATTTCTTGTATTCTCGTTAAAGCTAAAGCCATTGGTGGTGTCGTCTGCTTCCTGCAAGAGTACCTTTATCCATGACTCGCCGTCCCAGGCTTCCCAACTGCGGGGAGGATGGTTCGGATCGATGCCTGTAGGCGTACCTTGCGCTCCTGTGAAGGCGATCGCCAACACATTTCCTTCCAAAGGGGTATCAGGCTCAATCACGAGATAAAAGCTATTGCCAGACTGCGGCTTTTGCGGAAATAGTTTGAATTCGTGATTCACTGCAAGACCGTCATGTTGATGATGCCATTCCCCGGTGTGGTCACGGAGCGATTGAGGAGTATTACCCGCCTCTGGTCCAGACAATATATGTTTTAAGGTCGGTTGAGCGATTAACAGGTCTCGATCGGTGGTAAAAATAATGGCTTCTTGAGTTTCAGTGCGCTCTGTTGCAACCTCTGTTCCGCGTGGAATGGTGTAGTTTTCTAGTAAATGAGTGCTGAGGTAGAAAGTCAGCCTAACTTGAGCTGGAGTCGGTGGCTGTAAACGGATTCCCAATAGTTCTAGAAAGGCTATATAGTTTTTACGGGGAACCTGATTGAATCGCATCAGCATCTGGTCGGTGAGCCAAGCAAATAGCTCGACTAAGGTAATGCCAGGATCGCTGAGATTGTGATCTGTCCACTCTGGACAATAGCGGGGAATACGCAGTAGGCATTCTTCTACTAAATCGTCAAAGTTGCGATCGTCCAACCGAGAACTGGGAAGCCGAGGTAAAAAGTCAAAATTCACGATTACTCCACCTCTGAAACTAAATAAAACGGGTAGACAAAACTGTAGGGGTCGGGATGAGATTTGAGGCGATAGTCAATGAGAATATTGACGCGCCCAGTAATTGTGTCGGGATCTGCGCGAACTTCATCAATATCAATTCGAGGCTCCCATTTTTGTAATGCTTCCAGTACGTAGAGCCGAATTCTTAGTAAAGTGTCCTTGTTTAAGGGAGCAAAAGCTAGTTCTGATAAGCGACAGCCAAAATCAGGGCGGTAGACACGTTCGCCTAAATCGGTACGCAAAATTAACCAGATTGATTCTTTAACCTTCTGAGCTTCAGAACTCAGCTTGAGTCCTCCCTGCACATTGGTCTGCAATGGGAAAGATAAGCCCGTCCCTAAATACTTCTGTGGCTGCTCATGCATTAGATTCGCCATGCTGATTAGCTCTAAATTCGGGTACAAGATTTAGGATATCTTGCAATTGAAAAGTCTCTATCAGCCAAAGGTATAAACGATTGGAAGATATCAAAGCCTCGTGATTTCATTCCGTAGTACAACCAAAAATTTGATGATAATAAACAAGAAATATTAAATAAATCTATCTCAAAGTCGGAAGTAAATTGTTTGTCAAGGAGTTACTTGATTATTTTAAAAGAGTTGCCTGCTTTTTAAGCTTAACGTTTGGAGTTTATGACCGCCATATTATATAACCTATCCCAGACAATGACAGCCAGATGGGTTCTGAAATACACAATTTTTTAGGCAAATATTTATATTCCGTCTTCAGACCTTTGTCTGATACACCTTGATGATGAAAACCAATAAGATAGGGCATATAGACGAAGAAGAATTTGTCAAAAAATCTAGCATAAATTTTAAATTAGTCTACCCCAGAAAAGCATCTACACATAGAAACAGAAAGCTCAATCACTAATACATCGAGGATATTATGGGCAATTGTATGTCTAGTCGCGAAAAGAAAAAAAGCGATAGAGGAAAAGCAAGCGAACAAGAAATAGAACTTCAAAATCGCCAGCAAACTGGAGATATTCAGGGGAGAAGTGGAGATACTCAGAGAAAAAATTCAAATATTCGGGATAGTAACATCCTCCTTACCGCATCTCCAGGTCCTTCAAACCAACAAACCCAAACGACTCAACAAAAGGATAAGAGTAAGGGTAAGGATAAACAACTGGAAGTCCCCATAACAGAGGTGGAAGGAAAAGATTTTAATAAATATATGACGTTAGAGTCTATAGACGCACGCTCCACTCCCGTAGACCAAAAACATGAATTAGGACACACATTTGCTGCTAGGTTCGTATTGCAAAATACCACATCAGAGAAGCTGCTATTTACTAGTCCCCCCCTACTAGAGTGGAATGAGATCATAAGCCAAAAAGAAAATAAAAATGGTACAGAAGGAATATTAGAAACAAAACCAAAAACAAACCAATATGCACTGAACCCAAATTCGCATACATTTAGTAACTGGCATGAACAGTGGAAAATTCCGGTCGAAGCAAAAGGGACCAAGGAAATATACATACAAGATGTACCAAGAGTAAGAAATATCGAAGATCAAAACCGAACGATTTTTAGAAGTGTAGAATTTGATATCGGGGTCGCAGGAAGCTCCAAAAGAGTGAAAGCAATTCAGCGTGTTGAGGCGATCAATGGAAGAAAAGAACAGTTGAGCCTTGACATAAACTAAGCGAGTATGTCAAGGCTCTTACGCAGTGTGCTATGCGATTGCTAACACACCCGGCAAACGGGGCTATAAATTAGTTTACGTCAAGGAAAAAAGATTACATTGGGAGCCTGTCTTCATTGGTGTTTAGACTAAGAAATGACAAAACGACCCAGCACTGCTGAGTTGAGGCTCTCAAAATGTATATAGTTAGAAGTCGAAGACTTAAGCTGATTTTGACAGTTGCTTCTTTCGTTATGGCTTTAATTTAAATAATTCTGTTTGAAGTCTTGTCAAGGAATGGAATAACCCTGCTTATAGAACTAAGTCTACTGACATTTCATAATCTACTTAGCTAGCATGAAGTTAATTGAAGTCACTTTCTAATATCGTTTCAACTATGAGGTGAAAATCATGGAATCAATTGGATACTTTTTTGGTAGAGTTTTTGGGGGATTTATTGATAGGCTATCCGATCAGATGAGATACAAGATAACCGATATTGCTGAATCTAAGATAAGAGAAACAGTTGAGAAACCATTTAATAAAAGTGCAACAAACAGCCAGCAAACAATAACTGATCGTCAAGATCAAAATGCTAAATCTTGATTGAGAGTAAGCTAATCTTTTGGAGAATGACAAAGTTTCTCTAACCAAAAGGAAAACTCTTTGGCGTAAAGTACAGTTAAATTTCTCAATACCGTTAGTTTTACCACTGGTTTTGCCAACAGCTTTTTGGATTACGAAATTATTTCAAAGAACAGAGCGATCGCTTAAAAGTTAGGAAATATATTAGTTCAGCATATAGTTATTGTACAGATTCTTAATGGCTTTAATTTAAATGGAATAACCCTGCTTATAGACATAAGTCTACTGACATTTCATAGTTTGCTGAACTAGTATGAATTTAATTGAAGCTACTTTCTAATATCGTTTCAACTATAAGGTGAAAATCATGGAATCTATTGGATACTTTTTTAGTAAAATTTTTGGTGGACTTATTGATAGGCTATCTGATCAAATGAGATACAAGATAACCGATATTGCTGAATCCAAAATTAGAGAAACAGTTGAAAAACCATTTAACCAAAGTACAACAAACAACCAGCAAACAACAAATGAGCGTCAAGATAAAAATACCAAATCTTAATTGAGAGCATGTCACTTCCTTAAAAGAAAACTAGAGCAATGGAAACTGTCTATTAGTCCTAAATAGGTAAGGATAGATAGCTCGAAATCCGTAGCAACTCATTATAGCGATGGATGAAATACTAAATAGCTACGATATGGTTTTCTAACTTTTTGGATAATCACAAAGTTTCTCTAATCAAACGTGAAACTCTGTGACGTAAAGTACAGTTAAATCTCTCAATGCCGTTAGTTTTACCACTGGTTTTGCTAACGGCTTTTTGGATTACGAAATTGTAGCAAAAAACAAAGCGATCGCTCTGTTATTTGCTGTCTAATAATATTTTAAGCACCCTGGTTTCTATTTTATCTAAAAAGAAAGTTACAAAACTAATATTCTCACTCTAGATTCACTTAATAACCAAAAAAAGATGAATCTCATGTATTGCAATTTAAATTGAAGTATGGTTCAATTCAACTTGCAAACAAATCAACCGCTCCTGACCTAGTTGTAATTTATCTCCATGACTCAATGGATGGGGTGCTCCACGAGGTAATAATTTATCATTTAGGTAGCTACCGTTTAGGCTATCATCAACAATCATGTAAGCTTGTCGAGCAAGATCCCAGTAGAGATGAGCATGGGTGCGAGAGACGATACCTGCATGGGGTAGTCCTGTTAAATCGATTTCAGGGCGCATTCCGTTAGAGAGATTTTGACGGCCTATCACGCCAGACTCCCTAAGTAATAGAAAACTTTGTTCGCTGGGATGAAGCAACTTCAACTGAGGACGCTCCTGATTATTGATTGTTGATGAGAACTGGGGCAAAGGAGCCGAGGTTTGAGCATAGCGGGCTGCCGAGGCTACCATAGCAGGGGGTGGTTGTACTGCCTGTGCTAAAGAAGTACCGCACATTGGGCAGATATTAGCGTTGTGTGGCAGTACCTGATTAAAGAAAGAGCAGCTTGGCTCTGGACAACGATGAGTTTGGATTGCCATAGTAATTGCACTCCCTAACGATTCAGAATAGATGGCGATAATGTGTAGTTTTTAGGTGCAGTTTGCAGCGGCACAAGACCTGCTTGCTGAAGGAGATACTGCCCATCTTGAGTTTTGAGAAAATTAGCGAAGAGTGGTCCTGATACATTCCCAGGCAAATTATTATCTCTAGGATACGCAATAATCAACGGCACGCTGAGTGGATAAGTTGCTGTATGAAAAGCTGATATATTAAGTAAGGGCTTTTTCTCCAGACAGAGATTGTCTGATGGAGAAATAGGTTGCATTGTGCCGTTGGTGGTCTCTCTCAACAGAGGCTGTACTGGGTCTAGATTTTCTTGGGCAATAGCTAGGGGGTAAATCTTGCATTGATCCCAAGTTTGGGTCAATAGTCCGAAACTAATTGAGCCAGCTTCAGTTTTTTGCGCCTGTTTTTCTCCAACTGCAATCGAGCGCAAGGTATTAAAAGTTGAACGTTGCTCAATCTTGTTAAATTGGGCAATCAGACTCGGATCGTTGCCTAAAACTTTTTGTTGGAACAGGCGTAATGCTTCAGGTTCCATCGGTCGATAGGGTTTGATCGGCAGGTCAGGAAAATCTGAACCTAGTTGCTTCCAGTTGGTAAGTTGCCCTGTAAAAATTTGCTGCAATTGGGCAAGACTAATCTTGCCTCGCAATGCACTTGGTAGATTTTGACTTTTATAAGCAGGTACATAGACTAAAAGACCATCGTAGGCGATCGTTTCTGGAATTAACCCTTCGGGTAGTTGGGTTGATAAACTAGCGATCGCAAAATTTGCCTTGGCGTTCGCTTCGAGAACTTCATTGAGGGGAGACTGTTGAGGGGCATAAGTTCGGTAGTTAAAAATAGCTGCTATATCCAACTTGGGCTGGGTCAGCAACGCTCTAATTTTGCGATCGCTGGCGGGCTTCTTGTCCAAAACTATTGTCCAAGTTCCCAGCGCTTCTCCGGTATAGGGATACTGTCCCGGCTGAATACCATTAACATCTGCAAACGATGGCAAAAGATGCTTAAAGTTAGTTGTCTCTGCATTAGAATTTGACATGAATCGGGGCAATAGCAACCACAATAGCCCTCCCAATAGAGGCAAAGCCAGTAAACTCAAAAGCCAATACTTTCGATTCGCTTTTGCTGGAGACTCTGGGCTAAGATTTCCCTGAAAACCAGCAGCTGTTTTCGGTTGAGGCAGTTTAATCAAAGCCTGACGCGCCTCTGCCGCAGAGTTGAAAGGAGTTTCTAACCCTAGTAAACGAAGCAGAAAATCTCTCAGAGGCGGATCGTCCTGGGGCCAATGTTGAGCCTCGCGCGGATTTAGCGGTGCGTCAGAACCAGAGTGAATCTCTTGAGCCGTCCAGAGAGCAAACGCGACCGAGCCAAGATCGATTAAGTCTTGTTCCGGTAACACCACCTGGCGCGGGGCAGGGACAAAAAGCTGCTCCCAGGATGCCAGATCGCAGACATAAACGTAGCCGCTATCACTGATGAGCAAGCTCTCAAGCCCCAAGTTGCCGTGGGCAGTTCCTGAACCTATTGCAACAGATGCAAAACTCGATGGCTGACTATGGAGGAAATGTAGCGACTGGAGCATTTGATTTAGGACTTGTCGCACTTGTGATGCAGAAAAGGCTCCTGTCTCTCTCAAAGTCTGCTTCAGAGTAGGAAGTGCCGCAATTTCGCCTGAAAAAATAAGATAGACGCGATCGCTCGATGGATCTGCAATGGTTTCTGATGGACTAACCAACCGAAACTCCCGACCTTTCGGGGTGGTCAAATTGCCCTTTGCCACTTGACTCAAGGCTGTTCTGCGCTGTTGTGCTTCCACAGCATTAAAATATTGCTTAGGTAGTAAATACTCTTTCACCACAACGGATTGACCATTGCTGGTCTGAGTTCCTCTGTAAAGCCGTCCCATTCCCTGAGACCTAAGTATTTCAGAAATGCGATAGGTGCCTAAGCTGCCCCGGAGTTCAGTCTGAACTGGCAATGTAGTAGGGAATCCGCATTCCAGACAAAACTTAGCACCCGGTATCTTCTCAGAAGTTTCTATCGGCTTTCGACACCCCAGAGGCGCATTTTGGGTACATCGATAGAATTTAGCTAGCGCATTAGAATCAACAATAGGCATAGAATCTTCTCGGTAGTTAAGGTTAAACCAAAATGATTGAACCCAATTACGACTGAACCAGATTCATCTTGATGGCTGCTACAATAGCTTGTGTCCGACTTGTTACCTGTAGCTTCAGAAAAATATTAGTGAGATGAGTCTTAACAGTAGACACTGAAATGTAGAGTTGCTTCCCAACTTCTTCGTTTGAGGCTCCTTGAACGAGCCAATATAGAACATCGCGTTCTCTCTCGGACAGGTTGCAGGGCTGACCAATCTGTGAGGGTAATGAGGCTTGGGTTTTTTGGAATTTTCTAAAGAAGCCAGTGGCAACTTCAGGTGGTAAATAGATTTGGTTCTGCATAATAGTGGCGATCGCATCTAGCAACTGCTCTGAAACCTGACCCTTAAATACGTAGCCATCCGCCCCCGACTGCATAGCCTGATAAATCCAGTAGTCTTCTTGATGACCTGATAGAACAAGGGTTTTACTCGATGCATTGCTGTCTTGGAGCTGCTGTAATAGGGAAAGGCCATCTCCCTCAATTAATTCCATGTCAATCAGAATTAGGTCGGGAGTATGCTGCTCAGTAAGGGATAAAGCCAGAGCCGGACGGTTCGCTTCCCCAATTACTTTAATGGCTCGATCCTGAATCTGGGAGAAGCTTAGGAGGGTTCTGATTCCAGCCCGAAATTGATCATCGTCATCGACTAAAAGCGTCGATAGGGTTTTGGTGTGTTCTACTTGGGTTAACATGCGGCGTTGTCCTCTGATAAGTCAATGGATGGAATAAATCGAGGTAAGCTTATCGAAAATTCTGCACCTTTTTTGGGTGCATTTCTGGCCCATAGTTTCCCTCCGTGGTCGAGTACAACTTTTTGGGCAATGGCTAATCCTAAACCTGTTCCCTGCGAACGGCGGGTATAGAAAGGCTTAAACAGCTTCTGTAAATCTTCGGAGGAAAGACCAGGGCCTTCATCTCTCAAGGTCAGTAAAACATCGCCCTGCTGCTCTTGCCAATCAATGAAAATTTTTGCACCTTGGGGACTAAAATGAATGGCGTTACTCAATAAATTGCTGATAGCCTGTTTGATTTGAAGTGGATCGAGTTTTAAAATAAGTGTGCGATCGCTGCAACAAACCTGAATATCTTTCTCCGAAATCCAGCCTTGAAATTCTTCCAGTGTTTTATGGACAAGACTACGGATATCTTGCGGTACAATCTGTAATTTTTTACTACTTGCACACTGCACGATCTCAGTGAGAGTTTGATTTAAGCCGTGAGCAGTCTTGCAAATGACTGAAGCTTGTTCTTGCTCCTTACTCGGAGCCAGAAGATGACTAAGGTTATGGGCATAGAGACTAATTAAACCCAAAGGATGACGTAACTGATGCCCCACTCGTTGAACAAGATGCTCTAAAATTTGAATTTTCTGGCGGTGTTGCCAGTTTTGTTGATGTTCGTCTAAATATTCACCGATACTAGCAGCCGTTCGCTTAATGAATTGCCGTTGAGTATGAGACAAAGGCCCCTTGGCAAATAATAGTAAGTATTGATTAGGCTGACTTGATTCACCAAAATTACAATAATAGAAGCCTTTTTCTATTGTCTCTGCATCAATCGGCTTTAACGCTAGAGCGGATGAAACATTTGCTAACCAACTTTCGGTCTGTAAGTAAGCTAGGGTTTCTTTGGCAAAAGAAAAAGGCATTTGAGAGGTTTCAATAACTTGTTGGCGATCGGACATCTGCGGATCTTGATAAACCACTCTCGTCCATTGAATCTGCGATTGAGCTGCCAGTTGCTCGATCTGTAGCTGCAAAAAATGCTTTAGTTTTCGGGTGTAATACTGGGGAGTCCCCTTTTCTGACTGAGGACTCAGATTTTTTAAGAGTTTAAGACCTATGCCTGGATTATCTGTGAGACTATCCATACTTTCCTCCAAATTATATGCTCTACTTCTGGTTCTGTTGCAAAAAAGTTGTGTCGCAAAGAGTGAATCAGATGGTAAGATAGGAAAGCCTTGTTGTTGACGATCGACTTTCCATAGGGAGCAGTGCGATTTTGTGAGGTTCTAAAAATTAGGGGTATAAATCACCTATTTAATAATATGTAAACGTAGCCCGCACTTCGGCTCCTTTCGACTTACTTCGACTACGCTCAGTACAAGTCGCTCAAGGCAAGTCGCTCAGTGACCGCCGCAGAGATCGCAGCGATATAGCTGTTTTTATTGAGAATCTAACTTTGTAACTAAAAATTAAAACCCGATCTAACAAAATCGCATTGTTCCTTTAATCATTTGGGCGTTTTCAAGATTTCTTACTTGGAGTTGGTAAAGTAAGAAATTCAGTGAATGCAGTCAGTTTATGTTGTGACTGACAATTATGACTTCAAGCGATGTCGGCTCAATTCCGTAATTATGTTGAAAATTTTGCACCCACTAAAAGAAGCTACGGTAGATCCCTTGTGGGGGGACATTCCAAAGCTTGGTTTTTCATAGCAGTAGCCAAAGCAGAGAATTATAATCACCACGGGTGTGGCTACATACTTGTAGGTGACGGAATGCTCAGAGAGCAAGCCTGTCAACCAGGCAAGACGATAACCCAACTCACATAAGCAGTAAAACATAACCTTTAATCATTTCATATTAATTTGACGCACTTATGACAAACTTATAACAAAAGTATGACCAGAGATTTTTACTAAACAGCTTGTTTAAAATCAGGAAATGAAATAAACTTATCCAAATGAATATTGGTCATAAAATTTTGACAATAGATAGTTATTAGCGATTTTTGTGAGCAAGCATAACTAACGACTTAAAGCCCAAGCCTAACTTACGCTTCTGTATCACTCATTGGGATAACTGAAATCAGAATATGCAGCCTTTGAGATGATTATTGGTATTTAGACTAAAAAATGGCAAAACGGCCCAGAGTGAATTAGACAGAAGTCGGATCTATTCCAATCAAAGTTGTTATTCAATATTAAAACAGCCCAAATATTTCTCTTTACTATGCTTGCCAGCTCAATTATCGATGCTAGCTTGACCGCGCAAAATATAGCCTTTCGCCCCGGTGGGCCACCGATTTCTTTTGGTGTCTCGGTGATCAACCGCAGCAATCAGTTTGCGTCGTTTCAACTTGAAATTAAAGCGGCGGGAGCAGGCGAGCAGAGTAACTGGTATCACCTTTCTCCAGATGTATCTACAGCTAAATCACCGGGCGATCGCACTGATTTTCAAGTTGAGATTTTAGACTCTCCCCTCCCTGATTTCGTCGGGATCATCAATCTAACGGTGCGGGTTTTTTCGCCCCAGCTCTCTGAAGAACGACGATTAGTTTTGCGATTAACCTTAGAACCTAGCGGTAAATCAAATCTACTGCGGATCGGACTACCTACCAAGCGGTTTCAAGTTTATCCTCGTAACGTCGTGGATATTCCCGTAACTGTCAAGAATATAGGGTCGCAGTCTTCAGAAGTGCGCTTGCAGTGTGCAGAACTTGAGTCTTCCTGGCTAGTTGGTAGCTCTGAACGATATATAGAAATTCCAGCAAATGGAGAGACAACAGCAATTTTCCAATGTCAGCCCCCTAGAGCAGATCGAGTTCCGAGTCGCGATTATCCCTTTATCATAATTGCCAAAAGTCATCTGGGTTCTCCCGTTGAAGCACAAGGGATTTTAGAAGTTCTGCCCGTTGGCTTCATGGAGTTTGAAGTCCAGCCTCAGCAGCAGTGTATCCCGGCTAAAAGACCCTGGCTCCCCAATTGGCGATCGCGTAGCAGTACCTTTCAATTGATGTTTAAGAACAATAGTAATCTGTTGCAAACGCTCGATCTTGAAGTACGAGGCCAAGACGCGAAACGATGCCAAATTGAGGTTAGTCCAGAAAAACCCGTTCTGCCATTGGGAGAAATAACTTCTACAAACCTAACCCTCTCTCCCCGTCGTCCCTGGATCGGCTGGTCACGAAAACTCAAGTTTGAACTCAAGCCTTGGCTATCAGACCCAAGATTAGGGAGTAGCGATCCAGCAACCCAGATTTTGTTCTTAAAGGTTTTCCCAATTGTACCTCTATGGTTATTAGTGGCATTGCTCTTAACAATTGCAGCTGCTGTGTTTAGACCAACGCCCATCACTCATCTGGCTGGCGTTAATGCCGTGCGACTCAGTGGGACGAGTGGCAGATCGCCGCTGGTAATGAGTGTCTCAGACGACTGTTCAATTCGCACTTGGGGCGTGACAGATTGGGGAAGGCTAACCGCTCAGGGTAACTTGAGCAAGGGGACGTTAGCCAAAACCTGTACTGATGCTCAACCTAACTCTTCCAAGGGACTTCTCGCGATTACTCAGCAAGCAATCCGATCGCTAGCATTAATTCCGGTAAAAAATAATCAGGTTTTTGCCGGTCTAGAGAATGGAACCGTTCAGGTCTGGGATATCAACACTGGGAAGGGACTCTATACGCTCAAAGACCCCAAAGACCAGACAAGCGATCGCATTCTGGACTTGATGTTTACTCGCAACTCTCTGACGCTATACACCAGCTATGGGAGCGGAACCATTCGGAGTTGGCAAAGGCCGAGAGATGTCCGTTTTGACTCAAAGCCTGCCAAGGTTTTGAAGGTGCCCGATCGCTTCGCATATCAAGCCTGGTCTTTAGCACTCAGTCCAGATGAAAAGATCCTTGTGAGTGCCGGACAATTTAAACGGCTTGTCTTGTGGGATGTCGCAAACTCGCAACCTTGGCAGCTAAGGCTTTCAGAGAATGCTCAAAATCGCGGAGAAAACGACTTTTTCTGGGATGTCAACTTTGCGCCCAATACTTCCATCCTAGCAGCCTCTGATTCTGATGGTTACGTTACTCTTTGGGACTTAAGCAAATGTCAGAAAGCAGCGCCAAAGGGGTCGCCTAAAGAACAACTTCCTCAGCAAAGCTGCGAACAACGGGCAAGGTGGCAGGTTTCAAAAACATCGGTTCGCAGCATTCTATTTACTCCAGATCAACGATGGCTTGTGAGTGCAGGCGATGATGGTCAGATATTGGCCTGGCGTCTAACCGCAAAGGTCACTCCCGATCTGACCCAAAAACCGAAGCAGATCGCAACCCTGCCCAGCAGGATTACTTCCTTAGACTTGATTGCTAAAGAGCAGGGGGTTTGGATTGCCAGTGGCTCCGATGATGCACAAGTTCGCCTCTATCGCTTTAACCCAGATGAATAAAAGTTGCTGACAAAAATAGTCTAGTGCGATGATTGATAAATATCCTCAAAATCTTATAGTGTCCTGCTTACCGCTGAGTATGCTTTTATTACTCAGCAGCATAACTTCTAATCCACTGAAAGCTCAGGCTGTTGATACTACACAATTACCAACTGGTAATTCTATCCGATCACAACAAATTCCACGACCACAGGATGTCCAACCACCCTTACCTACGCCACTTCCCTCACCTGAAGTGCCACAGCCACTCCCCCCACCAGCAGAAATATTGCCACCCTCTGTCCCAACTCCCACACCTGATGAACCACCCTCTAGCAACTTTCCTCAAACTATTGTTGTTGAACGCTTTGAAGTTGTTGGTAGCACAGTTTTCAGTGCCCAAGAGTTAGCCCTCGCCACTGCTGAATTTACTAAACGACCGATCTCACTGTCTGAAGTCTATCAAGCACGTTCTAAAATCACTGATTTATACGTTAAAAATGGTTACATTACTTCTGGTGCCTATATTCCACCTCAAACAATCCAATCCGGTGTGATCAAAATTCAGGTGGTCGAAGGTAAATTAGAAGATATCCAGGTAACTGGAACTCGGCGGCTGAATCGGAATTATGTTCGCAGCCGATTAGCAATAGCAACATCACCACCTCTGAATCGCCAGCGTCTATTAGAAGCCCTGCAACTTTTGCAACTTAATCCTTTGATTCAAAACGTGACTGCTGAACTCTCAGCAGGATCAGGGACGGGTACGAGTCTTTTAGAAGTTAAAGTCAGCGAGGCAAAAACCTTTAGTAGTCAAATAATTCTTGATAATGGGCGATCGCCTAGTGTTGGCAGTTTTCGACGCGGATTAAGATTGAATGAAGCCAACTTACTCGGATTGGGAGATAATCTGAATCTAGGCTACACCAATACTGATGGTAGCAACTCTTTTGATGCCAGTTACACATTGCCTCTCAATCCCCGCAACGGGACATTTACCTTCAACTATGGCACTACGTCAAGTAATGTCATTGAACCTGATTTCAAATTTTTAGATATCGAATCGGCATCTCGCTACTACGAATTGACATTCCGCCAGCCTATAGTCCAAACTCCCACACAAGAATTCGCTCTGGGGTTAACAGCTTCCCGACGCGAAAGTGATATCTCATGGATACTAGACAGAGGCAGGGTTCCCGCTCCGCAACTTTCGCCTGGTGCTGATGAACAGGGACGAACTAGGGTATCTGCCTTGCGATTTTTTCAAGAATGGACGAGTCGTAACAGTCGTGAAGTCATCGCCCTACGCTCTCAATTCAGTCTGGGGATAGATGCGTTGAATGCCACGGTTAATCAAGATACTCCTGATAGCCGTTTCTTTGCTTGGCAAGGGCAAGCGCAGTGGGCACGCCTTTTAGCTCCTCAAACCTTATTATTACTTCGTTTAAATACGCAACTCGCATCCAGAACACTTTTACCTTTAGAGCAATTTGGCTTAGGTGGACAGGATAGCGTTCGAGGCTACCGTCAAGATTACCTGCTGACAGATAACGGTACTTTTGTTTCTGCAGAAGTTCAAGTACCAATTCTGCGCTTACCCCAGATAGATAGTACGTTACAGGTTGTCCCGTTTGTAGATTTTGGTGTTGGCTGGAATAGTTCTGGTAAAGAGAACCCCGACCCTAATACTCTAGCTGCTGTTGGTCTGGGGTTGCGTTGGTCACAGGGCGATCGCTTCACCGTTCGTCTTGACTGGGGCATTCCTTTAATATCTGTTAACTCAAATGATCAGAGAACATTACAAGAAAACGGTCTGTATTTTAGTTTACTCTATAATCCTTTTTAAAATAAAGGAAGAAAGAGCTATCTGAATGTTAAACAGCAAGAAGAAATATTAAGTTGGTTGCAAACGAAAGATAGTTGGGAGCTTGGCGAACTTGAGTATAAATTAGCATTTAAATATGATGTAACTTCCGAGTCAAAACGGAGCTATTATAACTTGTTTGATGCGACAGGAATTAATTGGAAGAAAACCACGCTTGTTGAATCCAAAAGCTGAGTTTACCACAACGACAACCATTTTTTCTAATTTTGGTAAAGCTGCATTCTGGACATTTTATTTTTTTATTGTGCAACATTTACCATTACATTTGGGCAACGCCATAGTCCTTTACTGAAGATGCTGTAGAGATGTTGAATCTTATAACACCACTCAAAGTTATACTGAATCCTCCCACCCGCCTAGAGGGTTTCCCAGGGGAGAGTGTTACCCTTGACATCAGTCTGATTAATCAAGGCGAGCAAGGAGCCGCAATTGATGTGTTTCTCGATCCCATGACTCAGACCCTGCTGACATGGTGTCCATCTGTAAGAAAGCGGGTCGCTCTCGACTCCCAACAGGCTTGTGAAGTTAGCCTGGTCTTTGAAATTCCCTCAGACGCTCTACCAGGAAGTTATCCCTACACGGTAGTAGTAGATGCCCCAGAGCATTATCCAGAAGAGACTCCGATTCATTACCCAGCTAGTCTTGAAGTTCTAATCAAAGAGCAGACTGTTATAAGGTCACAAAACCTTACCTTTTCACTTAGCCCAGCAACTAGTCCCGTTCAGCCCTTACTAGTTCAGCCCAACCAGCACCAGACACTATCAGTAATCGTGAACAACCACTCCAGTCGAGTGGATCGGTTTCGGCTCCATTGTCTTGACTTGGATAAAACGTGGTTCACGATTCAATATCCTTACAACAAACTGAGTGAGTTAGGCGTCGTTTCCAGTACCGATGGTTTGGAGCTTAATCCTGGAGGTCAAGGCGAAATCATCATTAAGTTCCATTATCCAATAGACATGCCTGCTGGTCACTATTCACCGACTCTACAGCTCATTTCTGATAATGCCCCAGAGCAGGTCTTTTTGGATCTGGTGTATTTAGAAGTAAAGCCAAAACTTCACCTGAGTGTTGAACTGGAGACTATTCTTGGAAAAGTCAGTCACAGTCCAGGCCAGTATCGGCTCACACTAACAAATCACGGAAATTCAATTCGAGAATTAGCCGTAAGTGCTAGTAGCCGAGATGAAACGGAGTTGTGCTACTATGTTTGCAGTCCGTCTTCTGTCAATTTGTTGATTGGCGAAACAGCAACGATTAGTCTGACCATTTATCCCAAACAGAAATGGCGACGTCCCCTCTTTGGGTATGGCTTAGAGCTACCATTTCAAATCAATCTTCAAGATATTCAAGCATTACCAACGCCAGAAAAGTTACCGATAGGGTTATTAGTGTGGAAAGCACGCCCTTGGTGGCAATTTCTGCTGTTGCTGCTGGCAGGGGTTGGTGCATTGTCGGGACTCGGCTTTTTGATTTGGTTTGTGTTCTTTAAACCCGCTCCAGAGCCAATCCTGGCAGAATTCAAACCGGATAGCACTAGCTATACGGAGGGAGGCAGGGTACGCCTAAACTGGACGATTTCTAATTCAGATCGGCTCGAACATCTGGTGATTTCTTCAACCAAAGATCAAACTGCGAACAGTCCCCAAGTTTACGACTTTCGTCAAGGCTTACCGACAGAACTGAACCGTTATTGCCAAATTCGCGATCGCAATTTAACCTGCACCAACGTCGATACAGGTGCCCGACTGGCGGGAAAATACACCTTCCAACTTCAGATTAAGGCAAAATCAGCAGAAAACCCTATTCAGCAGAAACTTGATGTCGTAATTCAACCTAAGCCACTGCCACAGGTGGTAAGCATTGTAGCACGCCAGTCTGAACTCGAAAAAGGGAAACCCTTAACCCTTAGTTGGAACATCAATAACTTTAGCCAACTTGGTCAGCTTCAGGTTATGGGTCAACTTAAAGAGGGTAAACCAACGCTCTTCAAGACTTATGATTTTCAAAAACAAATTCCTCCAGAACTAACAAAGCAATGTCAACCTCCAGTCAACGAGACATTGAGTTGTACCAACGTGGATATAGGGCTTCCGGCTAAACCAGGCAATTATGCGATTAGCCTTCAACCTGTGTCTAGTGGAAGTCAAAAACAATCGCCACTCTCCAAAGCAATTCAAGTCCAGTTAAAGGCAACACCCCTGCAAATTATGGACTTTACACTCAATAATCAAAGTTCAGAGGCGAATCCCTCAATGTTCTTGAAAGTTGGACAAGTTGTGACTCTCAACTGGAAGGTACAGGGGGATGGTGTCAAGGTTAAACTCGAACCTTTAGGTGATGTCCCAGCCAGCGGTTCTAGGACATTGAAAGCGACCACAAGTCTCTCTGAAATTATCCTCACGGCTGAAACCGAACAAGGTCAATCAGTCAAACGTGCATTTTTGCTCCAAGTTGATACGCCAAAACCACTTCAGAAGCCGACTAATACCGATTCTCTAAAAGTAAAGCTACAGATGAAAAAGTAAAATTAGCGAGTTCAACACGAATTCTACTTGACCTAAAATATCACCTTTTTTGATGGCTGAAATTTGTCCTTCGCGGAGTATTGATTCGTATCAAAGAAAGTATTTCACGAACGAATAAGCTTTTTCTATCTAAAAAATTTTTGGACAAGCCACGCACCATCGCTGCATCCATGATGCTGTACGTTAAAATTCGCCGCCCCATAGCACTACCCTAATAAGGGTAAACGCAGCACGTCGTAGACATCGCCCAATCGATCCTCCGCCCACTGCTCAATACGTTAAAGCTTGAAATCTTTATCTGTCATAGCTTAGAGTTTTTCTTAATCCCATCCCCCACATAGTCCTTCTTAATTTGAAAAGATATTGGCAATATTGTACTTTTTTAAGTTGGCTACTGGAAGAAGTTCATGCCTAATTTTCTGACCTATTTGTAATTAAATAATTTGTAAAATTAATTCCATCATGAGATAAAGGTCTATTTAGAAATGGGATTTTATCGTGATATTTGAAAAACTAAACTACAAGTTCTGAATTAAAATTAGTACATAAGTCTGATTGCATAGGCTAGGATATCGCTTAATCTGAATATATAGAAACGAATTAGATTTCTGCTTATGCTGAATTCGATTCTTCAAACTCTTGCTGAAATGTTGACTAGCGGATCTGTTCTCACTAGCACTGAGCAAATAAACTTTAGTCACCCTGGAAGCTTAGAAAATAGTAATAGAGAGCTATCACTTAATCTCTATCTGTATGATGTTCGAATCAGTAAAAAAATGCCAAATAATGGCAGACAGGTTGAACGCCATTTTGATGATTTACGACAGGTTGCAGAAGTATGTAGAGCACCCAGTTGGTTCGATATCTCCATTGTGATTACAGCCCGCGATCGCACTGTACTAGGAGAGCTTCATCTTCTGTCTGAAACTCTACTGCTGTTAATGCGTAGTCGACTATTGCGGGAGGAGTTTCTAACTCCTGACCTTCGTGGTCACGGCAACTTATCATTATCAGTCACTAGCGACCCGCCCATTGATGTAGTCAGTTTATGGAATTCTCTTTCTATTCCCATACGGCCTGCTATTTATTTGACAGTAACCGTTCCCTTTAATGTATGGAGAAAAACAACTGTGCCTTTGGTTACTGAACGACATTTTGGGGTCAATAATTCAATTCCAGCTATCAGCAGGAGCGGATCTAAAACTCAGCGAGTTGCCATTGCTGGGATTGTCAAAAATACTTTGAACTCAAAGCCATTAAAACAAGTTCGAATCATACTTCAAGGAACCGAAAAATCAGTAACTAGCAACGAGGAAGGGTATTTTATCTTTGAGAATTTGGACTCTGGAAACTACACTTTACACCTTAGACGATTTGGCTATGAGTTTAAGACTTGCAATGTTGTTGTGGACGGAAAACCATGTATCCCCAAAGAGATATTACTTATGCCCGCCTACTAAATTTCTATATCAATCGATTATCCAACAAATCAAGGAGCATTTAACATGGCTAGACTAGACTACTTTGCACCGGGTGTTTATGTTGAAGAAGTTGATCGTGGAAGTCGCCCGATTGAGGGCGTCAGTACTTCGGTCGCAGGATTTATCGGCTTTACTGAAGATGTACGAGGCGGGGCCGAACTCTTTAAACCCATGCTTGTCACAAGTTGGACTCAGTATCTTGAATACTTTGCCCGACGCAACTCTAACGGTTTCACAGACTTCGATGCGTATTTACCTTTCTCAGTTCGAGGATATTTCCTAAATGGAGGCGGACGTTGTTGGGTTACAAGTATTGGAACTCAACTCCCCAGTATTGGCCAAGAAAATTCAAAACGGCAAGCACCTGCCTTAGAGATCCCAAGACGCGGCGATCGCCCAAGTTTAAATTTATCCATCCGGCCTGAACAGTTCGATAACGGATCCATTAAAATCGCAATTCAGGATGGAATGCCTCGTGCGTTACCTCCTGCGAAGATTGTCGATAAAGCAAACGATCAGATTAAAGGTCAATCGCAGGGAACGGATAAAGTAGAAATACCTCATAATCCTCGTGAGTTCTTCTCTTTAAAAGTGTGTAGAGACGATCATGTGCTTGAGGAATACAATCACTTGAGTATGGATCCAAAGCCCCAAACGCAGGCTGTAACCTACGTTGTTGAGGCTCTGAAAAACTCTAAGTATATTTCGATTGGAGATATTGCCCAGCCCGGACTGCCCTTATCCCGACGGCCCTTGAATGGCGAATACGAACTACTGCCTCCTGCGCCGAATTCTACACCTGATAAATTTGCTAGTGAAATAGAAGGGGATCGGAGCGAACGAACTGGCGTTCTCGGCATCTTTGAAATCGACGAGATTACAATGATATGTTTTCCAGATTTAATGCGAGTCTATGAAGCTCAAATTTTAAGCCTTGAACAAGTTCATGGTGTGATGGAGACCATGATCAGCATGTCTGAAGGTTCTACTAGCGGTGATATGCCAGGGCCAACGAATCGAATGGTTGTGTTAGATCCTCCTCCCGATCTCACTAGGCCTCAAGATGTCGTTAATTGGTTAGATGAGTTTGGTCGTCGTTCCATGTTTGCGGCTCTCTATTATCCGTGGGTTAAAGTACCCAATCCTCGAAATGCAGGGCGTTCAATTCTTGTTCCTCCTTCTGGCCACATGATGGGCGTATGGGGCCGAACGGATGAATCGCGGGGTGTTTATAAAGCTCCTGCGAATGAAGTCCCCAGAGGAATTACTGGTTTAGCTTATGATGTCAACTTTAGAGAGCAAGAACTCCTTAACCCACTAGGTATCAACTGCATTCGTAAATTTCCTAACCGAGGAATTCGGATTTGGGGTGCTAGAACCCTGGTTGAACCAGACAAAACTGAATGGCGCTATATAAGTGTTAGAAGGCTCATTAGCTATATTGAACGCTCGATTGAAGCAGGAACTCAATGGGCTGTCTTTGAGCCAAATGACGAAGAGTTGTGGACACAGGTTAAATATACTGTTAGTAACTTTTTAGAGCGGATATGGCGCGAAGGTGCATTGTTTGGAGCTACTCCTAGCCAAGCCTTTTACGTCAAATGTGACGCTGAAAACAATACACCTGAAACAATGACCTTGGGGCGCTTATATATCGATGTTGGTGTATGCCCTGTACGTCCGGCTGAATTTGTAGTCTTCCGCATCAGCCAATGGAATGCTCTTGAAACAGAACAAAACTAACAATCCTCTCAAGTCAACTATTCATTGAACAAAATAACTAGGAGAAAATCATGCCAGGACCAGATTACATTGAGTGTTCTAGCTTTACCTTTACTGCCGGGTCTAAGATCAAAGATTTGCCAGTCAAGGAGTTCAGCAATATGGGGATGGATGCTCCTCCCACCGATCATGTTGCTGGATCTGGGAAACAAGGAGAAAAAACAATGCAACCAAGGCCAACACCTGTCAAACCGTTGAACCCAACGATTGTTTTGGCTGGATGTAAAGACAAGAGTGCTTATACTTGGTTTAACAAAGTTAATCCTCCTACGGGTAAAAGTCCTGACTGGAAAGGACAACTTGAAGATGCAAAAATCACTGCGTATGCAGATGGTAAGAAAGTTATGGAATGGCAGATTAAGCAATGCTATCCCTGCAAGTATTCGGTCTCTTCATTGACTGCTGCTGGTGGAGAATTAATTTGCGAAACGATAGAGTTAGTTGCTCAAGAAGTTACGCGTGAAGAATAGCTAATATTCACATTGCTCTCACGCAAAAATCACTAGCCCTCTTTTAATAGAGGGCAAACATTCTTTTTTAATCCTGTTTATTCCAGTCATTAAGATACTTTAGTTTGACGAAATAAATTATGGCAAAGTTATCTAGAAGCCCCGTTTTTTTTACTGCATCTAATTTCTATTTAGATTTAAAGCTTGATGGCTCAAGCGACGTGGTAGATGCAGTTTTCTTAGAATGTCAGGGATTTAACTATTCGCAGGATGTAATTGAGTTTAGTGAGGTTACTTCAGGTCGATGGGGCAAGGCAAACAAAGGAAAATTTGTGCAAACAAAACTTCCAGGTAATGCCAAGAGCGGAAATTTAACATTACTTCGAGGAATGACAAGTTCGATGGCTCTATGGAACTGGTTTGAGTTGATTAAGGATGGTAACTGGGCTAAACAAAGAAAAAATGCTCTTCTAACGATCTATGAAGATGGGAAAGCCCAGGCAAAATTTGAACTTACAGCAGCCTGGCCTACGCGTTACAAAATCTCAGATGTTAAATCTAATAGTCAAGAGATAGAAATTGAGGAAGTAGAAGTAGCCTACGAAGGGTTTAAACGAGTGAAGTAAGTAGTTGCACAAAATTAAATTCATTGGTGTACAGGGGTAACAGGGAACACTTCGACAAGCTCAGTGCATTGCAGGGAATAGGGAACAGATAAACAAGGTGTGTAATTAATTCTGTTTAGTTACTTAAAACAATGCTTCAAACAAAATTAGGCAGCAATAACGCCGTAAGCTCGTAGGTTTTGGTAGTTAGGATGGGATTTAATTAGCGAGTAGGGTCGGCTAGATCAACATAGTTCTGCAAGGGAAGTGCATCGTTACTAAAACAAAGATAACTGCCCTGGTGAGATATTACCTCGTCTGAATTGATAGTAATATAACAATCCGATTTGATTTCTGAAAAAATCTAAGTAAGATATGTTATCGGCGAGAGTACTTTTGCTAACAGTGTCAGGGCGTAAACTCACCCCATCTAGAGTCAGTAAATTATGGGATTGCATCCGAAATCTGGTTATTTGAAGATGTAGATAGAACATTTTTATCAGCGTAGAGAAGCAAAATCATGAAGCAAAATTTATTTAGTGTAATTGCTCTTTTAGCAACATCTACTTTAGTAGGGATTAATAGCCCTGCGAGTGCAACACCTAGTAGTTATCAAAAAAGCTGTAACAACATCTCAGTTTTTGGCAACGTTCTCTCAGCTAATTGTAGCCAAGTTAATGGCTCATTCAAGAAAACTTCAATAGTCTTACAGGGGATTGAAAATATTAACGGCACTTTGAAAGTGACTGACCCAGGTAAAGTTAGCAATTATCATTTCACTTGCCGTCATATCCGCATCAGAGGAAACTATTTAAAAGCTGCTTGTAATAGAAAAAATGGCACAACTATGTGGACTTCAGTAGTCTTGCAAGGAATTGAAAATATTAATGGTGTGCTGAAGTATACCAGCAGTCCCTGAATAGTTATCGAGATGCTAAAAAAGTAGCTCTACTTTTTTATCAGTATTTATTACACCCATTCATTAAGTAGAAGCTTATGAGTAATGGATTAGCGATCGCAGCGATAACAGCTGTATTCAAAAACTTATTAGAAGACGGCTTAGTTCAGAATGCAGCCCTGTCGAGTATGGGAAATGTGCTAGTAACCACACTTCCCCCAGATCAGATTTCTATTGGAGTCGATGGTCAACCTCAGCTAAATCTATTTCTCTACCAGGTTTCAGAAAATTGTAATGCAGATCTGGGTGGGCGCGATGCTAAAGGCGGCAAGCTACACAACCAGCCAGCCCATCATCAAGCCAGTACAGAAGAAGGTACAATTCTTCCCTTAGCCATCAATCTCCATTATGTATTGACCGCCTACGGAAACAAAGACTTTCAAACGGAAATACTGTTGGGTTATGTCATGCAGCTCATGCATCAAACTCCGGTTTTATCCAACGCCACGATTCAAGCAACGCTAAATCATGTTGCAACCATCAATCGTTCCGGTCTTTTGGCACAAGCGATTGAATCGACTTCTGTTGAAACTTTAACCGAGCAGTTAGACCAAGTAAGGATCGCGCCAAACTTGTTCGATACAGAACAGATGTCCAGATTGTGGTCGCTCTTACAAGGTTCTTATCGACCCTCAATTGCCTACGAAGTATCGATGATGTTTATTGGATCTAAGAAATCTTCACTTGCTCCAGGTTCTAGTAAAGGGGCATTGAATCAGCCGCAAATTGAGAAAATTGTTGCATCACCTACAAATAGCAAGATTGTCGCGGGGAGCAGTCTAATCATTTATGGCAAAAATCTCAGTGCGGATATAACTCTGCTCCGTCTGAACGGAGGAGAAAACCTATTAGAACCACAAATTGTTGAAGACAACAGAATTTTGTTTAAACTGCCTCAAAATCTATATGCTGGGGTGCAGAAGGTTCAAGTTGTTCATCAACAACTATATAAGTACCAAAACTATAAAGATTTAGAGGTAGTGTCGAATGAGCAGACTTTCGTTTTGCATCCAACCATAGACAACAGTGCTGTTATAGCTTTTCAGGATTAATATCATTCATTTATTGTGAGGTTAAAAGGAAATTAATGGTAGAAACAAGATCGGGTGGACGACGCCCCGGAGGACGAGAGGGTACTAGAAGTCATACTCAAACAACAAGTAGTAGCACTAATTACAAAGAGATTGAAAAAGCAATTGGTAGTCGCCCAAAGTTCGATGATAATGTGGTAAAACAAGTCTATAGCAACGCCAGAAAAAGTGTCAATGCTAATGGCGAAACTACATATGAATGTGCAGCATCACGTGAATTCTTTACAAAAGATCAAACGTCGATCGATCATATTATAGACTGGAAAACACATTGCGAAGATTATTGTCAAAGAAATAACGGAATTTTTGATAATGGGACTCTCGACAGAGATATAGTTAGAGAAGGTTATAACGACATAAGTAATCTCCGAGTAGTTAGCAAATCGGAAAACTCTAGTAAGGGCGACAGACGCATCTCTTCTAGGAGAAATAATGTATTGTCATGAACTAGATAAAAACTTGTAGTTTTTTAAAGAAATTGTCATTCATTATTTTATTTTCATAAGCCAAAAGCATTAGGCTGAGGCTGAATAAGTTGATAGATATTAATTTAAAGCTTCAAAAAATAATATTATTTGAATTTTTGAAGAAAGTTATAATATCAAAAATAATGACAAATAAATTTTGATTGGTTGTTACTTTTATAAATGTTAGTTATGACTCTTGCAAATACTTATAAAAATTGGCAGCAAGAAAATAAAGACTTTTTACTTGCTGCTCTCGATCGACTTACAAATATTCTGAAAAGTTATATCGATCAATGTAAAAATGATTCTTTAAGAGATTTGCCTAGTCAAAGTGAAGCTTGTTTTCCTCCAAAAAATATAGAAGTAGAAATTTCTGCTCACCCTGCACTAGAAGTACTCTGTAAACGGTTTAATCTTTCAGATTTTGAAAAAAATTTACTTTTGCTTTGCGTTGGAGTTGAGTTGGATTTAAATTTCTCTGATTTATGTGCCGAAGCTCACGGTGTTAATCATCAAAATTATCCAACGTTTGGTTTAGCTCTTCGTGTATTTCCCAATTCCCACTGGAGTGCATTGGCACCTGATGCACCGCTTCGCCGCTGGAAGTTAATTGATTTAGGCCCAGGTAGAACCCTCACCAACATAGCCTTGTATATAGATGAGAGAATTCTTCATTATATAGTGGGCGTGCAAACGACAGATACACTACTAACAGGAATGACTGAGCTATCCCAAAACGTCCAGCAACTTATACCCTCTCATCAGAGCGTGGCTGACAAAATAGAGGCTTTATGGAAACTAAGCTCCTCTAATAATATTCTCCCCATCATTCAACTGTGTGGCTCAGAAATAGAAGATAAGACAGATATTGCTCAAGCTGTTTGTAATCACTTTGAGCAACAGGTGAGTATTTTAAACTGTCATCGCATCCCTCTTAACCCCGAAGATTTATCATTGTTTATTTGTCGATTGGAAAGAGAATGCATTTTAGCTGGTAGAGTCCTTCTTCTAAATTGTGATGATATTGATCCTTTCGACCAACTACAAAGAGCTGCGATTAATCAACTCCTTGAGCAACTAGGAGGCTTTATAATCGTTACGACACTTTCTCCACTTCAAGGTATAAAGCGTCAGATGATTCGCTTTGATGTTCCTAAACCCCTACCTCAAGAACAGTTAATTACCTGGGAAACTTCTGTGGCCGAACTCAAAACTCAACTCAACGGGCAAGGGAAGTTTATCCCAGACTCAAAACAGTTGATGCAAGATTTGCAAGAACTTACTTCTCAGTTTCAACTTAGTAATTCTATGATTCGTCGAGCCTGTACAGCAACAGTTGGAACGTTAACAATGCCATCCGCTCCTTCCCTAAAACAGGCTCTATGGCAAAGCTGCCGCGTCCAAGCTCGTCCTGGATTAGATGAGCTTGCAGAGCGAATTGAATCTAAATTGTCCTGGGAAGATTTAGTATTGCCACCCCTTCAGAAGGGAATCCTAAAGGAAATTTCGGCTCATGTCCGACAGAAGGCCAAAGTATACGAAAAGTGGGGATTCGCATCTAAAAGTAGACGCGGACTGGGTATTACAGCGCTATTTTCTGGACCTAGCGGAACCGGAAAAACTCTGGCAGCAGGTGTTCTTGCCAATGAGCTGAACCTTGATGTCTATAAAATTGAACTTTCTGCTGTTGTCAGTAAGTATATTGGCGAAACCGAGAAAAATCTACAGCAAATATTTAATGCGGCTGAGAGCGGAGGTGTAATTTTACTTTTTGATGAGGCAGACTCTATTTTTGGTAAACGGAGTGAAGTTAAAGATTCTAAAGATCGCAATGCCAATCTAGAAGTCAGTTATTTACTTCAGCGAATGGAATCCTATCCAGGAATGGCTATTTTAACGACGAATTTACAGAGTAATTTAGACCCTGCATTCATGCGGCGACTTCGGTTCGTGACTCAATTTTCTCTCCCAGATGCCGCCCATCGATCTGAAATTTGGCGACGGATTTTTCCACCTGATACCCCAACTGAAGGCTTAAACTTTGAAAAACTGGCTCAACTTAACACTCCTGGCGGTAATATCCGCATCATTGCCCTTAACTCAGCCTTTATGGCCGCCGATGCAGAAGAGCCTGTCCAAATGAAGCATATTCTTAAAGCAACTCAAACAGAGTATGAAAAACTAGGGAAATCATTAACGAGCGTAGAAATTTCTGGCTGGATTTAAGGTTGTGTCGCAAAAACTTACTGAAGACAAAATATCCTCATTAATTGGATCTGGTTATGCAGCAACTTCAAAAATTTGAGGCACGAATCCAGTCAGAGTTTTAAAAGTTGCTTTTGATTTTTGCTTTCGGAAAGTGACAAATGAGGGGTATTAAGCACCGTACCAGTTGTATTCCTTGCCATACATTAGCAATTTTTGTGTTTTATTATACTATAATTCTGTGCCAGTTGCGTAAGCTTTGAGATTATTTATTTTTCCTAGCTTGCTAAAACCAGTCTTTTTGTTGTTTGATAAATAAATATTCTATGCTAGCAAGGTAAAAGTATAAGCATTTTGACCGATTTCTACTCTCAAGTTTTTATAATGCCTACAACTTGCATAATTAGCTTGCTTTGCTCCCAATAAGTTCAGTAAAGCTAAAATCACACAAAACAATGCAGTGTATTTAATACTTGCATATTGCTGGGAGCAACGCGATTTGGTGAGATCGGGGTTAAATTATCAATTACATCGCTAAATTCTCAATAAAACCAAGTTTTTGTTGCGATGCCTATGGCGGGCTACGCCTAAGCGTACCGGAGGTAATCGCATCCTGAAATAGCCTATTTCCGTTCTTGGTTTTAACACTTCACCAAATCGCGTTGCTCCCCTTGCATATATTGTAAACCTCATTTTGTTGTCCAGTAGGGGGAAAAATAATGGTGCTTAATTTTACCAAAATTGATAGTATTCCTGTACTACCAAAGCGGCAGAATAATCTTAACAAATTTTCTACCTATATTATGCTTACTAACCAAAATAATCAATTAGTGTTGCAATGGAAACATCAACCTTCTCTGCAACGTAATTTGAAATTATATGAAGAAAAGCATGACTATTTTTCTAATTTATTTTGCCACCAGGGTAAAGGAATAGACGTCGCAAATTTTTGGCGAAAAGTAGCATTTGATGAATCACAATTAATAGCAGATTGGGAACCAAGTAATAAAATACAACTTGCCTATGAACATTTAGCAAGTTACTTTGAAGAAAAATGCTATTGGGCTGCCAAAGACTTATGTAAAGAGCGTAACGCCAATTCTTGGGAAGAATATCTATGTATTGCTAGATTGCTAATTTACAATCCCCTAAAATTGAAAGAAATTTTAGTTAAATATAATTCTCAAAGTGCGAATTTAGATACATATATAACTAACATATTAACAAATCATATTAAATTTTCAGCAGAAGTTAATAGATTTTCACGGTGGAGATTGTTATACAAAAAGAGTGAAAAAGAACTCAAAGAAGCACTAAAAGTATTCGGAATCATTGAACCAGAAATTTCATTAATTATTTTTGCTAGAAAATATTTTAAGCAAGTTTATTTAATTAACAAGGTTAAAAATCCAACCAGAACTATAGGTAAAAAATGGATAGCCCCTGACGAGGAAGATTTTGAAAAATCTGCTCAATGTTATAACGCAGAAAAGGTATTACCAACCGCACCCCATGAGGTATTTACTAATTCTACTAAGGTGACTGCAAAACAAATTCAAGATTGGATGGAGATTTGCATTAAAGCTTTAGAAAGTTATCCAATGTCAATTCTACCAAAATTTTCACTTGATGCCTTGCAATTAGATGGATTTGAAGTTAAATCAGAATTACAAGTTCCGGAAATTGAATGGGAAAAGATATCAAGCACTGAGGATACAAGAGAACAAGGATTTTTGGCGAATCAAGCTAATTCAATTTTATCTGAGCAACTTCAATCCATGAAACTGGATGATCGGAAAATTTTACTTCTCTATTATGGGTTTGGACTCAATCAAAAACAGCTAGCAGATAGACTAGAAATGAATCAAAGTACAATTTCTCGTTATCTAACTAAATCTACAATCAAATTATTAGAAGCTATAGCAAGAATCTCCCAACCACAACAATGGGTTAAACAGTATATAAGACGATGGTTAGAAAGCGAGTATCATGCACCAGTACACTCAGATTTGATTCAAGCAGCTTTGGTGTCAGCCATCAAGAAATTAGTAAACGAAGAACGCGAGATTTTACAACTTTATTATGGAGAGCAAATAGATGAAATAAAAATTGCTTCTCAGTTAGGTATTAGCTTGAATGAAATAGCTACAAGAATTACTAGAGCAAGAAATATCTTACAAGAAAAATTGATGCAAGAAGTAAATATTTGGATTAAAGAATATTTAGAAAAGTGGTTAGGTAATTATTACAAATCTATCATCAAATTAGTGTTGAAAAATGAAGATAAATCAGGAAAGAAAGAATTAAAACTAGAAGAAAAGATTTTTCTAGTGGAAATATATATCCAAAATCAGCTGTATTAACTTTATTAGGGAGGAGGAAGATGATGTTGAGTTTATCAGATTTCGTAAATATTGACACTAAGCATATTTGGTTGCAGGTAGAGACAGCCGAACAAGAAAAAGTATGGCAGCTTTCTCAACATCACTCCAATGCGATCGCAATTTACAATGCTTATCTTAATCGCATCTGCTTGAGTCGCTTACTCACTTGGTTTCAGATGTCCTTACAAGAATCCACGTTACGTGCAGAGGTATTTCCTAATGAAGAAAATTTACCTACGATCTTAGAGATAGTAAATGGCACAGCAATTAAGGTGGGTGAAAGCAAGATAGTATTAGTGCCGACTGAAACAATAGATATAGAAGAATTGTGCATACCGCAAGAATGGGTAGATATTAATAGTTGGGCGGCTGACTATTATATACCAGTGCAGGTAAATTTGGATGGCGATGATGATGATTGTTGGATACGAGTATGCGGGTTTGCTACCCATCGTCAATTGAAAAACCAAGGCAAATATAATTCAAGCGATCGCACTTATTCTTTACCTATCGAACAGTTAACTGAAAACTTCACTTTACTTTTTGCTACATTGGGACTGCGTTGGCGAGAAGAAATTCCACCTGAAGCAACTTTGTCAGCAGCAGAAGCTCAAAACCTATTGCAGACATTGAGTGATGCTTCTATTTATTCTCCCAGGGTACATTTGGATATACCATTTGCTCAATGGGCGGCATTAATTTCCAACGAACAGTGGCGACAAAAACTGTATAATCAACGTTTAAGTAAAGAAAAAAATACTGTATCCACTGCTAAGAAATACTTGTCACCAAGCATAGAATCAATGAATAGCGTCTCTGGAGACTCCTCATTTATTCAGGTGAACCTTAATCAATGGTTTCAGAAGCTGTTTGCAGCAGGATGGCAACCTATTGACGAAGTTTTAAATTCACAGCTAGGAAATTTAGCATTTGAGTTCAGAAGTTTTTCTGCAACTAGTAAAACAGGTGTAAATGGAGTTAAGCTAATTGATTTGGGGGTACAATTAGGAGGACAATCTTTAGCACTGATGCTTGCTCTATCGCAGGAAGAAGACAAAAAAACTGCGATCATCGTACAAGTTCATCCCACTGGTAATAAGAAGTATTTGCCACCAAATCTCAAAATTATGCTTTTAGAATCGGGAAATATTTTACAACAAATTGAATCGAGAAGTCTGGATTGCTACATTCAACTTAACCGTTTTAAAGGTTTAAGCGGAACCAGGTTTTCTATCCAACTGACTCTTGATGATTTCAGGATGACAGAAAACTTTTCTATTTGAAATTATATCAGGTTTGGGTAATTACTTATATTATCAATACAGGACAGGTTAGGTTTGACAAGGTTCAATCCAAGATGAACTCTAAACTTGCGTTGGGTTACTTTTCTCCTGTCGGAGACGCTACGCGAACGCGTCTACGTTCCTCAATCTAATAACCTAAAGATATTATAAGTGTTTAAGCAAACCTGAGATTAGCTAATTAGTATTTCCAAGTCATGAGTTAACATAAAAATGCCTAATAATATACATTAAAACGGTATACATTCTGCCTGTAAATTCTAGCTATTTTATAATTAAAGATGAGTAAGTTAATTGTTATCAGCTTAGAAAAAGGTAACTTAAACGATGGCTTTTTCCCTGTAACTGCACAATTGTGGGAAACTAACAACTCTCGTCCGATAAAATTTACAGCTAGTTTACCTCCTGCACCAAACATTGCTGAACTCTATAAACGCTTTCAATTAATATATCAAGCACTTCATAAACGATTCGTGAGTCGTTCGGGACTCGAAGTAGAATCGACAGGTTTAAATAACGTTAGTGAAGTAGATTTTAGTGAAGTTCAAGAACAGTTATATGAAGCAATCAATTCTTGGCTAAATTCTGATTTATTTCGCCCAATTGATCAAAAATTACGAGAGAAATTAGCTTTAGATGAAGAATTTCAAGTTATCATTGAAGCCAGTGATTATCTTTTGCAACGCCTACCTTGGCATTTGTGGAATTTTATCGAGCATTACCAATTATGCGAAGTTGCTGTAAGTACTCCAAAATATGAGCGAGTCAGACCATTACCCAAACAGAAAACAAATAAAGTTAGAATATTGGCAATTTTGGGTAATAGTCAAGGAATTGATATTCAGCAAGATAGAAATATTTTAGAACAATTACCAAATGCATCGACAGTATTTTTAGTAGAGCCTTCACGTCAGGAGTTAGATAAGTGGCTTTGGGACGAACAAGGCTGGGATATACTTTTTTTTGCAGGTCACAGTCATAGCCAAGATGATCGGGGTAAGATACATATAAATCAAACTAGTAGTTTAACAATAACCGAGTTAAAAAATGCGTTGATTTACGCAATTGCACGCGGTTTAAAAATAGCTATTTTCAATTCTTGTGATGGTTTGGGATTAGCGCGACAGTTAATTGATTTGCAAATTAACCAAATTATTGTCATGCGGGAAGAAATACCGGACTTTATAGCACAAGAGTTTGTGAAACATTTCTTGGGAGCTTTTTCTGAAGGTCAATCTTTCTATTTAGCAGTGCGTTATGCACGTTCAAGATTACAGGGTTTGGAAGAGGAATTTCCTGGTGCTTCTTGGCTACCTGTGATTTGTCAAAATATAGCGGAAGAGACTTTAACTTGGCAAGAATTATCTGGTCAAACTAACATAACTGCTTTTCCTAAATTGACAGCGCGGAATCTGAAAATCACATTTTTAGTGAGTGTCTTAATCACCGGCTTAATTACGGGAGTGCGATCGCTCGGCTTCATGCAAAAATGGGAACTGTCAGCTTTCGACTCAATGATGCGGATGCGACCTGACGAAGGTGTAGATAAGCGTCTTTTGGTGATTACTCTCACAGAAGCAGATATTCAGGCTCAAGAACAAAAACAAAAATCATCACTATCAGATAGTACACTACAAAAACTATTGCAAAAATTGTCACTTTACAAGCCAAGAGCCATTGGTTTGGATATTTATCGAGATTTTCCGGTAGGTTCTCAATATCCAGATTTAGCAAATAATTTGCGAACAAACAACAATTTTATTGCTACCTGTCCACTTGGCGGTAGCAAACAACAAGCAGTTGGGATTTCACCACCACCGGAAATTCCACCTAACCGCATAGGTTTTAGTGATGTTGTACTTGATAGCGATTTAGTAATTCGTCGTAATCTACTATCTATAACACCAGAACCGCAATCAAATTGCAAGTCGCCCTACTCACTCAACTTCCAACTTGCACGACAATATCTAGCTAAAGAAGGCATCAAATTCGATATTACTGACGAAAACTACTTGCAGCTTGGCAAAATAGTCTTTAAACCCATAGATATCCCCACAGGTGGTTACCAACAATTTGACGCAAAAGGACACCAAATACTACTTAATTATCGCTCTTCGCGGGAGGTTGCAAAACAAGTCAGTGTCTCACAAGTCCTGAATAATCAATTCGACCCCAACTGGATAAAAGATAAGATTGTTTTGATTGGCGTTGACTCACAAAGCGCTAAAGACTATTTTCTTACACCCTACAGTATGGCAACTACCCCATACCAGGAAATTCCAGGGGTACTGCTTCACGCAAATATGGTTAGTCAAATTATAAGTGCTGTTTTAGACAAGCGCCCTCTGCTGTGGGTTTTACCTGTATGGGGTGAAATCTTGTGGATTTGCAGTACATCTTTGGTAGCCGGAATATTAGCTGTATACAGTCGTTCACTATTGAAACTTGCTATTCTCATCAGTGCTGAATTACTCATCCTCTACGGTTGCTGTTTTGTTCTGTTGCTATATGGAGGTTGGATGCCATTCCTTCCCTCTGCACTGGCATTAGTAATCACTGGAATCAGTGTAAAAAATACGAAAAATTATTCATAAAAAAATAACTGTAAATAATTGAAAATTTAATTATGACTAAAATCAACTTTCTTTCATCACTAAAAGCATTAGTATTGAGTGCAACTTTTTTATTAATTAATATTACGCAATTACCAGTACAATCTCAGCAATCAAACACTACAAAAATACGTTTTGTTCAGCCACCCTTAGAAAAACAACCAGAAAATCGGGGCGCACCGAGAGACAGAATAGGTGCAGGAACTCGCGGTAATTGCCCAGCCGTTAACAAACCTCTCACAGCGTTAGTACCTTTGGTGTCAAAAACCGTAAGTCAGAAGCAAGTAACAACAGGCACAGCTACCACACAATATGTTTTAAGCTTAACCACAGATAAACATCCAACTTTTTGGTTTTACGTTCCCTATGTACCCAACAATATCAACTCGGTGAAATTTGTCTTACTAGATGAAAAAAATAACTCTCTCACCAAAGAACCAATTTCTATTACTTTATCCAATACGCCAGGAGTGATTAGGGTTAATGTTCCTGCAACAGAGAAACCCCTGGAAATTGGACAATATTATCACTGGTACTTTTTGGTTGATTGTAACCCGCAAAGCCGCTCAGAAGATATAGCAGTTGAAGGGTTAGTACAACGCATTGTCCCAAAAGATGAATTAACACGTCGCTTACAGACAGCAACCCCACGTCAACGAGTAGCTCTTTATGCTCAAGCAGGTATTTGGCAAGATGCTCTAACTACTTTAGGAGAACTTCGCGCCCGCCAACACCAAGATGCAAGCTTGGCGACTGATTGGAAAGATTTGTTGGAGTCTGTGGGGTTGGAAAACATTTCTAACGAAGCGATCGCACCTTGTTGTACTTTTTAACATGGGCAAAGGGGAGCCAGTGCGTTGGGCGGCTCTGCCGACTTGTTCGCGTAGCGTCTCCGACAGGAGAAGCAACTGGCGTCATTGGATATCTGCAAAAACTTTTTTTACTTCTTTAGAGGGATACAATTTTGATAAAATATATGCGTATTGGGTGCTTCAGAGGAAGAGGAATTGCGATGATCGCGCAAGCCCTAACTTGTCAGTTCGCTGGTGCAATAATATTGTCTGCTAATTGCGCGATCGCCCAAATTACACCGGATGCCACTCTCCCGAATAATTCTAATGTCAAATTAGAGGGCAACACCACAATTATTGAGGGTGGAACGACAAGAGGCGGTAATCTGTTCCACAGTTTCTCTGAGTTCTCTGTTCTCGATGGAAGTACTGCTTTCTTCAATAATTCACTAGATATTCAGAACATCCTGACACGAGTAACAGGTAAGTCAATTTCTAATATTGATGGCTTAATTCGTGCTAATGGTAAAACAAACTTATTCTTACTTAATCCCAATGGCATTGTATTTGGGCCAAAGGGCAGCTTAAGTATTGGTGGTTCTTTGGTTGCGACAACAGCCAACGCTTTACAATTTGGTAGTCTAGGCAACTTCAGCGCTACAAATCCAGAAGCGCCTTCACCGTTACTGACGATTAACCCTTCAGCTTTTTTATACAACCAAATACCTACAGGAGCAATTGAAAATAGATCAGTTGCAGCTGCTGGTCTTCACTTAGCAAATTTTGAAACGTATGGTTTGCGAGTACCTGATGGTAAAAGCATATTACTAATCGGTGGTAATGTAACGATGACTGGCGAACCTGGCGGACAATTAAATGCTTATGGTGGACGAATTGAATTAGCAGGATTAGCTGCTCCAGGAAGTATAAATCTTGATATTAATGGCGACATTTTTAGTACTCAAGTACCCGCATTATCACGAAGTGATGTATTTTTGAATAATGGAGCGATCGCTAATGTTTCTTATGCGACTGGTGGTAGTATTGCAGTCAACGCACGCAACATAGATTTGTTAAAAGGAAGTGCACTCAATGCTGGTATCGAGGCAAATTTGGGATCAGCAACTGCAAAAGCAGGAAATATTACTCTTGATGCCACCGAAGCAATCAGGATACAAGACCGAAGCGAAATTAGAAATCAGGTTCGAACCAATGGCGCCGGCAATGCTGGTGATATTAATATTACTACTGGCTTATTGACCGTAAAGGACAGAGCTGGAATTTACACTCGTTCCGTAGATGATCATTCCTTGCAGCGTCCAGGTAATGCCGGCAATATCAATATCAATGCTCGCGGACAAGTCTCTTTTCTAGATGAAAGTATTGGCTCAACTACTTTACAACCTACAGAACCTACAGGTGTAGGAAAAAGTGGAGATTTGCAGATTCAAGCTGATTCTGTGTTAGTTGGTAACAACTCTCAATTAAAGGTTAGTACTTTAGGTACGGGAGATGCTGGCAATTTAACAATTGATGCTGCTAATACCGTTGATTTTTATAATAATTCCTTTGCCTTCAGCCGAGTTGAAAAAGGAGAAGGTAATGGCGGGATTATAAAAATCAACACGGGTTCACTCACGCTGGCCAATAATTCAATTCTTGATGCCAGTACCATTGCAAAAGGAAATGCGGGCAGTGTGAAAATACAGGCTCGCGATAATGTATCCTTTACAAATAATAGTAGAGCGGTTACCACAGTCCAAGGAGGCGGCAAAGGAAATGGAAATGACCTTTCAATCCAAGCAAGGTCAGTTTCGGTTACTGATGGATCATTTTTAACAGCAGGTACTTTCGGTCAAGGCAACGCAGGTAATGTAATAATTGATGCTATCGATTCGGTTCGATTTGATGGTAGTAACACTTATGCTGCTAGCAGCGTAGGTTTGGAAGGATATGGCGAAGGATTAGGCGACGGAGGTATAATAAAAATCTCTACAGGTTCGCTTCAGCTCACTAATCAAGCCAAATTAACAGCAGAAAGCTACAGCAAAGAAGGAAATGCAGGTAATGTCATCATTAATGCCCGCGATACCGTCTCTTTATTAGATGGAAGTTCTATAAAAACCCTGTTAGGAGGGCAAGTAAAGGGTAAAGCAGGTAATATCAGCATTACCACAGGTTCACTCTCAGTTGCCAGTGGTTCCTCGCTCCAGGCTGATACTTATGGATTAGGAGACGGCGGTAATATTAGTATTCAAGCACGAGATAATGTGTCTTTTATAACTGAGGGAGGAGCTTATAGTAGAGCACAAGAAAATGCCAATGGTAAAGGAGGTGATATAGATATTAAAGCGGATTCTTTGACCCTGAGTGATGGTTCTTTTATAGCAACAAGCACTCTAGGAGAAGGAAATTCTGGCAGTGTAAGTATTAATGCCGCTAATTCCGTTAATTTAAGTGGAGTTAACCAAAAAGGTTTTCCCGGAGGCATTTACACCGAAGTTGCGAGTATTAAACCTGGTAATGGAGGCGATATAAATATCACTGCTAGGTCATTGAAAGTCACTGATGGTGCCCTCTTGGCTACTCGTACAAATGGTAATGGAAATGCTGGTATAGTCAATATCAACGCCACTGATTTCGTTTTATTTGATGGTGTAGGCAATAACAACAACAGAAGTGGTGCTTATAGTCTTGTGTTACCTCAAGGAACAGGTGCGGCAAATGATATTAACATTAATACAGGCTCACTTTTTTTACGAAATGGTGCAAACTTGCGTGCAGGCACAGATGGAGAAGGGAATGCAGGAAAAATAAACATTATTGCTCAAGATATGGTATCTATTGACGGAGCAAGCGCTAATGGATTGCCAAGTACGATTGAGAGTAAGGTAGGAGAAAATGCTGTGGGCGATGCAGGGAATGTTGATATTACAACTAGGTCACTTTTTATTACCAATGACGCCGAACTATCTAGCAGCAGTAAGGGAAATGGAGCAGCAGGTAATTTAACGGTAAATGCTGATTTGATTAGTCTTGACAACCAAGGCAAAATTTCAGCCGACACTATTGCAAGACAAGGCAATATAAATCTAAATCCAAGAGATTTATTATTAATGCGTCGTAATAGTGAAATTACTACTAAAGCGTCTGGAAATAATATTACTGGTGGTAATATTACAATCGATGGCAAAAATGCTTTTCTTGTTACAGTTCAAAATGAAAATAGTAATATTCGTGCTGATTCTGAAAACTTTCGTGGTGGAAATGTCAAGATTAATGTTGCTCAAATCTTTGGTTTTCAATCTCAAACAACATCATTCCCGCTAATAAGTAGCATTACTGCAAAAGGAGCAAGTCCTGACTTGAGCGGAAATATACAAATCAATACCCCTGATACAGATCCTAGTAAAGGATTAGTTTCTTTAACAACAGATGTGGTGGATGTCGCCCGTTTAGTAGACGATAACATCTGCGCGAGAACTGCTCAGAGTAGTTTCACTTATACCGGACATGGTGGTTTACCTCCCTCTCCTAACAACACACTTAATACTGATGCGGTATGGGAAGATTGGCGACTCACTGCTCTATCAAAGGGAAGAGAGGGAGAAAAAGATAAGGGGAACTCGGAGTCCCCTCTGGGGATAAGGGAACAAGGGGGAGAGAATAAATCCTTAAGCCCTACTCAAATTGTAGAAGCGCAGGGGTGGATAATTAATCAGAATGGGGAAGTGATTCTTACAGCTTACGCTCCTACCGCAACACCACACCAAGTAGGGAGTTCATCATCTGGATGTCAGTCATCAATTGCCAAGTAATGGACACGGGGCATAGGGCAATGGTGATTGTTTTGGAGTAGATTTGGAATGGCAAGACCTAATTTTTTGGACACGGCTAGAAAAAAGGGTATATTTCGCAAGTGGCAAATTATCCTGTTAGCTTTGCTGGGATTCACTTTCAGCTTTGGTGTTCATCTGCTATCGGCTGCTTCCATTGTCCCAGTTATTGAGAAAGTCCCCCTCCGATCAAGTCAGCCAATTAGCAATGCTTCCATATCCCATACTGAAGTGCCTGAAAGCATAGAACAACTGATGCAGAAGGGCAAGACTTTATACCAATCAGGACAATTTGCCTTTGCGGTGCAAAGTTTTCAGCAGGCTGCACAGGTTTATCAGTCCCAAAATGACGTGCTGAACCAAGCTTTGGCGTTAAATTTTCTTTCCTTGAGTGAGCAAAAATTGGGACATTGGAACCAAGCAAGTGTTGCAATTACAACTAGTCTCGATTTATTAAAGCAATCAAATTTAAGTACTAGTAATGCAAAACACATTCTTGCTCTGGTTCTCAACACTCAAGGCAATTTACAATTAGTACTGGGGCAAGTTGAGAATGCTTTGCAATCATGGCAAAAGGCAGCTAAAACCTATACTGAAATTGGCGATACTGCTGGCAATACTGGTACTTTAATTAACCAGGCTACAGCTTTCCAATCCTTGGGACTTTACCGCCGCACAATGAAAATATTTGAGCAGGTAGAAAAAAATCTCCTTTCCATGCCAAACTCGCTTTTAAAAGCTGCTGGATTGCGAAGTTGGGGGAATTGGCTGCTAGCTAGTGGAGATATAGAAAAGTCTCAGAAAATGCTAGAGCAAAGTTTGGTAGTAGCGCAACAGTTGCGATCGCCACAAGAAGAAAGTTCAACTTTACTCAGTTTAGGCAATGCCGCATTCGCAAGGGGCAAGAGAAATCTCATCAAAGAAAGCACTACCGAGGATAATTTTCTCCCGTCGCGGTGTGGACAAATAGCCATCACCCAAACAGAGGATAGCAATTACTTCAAAATAGCATCTGATTATTATCATAAAATCGCTAATAAGTCAAGTTATCCCATTACTGTTGTACAAGCCCAACTCAATCGCTTGAGTGTGTTGCAGTTTCTTAGGGAACAACCAACGAGCGAATATCTTGGAGCAATTAAATCTGCACTCTCCAATTTAACCCCCAGTCGAGCCGCAATATACGCCAGAATAAATTTTGTCCAGAGTTTGGTTTGTCTTGAAAAGGCACAGAAGCAGACAACAAGAGAAATTTTCAATTCCCCAATCCAAAATCAGGATTTCCAAGCAGGAGCCAAGGAAAGAGCTAAAATCCAAAATCCCGAAGAAATTGTCGAGCTATTAAACATCGCTGTGCAACAAGCCAAAGACATTAAAGACCAACGAGCCGAGTCTTATAGTCTGGGTTATCTGGCTCAGTTTTATGAGATGAAAAAACAATTGTCAAACGCACAGCGATATACCGAGTCAGCTTTAAATCTTGCTCAGATCATAAATGCACCGGATATTGCTTATCAGTGGGAATGGCAACTCGGACGCCTGCTTTTGGTACAGGGAGATTCAGAAAGAGCAGTAGCAGCTTACACCACAGCAGTGGAAACTCTTTATACTTTACGCAGTGATTTGGTAGCTCTTAATCCCGACATTCAATTTGACTTTCGAGATGAAGTAGAACCAGTATATCGTCAATTGGTAGGATTACTTTTGCAATCGAACCAAACCTCGACTGACAAAGCAGTAACTAAACAAGTCAGTCAGAAAAATTTAAAGCAAGCTCGCGATGTGATTGAAGCTTTACAATTGGCTGAATTAGACAACTTTTTCCAAGATACTTGTATTACCATCCAGCCAACGCAGATTGACGAAGTGGTGGACAATGCTAATCCAGTGACAGCAGTTTTTTATTCAATTATCTTAGCAGACCGCATCGAAATAATTGTCAAATTACCGCATTCTCAAGAATTACGGCATTACACGACTTACAAACCCAAAGTTGAAGTAGAAAACACTTTAGAAGCACTGCGACAAAAATTAGAACAACGTTATACATTTCGCGATCGCGAAGACCTTTCCCAAGAAGTATATAACTGGATTATGAAACCTGCCATTGCAGACTTGGAGCAAAGCAATGTCAAAAATCTAGTTTTTGTGATGGATGGTTCGTTGCAGAATATCCCAATGGCCGCGCTTTACGACGGCAAACAATATTTGATAGAAAAATACAGTGTCGCCCTTTCGCCCGGTTTGCAACTGCTAGCACCCAAACAAAAACGGAGACGATTTGAAGCATTAATCGGCGGATTAACAGAATCTCGCCTTGGCTTTAGTTCCCTACCAAATGTCGCCACCGAATTGCAGCAAATAGAGTCTATTATTCCTTCTAAACAACTCATCAACCAAGATTTTACTGAGACTAACATTGGGCAGCAAGTCAGTTCAGTTTCTTTTCCTGTGGTTCACCTAGCAACTCACGGCAAATTCAGTTCTAAAGTTGAAGATACATATATTCTTGCTTGGAACGGCAATATTAATATTAAACTGTTGCGTGAAATACTGCAAACTAGAGAACAAGTGGTAGGGCGCTCCAATCGCGTACCTCCTTCAATAGAATTACTTGTCCTCAGTGCTTGTGAAACAGCGACTGGAGATAAGCGTGCTGCTTTGGGGCTTGCTGGTGTCGCTGTGCGTTCCGGTGCACGCAGTACTCTGGCTTCACTGTGGCAAGTAGACGATAAATCTACCTCTGTTCTGATGAGTGAATTCTATCGACAGTTAACACAAGATACCAATTTAAGTAAAGCAGAAGCCCTACGTCGTGCTCAAGAGTTTGTTTTGAAGGATAAAGGACATCCATTTTATTGGGCACCCTATGTTTTAGTGGGGAATTGGCTTTAGGTGACAGTCACCGAAATAAGCCAGGACACATTTAAATCAAGCAGTTTGTAATTGATTTCTAGGTTGTTGTTTCATTAATGGGTAAGCTTTGGGACGGCGGTTAAAAAAGAAAGTTATGGTCCAATTGGTAAGGGAGGTAACGGTTTAATATTACACAGCGCTTTAGCTATATAGCCAAAGATTGGTCAATCCATAGGTCTGTTGTGGCAAAAACTCTGGAATCGAGAGCCAAAGCCAAAACCACCAAAAGATGAAACCCCGACAGAGAAGAAAAAACGACAAGCAGCAGCCCGAAAGGAAGCCCGAAACCGTCCCTTTGGACTATTGAATCTTACAGGTGGGTAGAAGCACTCACCACTATAGAAAACCTTGTAAGCAAGCACACACGAGTGGTTCATGCTTTCGACCGAGAAGGTGATATCACAGAAGTTTTTGATAAAGTTCGTCAACTTCAGCACTACTTAAAGGTACTCGCGCAAGAAATCAAAGGGATCATCTTCCCAACAAAGTTCAGGTATTAGCCAAAATAAACTACTGTGGATATCAGCTTCAATTTCATCACCGTCATCTCTATCAAATAGTTCTATCAAAGCTGTCCAATCACGTTCTCTGAGAGATGTTATCGATGGGGCATATACCTGGAGATTATTTGAGTAATTCACGTGCAAAGCTGTGCTTAACAGCCGTAAAAAGTTAGTATAGAAATTTAAAAATAATCAGATTCTAGCTTTGACAACTGCAGTTATACCAATTCAAAATTCAAAAAGTCTGATTTAATCTGGCTTTTCAGGTTTGTATCTATCACATTCTTTTTTCAAATCGGTATTAAATAGTTATTTTGATACTATTAAATATGGACTACTCTCATAAGTGTCTCACAATTTAAATAGGACTGCTATAGTATTTATTACATATTACAAGCTGAATTTACTCAGACTAAAAAAATCCTTGAGGCTGAGATTCTATTAATTCTACGCCAAAGACTTCGGCAAAAGATTGTGCTATATAAAAACGCACTTCTTGGCAGGTGATACCTGGAATCCATTCGGCTAAACTGGCTACAGGTTTATCAGAAATACCGCAGGGTACAATCCGCTCAAAGCCTGTCATATCTGGACAAACATTTAACGCAAAGCCGTGCATAGTAATCCAACGGCTGACTTTAATACCAATAGCCGCAATTTTTCGCCCTTGCAACCAAACGCCAGTAAAAGCCGGAATTCTTTCTCCTTGCAATCCATAAATTGCCAATACACGAATTATTACTTCTTCGAGTTGCCGTAAGTACCAATGGAGGTCTTTACGATAACGTTGCAGATTTAAAATTGGATAGCCCACGAGTTGACCGGGACAATGGTAAGTAACCTCGCCGCCTCGTTCAACTCTATGCACATCATACTGACTGTTTACCCTGAGCGAAGCCGAAGGGTCAATATCAAATTTGATAAAATCTGAGTTGCTTCCTTGCCCCAGAGTGTAGACAGGTGGATGTTCTAGCAAAATTAACACATCATCTAGACTGGGGTCATGAATGCGCTCAGTTAGAAGCGATCGCTGCCATCCATGAGCTTCCAAGTAAGGCATTAATCCTTGGTTATATAGCAAACAAATGTTTTTATGTGGTTTATTATTACTATGGATCATGCTAAAATTCAACCGTATAAAGAACTAAATATATTTCAAGTTACAAAATTAGAATCAACAATTGTCAAGCTTTGCAAAGGATTTTAAAGGAAAGTCAAGGGAAGATGCATTAGAAAATACAAAGTGCTAGCTTGAATATATAACCTCAATAGGTTTTAGGAGGAATTCTCTGCAATAAGCATTATGCCAAGACAATAATAAGGAAGAATGTACTGGCTGATGACTTTAATACGATTGTTTGCATTTTAAACGGAATCAAACTTCCACAAAGCCTTGTATTGTTGAACAACAGCAAGCAAACCTCAATCGAACACAGAAGGAGCAACTATCAACAGTTCTGTAAGCATTCCTTTAAAGGAAAAGGTAGTCATAGGAGCTAAAATTAGATTTGCTTAACTCTTGAGTGCTAATTGGATATACAATTAGACATCAGCGCAGAGATGAGGAGGTAAATTAAGAGTATACTTGACAATTCCTCAGATGCAGTAAGCTGAGAGACAGCTTAACAGCAGTAGATACAATATAGTTCACAATTTGTTTTGGCGGGAGTAATAAACCTTACCGCAATTTCTTTTCATACAAAGCAAATTCACACATCCAAAATATTCAGCGGGAGAGTATTACATGAAGCTTGTCATCCACGGCAAAAATATTGAAATCACCGATGCGATTCGTGAGTATGTACATCAAAAAATTGAAAAAGCAGTTAGTCACTTTCAAAGCATTACAAATGAAGTGGATGTGCATCTTAGCGTCGCCCGGAATCCCCGAATTAATCCAAGACAAGCGGCTGAAGTAACTATTTATGCTAATGGTAGCATTATTCGTGCCGAGGAAAGCAGCGAAAGTCTATATGCCAGCATTGACTTAGTTGCAGATAAAATTGCCCGTCAATTGCGGAAATATAAAGAACGGCGTCAAGACCACAAAACTCATACTCAACCAACAGAAGTAGTTATTCCAGAGTCGATAGTAACAGATTTAATTGGCGATCGCACCGCTGAATTGCCCAACGAAGTCGTCCGCACCAAATATTTTTCCATGCCGCCGATGACCATTGCAGAAGCCCTAGAACAACTGCAACTCGTGGGACATGACTTTTATATGTTCCACAATTCTGAAACTGGAGAGATTAATGTAATTTACGAACGTAATCACGGTGGTTATGGTGTTATCCATCCCCGCAATGCTAACGGAAATACTAACGGCAAAAATGGCAAGGCAAATCACACTAATATAGTCATGCCGGAAAAGTCGCATTCGAGTAAATAGGGACTGAGGAATAGAGAGATGCTGGGAGCAGGGGAGAAGTTGCAGTAAGTCTTTCCCCTCTGCACCTCTGCCTCTTCCAATGCCCATTCCCTCATTTCGCAAACTGTTGCAAAATTTTCAGATATTAGAAAAGATTTTGACTTTACAGCTATTTTCAGGTAAATAGACCACGCGGTAGGGGCACAGCATTGCTGTGCCCTTAGGATAGATCTGCTTCAAATACATGAAAATTGCTGTAAAATAGCTCAAACACTTCTTAGTAAATATTTGGCATAGATGAGCTTTTGCCTCCAGAAATTACCTAATAGGTGAGCGTTGGAGTAATGTGAAAATTTGCAGTTCGGCTGCTGGGTCGTCGTGGTATTCAAATAGTTGATATTGTCGCTCAGTCATCGCAGCAAATTTATCCATGACTTTTTGGGTGATGTCTGCACAAGTTAGATAGTAAGGATTGACAGTTTCTCTAGCTTGGAAGTAGACATCAGAGTTTTGTGTTGTACCGTGCAAAACAAGTTTATAGGGGGATAGAGAGGGCTTGCGCGGCAATATGAAAATACACAGTTGATTTTATCTGCCTGATGCATTGCAAGTTGATTGATAACTTCAGTAATATTCAGGCGATGAATCAAGACACTTTTAGAAAAGCTAGTTCAAACTTGTTGCCTTGATGCACTTCACAATCGTCTCGTAGAGAAGCCATCGCCTCCAGTAGAATATAGCCCATCGGATTACAATTCATACTTTTTAGTTATCTAACCCTATTTTTAAGTTAGATAAAAAACTTGAGGAACTTGTGAGGAATTATTTGAATTAAACAGTTTTTTCATCTATTAAAAATAAATTTTCAAAATAGGTTAAACTGCGTATATAAGCTGGCAGAATGTTAGTATCACTCCGCAAAAAGTCTTAATATCTTATTTAAGAATAAGTGTGTTTTGTCAGCATATATCAGATGACGTTAAGGAGGTAACTATCATGCAAAAAGAATATATGGAAGTTTTAGAATCATTAATTAATAAATTGACATTATCTGCAATCTTAGAAATGTTAGAGCGAATATGTCACAAAAAAGCGGAAAATCTGAGAACTCATTGGCAAGATGAGACTTCAGCAAAGCTTTGGGATAAAGCTGCTAGACAGATAGAACAGATAAATGTTGATGTTTGATTGAAGAAGAATTCAGGAATCAGAATCAATGGGTAGGTAATTCAGACCCGCCACTTAATTATTGCACCACTAAATCGGAGATTTAGCGTAGTGTTGTAAGGTTTATTCAGCGTTCGATTAAGTGCTGATGTATTTGCACTGTAGTAACGCAATAATGCTACTCACATTCTCAACAAAAGTGTATTGCTTTATACGCTCATTGATGACCGAAAACGAAAAGGATACAAGCCCCTAAATTTATTTATGGGGATCATTAATTTTGAATTTTGAATTTTGAATTTTGAATTCGGAGCGTACCCCTTTGGGGAAGCAAGCTACACGCAGCGTCTCGTAGAGAAGCGACGTGACTCTGCTATCAATTGGTAGTGCAAAATCACGAGACCATTCATTCCAAGAGCCAAAATAATTTCTAGCAGAAATTCCCGCCTCTTCAAGGGCTATTAATGTATTCGCAGCCCTTGAACCCTTAAAGCAGTAAATATACACAACAGACTCGGAAGTAATACCTACTGACTGACAAATTTCTCGGATTTCATCTGGCGATCGGAACGTGGGAATTTCCGATTCAGAATTCATTAGATGATGCCATGCTAACCATACTGCATTAGGGATTCTACCTTTGCGAGGACAAAAATCAGGATTGTAGGGAGAAGAACTCAACCCAAGCCATTCATTGCGATCGCGCACATCTAATTTAATAATTGCTGGATTTTCAATTGCTTGCAACATCTCGGTGGTAGTCACCATTATGTCAGCATTAGGATGCAATCTAAATATGCTGCTTTCACGCTGCGGTACTTCATCGGTAGTAGGTAATTCTGCCTTTAGCCATGCTCTATATCCTCCGTGTAAAATAGATACCTGAGCGCAACCCAAATATTTCAGTAAGAAAGCTGCTCGACAAGATTGACCATAACCTTTATTTAAAGCATCTTCATAAACAATTAACTGTTCTGCACCAGATATTCCTACGCTGCTCATAATTTCTGCAAAATACTCTTGCAATTCCTTTAATCCTCCTGGGGAAGAATTCTCTAAAAGATAGGTGAAAAAATCTCTAAGATTTATGGCTTGAGAAATATGAGAAATAGCATAATCTTCTTGACTTCGCGTATCAATAATGACAGTTTTTGATGATTTTTCTACTAACAGTAACGTGAGTTCTTGGGGAGAAAGGAGGAGTTTTGTATTCACGCTTTCATGCTTCTGTTATTGTACCATTAGGCATTATCGCCCTTGGTAGATTCGCATTTTGGAATCCAAATTACAGAAGAATGAAGGTTAAATGTTATGAGATAACTTTTGTAGCTACTCTATAGTCATTCAGTGCAGAGCAAGCGGTTCGAGTTGCGATCGTACCGTTTACAATCATCGCTGCTTGTATGTCTCAGGCTAAAATTTTCCCATTTGCTACTGTTGAAGCAGCGCAGTTTTTCGGCAGCTTTGCGAATTGTAACTGCAAAAATGCGATCGCCTGCTTTGGCAGAAGCTAATAAATGACTATTGCTAGCTTTTGACAATGTAGGTATTGGTGACAATATAGAAATGAGAAACAAGATCCCGACTTCGTAAAAGTTGTTGGGGATCTTTAGATTTCATCTTAATTTCATTGGATCATTAGTAAGATCGTTAGAATTAGAAAACTGTTAGGTAAGATTTATGCAACTGCTATTTTTAAGGAATGGCTTTTTGGCGCTAACTTTTACTGCGATCGCTTCAGGCGGTGGGTTAATTACAGGCTGTGCTAGTACTGCTTCCCAGAACCAAAGCCAAGCGCCAAAGGAAACCGCCACTAATGCTAACGACAAGCAGATGATGAATCACGGTGGTGGCATGATGAATCACAGCATGGGAGTGGATTTAGGCCCAGCCGATGCTAATTTTGATTTACGATTTATCGACGCTATGATACCGCACCATCAAGGGGCTGTGGAAATGGCGAATGTTGCTCAGGTGAAATCAAAACGTCCTGAAATCAAAAAACTAGCAGACAATATTATCAAATCGCAAAACCAAGAAATCACTCAGATGAAGCAGTGGCGACAAGCTTGGTATGCCAAGGCGGGAGATAAACCAATGGCTTATGACAGTCAAATGGGTCATACGATGGAAATGTCATCTGACCAAATGAAAGCTATGATGATGAGTCAAGACTTAGGTGCAGCCGATGCTGAATTTGATCTGCACTTTATCAATGCGATGATTCCTCACCACGAAGGGGCTGTAATAATGGGGCAAGATGCCTTAAGTAAGTCTAAGCGCCCTGAAATCAAGAAATTAGCCCAAGAAATTGTTAAAGCCCAAGAGATAGAGATTAAAGAAATGCAACAGTGGCGAAAAGCTTGGTACAACAAGTGATACTAATTTGTAATGGCGCTCTCTACGAGACGCTGCGCGGTTGTTTTGGGTCGTTAGCCCCGATAGCTTTCATTGCAGTCAAATTCTAAACGGCATATTCTCAGCGCCATCCATCAAGGCTACTACTATGTACGTTTTTTTGATAATTCAGGACGCTTGATTGCGATCGCAGGTTCTCTTAGCTCGCCTAGATCGGCAATATATCCCATTATGACATAAACTATGTTGCTTGAATGATATTGTCAACGACTTAATTGAGGAATTTGTAGCGATCGCATTTTCTGCTAAAGTAACACTGGCATCTGCAATCAGAGTCGAGCAACCTCTGAATATCGTAGGCGATTCTGACCAGCTTTATCGTCTGGTTTCTAATTTAATTATCAATGCAATTCAATACACACTACAATTCAAAAAGGTGACTGTTGTCTTAGATCGCAGTGAAAATTATACTGTGATTCAGGTTCAAGATACAGGTATTGGCATTCCTCACCAGGAACTGACTCGGATTTTTGATCGCTTTTATTGTGTGAATAGCGATGCCTACGGCGGGCTGCGCCTACGCTTTTGTAAAACTGGCGGTTCTGGATTAGGATTAGCGATCGCTAAGGCAATTATTTAGTCACATCAAGGTAGTTTCAATGTGCAGAGTCAACATAATTAGTAATTATTTTTGAACCCTCTTTAATTACGAATTACGTTAGCGCAGCGTTAGCGAGTCATAGAGCGTCATTACGAATTAGTAATTATTTGGTCAATTAGGCAAAGGTAGCATTTTTACCATTCAATTACCCTTTGATGTCACGCCAATTTACCAATTTAAATTGCTGTATAGTCGCCAGCCTAAATTTAAATAAAATTTTCTTACCAAACTTTACTCATATTCAAAATAAATCCAGGTAATACCAACTCGCCGCTAACACTAGCAGGATTATCTAAACACTCTTCTGGCAATCTAGGACGATAAATATAAACTTGACACTGCTTACGGTCAATCAACCAGCCTAACTGTATTCCTGGCTCATTCATATATTCCTCCATTTTTTCCTTCAAAGTTTGCAGGTTGTCGCTAGGAGATTTGAGTTCGACTACAAAATCTGGACAAATGGGGGCAAACTTTCGCTGTTGTTCTGGAGATAGAGCATTCCACCGTTCTAATTTAATCCAGGAAGCATCTGGAGATCGTTCCGCACCTGTTGATAGCTTAAATCCGGTACTAGAGCTAAAAGTTATACCTGTACCATCTTGTTCTGACCACACCCACAACGGTCCAAATATATTACCTTCTCGGTTTCCTGCCTCTGAACCAGTGGGAGGCATAATTACTAATTCTCCAAATTTATTTCGCTCAATGCGTAAATCACGATTTACCTGACAGAATTCAAAAAATTGTTCGTCTGTCATTTGCATTGATGACGGAATTTGCAAAACCAAAGGGGATGAGAACATAGGGATTTCCTTCAGGTTCGGATGCTAGCCCACTGACTATATTCTCACGCAAAAAACAAAGACGCAAAGTTATATCTTGGCGTCTTTGCTTTTTTATCCAAAATCATTTTCAGATTTACTTGTTCGGCTGAGGAGTTAGCCGCAGATAGGGTTTGACTTCCTCATAACCTTTGGGGAATTTCTCTTTAAGCACTTCTGGATCTTTGAGTGAGGGGACAATTACAACATCGTCTCCATCTTTCCAGTCAGCTGGTGTCGCCACGCTGTAGTTATCAGTCAATTGTAGAGAATCAATCACCCGCAAAAGTTCATCAAAGTTGCGTCCCGTACTAGGAGGATAGGTAAAAGAGAGACGGAGTTTCTTATTGGGGTCAATCACGAAGACCGATCGCACTGTCACAGCTGCATTAGCATTGGGGTGGATCATATCGTAAAGGTCAGCAACCTTGCGATCTGCATCCGCCAAAATTGGGTAGTTAAGGGTGGTGCTTTGAGTTTCTTCAATGTCTCCCACCCAGCCTTTGTGAGATTCTACGTCATCAACGCTGAGTGCGATCGCTTTAACATTGCGCTTGTCAAATTCTGGTTTGAGCTTGGCAACTGTGCCAAGCTCTGTCGTACAAACAGGTGTAAAATCAGCAGGGTGAGAGAACAGCACAACCCAGCTGTCACCTGCCCATTGGTAAAAATCGATGTCGCCGTGTGTTGAGGCTTGCGTAAAGTTGGGTACTGTGTCACCTAGACGGAGAGCCATGAGAGATTCCCTGTAGTTAGAAAGGCATATATATTCTAGTATGCCATCATGACATAAACTCCGATTTCTCAATCGGACTTTAGCAGTTTGAAACAAAATTTTAGGTTATCAACGCTCTCAGATAAAGAAAAAAAAGATGTAAAAACTATTGACTAAAATACACATATATGCATTTAATTAATATGTTTTCCCTACAGATTTTTCTTTACATAGAGGATTGCAAATATCAGGGCGATAGATGACTACAAGCTATTGCAGGTTTAGGCTTATTGAGCTGCAACATTTCCACATTATTGCAGAATTACAAGAAACTTTTTTAGCATAGATACAAGATTTTGAGAAATTTATAAACTGTTAAAAATTAATTTTATAACGCAAGTATTGAGAATAAAGACTACAAAATATTTCTTATTTTTGAATTACTTATAATGATAGTAACCTTTTTAGTGATTGGTGTTATCCTCAGCACAACTGCGAGTTTTGTTTTTGGAGTTCCCCAGTTGATGCCAATTTTAGGTGCTGCTGTCCCTTATCCCATTTTCTTTTTACAAGTACGTCATCAACAATATAAAAGTGCTTTTTGGTGGATGTTACTGTGGGGAGTTTTGCAGAGTATTGCCGTAATTATAGCAACAGCCATCGCACCAGAAACAGCAGCAAAAGTCATCCTCCGTGGACAGTCATACACTACAGAGATGTTGCACTGGATTCGCACGGGAGAAGGTTCAGAAGGAACACTGGGTTCATTTTTACCAGACCATTTATTGCACTACGGGATTTTTTGTATTCTCTGCGTTGTCACCTTAAGTAGCATGGCATTAATATTCGGCACTTGGATGCTGAACTATATGAATTTTTATGTTGCAGAATTAGTAAAAGTTAGTGCTAAACCCTGGCTAGCAGCTATCTTAGGGTGGTATCCGTGGTCAATTTTGCGGATAATCGGGTTTATCGCCACTGGAGTAGCTTTAGCTGCTTTAGGATTAAATCTAGTAACTCGCATCAGAGGCGAAGTTCCGAAATCTCCCTTTCCGAAAACTTATATGTTGATTGGGATTGGTTTTGTAATTGCGGATATTGTTGTCAAAGCAGTTTTAGCGCCTATTTGGCAAAAATTGCTGTTGTCTGCGTTGGGTTAAATTAATTTATTTGCCAGAATTTTCTGGTAGACTTGGATTGTTTGCTTGGCGATCGCATCCCAGCTAAAATTTTCCAAGGCATACTTTTGGGCGTTTAATCCCCGGCGTTGGCGTTCTTGAGGATTTTCCAAAGCTTCTTGTAGTAACTCTACCAATGCTTGAACATCTGTTGCACCTACCCAACCCGACTCGCTATCACGTATCTGTTGACAAATATGCACTTGGTCAGAAATGACTACGGGTACACCTGCTACCATCGCTTCAGCTACAGCAATCCCAAAATTTTCGTAGTAGGAAGGTAAGACAAATAAATCAGCAGCTTGTAGTAAACTAACTTTGAGTTCACCAGTGACAAAGCCAGTAATTGTAGTGTGCGATCGCAATGGTGAATTTTGAATTTGGGATATTATCTTTTGTTCATAATCTGGTTCTTGGGGATTAGTACCAGCTAAGACAAAATGAAACTTATAACCAAGCGCTAACAGCTTCTCTAGCGCCGGAATCAACAAATTCAACCCCTTTTTCGGGTCAATCCGTGACATAAACAGTACTAATGGCATATCCTTTGGTATTTCTAACTGACTACATACATTTTTAATAGAAGATTGACGGGGAATCACACCCAAAGGAATTACCAAATCTGGCGTAGATACTCCAAAACGTTCTGATATTTTAGCTTCTTGGTCGCTGGTAAAATGAATTGCTGCCGCACGAGCTAAATTTTGACGTTCTATAATTGCGGCATAAAGCTGTTTTAATTGCTTCTTCTTCTGTAAATCAGCCGGATCGAGAGTACCCAAAGGACGGAAAATATAAGGTAGCTTTTGCTGACGACATACAAGAGCAGAAGCACTAATTATTGGCGAGAATAGAGCATGAATATGTGCTATGTCAAACTCATGAGCATGACGTTTTAGCCAGTTTAATAAATCTAAAGAAAATTTGTAGCGACGAAACGGCGCGCAACGAAAATAAATTATTTCATAGCCATCTTGTTTAATTGGGCGATTTAAAGGAACATCCAGAGGTGTTTGTCCATTATCGCCATTACTATCAGTTGTGAGAATTGTAACTTCTACTCCCTCTTTTGCTAACGCTGGAGCTAATCCCAGTACCATTTGACTAGGCCCACCGTAAATTAGAGAAATTGAAGGGACAATTTGTAATACTTTAATTTTTTTGTTATTTGTCATCTTTCATTTGTCCTTCATTATTTGTTCTTTGTTATTCAATAATGACTAATGACTAATGACTAACTCTTGATAAAATTCTAATTGCTGTTTAGCCAAAGCTTTATTTGTATATTGAATCATTGCTTTTTGATAACCCATTTCACCGAGATTATGAGCAAAATCTGGTTTATCCATTAATTGAACTAAGCAATTAGCAAGAGCTTGAGCATCACCTTCAGGAAATACTAAGCCAGCATCACCAATTACATAGGGAATTTCCCCTGAATCAGAACCAATCACGGGAACTTGGCAAGCCATCGCTTCAATTAGTACATGACCAAATTGCTCTTTCCAGCCAACAGAAGTTAAGGTTTTAAACTTGTAAGTTGTTTCTGAAGGTAATACTAAAGTACTCATTAAATTGATATAGTTTGCAACTTCGTCATGGGGAACACTTTCGATCAAGATTAGCCGTTCTTGAATATTATTTTGTACCGCGATTTTGAGTAATTCAGTTTGCAACTCTCCTCGTCCAAGTAGTAGTAATTTCCAAGTTTTATTTTTCAATATAATTAAGGCTTGTAAAAGTGTTAACAAACCCTTTTCTTGTACAAATCGCCCAACAAAGCCTACTACAAAATCCTCTTTTTCAATGCCCAACTTAGCTGCTAACTCTGGCTGGGCTTTGGGAGTAAATAAACTTTCATCTACACCCAGTTGTGGCATGACTCGAATTGCCCCTTTATATCCTCGTTCTCGCAAAACTTCTGCTCCATCTTGATTGCCAGAAATAATACCGTGGCTGTGATTGAGATTATATTTTTCTAACAAAGCAACTGGTAATTTCAAATGATATGGTAAATTCCACCAGGTAAAAAATACATTTTTTGCCTTGAGTCCTAATAGCTTATTTAAGGCAATCATTTGAGTATAAGCTAATGCTCTAGAACCTTGTTCTACTTGGATGATTTGCGGACGAAATTGTTTGAATAAAGATATCAAATCAGCGCCAAAGGTAAGGAGTCCCTGATGATTTTGACTAAAATTAGAAACTGGAACTATTCTAAATGTGCCTTCATCACAGTATTCAGTTTCAATAATTCTGTTTTGCACACCGCCGGGTTTCCAGCGCTTTGGCACTACAACTGTAACTTCTATATCAGGTTCTAGTTGAGATAAAGCGCGTAATTTCTCACAGTTGAGGTCTACGATATAAGTGTGACTAGCAACTAAGATTTTCATTGATATTTATTATTTGTCATTTGTCATTTTTTTAAATAACTAATACCCAATGCCCAATACCCAATAACTAAACTTGTTCATCCAATCGACTGTAAATTTGACCATCGTTCCATAATGATTGGATGATAGTACCCAAGGCTTTGAAAAAACCCAAAGTGTAGAAAATAGCGCGAGTGGCAATTTTGATGGGGGAACCGCTTTTGTGACAAGGTGGGCGTCCGAGAACGTGACAGTCAAATAAACGACCATATAAGCGCAAAGCTTGAGTCACAGTCAGGTTTTTCAGCCCCAGTAAAAAATGGTTGTGATAAAAGGTGAGTTGATATTTTAGCGATCGCATACTAATATCATGACAACCCCCTGTTTCTTCGCCTAAATGCACCAGATGGGCCTCTGGGTCGTACCAAATTTTATACCCCGTTTGTCGCAACCGCAAACAAAAATCTGACTCTTCGCGTACTGCACTCCCACCAAATCTCTCATCAAACCTCAATCCATACTTAGTAAAAATTTCGCGGCGAAAAGACATATTGCAACCCCTCGCTGTCAGTACTTGTTGGGGTTTAATGGTATGTACTAAATCAATATGATACCAAGCAATTCCTGGGTCCATAGCTTCGGGAGGCAGATATTCAATCTCTAAATCTCCTCTAGAATCACCTAATTTCATTCTGTCAAAAACCCGACCGGCTACAGCCCCTACCTCTGGGTTTTGCACATAATTTTTCGCATGGGCTGCTAACAATCCAGGGGTTAACTGAACATCATCATCAATAAACAATATTATTTCACCAGATGACCGCCGCACAGCATAATTCCGCGCTCCTGGCAAACTTGCCCAATCTAAGCGCAACCATTTAATTTTACCTGCCTTTGCCATCTCTTCTAGGTAGGCTTGAATTTCTGGTTGGTGTTTTGGAGTTTGGTCTACAATTAAAACTTCAAAATTTGGATAGTCCTGTTTTAAGACATCCACAATGCTATCGCGTAGCGCTTCTTCTCGTCCGTAGGTGGCGATAACTACAGTAACTAATGGCCAATTATTCATAATTTTTATTAAGTAATTTTACAACTTCTATAATAGCCTTGTAAAAATTAATTTTCATGAAATCCAGTAAGTGGCTATTACTTTAATTTACACACTGTATTTTTACGGCTTCTGGAAAACCTCGCTTTCATTCCTCTCCCTGACTACGAAATTGCTTACTCATCACTAAATATCATCAAAAACAAGTGTATGGCGATAATTTCGAGATAGGTTTGAAATACTGAGGTATTTTTGACCTTCAATCATAATCTTTGGCCATTTTTATTTCATTTAAATTGTTTTTAGACGTTTTTTCTTGTTTTTTTGTTGAGGGTTGGCATCTTCCTTATCTTGTTTCTCCAATTCTGGCAATTTAAAAAGAACTCCCGCAAAAAACCAATAATAGGCAGCAACAGGATCGACATCCAGAGGATAATAGTAAGTGTTGTAACTAATAAACAATATAAACACCCACAAAGCTGCTCCGGAACTGCGGAAATTACGGTTCTTTATGGAGCGATAGGTTTTAAAGCCAAGAACTGTTAAAGTTGTTACCAAACCCAGAAACGCTAATAATCCAAAAATTCCCACTTCATAAAGTACTTTCGGGTAGTAGGTTTCTACAAGCTTAGTTTCACCCATCACACGGGCAGAGTTTGTTGCTCGTCCTAAGCCGCTTCCCAATGGCCCGTCTACGTTTTTCCAATTTTCTTCAAATTGCTGGATGATAAAATCTTGAGGTGGTGAGGCGTTCCAACGACTGGCAAAACTATCGGTTCTTTCTTGTACGACAGCAGGGTTAGTTACCATCGCAATTCCCAGAATGAAGGCAAGTCCCACGCCTATGGGGATAAATCGTTTCAGGTTGCCAAGTTGTCCGGTGAGCAATAGCAAAATCCCGAAGCAGATTGGTACTAAAGCTAAGGCGATTCTCTGTCCAGAGATTACAGCATCGATAAAGACTCCCACTAAAGAAGCTAAACCGATTATCCGCCATATTGGGGAGGGATCGTTGAAGCCAGTGGCAAAGGTAAAAAAGGTGCTAGAAATTAAGAACCATGCCCACTGCCAAGGAGCTACAAATGTCCCTGGTAGGCGAATAATCCCTTCTTCGGGACTATATACTAGCGCTCCACCAAAATAACACCGAGCTTCGAGTGTTGCTCTAAATAAGGCATCTCCTTCCAGACCTCTAGTACCTTGACATACACCAGTTAGGAGTAAAAAATATTGAATAAATCCCAGCGCGCAGCAAATCAGTGTGATGACAATCTGGAGGCGCAATAAAAATAGAAAATCCCGCTTATCGCGAATTAGATAGTAGGCACAACCAATCAGGGGGACATAGCCTAAAAATACTTTTAGTCCCAGAATTCCCATGCCTAATGGTATTTCTTGGCGTGCTTTTTCTAATAGTCCCGCACTAGGCGGGTTAAATTGCTGTCCACCATTGACAAACAACAGTGTTAGCACACTGCAAGCTAAAACAATATAAAGTGGGATTTTAATGCCTTTAGGAATAATTATAGGTAGCCCCTGTTTACGGCAAGTCTGCCAAAGTCCAATTAGCGCTGGAACGTAAAAGGCATCTTTAGCTAATTGGAGTATGGGACTATTACCCAAGTAGTAGGTAACAGTACCTCCAATAGGTATGTAAATAATGAAGGCATATAGGGCTTGGCGCGGATATTTGTAGGAAAGGGACATGACTATTATCCCTAAAACGCCGGGGACTGCTGCTTTAATTCCAGCTACGAAAAAAAGTAGAATGCCAACGAAGACACTGCCAAAGGTTGCGGTGGTGAGTAAGCTTGTGAGTTCTTTACGTACTTGGGCAGATTTGCGCTTTTGGGCTAACTGTTCTTTGAGGCTAAGGGTAGAAGTTTCCTTTTTAGCCTGCTTTTTCGATTTTTTAGATTGCTGAGATTTTGATTTAAATTTTGGCATAGTGGCACTGTAGCCTATCAGCCTCGCAAAATACTCCATTATATAGGACTAATATTTGATTTTAACAGGACTTACGCAACTGGCACAGCGATCGCCATTTAACAGTACATATATATTACTGAGAGTGAACGTCCAAAAAGGCTCTTGCTTAAAT
>NZ_JBALDD010000046.1:0-11480 GCF_036917555.1 Nostoc sp. | reverse complement strand
AATATTTAAATGTGTCGCTATATTGATCCGTTTCGGCATAGTTCATAGATGCACTCTTGACTTTTATCATAAGCGATTATGCGAACATGATATTAGAGGGGGTCAGAAGGACTTGTGTATACACCGTAGCCTTTCAAGGGGAGGGTTAGGGTGGGGTAAAACTGACGTGAAAAACCAGGTGAGTAAACTATTTCAGACTTGTGTGTACACCGTAGGCCAATTTTGGGGAGAGAGGAAAACTCATACAGTCAGAAGATTTCAGCTTAATTGACACCAATGAAATCTACGTGTATTGCATCAAAACGAGAACCGCTTTGATAGTCAATCAATTAATAACTAAGTAAATTCCCCAAATCGCCATTGGCCGCAGGTAAGTGCTAGCGCGAAAAGTACCAGTTGCAGTGATAGCTTCCGGGGTGCGAAATTGCAGACCATTTTCATAAATTTGCTGCACCACAGCTTGCGTCAACCTCAAGGCTTCATCTTTCATACCCATCTGCACGAGAAAAGCCGCCAGCCCAAAGTTTATTCCCGTCCAAACTTCTAAGGGATGAGTAGCTTTGGGATTTTCTGGTGAACCATCACGACGAACACCATTAGCAGCACCAAACTCACCATTGCAGAATTTCAAAAAGCAAGCATCATAAACAGTTTTCAGAGCAGAAAGGGAGCGATCGCTCGGTACAATATCAGGTAAATCCAGCAGACGAGCGTAGAATTGTCCGCACAATTGATCTGCCATCACCACATCGGAACCACTTTTACTATCAAGTCGGTAATATTCCCCATTCCAGAGTTTTTCTTGGTAAATAGGAAGAGATTGTTGTAACCAAGTTTCATAAGTGGATTTTTGCGCTGCCAACTCTGTTGTGTTACCTATCTGGTAAGTTAATAAAATATCACTAATTGCGATCGCAGCCTCTAACGCCGCCAACCACAACCCCCCACAATAGGCGCTGACTCCTTGTAACCGCCAATCATCAAAGGTTTGGTCGGGTGCGCCAGAATTTTCCGGAATCCCATCGCCGTCGAGATCAAAAGTTTTCAGGTAGTCGAGGGTTTGAACGATCGCATTCCAGCAATCTGCCAGGAATTCTACATCGTCAGCACCCGTGAGCAAAAAATCACGGTATACTTGCAAAACAAAATCACTACCTAAATCTTTCCATAAATTACAGTCTTGATAGCTGGTGTAGTTAGTTTTCTCCCAAACGTGTTCATTGGGTGCGCCTAAATCGTGGGGTGTTGCACCTGCAACTTTGCGAACTGCAATCGGGCTTTCTGCCTTAATTGTCATGTAATAGCCAATGATTCGGGGAGTATCATCACCTTGAGGAATCGCCCGTGCAAATGCTCGAATTACCGACTTTTCTAATTCTGGAAATAGCATCAGCAGGGCAAAAGAGCCATACAACCGCACATCTAGACTTTCATACCAACGGTAATCTAAGCACTCTAGCACCGCAAACTGACCGATGGGGTCAAGTTCTGATGCTGCACTCCAGAGAGTACCGCCACTGGTGAGGTCATAAAGCTCATTAAATAGAGCCATTTTAAACCAGTTGGGTAAATCTTCCCGGTCAAGAATGGGTTTTTGCCAACTTTGAATTTGCGATCGCCAGGTTTGGTATTCTTGTAACGCAGTGGATGCGATCGCCCAGGCGTTGTTGCCATTTCTACTAAAAAAGTCTGTATATCTGCGGTAATAGTTAACTCCAGCCGCAAATTCTGTGATCGGCAAATCCCAAGCGACGACAAAGGGAATTTCCAGAGTTTCGCCTGGTTGGAGAGTGAAACGGATTGCGATCGCAGCCCCAATTTGTGTATTCTCTGTTGCTGGAGTAGTATCAACATAATTAGGCAAAGACCCATCTTGGGCAAAGCTTTCCCATATTTCCTCACCCATACCTTTAGGATTCCAGCGGCTGTGGTGAAATATTTCTACTTGGGGATGTTTCAGCGTTGCAATACACCAAGTTCCATCACCTTCTTGCAAAGGTTCATCACTACCAATTCGACCTAAAACACAGCCAACCTGTTGTGTATTTTCAACTATCTGGTTATAGTTTTCTTGACTTTCGTCCCAGCGCGGTTGGTATTCGTAAACCGGACTACCATCATCGCGCACCCGCACTTCGGGAGATTTGAGACCGTTTGTAAACCAGCCTACCATATTTTGCCAAGTGAGCATAATGCCCAGAGTAATCGGTGCATCTGTCGGGTTGTGGGCATTCCAGAGGAATATTGCCACAGGGTAGCTAGTTTCTTGGTAATTACCTGCCCAGACTGGAGAAAATTGCTCACAAGTCAACTGTGCTTGAAATATATTTTCATACACAAACCAGCTACGTGGATATAGCGCGTGATAATTGCCCGTTCCCTCTGTGTCGGGAGGTGTCGGATACCATTGCCAAGCCTTGAGAGTGCCATCATCGGGTGCTTGGGTAGATAAAGCATAGGCTTGGGAAGATGTACTATTGGATTCAAACACACTGAATTGACAAGCGGGAACATTTTTGAAGGTATGTTCACCGCCGTCGATGTGCCACAGGTTAAAGTCTCCCCGTGAAGAACGACCGATGCAACCTGCACCAAAGCCGCCTAAAGGCATACCATGCCAAGGACCATCATCGATATTACTTGCATAGCGGACGGTATAAGGTTTGTCCCAGCCTAAGCCGATAGGACGGCTCCAAGTGCAAGAGGGAATTACTGGAGAGAGTTGATTTGTCATCGCCTAATGTTACAGCGTGCAGTTACGTCAATGAAGACTAGCGCGATGTGAGATTTTTCTCAAGGTAGTGGCACGGTAATGCCCATTGGTATCAACTTAAGCTGAAATTTAACTGGTCGTAGCCCGCCCTTAGACATCACTCCCGTAATTACTACCGGACTACAAGGTATAGAGCTTATCCCAGCCACTAAAACTTTAATATTGTGCTTCTACCACGTATTGTTCAACCGCTACTGGAATTTTAAATCTAGAGTTTTTAACTCTAACGGGTAAATCACTGGCTAATTTGGGTATTTTAAAGCACAGAGGTAATTTTCTCAATAGTTTTAGCAAAAGAAGATGACACAATACGCCCTTGTGGTTGAAATTGCTCAGAATGACAACAGTTTAGGCAGCCTGACTAAACCTATCAATGATGCAGAGGCTGTGGCTAACACAGAAAAATTTTTGCTGGTGGTAGATGAGTTTGAGGAAGTATTTACAGTTTGTATAGATAAGGAAGAACGGCAGAGATTTATTGAACTACTTACTGGGGTAGTAGAGATTCATGATTCGCGGTTAGCAGTTGTAATTACTATGCGAGGCGATTTTCTTGAATTTTGTTTAGATAATCCTTCTCTGACTCACCTGATTCAAACCCAGGCAGCAGTTATGGTGCCTTTAACTGGAGTTGATTTAAAGGAAACAATCGCCAAGCCTGCCAAGCTTCAGGTTCATAGTGTTGAAGAAGCAGGAGTATTAAAAATACTCCCAAATCTTCAACAAGAATCAGGGAGTTTGCCATTGTTAGAGTTTGCCTTAACTAAACTCTGGGAGAAACGCGAGCAAAAGAAACATCAACTAACCCAAGAAGAGTATGAGAAGTTGGGAGGATTAACTGCGGTGTTAAATCTCCATGCAGAAAATGTTTATCACTACCAAGATTATGAGAAAGAATATCCAACTCAAGAACGCAGTCAGCAAGAAAAAGAATGGATTAAGCAGATTTTTCTGCGGTTAGTGCGAACAGGAGAGGGAGAAAAGGATACCCGACAGCGCCAACCAAAAGCCACATTATTAAATATTGCAGGTGATGATGCCAATCAACAGCAACAACTTAGTGAGTTGCTAGATGGTGAAGTGGGATTGGTTAAAGGACGCTTATTAGTTACTAGGAAAGATGAAAAAGGAGAAGTCTGGATTGATTTAGCCCATGAAGCTTTAATTGAAAGTTGGCAGCAGTTTGCCCAGTGGCGACAACAAGACCGAGACTTGCGACCGTTGAGCGATACATTAGAAAATACCCGACGGGAATGGTTGAACGAAAGGCCGGATGACAAATATTTAATGCAAAAGGGATTGCTGGCCGAAGTGAAGGATAGCTGGCAACAATTCCAGCCCCATTTGCAATCACCCCAACAAGATGAGGATTTTTACCAGCGCCGCGATGCCGATGACAAAGACCGGATTGCCGAGATGGAAAGGGCGCTTACTGAATCCCAGTTGCGAGAGAAAGCGGCTAGAGTAGAGAATTTATTGCCCTTACAACCGCTAGATAGTCTAGTTTTGGCAATTCAAGCTATGGGGGAGAATCAAGACAAACTACCCCAGCAGATTCTTGCATCAGTTCAGAACAGTTTGAATCGGGTGGTGAATAAAGCAAGAGTCTCGATTCCCTTCTGTGGTCATGAGGGTAATGTCTCTTCTGTCGGCATCAGCGCTGATGGGCAGACGATTGTCAGTGGCGGTGCTGACGGTACAGTGCGGTTGTGGAACCTGCAAGGTCTTCTCTTAGCTGAACCTTTGCGTGGTCATCAGGGTAATGTCTCTTCTGTCGCCATCAACGCTGATGGGCAGACGATTGTCAGTGGCGGTGCTGACGGTACAGTGCGGTTGTGGAATTACCAGGGTCTTTCCTTAGCTGAACCTTTGCGTGGTCATCAGGGTAATGTCTCTTCTGTCGCCATCAGCGCTGATGGGCAGACGATTGTCAGTGGCGGTGCTGACGGTACAGTGAGGTTGTGGAATTACCAAGGTCTTTCCTTAGCTGAACCTTTACGTGGGCATAAAAATGATGTCTCTTCTGTTGCCATCAGTGCCGATGGGCAGATAATTGTTAGTGGTGGTGCTGACGGCACTGTGCGGTTGTGGAACTGCCAAGGTCTTCCCTTAGCTAAACCATTGCGTGGGCATAAAAATGATGTCTCCTCTGTCGCCATCAGTGCCGATGGGCAGACGATTGTCAGCGGTGGTGCCGACGGTATGGTGCGGTTGTGGAATTACCAGGGTCTTCTCTTGGCTGAACCTTTGTATGGTCATGCGGGTAATGTGAGGTCTGTGGCCATCAGCACCAATGGACAGACGATTGTCAGTGGCGGTGCTGATGGTACAGTGCAGTTGTGGAATCGCCAAGGTCTTTCCTTAGCTGAACCTTTGCGTGGTCATGAGGGTAATATCTCTTCTGTGGCCATCAGCACCGATGGGCAGACGATTGTCAGTGGCGGTGCTGATGGTACAGTGCAGTTGTGGAATCGCCAAGGTCTGACCTTAGCTGAACCTCTGCGTGGTCATGAAGGCAATGTTAGGTCTGTCGCCATCAGCACTGATAAGCAGATAATTATCAGTGGTGGTACTGATGGCACAGTGCGGTTTTGGAACCACCAAGGTCTTCCCTTAGCAGAACCTTTGCGCGATCAAAAGGGTTGGGTCTATTCTGTTACCATCAGTGCCGATGGTCAGACGATTGTCAGTGGCGGTACTGACGGCACGGTGCGGTTGTGGAACCTGCAAGGTCTGACCTTAGCTGAACCTTTGTGTGGTCATGAGGGTTGGGTCTATTCTGTTGCTATCAGTACCGATGGGCAGACGATTGTCAGTGGTGGTAGTGACAGCACGGTGCGTTTGTGGAACCTGCAAGGTCTGCCCTTAGCTAAACCTTTTCGCGGTCATCAAGGTTATGTCAATTCTGTGACCATCAGTGCCGATGGGCAGACGATTGTTAGTGGCGGTGATGATGGCACAGTAAGGTTGTGGAATCGTCAAGGTCTTGCCTTAGTTGAACCTTTGCGTGGTCATCAGGGTTTTGTCAATTCTGTTGCAATTAGCGCCGATGGGCAGACGATTGTTAGTGGCGGTACTGATGGCACAGTAAGGTTGTGGAATCTGCAAGGTCTTGCCTTAGCTGAACCTTTGCGTGGTCATAAAGGTTTTGTCAATTCTGTCGCCATCAGTGCCGATGGGCAGGCGATTGTTAGCGGCGGTGATGACGGCACAGTAAGGTTGTGGAACCTGCAAGGTCTGACCTTGGCTGAACCTTTACGTGGTCATGAGGGTTGGGTTTATTCTGTTGCGATTAGCGCCGATGGGCAGACGATTGTTAGCGGCGGTGAAGATGGCACTGTACGTTTGTGGCACGGTGACTGGCGTGCATGGTTGCAAGTTTGTTGTGACAGGTTACGTTACCATCCCGTCTTTACCAATCCGCAAACAGAGGAAGCAAAAGCCGCCTGCGAAACCTGCCAAAAATATGTTTGGAGTAAAGTCAGCGGGTAAAAACACAGCATTGTTGTGCCTCTAAGAAGGTCTGTATTCGACTCAATTGCAAATGGCAATAAAAGCAGTAGGTAAAAAGAGGAGAATACGAAAAAGAGACTTATTAGCTTCAACATTTAGGCTCAGAACTCCAGTTTTCTCCTTCAAAACTTGGAAGTTCATCTTCAAAACTCGGAACTTTATGTTCACAACTACAACAACCAAGATCCAAGGGTAATACCAATTCAATTAATAATTGCAACACATCCTTGGGTAGAGACGCGATGAATCGCGTCTCTACAAATGGTCTATTTGTCACATTCTTTTTTCAAATTGGTATAAATTATGGTGAGTGAAAGGCTTAGGCGTAACCCGCACTTTGACGAAGCTCACCTTTTTAATTTGGAATTTTTATTGGTATTATTGAAATTAAAATTGTATATGTGGGCACTCTAAAATTAAGCAACATACTGGAGACTAATTTCTTTCTATGTCCACAGCCCCAATTAGTGCAACACTAGCGCAATCAGATAGAGATGCTGTGTTGCAAGCGATCGCTACAATTAAAGACAAATTACCATTTTTGATTGATTTAAGTAACGAGGAGCGTAAAGCTTTACCCAAAATGGGAGATAAAAGCCGTGCTTTTGTAAGCAAAGCATTGGAAGTAGCGACACAGAACCCAGAGTTTTTACCGCGATCGTTTGACCTCAATGAGATGCGGAAAGACGTACAATTATTTGAAGCTTTGTATCCAGTATTGCTATCTTTTTCACAATTACAAGAGCTACTGGATGATACATCTATAGCAGTGGGTAGTGAAGCTTATGCAGCCGCCTTGCAGGTGTATAACTATGCCAAAGCTAGTGGACAAGGTGCTGGTTTAGATGGAGTAGTTGAGGAAATGGGGCAAAGGTTCGCCCGTAAATCTCGGAAATCCAAGCCTCAAGCAGCAGCGTTGTAGAAAATAGCTCGGCAATCGCACTTCTTAGGTGCAATGTTGAGGCTAAGAACTCGGATGTTGGAGTAAATTGCTCGGCGTTCCGAGTTCTGAACTCGAAGCTTCAACCTCAGAACATGGAATTTCGAGATGAGAACACGAAACTTTAAGCTCTGAACAGCAACGTCCGAGATCCAAGAGTAAATGATGGTGAGTAAAAGGCGATCGCTCTCCTTTTTAACTCGGAACTTCGTGCTTTAAACAGCAACATCCGAGATTCAAGGGTGAATGATGGTGAGTGAAAGGCGATCGCTTTCGTTATCATCCCATCTTCACAAACCTGCAACCTCAAAAAATACAAATTTCCTACTAAACTTATCACCAATATCTTGCGTAGGGGCACAACATTGTTGTGCCCTGATATAACTGTTCACCCTAGCCAATATTTTATTTGTAATTTTCCGTAGAGTAATTAGTACCATTCAAATGGAATACGTACTGTGCAAAACAATATTGTTTCTCGTTGAGATGCCAGATGGGTTGGGGGCACGGCAATGCCGTGCCCCTACGAAGAACTGTATTTCATCCAATTACAAAAGGCGTAGGCAAAGCCCGCACTTCGACTGCGCTCAGTGACCTCGTAGACATCGCTTCCATAATGTTTCGCATAGCTGAAGGTATAAAGCTCATCGCTGCTAAAGCAAAACCTTAAGTGCTGGAATTTTGCTTCTTCTCAGGAAACTTACACTTCACCTCAATTTCAAAATTACTCTCCGCCGAACCTTCAGTTACGAAGGGGATACCAGTTTTTCCGCCTATCTTCAAGCCAAACTTCAAAGTCACCTCTTCAACTTCGGCAGCACCTAAATTTTTAAAAGCGCCAATGGCATATTTGGTATAAGCTCGAATTTGATGGTGAACTTCGTCAATCTTGACAAATGCATCTGCTGGAAGACCGTAAGATTCTTTATCGTCATCAACCTCTGGTGTAACTACTTCTGGAACAGTTGGCGTTTCCTTTGACTCGAACAGAATTGTATAGATTTCCCCGTCTTCTTCAAAGACTAAACGTTCTATGTTCGACATCAAGCCCTCAGATTTTAGATGTATTTACGTTATCTTATTCTGTAACAGACAACTTAAATATGTATAGATGGCTCGTTACGCGCTTGTTGTTGGCATTACAGATTATACAAATCAGCTTTCCAACCTCACAAAACCAGCTACAGATGCCGAAGCAGTAAAACAGGTACTAGAAGCGCATGGTGATTTTGAGAACAGCGATATTCTCAAAGGGAAAGTTAGTACAACTGAGTTGGCTGAAGCTTTAAAAACACTTTTGCAACAACAAGCAGTTAAAAACGAAGCCCTAATTTACTTTACAGGGCATGGCATTACCGTATCTGACAGCTTAGGAACACAACAAGCATATCTAGCAACCTCTGACTTGACAATTGTCACTCAAGGCAACCGAATTATTGAACAAACAGGCGGAATTAATCTTGGGAGTCTCAACAATTTAATTAAAGACTCCGACTTGAGTAGTCTAGTAGTGCTGTTAGATTGCTGTCATAGCGGTGAATTTTTAGAACGCAATCTCATCGAAAAAACTCTTACTGCCTTTATTTCACAGCGCGATTACTACTTTATTGCTGCTTGCAGAGGTTTTCAACAAGCTTATGCTAAAAAAAGCGAACAACACAGTATTTTTACAACAGCTTTACTGGCAGGTTTGTTACCAGAAAACATTAATGATCATGGAAAAGTGACAGGCGATCGCCTCTTCGATATACTTACTACAGAACTTAAAGGCAGTGGTCAAGAACCAATCCGCATGGGTTGGGGGCGTTCGATTACTCTAATTACCCATAAAAATCAAACACAAGCTCAAACTTTTGAGGTAAAAGATGAATGTCCTTACCAAGGTTTAAAAGCCTTTGAAGCGGAACAAAAACAGTTTTTCTTTGGGCGCAAGCAGGTTGTGAGGAAGATTCTGGGGAAACTGGCACAAAAGCCCTTTGTCCCGATTATTGGCGCTTCCGGGAGTGGTAAATCTTCTCTAGTTCAGGCGGGTTTGATTCCAGAATTAGATGATAGTGTCTGGCAAGTTTTACCGCTAATCAAGCCAGGATTTCAGCCTTTGCAGGAATTAAGGGGAGTTCTGAAAGCATTTTTTCCAGGGGCGAAAAAAGAAAAATTGCTTTGGGAGTTGATTACTAATGAAGCAAATCCTTTACCTGTAATTTTGGATCATCTCACAGGTGCAGAAAAATTTTTATTGGTAGTAGATCAGTTTGAGGAACTATTTACTGTCTCTATTGCTGAAGAAAAGCAGAGATTTATTGAATTGCTGACTCAGGTAGTAGAGATGACCGATTCGCGGTTGTCAGTTGTGATTACCATGCGCTCGGATTTTCTCGAACCATGTTCAGATTATCCCTCTTTAAATAAATTGATTGAAAATCAGCTTGTTTTGATGCCGCGTATAGCTGGAGTTGATTTAAAAGAGACAATAACCGAACCTGCTAAACTTCAAGGTCATAGTGTTGAAGAAAGACTAGTACTAAACATTTTAGAAGATGTTGGTAAAGAACCGGGATATTTGCCGTTGATGGAGTTTGCTTTAACTAGACTCTGGGAAAAACGCGATCGACAAAAGCATCAACTCACCCTAGAACAGTATGAAAACTTCCAAGGATTGACAGGGGCGCTGAATTTTCATGCAGAAAATGTTTATCTTTACGAAGATTATCAGCGTGATTCCCCGACTCAAGAACGAAATGAACAAGAGAAGGACTGGATTAAGCAAATTTTTCTGCGATTAGTGCGGACGGGAGACAGAGAAAAGGACACGCGACAGCGCCAACCAAAAGCTGAACTATTAGCCATTGCTGGTAATGACCAAGAACAGCAGGAAGCATTAAGTGAATTGCTAGATGAAGGATTGGTGAAAGGACGTTTGCTGGTTGCTGGGAAAGATGAGCAAGAAAAAGCGTGGATTGATTTAGCCCATGAAGCTTTAATTGAGGGTTGGGAGAGGTTTGCCCAATGGCGACAACAAGACCGAGACTTACGGCGGTTACATGATAAATTAGCCGATGCTTTGCGAGAGTGGTTGCACAAGGAAGAAGATGAACAATACCTCATGCCAAGAGGATTGTTAGCAGAGGTGCAGAACAATTGGGAAAAGTTAAAGCCTGATTTATCATCTCAAGCCAAGAACTTTTATCAGCGCAGCCTTGCTTCTGAAGAAGAACGGAGTGCCGAACGGCAATTTGCTCACAGAGTCCGCATTGAAAACTTTTTGCAAAAGAAAACAACAACTATCAAGAACATATTCCCTGTCCAACCCCTCACAGCTTCGGTTATGGCAATACAAGTCATAGGTGAGAATTTGGAGAAAATGCCAGAGCAAATTCTCACTCCAGTTCAGAATAGCCTGCAACAAGCGATGGAGGTCTTAACTCCTTTTCGTGGTGATCAGGGTAGGGTCAGGTCTGTCGCCATTAGCCGGGATGGGCAGACGATTGTCAGTGTGGGTGATGACGGCACAGTGCGGTTGTGGAATTTCCAAGGTCAGCCCTTGGCTGAACCCTTCCGTGGTCATCAGCGTGGGGTCTGGTCTGTCGCCATTAGTCCAGATGGGCAGACGATTGTCAGTGTGGGTGATGACGGCACAGTGCGGTTGTGGAATTTCCAAGGTCTGCCCTTGGCTGAACCCTTCCGTGGTCATCAGCGTGGGGTCTGGTCTGTCGCCATTAGCCCAGATGGGCAGACGATTGTCAGTGTGGGTGAAGACGGCACAGTGCGGTTGTGGAATTTCCAAGGTCTGCCCTTGGCTGAACCCTTCCGTGGTGATCAGCGTCAGATCAGGTCTGTCGCCATTAGCCCGGATGGGCAGACGATTGTCAGTGGGGGTGATGACGGCACAGTGCGGTTGTGGAATTTCCAAGGTCTGCCCTTGGCTGAACCCTTCGGTGGTCATCAAGGTGGGGTCTCTTCTGTCGCCATTAGCCCAGATGGGCAGACGATTGTCAGTGGGGGTGAAGACGGCAAAGTGCGGTTGTGGAATTTCCAAGGTCTGCCCTTGGCTGAACCTTTCGGTGGTGATCAGGGTAGGGTCTGGTCTGTGGCCATTAGCCCAGATGGGCAGACGATTGTCAGTGGGGGTGAAGGCGGCACAGTGCGGTTGTGGAATTTCCAAGGTCAGCCCTTGGCTGAACCCTTCCGTGGTGATCAGCGTGGGGTCTCTTCTGTCGCCATTAGCCCAGATGGGCAGACGATTGTCAGTGGGGG
>NZ_JBALDD010000045.1:0-27012 GCF_036917555.1 Nostoc sp. | reverse complement strand
GGAGAAATCTTTTAGCAGCACCAGTTTTTTCTCGCGCACTACTTGGTCAACAATTATTACTTTTCCTTGTTTTTGTTCTTAACCGAGAAGTATTGCTCACCGCCCTACTTCTTCTTCACCGCCGGATACTGTTTCAACACCTGCTGTAAATATTGCCCAGTATAAGACCTGGGATTTTTTGCAACTTCCTCCGGTGTACCCACAGCAATCAATTCTCCCCCTTTGTCGCCACCTTCTGGTCCTAAATCTATCACCCAGTCAGAACAACGAATTACATCTAAGTTGTGTTCAATTACTAAAATTGAATTACCTTTATCCACCAATCTTTGCAACACATCTAATAATTTATGGACATCATAAAAAGATAATCCTGTTGTTGGTTCATCGATTAAATAAAGTGTTTTACCTGTAGCGCGTCGAGATAGTTCTGTTGCTAATTTTACCCGTTGCGCTTCCCCACCAGATAAAGTAGTCGCAGGTTGTCCTAGTTGGACATAACCCAACCCGACATCAAATAAAGTTTGCAAACGCGCGATCGCTTTGGGAATATTCTGGAAAAAGTCTAAACTTTCCTCAACTGTCATTCTCAAAACATCAGAAATAGACTTATCTTTATACTTCACTTGCAAAGTTTCGCGGTTGTATCTTGCACCTTTACAAATTTCGCATTGCACGTAAACATCTGGGAGAAAGTTCATTTCAATAACATTCACACCCTGTCCGCTACAAGCTTCGCAACGTCCACCTTTAACGTTGAAAGAAAATTGTCCGGGTTTGTAACCCCTAGCTTTGGCTTCTACTGTTTGGGAAAAGACATCTCGAATGGCATCGAAAATTCCTGTATAAGTTGCAGGATTGGAACGTGGTGTGCGTCCAATTGGGGATTGATCGATAACGATCGCTTTATCAATCGCATTCAATCCCTGAATTTTATCCAAATGTCTGGGTAAGGGAACTTTCTTAGTTAAATGGTGTTGCAGAGATGGATACAGTAATTCGTTAATCAGGGTAGATTTGCCAGAACCAGACACACCAGTGATGGAGACGAGTTTACCTAGTGGAATTTCTACATCTATATTTCTTAAATTGTTGCGATGGGCATTTTTAATTCCCAAACTGCGCCCATTTCCTTCTCGGCGTGCTGCTGGTGTGGTAATTACTCGCCTTCCTGATAAATATGCACCAGTCAAGGAATCTTCTGCTGCTAATAACGCCTGAAAATCTCCTTGGGCGATAATATTTCCGCCGTGAATTCCTGCACCAGGGCCAATATCAACTATGTAATTAGCTGCACGAATTGTTTCTTCATCGTGTTCGACGACAATTAATGTATTACCTAAATCACGCAACTTAGTTAAAGTTTTGAGTAACCTGCCATTATCTCGTTGATGCAAACCAATACTCGGTTCATCTAAAACGTAGAGAACTCCTGTTAAACCAGAACCAATTTGCGTTGCTAGACGAATTCGTTGGGCTTCACCACCAGAAAGGGTCATGGCGGGACGGTCAAGGGTGAGATAATCTAAACCTACATCTAACAAAAATTGCAATCTAGCTTTGATTTCTCTCAGGACTAAATCAGCAATTTGTAACTGGCGATCGCTCAACTTGAATTGCTCAATTCTCTCTCGACAATCCCGAATCGATACCCCAGTCAATTCTAAAATTCCATATTGTCCCAACTTCACCGCTAAGGCTTCCGGTTTTAACCGTTTACCCTTGCAAACTTCACACGGTTGATCGATTAAATACTGCTCTAATTTTTGCTTAACTAATTCAGAACCACCTTCATACTGGCGTTGCAAAATTGGAATAGCACCTTTAAAACTCTGCTTTCTTTGTGTCTCTGCGGCTCGTTCATCTTTTTCTCCATACAGAAGAATTTGCTGCTGTTCTTCTGTCAGTTTGCCCCAATTTGTCTGTAACTCAAATCCATAAATCTGCCCCACACTATAGAGTAATTCCAAATAATAAGAATTATCTTTTTCTGACCAAGGCGCGATCGCAGCATACACTGGCGCTTCCCAGTCAGGTACGATCAAGTCTGGTGCAAATCTTCTTAAAGTCCCGATTCCATGACAGTGCGGACAAGCACCATAAGGTGAGTTAAAGGAGAACAATCGCGGCGATAGTTCCTCCATTACCGCGCCATGTTCTGGACAAGCAAAGTTTTCTGAAAATATTAATTCTTCTTCTTTTTCTTGTCCGTCGTCACCAAGCAGACTGACCAGAATGGCTGCAATCCCACCCGATTGCTTGAGACACGTAGACAGGGAATCAACCAAACGCTCCTGAATATCAGCTTTTTTCACCAAGCGGTCGATTACCACTTCAATGGTGTGGGTAAAATTTTTATCCAATTCAATGGAATCTGACAGTTCGCGGATCTCGCCATTGATTCGCACGCGGACAAAACCTTGGGATGCCAGACTTGACAAAAGCTTACGGTGTGTGCCTTTTTTTCCCCGGACAACGGGTGCAAGAATTTGGAAGCGGGTGCGATCTGGTAATTCCATGATCTGATCGCACATCTCATCGATTGTCTGGGGTGCAATACAGCGATCGCATATCGGACAATGGGGTTCGCCAGCCCGACCAAACAACAGCCGCAAATAGTCGTAAATCTCCGTCACCGTACCGACAGTGGAACGGGGGTTATGAGATGTTGACTTTTGGTCAATGGAAATTGCTGGACTTAAGCCTTCAATCGCTTCCACATCCGGCTTATCCAGTTGTCCGAGAAATTGCCGTGCGTAGGCGCTGAGGGATTCCACATAGCGGCGTTGCCCTTCAGCGAAAATGGTATCAAATGCCAGGGAAGACTTACCAGAACCAGAAACGCCAGTAAATACGATTAGGCGATCGCGTGGCAATTCCAAGTCAATATTTTTCAGATTATGCTGCCTAGCACCCCGAATCCGAATGGTATTCTGGCTGTTGTGGCTGGGGTACGGAAGATGTCCATTCAAGGATGCTGCTAGCTGTTGGTCTGACATATTGGGCGGCGAAGAGGGAGTTTCTGATGAAACAGTCCTTAATAATACTATCTTTAATCGGTTTATTGTAGAACAATAGTACTGTTATATTGAGTTATCATTCCAGATTCATGCCGCAGACATACTTAAGAGTCTGCTAATTTGGAAGCATCCCGATTAAATATCCTTCTGAGGGCGAAGCTATGGTATTGCAAACCCAACCGCCGACCCAGCCAGAGGTCATCTACCCAGATAGTGACGGGCAACCAGTGGCTAATAATACTATACAGTTTGGCTGGATTGTAGAAATTAAGCAGAATATCGAGTGGCTATTTGCCGACAATCCAAATGTATTTGTCGCTGGGGATTTATTTTGGTATCCGGTAGAGGGACGCAACAAAGTTGTCAACGCCCCAGAAGTGATGGTGGTATTAGGTAGACCAAAAGGCGTAGGCGTAGCCCGTCGTAGACATCGCCTGTGCTATCAACAATGGAAGGAAGAGGGAGTTGCACCACAAGTTGTGTTTGAAATTCTTTCTCCCAGCAACACTCAAACAGAAATGGACAAGAAATTACTTTTTTATGACCGCTATGGTGTGGAAGAGTATTACATTTACGATCCTGATCGGAATAATTTGCACGGTTGGTTGCATGGTGAAGACGGTTTAGATGTCATCCCCCAAATGGAAAATTGGGTGAGTCCTCGGTTAAAAATTCGGTTTGCTCCATCATCAGAGGGTTTGCAGCTATATCGCCCTGATGGAGAACGGTTTTTAACTTATACAGAAATTTCTCGCAACGTCGAACAAGAACGGCAACGTCGAACAAGAACGGCAACGAGCAGAACAAGCAGAACAAGCCAGAAGAGATGCCATACCCCGATTATTGCAAATGAATTTGAGCATTGAACAGATTGCCCAAGCTTTGGCATTGTCAGTAGAAGAAGTGCAAACGCTTGCTCAGGAGTAACGCCGTATGCAATTTTTTAATCGGGCTATTAGAAATGGAAATTGTACTTGAGATATTCTGATTATGCTAGCCAATGCAGCCACTCACAATGTCACCTGGGAAAAGTTACCTGATGATTTTGTTTTAGACAACGAGCCAGTGGATAACATTAATCAACCACTCTTGGCCGCTGCTTTAACAGAAAGCTTGGAACTTGCCAGCAGACTATCCACTGATGCTTTAACCATCACTAACTACGGTATCTGCGCCACCTTGAATAATCGATTTGTGGTCAAAGCGCCAGATTGGGGATATGTATCATCTATTCGAGTCTCACGAGAAGAAGTGAAGCGCAGTTATACCCCACGACTCCAAGGTGATATTCCCGTAATTGTGATGGAATTTCTCTCAGATACCGAAGGTGGAGAGTATTCGAGTAAACCAACCTATCCCCCAGGTAAATGGTTTTATTATGAGCAGATTTTACAAGTGCCAAACTACGCCATTTTTGAACCAGATGGCGGAGTCTTAGAAGTTTATCGGTGAGATGATTTAGGACGTTATAAACTGCAAACACCGGATGCAAATAATCGTCACTGGATTGCCGAAATGAACTTGTTTTTAGGCGTATGGCAAGGAAGCCGAGAAAATCGCACAGGCTATTGGTTACGTTGGTGGGATGATAACGGCGAACTATTACTGTGGGGTTTGGAGTTAGCAGCAAAAGAGCGCCAGCGTGCAGAAAGATTAGCTTCTCAGTTAAAAGCGCTGGGAGTAGAACCGGAGGTTTAACTCGGAAGTTCGACCTTTTTGCTCGGCCATTAGTGTTCGGAACTCGGAAGTTCGACCTTTTTGCTCGGCCATTAGTGTTCGGAACTCGAAACTTCGACCTTTTTGCTCGGCCGTTCGTGTTCAGAACTCGGAAATTCGACCTTTTTGCTCGGCCGTTGGCGTTCGGAACTCGGAAGTTCGACCTTTTTGCTCGGTCATTGGTGTTCAGAACTCGAAACGCCGAGATCAGAACTGCGATCACATTTCTTTTTTACTGAGCGATCGCTCTTTTTGAATATTAAAGGGCGATCGCTTCTTCACCCCCCTCATCTCCTTCATCCCCCTACCGTCCCGAACACACCTTAGCCGCACCAGGATGGCTAGCCAAATAACCCTTAAGCCAACTGCAACCCTGCGCTAATAAATCATCAAGATTCAGATTCCACAATTTGATGGTCTTGTCAGAACTGGCAGAAGCTAAAGTTTTGCCATCCGGGCTGAAGACGACGCTGTTGACCCAATCGCTATGCCCAGTCAGGGTGGAAATTTCTTTGCCCGTGTCGAGATTCCACAATTTAATGGTCTTGTCACGACTGCCGGAAGCTAAAGTTTTGCCATCGGGGCTGAAGACGACGCTGTTGACCCAATCGCTATGCCCAGTCAGGGTGGAAATTTCTTTGCCTGTGTCGAGATTCCACAATTTAATCGTCTTGTCAGCACTGGCGGAAGCTAAAGTTTTGTCATCGGGGCTGAAGACGACGCTGTTGACCGCATCGCTATGCCCAGTCAGGATAGAAATTTCTTTGCGCGTAGCGAGATTCCACAATTTAATGCTGTTGTCAGCACTGGCAGAAGCTAAAGTTTTGCCATCGGGGCTGAAGACGACGCTGTTGACCGAATTTCTATGCCCTCTGAGAGTGGTAATTTCTTTGCCTGTGTCGAGATTCCACAATTTGATGGTATTGTCATCACTAGCGGAAGCTAAAGTTTTGCCATCTGGGCTGAAGACGACGCTGTTGACTGAAAAGCTATGCCCACTCAAAGTAGTAATTTCTTTGCGCGTAGCGAGATTCCACAATTTGATGGTGTTGTCAGCATTGGCAGAAGCTAAAGTTTTGCCATTTGGGCTGAAGACGACGCTGTTGACTGAAAAGCTATGCCCACTCAAAGTAGTAACTTCTTTGCGCGTAGCGAGATTCCACAATTTGATGGTCTTGTCAGCACTGGCAGAAGCTAAAGTTTTGCCATCTGGGCTGAAGACGACGCTGTAGACCAATTCGCTATGCCCACTCAGAGTAGTAATTTCTTGGTGCATGTCGAGATTCCACAATTTAATGGTCTTATCAGCACTGGCGGAAGCTAAAGTTTTGCCATCCGGGCTGAAGACGACGCTGTATACCCAATTGCTATGGCCACTCAGAGTGGTAATTTCTTTGCGCGTGTTGAGATTCCACAATTTGATGGTGTTGTCAAAACTGGCGGAAGCTAAAGTTTTGCCATCTGGGCTGAAGACGATGCTGTAGACCAATTCGCTATGCCCTTTGAGAGTAGTAATTTCTTTGCGCGTGGCGAGATTCCACAATTTGATGGTCTTGTCAGCACTGGCGGAAGCTAAAGTTTTGCCATCTGGGCTGAAGACAATGCTTCTGACCGAATCGCTATGTCCACTCAGAGTGGTAATTTCTTTGCGCGTGTCGAGATTCCACAATTTGATGGTCTTGTCAGCACTGGCGGAAGCTAGAGTTTTGCCATCCGGGCTGAAGACGACGCTTCTGACCGAATCGCTATGTCCACTCAGAGTGGTAATTTCTTTGTGCGTGTCGAGATTCCACAATTTGATGGTCTTGTCAGCACTGGCGGAAGCTAGAGTTTTGCCATCTGGGCTGAAGACGATGCTGTAGACCAATTCGCTATGCCCTCTGAGAGTAGTAATTTCTTTGCGCGTGTCGAGATTCCACAATTTGATGGTCTTGTCAGCACTGGCGGAAGCTAAAGTTTTGCCATCTGGGCTGAAAACAATGCTTCTGGCCGAATCGCTATGTCCACTCAGAGTGGTAATTTCTTTGCGCGTGTCGAGATTCCACAATTTGATGGTGTTGTCATCACTGGCGGAAGCTAAAGTTTTGCCATTCGGGCTGAAAACTACGCTGTTGACCGAATATCTATGCCGTTCCAGGCGATTTTGTTCACGAATATTAGTACTAGATAGAATTCTCTGTAAACTAAACAAAGGGCTGTATGCTGGATAGTCTACTAAAGATTGTTTATCCTTGAGCAAACTTTTTAATTTTCCTGCCGCCTGCATTGCTAATAGCAGAGCATCAAATTCCCTGGAAGTCTCAAACAACTGCAACGCATTTGTTCCGTCTTGTTCCAATCGCGTAGCCGTTAAAGCAACTTTTCTACCTGCTTCTGCCTTTCTTAGTTCCTCATGAGAAGTTTTACGGGTATTGACTGCCTCTTGCCGTTGTTGATTTGCTTGGTTTGCCTGTACTTCAGCTTGACTAACCTTTGCCTTAGCTGCTGCCACTTTGTTTCGGGCTAGTTTCAGGTTTTGCTGTGCCTGACTCACTTGGGCATTTGCTGCATTCAGTTTTGAAGTTGCGTTACTAAGATTCCATTTTATCTGTACCGCTTGTTCCGATATCCGTTTATTTTCAACTGATATACGCTGATTATCTTGCTTGGTTGCTGCGGTTTCTGTCCTGGCGTTTTTTAAATCTCTCTGGGCGTTATTTGTTTCTGCCTTTGCTATTTTTGCTACTGCAATAGCATTCCTGGATGCCTGAAGACTTAGTTGAGTAACTATAAATGATGCTACCGCCCCCACCAGAGCAAAACCTAACACCACAGAGCCAATGCGAATCCGTTGATTAGCTTTACGGTTCGCCTCTGCTAATACCTGCTTTGCCTGTTCCTCTGCTTCCAGTCGTTTCTGCACATCACGCTTTTCCAATTCTTGGCTAGCAGCTAAAAACTGATAGTCCAAGTCACTCAAACTTTTACCAATTGCCCATTCTTGGGCATCGTGCAAAGTCTTTCCCCGCAACAAGCACGACTCATCTTGACGTTCAGACTCAACCCAAGCGTTCAATGTATCAGAGTAGGGGCGCAAGTTTGCTAAAATCTTGTCACACCATTCCTGCTTAAACACTTCTGTATAAATCTGGTTATAAATTCGCAGTTTCCCCTCCCGCTTCACCACCAACCCCGTCAGCCGCAGTTCCGTTTGTTCAGGACTATCATCAGTTGCTATCTCTCCCTGCTGCAAAATCTGCTGATACAACCCCAACAATCGCCCAGTCCTCTGTTCCCCACTCTGCAAAATTCTGTCTCGAATCGTCTTCAAATGCTCCGGCTCGTCTTGCGTCTCCCAATTCTCAATAATCCCCTCGCGTACCAACTCTTCCACCCAGTCTTTATCCTCTAGCCCCCAGTTCCTAGTCTCCAGCCCCCCCTGCACCAGCAACTTACAAACTTTTTGCGTCAAAAACGGCTGTCCTCCCGTCCAGTTCAGCACTACCTGCATCAATTCTTGAGAATCACCCACTTCTGCCAATCCCCGCGCCAAGGGTTGCGCCTCTGGGAGTTGAAAGCCAGTTAAATCAATTGCCTGTCCAATATTAAAAGGTGTCCGGCGTTTGTCTTGAATCAAATCTGAGGGCGTAGATACTCCAATCAAAGCAAAGGTGAGGCGATTATATTCAGAATGGTCTGCTCGTCGGTTGTAGCAATCGCGGATAACGGCAAAAAAGTCATCCAAGTTAAATGAAAGACTCAGAACGCTGTCAATTTCATCAATAAAAATAACAATCTTTTCAGTAATTGTTTGAAGTAATATTGTTTCAATAAACTTGCTAAAGTGCTGTACTGGTGAAAGCAACCCGTTATCAGTCCACCAAGTATCTAAATCAAAAGTTGTATAAATATTAAAACTTCCCGCCAGAGTATCAATCACCCCGGCATACCACTGTTCTGGGGTAATATCTGCCGTCCCAATAGCTGTAATATCAACAGCAGCACAAGCAAATCCCTCAGTTTGCAACTGCTGCATCACCTGCACCCGCAAGCTAGATTTCCCCATCTGCCGAGAATTGAGTACATAACAAAAATCCCCAGCCTTCAAGCCTTCATAGAGGTCATGGTCGGCTTGCCGTCTAACATAAGTTGGGGCATTTTGAGGAAGACTACCACCGACTTGATATTGGTACTGGGTCATAAACAATTAAAAATTAAAAATTAAAAATTATGAAATACAAATTTGGTAGGGTATGTTAGCACGGAGACTACGAATTACGGACTAAATAAGCTAGACGTTTTAACACTTTTACCACAGTATCTAGGTCATCTCCACGATTGAGCGACAGTGTGTAAGATAATGCATATCTTGGTGTATCCTGTTTCGTCAACTTAATAAATTGAAATTCTCGACCATTGGTTACAAAAGCAAACGTAGGTTTATCATTACCAGGATTAGCCAACATATAAGCTAATGCTTGAGAAATTGCTACCTCCAAAGAATATTCTGCTCGTTTCGCCTCAATAACGAGAACCCAAAATGGAGGATGAAGCACCAAGATATCAATACGTCCTCTAATAATTGTGCCTTCGTCTTTAGAACAAATTCTTACCTCTTCTTGCGACGCAATGTAAAAAGGCGGTTGATAAAAACCTGCCAGATGCAATAGTGGAGATAGCACGACCATTTTGACTACAGGTTCTAAAATTTGGTAGCGCGATAAATGCAAATATTCTGCCTTGACTTCGTTGAGAAATTGCTTTTCTAAGTCACTCAACTTAGGTAAATCTTGCTGCCACTCTGAAAAAAAAAGTTCGTCGTCTGCAAAGTGTAGACCAAATTCATTGATGAGTTGGGCTAGGGTGATATCTTTTCCTTGAATAACCTGAACCATTGTTAATCCTTTTAGTTATAGCGATTCAAAGAATGTTTGCGATAGATTACCCCACCCTAACCCTCCCCTTAGAAAGGGGAGGGAACCAAATTTCTGATCTCCCCCCTTAACAAGGGGGGATTAAGGGGGGTGATACCTCGATAAGCGGAGGGTTTTGTCTATGTGTCGCATTCTTTTTTCAAATTGGTATTAAATGCTAATTGGAGATGAAAGTTCTATTGCATTCCTAATGTAGTTTTTTAATTTTTAATTCCCAACCGATTCAAAAAATATTGACGGTACAATTCACAGAGTGGCACTACTTCATTGCCTTGAAACTTAACTAACCCCATACTGCGGAGTTTAAACGCTTCAGTTGTACCTACATCCACGGGGCGATTTGCCATCATCACTTGTTTAACCGCAGCCAGTAATTCTGCATCCTCTTGCAAATTCAGCCAATGGCGGCGCAGATGGTCACTGTAAGGCCCTTCCTCAGTTGCAGCGATTTTTTGCAGATTTTCCAGCGTTATCCGACCACGGGCAATTTCATAAAGCGCTACCCGCACTAAATAAGGATGACCACCCACGAGTGTGATTAATTCTTCAATTTGGGAGTTAGACCAATTGAGTTTGTGACGCTGTACCAAGTTTTGTACTTGTATTTGATTTAATTCTGGCAACTCAATGGGTAAACCGACATTAAAAGGCGACTGATTGATATTGAGTGGGATATAAACTTCCTTAGAATGCACAATCACCAACCGGAGATTTTTCCAAACTATCTCATTCTTTGACCGCTCATGCCAAGCTCGTAGCAATCCAAAGAAATCAGCAGCAATTATCGGATGCTTGAAGACTTCATCGACTTCATCCAAACCTATAGCTACGGGGCTATTAATCGCGGGTAATAAATACCGTTGAAAGTAATTTGTACATTTATTCTTGCTACCTAAAACACCCTTCCAATACTCACCTAACTTATCGGGTAGATTCAGTTCGTAAGTAATGCTGGCGCAAAACCACTGCAAAAACTGATCTAAATTACCGAGAAATTCTGCATCGGCTGACTGGAAATTTACAGGTGCAGTCTGATAGCCATTTTGACTAGCATGATCAAGAACCCGCGACATGAGCGAAGTTTTGCCCATCTGCCGGGGAGCTTTGATGCGAATTAAGGCCCCTGGTTGAAGAATCGCTTCATAACAGTCTACCTCAATCGGCGATCGCTCGACATAGAAAGCAGAGTTTAAAGATACCTGCCCTTCTGGATTTTCTAAGGAGACTGCTGCTTTTCTCTCGGTATCTGAAATAGTTCTGTTAGCAGAGATAGCAGCTTGGGGATTATTCCGACTTTTCAGCACTGGGGTGGAAGACTCTGGAATACTTTCTAAGTCAATAGCGCTACAGCCAAACTCGTAGGCATCCTCATACGACCTATCAGCGCCTAGTGCATCATAAAAGCCTACCGCGAATTTAATTGCAGCCCTGTCCCCAATTGCCCGATTCATCCCAACCACACAGTTAATGTGTTGGTAAATAGCCTCAGCTTGCACCTCGCTATAGCAAGCATTTAATAATATACACTCAACTTTGTCTTTAAATAACTTAAATAACCTTGCCAGTGACTCTGTATTCACCAGCTGCATTTGCCCTGTATTATTTTCCAAGGCTAAACCTTGATTTCCTCCACCATGTCCAGAAAAATGGATGATATGAGGATTATGATCTAAAAGCGCACGCCGCAAATCGTCAGGCCGCACCGCCCATTTAGTAATCAGTTCAAACTTATCTCGGCTGCGAGAGCGTTGCAACCCTTCCTGAATTTCCCTTACTTCCTCGTCCAAGCGTAGCTTATCTGTCGTTGTGGGATTAGCTGACACAATCAGGATTTTTTTCACAGCGCTATCAACTATTGAATGCAGTCTTCTGGCTTAGATGTAGTTTACTACAGCAGATAACTACACAATTACTGATACTGCATTACCCTTAACGAGTATTTGAACTGGATTCATCCACCTCTGAACTCCGTTGACGAGTATTTGAACTGGATTCATCCACCTCTGAACTCCGTTGACGAGTATTTGAACTGGATTCATCCACCTCTGAACTCCGTTGACGAGTATTTGAACTGGATTAATCCACCTCTGAACTCCGTTGACGAGTATTTGAACTGGATTCATCCACCTCTGAACTCCGTTGACGAGTATTTGAACTGGATTAATCCACCTCTGAACTCCGTTGACGAGTATTTAAACTGGATTCATCCACCTCTGAACTCCGTTGACGAGTATTGGATACTCATGCAAATTCCAGCAATTTTCACAAGCGTGGAATATACATAATTGTAGGGGCACAATATATTGTGCCCCTACGCGTGTAGTCTATTCAATTGAAAACCGCTGTAATCCTTAGCCAGATGCAACCTAATTAATCTTAATTTCCGATTTTTTCTTGGCAACCTGAGCTTAAATCAAAGCTTTGACATTCTCTAGCTTCCAGCAATTGCCTAACCGTATTACCAGGCTGACAACTCATCAAAGTTCCTGCAACCGCAGCCAGTGTAACAACAGTAGCTAGTCCCAACAAAGTAGTTCGTTTTCTAGGTTTGATTGTACTGATGAAGTTCTCTATCCTAGTGGCACTACCAACAACCTCAATTGTCCCAAGTGCTTTTAAAGCAATAGCTGCATTAGCATAGCGACGTTTTCGGTTACGTTCCACCATTTTCATCAACCACCACCGGAAACGCGGACTGATTTGAGGAACTAATTGCTGGAAATTAAAGCGATAGTTATCATCAATTAATTTGCCAATCTCAACAGAACGGGTATTAGTAAGTAAGCAAATTAGTGTTGCTCCTAAACTATATAAATCTGATGCTTCTGTCAGAGAATGACCAAACTGTTCTTCTGGTGGCATAAAACCTGGAGTTCCTGCTATCAAGCTGCTTAGAGCTACTTTCGCACCCTGTATCCTAGCCAATCCAAAATCAACCAGATAAGCATTTAGTTCTTCATCAACCAAAATATTCTCTGGCTTAATATCCCGATGAATAATTGGGGAAACTTGCTTTTGCAGATAAACCAAAATTTTTAAGATTGAGAGAGCAATTTTCTTAATTTCTTCAGGATGAAAGCTGCGTTTTAATCCCAAGGATGGGGCATTTTTATATTCCTGTACCAGATAAAAAGCCCCTGGCATCTCAAAGGAATCTATATAGCGAGGAATGCGAGAATGATTCAGTTGTTGCAAGATTTCAATTTCGCGCTGATATGCTTTTACACCTGATAAATCAGCACTTGTACGAGCAAAACAAAACTTTTTAATCACCACTGGTTGATTAGATTTGCGGATATTAGCTAGATAAGTAATCCGTCCCCCTTCTCGGTTGCGTCCTAGTTCGCTGATGACTTGATAGCCAAGTTCTGAAAAATCTGGATGGTGATTTAAGGGAATTACCCTTTTATCTCCATTACGCACATCAAGCTCCATTTCACACACCATACGAGTTTGATTCTGTCAAGGTGTAATTAAAAGATTAAGATCCACTCACCCAGATTGTTAGCCCCATTTTTACCTTGCCTGGGCTAAGACATATCGGCAAAAAGGCGAAATTATCACCTTTGCGCTAGCCAATCGACAATCTGGGCATTGACAACATCTGGAACTTCATCGTGAGGACAATGACCGGCATTGGGAATGGGAACAATTTTGATTTCTTTGCCATTCTCCCGCGCCTTTTCGTAAATCTTGGCCCCGGTAATTGGTGTCCAGGGATCATCAGCACCCCAAATTACTAATAAAGGACGTTCTACTTTGGGCAAAAGTTCCTCTGGGCTTGGCCCAGGAGGGGCTGTGAGAATAGATGCGAAGACTTGTTGCGCTCCTGGGTCGCAAGAGGGAGTATAAAGTAAATCAACTAATTCATCAGTGACGGCTTCACGGTTCCGGTAAACTTGGTAGAGGGTGCGGCGAATTTGAGCTTTTTGGCGGATGCGGTTATAGACAAATTTACCTGTAATTGGCGATCGCACAAACCGATTAAAAGCTGCCATCACCATCTGTAGTGGCGGGTTCAATTCGTGGGGACGATGACTCAACCCACCCGCAGAGTTAATTAAAATACCACCAGCAGCAATTTCTGGATGTTCTACCAGTACAATCAAGCTCAAAAGTGCGCCAATGGAGTTGCCAATAAATATAGCAGGTTCTTGGATGTGTGCTGTGCAAAAATCTTTCAGCAGTTCCACCCAAACTTCTACGCTGTAATCAATGAGCGCTTTATCGGAACCACCAAAACCTAAAAGGTCTATGGCAAATACCTGGTAGCCAGCATTAGCTAAGACTGGGATATTTTTGCGCCAGTGTCCAATGGAAGCACCAAAGCCGTGAACCAGTACCAAAGGGCGTCCTGTGCCCATGACAGTATACTGAATTTTGTAGCCCTGCCAAGTCCAAAAAAATTTCTCAAAGGCGTCTGGGGTTGTAAGCTGTTGTGTAGTTACAGTCATTATTAAGATTAATAAAGTCTTTCTTCAAATATACTAATGTTCTCTGAGCGCAAACAGTTAGATTAAATCACCAAATACTTTACATTCATTACTTTGGGCGATCGCCTTTTTCAAAACGCTTAAACTTCTCCATTTACAAGGCAATCGCTATTCCTAATCAGTCTAAATTAGTACAAAACCTCCTTCCAAAGATGGTGGATAAGCATCCACATCATTGCCAACGTGAAGAGGGCGGGATAATGAATTTAATATGAACGAAATGATCGCAGAAACAATCGAAAACAAACAGGCGGTGGATTCAAACAAGGAAGTGAATTTGGTTTCTGAGTTTGCAGAGAAAATTGCTATCGTTACCGGAGCGGCGACTGGGCTGGGAGAAGCGATCGCAGTCAAGTTATTTCAAATGGGAGCAAAAGTCGTGATTGCCGACATTGATGTAGATGGCGCACACCTGGTTGCTGAACGTTTGGATGCTTCCGGCGATCGGACGCACGTTATCGAAACCGATGTCCGCAATCATCAGGCAGTCGAAGAAATGGTCAACCAAACAGTGAGTCGCTTTGGCGGACTGCATCTGGCTGTCAATAACGCTGGCATTACTGGTCCGCACAATGTCACCACTGCGGATTACGAAATCGACTGGTGGAATGATGTGATTGCCACCGATTTGAGCAGTGTATTTTTCGGGTTAAAGTACGAAATTCCAACGATCATCCGCAGCGGCGGCGGTGCAATCGTTAATATGTCGTCAGCAAATGGCGTGGTCGGTGTCGCCGGCATCAGTCCATATACCGCTGCGAAACACGGAATTATTGGGCTGACGCGGGCGGCGGCGTTGGAATATGCAGACAAAGGACTGCGAATCAACGCCATCGGACCAGGTTATGTAGACACACCGAATATGCACAAAGTACCGGAGGAAGTGCGATCGCAGATGGCAGCCTCGCATCCGATGGGTCGCCTTGCACGCACTGAAGAAGTCGCGGATGTGGTGGCGTTCTTGCTGTCAAACAGAGCCTCTTTCGTTACGGGCAGCTTCTACTTGATGGACGGAGGCTACACCGCTCGTTGAATGTTAACCATCTGTGTGCGCCAAAAAAGCAAGCAGTTGATTAACCCATGAGCAGGTTCGCGATCGGCAGTGCTTACCAACAAAGCTGACACGAATGATAATGAAGATAGGCGTTATCTTCACAAAATTTATGTTTTTAACTTGGTTAGACAGCAACTCTTGGCTGCTGGAAATTGGTAGTAAAAGAATATTAATTGACCCTTGGCTGGTTGGTTCGTTAATTTTCAGCAATTTGGATTGGTTGTTTAAAGGTTCGCGATCGCAAGAGCGCTCAATCCCAGATAACATCGATCTGATCCTGCTGTCTCAGGGTTTAGAAGACCATACTCACCCACCAACGCTTAAGCTGCTGGATCACAACATCAAAGTTGTAGCTTCTCCCAATGCAGCTAAGGTAGTGCAGCAGTTAGGCTATACCCAAGTAACAGTATTGGCTCATGGTGAAACTTTCACTTTAAATAATCAAATTGAAATCAAGGCTTTCCCCGGCTCTCCAATAGGCCCAACTCTGGTAGAAAATAGTTATCTCCTCAAAGAATTGGAAAGTGGTTTAACTGTATATTACGAACCTCACGGGTATCATTCCCCAGAACTTCAGCAAGCTACACCTATCGATGTAGTGATTACGCCGTTTATTGACATGACGCTACCTTTATTAGGATCGATTATTAAAGGGCAAAATAGTGCTTTAGAAGTCGTAAAATCATTACAGCCTCAAGTAATAATACCTACAGCGGCTGGTGGGGATGTGGCGTTTGAAGGATTGCTAATGAAATTGATTCAGACTAAAGGAACTGCTGAGGAATTTCGCTCATTATTAGAAAAAAACAATCTTTCGACACAGGTATTTGAGCCGAAACCAGGCGATCGCTTTGAACTACCATTAGAAAGGCGAGCATTAGCAATCTAATGAGAGTAGATACTGGTTGCCGACATCCGACCAGTATTTAGTGGATTATCTACATTAGAGAAAGCTAATCAAATAAATGCCCAGCCGTCGCCAATCCCTTTCAGAGGTTGGCGTTCCCATGATTCTCGTGGAGTTCATGATAACTGTATACGTCTAGGCATTTATTTCTTTGCAAAACATACTAACCCTGGATTTCTCCAATTCAGGTTAAGTAGAATATTAGGTACAAAAATCTAAAAATCAACCGAAAATACCCTGAGGGGGCATTGCATTTTGATATCGGCAAAAGGTCTAATTAAACGTTGATCCTTTAATTTAGAAGGCTTGAGTGTAATGAAGACCCTCCCCGGATTGCTATTTGTACTTAGCTTCATAGTAGTAGCTTGCAGTCCGTCTCCAGATAAAACGATGTCTTCCAATCCTGAAGTTACAACCACTCCGGTTCAAGTAGGACAAAAGACACAAAATAAGCCTTTAGTTGTAACGACAGTCGCTCCTTTAACCAATATTGTGAGTAACATTGGAGGCGATCGCTTAGAAGTTAAGGGTATTATTCCAGAAGGAACTGACTCCCATACCTTTGAACCTCGTCCCAGCGATGCTGATTTGCTATCCAAAGCTAATCTGATCGTCGCCAATGGATTGCATTTGGAATCGCCAACAGAAAAATTAGCTAAAGCCTCGAAGCCCAAAGAAACTAAAATTTATGAACTAGGTAGTAATACCATTACCCAAGACCAATGGCTTTTTGACTTCAGCTTTCCCAAAGAAAAGGGCGATCCCAATCCTCATCTGTGGGTAAACCCCAAGTATGCTGAGGCTTACGCCAAACTAGCCGCCCAACAGTTAACCAGCTTAGATCCTGCTGGCAAAGACTACTACGCTACTAATTTAAAAAATTATTTACAACGTCTGGATGCTCTAGACAAGGCAACACGAGAAATCGTCGCCAGTATTCCCGCCAAAAACCGTAAACTTTTGACCTACCACGATTCTTGGGCGTATTGGGCAAGAGAGTATGGTTTTCAAGTAATTGGTGCGATTCAACCTTCAGATTTTAAGGAACCATCCGCTCAAGATGTCACAAAGCTAATTGACCAAATTCGGAAAACAGGCGTTCCAGCAATTTTTGGTTCTGAAGTCTACCCTAGCAAGGTAGAAGAACAAATTGCCCGCGAAGCAAAGATAAAAACAGCCAACACTGCCGATGATGAGTTACCAGGAACCGGTTCAGCCAATGCAATTGAAAACACTAATCCTGAGCATACTTATATTGGCATGATGGCTAATAATATGCGGATTATCGCCTCTAATTTGGGAGGAAATCCTGATTTAGTGAAAAATTTGAACACTGGGAATGTTGTTGGGCCAACAGCAACTAAGTAAGATTAAGAAAATAAGTACAGCAGAATTCAGAAGTCAGAAGTAAAACACGCTTTCTACCTGGCTTTTAAACGAATCGTTATGTAGTTCACCAACTTGAAATCTGCTGTATATGCAACCAATACTTGAAGTTAGAAATTTAACGTGTGGTTATCAAACCCAGCCAGTGTTTAGGGATGTGAATTTGACGCTTTATCCTGGTCAACTTACTGGTTTGGTAGGGCCTTCTGGGAGTGGTAAAAGCACTTTAATCAGAGCGATTTTAGGGCTAGTTTATCCTTGGGGTGGAGAGATTTGGTTTCAAGGAAAGCGCTTAAAGCCAGGAGTAGCACCAAAGGCGGTGGGCTATGTGCCGCAGGTGGAAACGGTAGATTGGACTTTTCCAGTTACGGCTCTGGAAGTGGTGATGATGGGGCGCTACCAGAAGCAGAAAATCTTGCCTTGGTCTTCGCGGCGCGATCGCCAAGTTGCCAGTGAACTTTTGGAGCGCGTTGGGGTTGCCCATGTTGCCCATCAACCTATCGGTAATCTATCTGGTGGGCAACAGCAAAGGGTTTTCATTGCCCGTGCTTTAGTAGGAGAACCAGAAATAGTTCTTCTAGATGAACCCACCAGCAGTTCCGACTTGCACGTTCAACACGAACTATTGCACCTATTGGCTGATTTGAATCAGCAAGGCTTGACAATTATCCTCTCCACCCATGACCTCAACTCAGTAGCGACTCATCTACCTTGGGTGGTATGTTTTAACCACGGTTTAATTTGCCAAGGTCAACCTATCGATGTCTTCAGTCCCGCAAATCTTGAGCAGACTTTTGGTGGAGAAATGGTAGTTTTCCACCAACAAGACCGAATCTTAATCGCTAGTGGCGGTACTTCCCTACGTCATCAAATGCAAGACAACTTGCCGGAAGTATTGCGTCGCTCCAACTCGTCGAAGTCTGCTTAATATAAATACTATATAATATGGATTTTTTACTAGCACCCTTTCGCTACGAATTTTTTAGTCGTGCCATTTTAGTAGGCATGATGGCTGGGCTATTATGCGGCATTATGGGAGTTTATATTACAACTCGCAGAATGAGTTACATTGCCCACGGTTTATCTCATGCAATTTTGGGGGGAGCCGTGCTGAGTTATGTACTGGGGTTAAATTTCTATATTGGCTCTGGAATTTGGGGTTTTGCAGCTGCTCTGCTGATTCAATATTTGACAGGACGCAAAGTCTACTCGGATGCAGCTATTGGAATTGTGACAACTGCTAGCTTTGCTTTAGGAGTAGCTGTGATCAGTAGCTATCGCAAATTTAGCCAAAACTTTGAAGCCGCTTTGTTTGGCAATGTGTTGGGCGTTTCCCCTAATGATTTGTGGGTGGTAACGGGTGTGACGATTCTCTTACTCAGCCTCGTTTTCTTGTTTTATCGCCCGTTGCTATTTTGGTGTTTTGACCGAGAAGTGGCTCAGGTTAATGGCGTACCCGTTTTTGCAATGGATACTTTATTTGCTTTAATGTTGGCGACTTTACTGGTGGCGACACTGAACGTCTTGGGAGTGACTCTAATTATTTCAGCCGTAGTGATTCCGGCATCAATTGCCCGATTAGTGAGCGATCGCTTTGGTTATCTGATGATTATTTCCGGGATTTTAGGAACTGCGATTTCGTTTGTAGGCATCTACATCAGCTACTACCTCGACATTGCCTCTGGAGCTAGTGTAGTGCTGCTGTCAACCACCATATTTGCCTGCGTATTGCTCACCAGGAACCTGCAAGGACGATATAAACGCCGTCTTTTTCCCCTTCCAAAACACCTGCCTTAGCAAGAGTTAGTCTAGATTTAATGTAGAATTTTTATTTATATTATTTGGCACATATACTTCTCTAATCGGAAAAGGAATTTGAATTCCTGCTTGCTGATAGCGTTTGTGTAATTTTTTGACAAATAGATGTTTACCAATACGCTGATCGAAGTATTCACTAACGCGCATATAAAGCGTAAAATCTATACTAAAATCATTAAAAGTATGAAATCTGATATACGGTTCACTTTCTTTTAATTCCGGTGCAATTTCTTGCATAACTTCTTTAGCAACTTCTACAGTTACTCTTTCAACTTCTTCCAAATCGCTATCATAACTTACACCCACATCCATTGTTAAAGTAATTTCCTTTGCGGGTAAATGATAGTTTGTGAAAATTGCAGTAGACAACTTAGAATTAGGAACAATGACTACATTATTGGAAATTTCTTTAATTGTCGTATTCCGCCAAGAAATATCTATAACATATCCCTCATGTCCAGCATCTAATTTCACATAATCTCCAGTTCTCACTTGCTTAGAAATAATTAAATAAAAACCAGAAAACAAATTTGCAAGTGTATCTTGAAGTGCTAAACCAACTGCTATACCACCAATACCTAAAGTTGTAATTATCGGTGTAATTTGAACACCCACTGTTTGCAATACAATTAATGTTCCCAAAACGAAAACAGTAGCTTTAGCAAGGTTAGAAATTAGTGATGTAGGAACCCCTTCTGCTCTACGAATAAATAAATTAACAAAACCACCAGTCAGTCTGGCTAAGACTAGGGTTACTGAAAACAGCAATGCGATCGTCAGAATTTTTTGCAGTACGATGGCAATATCTGGCTTTAGGGGAGCGCTCAGAACTGCCCAAAAAAAACCAGCGATCACAAACCAAATAAAAGTCATCCGGTGCAAAGAGCGAAATATAATTTTACTCCCAAAAATTCGTTTATTAGTAACGAATGTTTCTAGTTTTTTGAAGATAACTTTCTCACCAATCATTCCAGCTACGAAGCCAGCTAGAATAAACCATATCGGCGTAATCCATTCCATCATATCAATTTTAAATTTGGAGTTTTAGATTTAGAATAACAGCATTTTTGCTGCGATCATGGCTAAATTTTACCTTGTGAATTGCCGGATTACCTGCTTGAGATTTTCTGGAATATGGACTTGCCAATTATTTACCACCCAGATTACGTTGCCCCATTGCCTGAAGGACATCGCTTCCCGATGTCTAAGTTTCAACAACTCTACGAATTGCTGTTAGCTGATGGTGTAGCTAATCAAGAACAATTTCACACTCCCGAACGTCCGCTACTAGAATTGATAGAGTTAGTCCATACCCCAGGCTACGTTCAAGCTTATTGCGAAGGAACGCTAGATGCCAAAGCACAGCGCCGCATTGGTTTACCTTGGAGTCCAGCATTAGCAAATCGTACTTGTGTAGCGGTAGGTGGTACGATACTTACTGCAAAATTAGCACTAAGTCAGGGTTTAGCCTGTAATACTGCTGGTGGAACTCATCATGCTTTTCCTAGTTATGGATCTGGTTTTTGTATTTTCAACGATATAGCGATCGCTTGTCGCGTTTTACAAAAATTCGGACTCGTCCAAAAAATCCTAATTGTGGATTTGGATGTCCATCAAGGAGACGGCACCGCTTTTATTTTCCAAGATGACGACAGCGTTTTTACTTTCTCCATGCACTGCGAAGTCAATTTCCCCGGTACTAAACAAAATAGTGATTTGGATGTTCCTTTGCCAGTGGGAATGGAAGATGACGCTTATTTACAAACCTTGGCGAATTACCTATCAGATTTATTGTCTAAAGTCAAGCCAGACATAGTATTTTATGATGCAGGTGTTGATCCTCATATAGGCGATCGCTTGGGCAAATTAGCCCTTACAGATGCTGGCATTTTTCGCCGGGAAATGCAGGTTTTGAGTACCTGTATGAGTAGCGGTTATCCTGTCGCCTGCATCATTGGTGGTGGTTATGCTGATGATATGAAATCTTTAGTATGGCGACACTCCCTGCTACATCGCGCTGCAAGTGAAGTTTACCAGCAGTATAAACTTTGATACAGCTGCTTGAGTTTTTTTGATTAATTTATTTTTTGAAAGTTCCTTAGATGAGTAAATTTAGAAAAGCAATAGCAGCAATAATATTGAGTTCATTGTCAGGAATTCCGTTTGCTATATTATCGTTATGGTATCAAAATGCTCCTGGTTGTGAGCGATTCTGCTTCAGTGAACCATGTCTTCTCAATACCTGTATAGGTGGTAATTCCATAACAGCTGGGTTTCCATTCCCAATAGTGTATGACGACAATGTTGGCTCACCTATAGATGGTTGGGGGAGAATCGGAGTTGAAGATTTCCAAAATATAAATATTGGGGCATTTTATTAGATGCTTTGTTTTACGGTGTCATAATAATCATTCTCTTTGGATTACAAAAAGTATTTTTAAATCCGTAAAATATTCAAGACAGTTGGGCTAATAAGGACAAGGGCAATAGTGGATGAACAGCGGCAAACTCAGAATCTACGAACTAGCAAAAGAATTGAATTTGGATAGCAAGAAGCTGTTAGTAATTTGTGAAAAACTCAAAATTATAGTTAAAAGCCATACTAGTGCAATCTCAGAATCTGATGCAGAACGCATTCGTGTGGCAGTAAATAAACTAACAGCAAAATCCTCAAAAATTAAAATAAACTCTGAAGATTGGGGCTATATGTTTATAGCTTCAGCAATTGATAGCTTTATCCGCCATCTTGAAGGTGAAACCGCCCTTAAATCATATCCTGAATTTAGAGAGCGGCGCGATCGCGCCAATAAGTTGATGTTGGAATGTGTCGGTCAAAAGCCTTCTGTATTTTATGTGCGTCGCAAAGGTGCAGGGAAAGAAGCAAGAGAAGAAATTTGGGATTTGACAATAGCAACAGACTGCGATGATTTTCCATTACCTGCAAGACTTGAGAAGCTTAGAAAAACATTAGGATTTAGAGCGGCTGTACCAAAAGATGGACGCGGCGGTTTAAAAATACTTTCAGCTCAGTTATTACAACCCTCACAGGGACACGCCGATAGCTATGCTATACCTTGCCACTTGCGCTTGCTGCCTAATCATCAGCATCATCTCAACATTGAGTCCGCAACATTGAAACGCATCGCCGCCGCGCCAGTTTGTGGCGAAAATGTGCCTACAGAAGATCAGCTTAAAGCTTGGAAAGCGTTTTTGCAAATTGAAGAAAAAATCGCTAAAGCGCGTCAATTTTGTGTGCGTTACGTGGGTCATAACTATAACTTTAAAAGGTGGATTAGTTTTGAAATTGATGTAGCCTCAGCTACCCTTGACGGCTTTTATCAAAATTCCCTCGATGTCGAAAACTTCTGGGAACGAGCAAGACGCACAAAAAACGAAGATTTAAAGCTTTTTGAAACTGCTCCCGTCAGCAAAAATTGGATTAACGGTCGTCAATTAGGGACTGTTGAAGAAATTGACCCAAACCGTTGTATTATCAGCCTCAGATTAGAACGTGACTTAGCTGAATTCATGGCAGCAGAGCGTTATAAGTTGCCAGATACAGGATTTTTGTGTTTTGAAGCAGTTGGTGATATTCAGCAGATTCAGCGCAAGAAAAAAGCTTTAGATGATTTGAATAACGGTTACATTCAAAATCCCTATTTGGGTAACTTTTTATTTGATGCTTCTCAGGCTAGACAAATTAAAACAACTGTTGAACTTCAACCACAAGATTTATTATTATCTTCTGCAAATCCTGGTCAGAAAGCAGCAGTGGAGAAGGTACTTGCCGCAAAGGATCTTGTTTTCATTCAAGGGCCGCCAGGTACTGGTAAAACTACCGTAATTGCAGAGATTTGCTATCAAATTGCCCTTCGCGGTGGACGCACTCTAATTGCTTCTCAAGCCAATTTAGCAGTAGATAACGCCCTGAGTCGATTAGTTCACAACCCAGTGATTCGCGCTGTACGCAAGGGGAGAGCCGAAAAAGTTGGAGAAGAAGGACAGCCATTTTTAGAAGACCAAGTGATTGGCAGATGGCTAGAAAATACTGCAACTGACTGTGAAAATAATCTGATTCAACGGCTGGAAAATATTAAAATTTTCACTCAATTACTGGCATCATCACAAAAATTCACAGCCTACTTCCAAGCAGAGGAAGAATTTAATCAGCAACAAACTAAATTCAATAAAAATAAGTTAAAATTAGAGGCAAACTTTAAAAATCAAGAAAACTCTTACAACGAAACTGTAGAAAAACATAAGGAGGTTGAATCACTACTTGCAGGATTAGAAAATATATTAAATATTGCACCAAATATCAATTGGGAAGCTTCAGGAGTTACAGATTTTTTGCCACTTCTTAAGCCCTACACTGAAGGTAACAGTTTAGTAGAAGAATTTTTAGCAAATGTTCGTCAAACCATCAAATATACTGATGAACTTGGCTTTGTGCATCCGGCGCTTGGTGCTTTTGGTTTAGCAGCTTGGTTGCGTGAAACTGTAGCAATAGAAATTTCTGGATTTAAAACTGCGTTGACTTATGCTCAAGAAGCAAGTAAAGACATCTTAGAAGTTGCAGGATCAGTGGAGGTTGTCAAACAAAATTTAGCCTCGTTAAATCAGTTACAACCAGATTATCAGCAATATCTTACTAAACTGCAAAACATACAGCAAACAATTCAGATATGGCAAAACCGCCAACGAGAAATAGATTACATTATCTCAGCAGTTAAGGAATGGAAATCTACAGCACCTTCTCATCTATATCAAACTTTAAAAGAATGTCATCAATCAGGTTTACTACTTACAGAAAATTTAGTTGACTTGCCGCTAGGTTTGTTGATGTTTGCTAATACATTAAAACTCCCAATAGTACCAAAATATTATAAAATCAACCTACCAGAATGGGAGTTATTGACAAAGGCGATCGCTTATGAAATAGACGGAGGTTTTACTGATAGGCGGGGTAAACAGCATAATTTTAGCTATTTTTTACAAGAAAATTTTATTCAAATTCCAATGGTGCTATCAAAGAGCGATCGCACCCAATGGCAAGAAACCTATCAACAGTTTAACAATTATCAGTTACTTAACCCCAAACAGCGAAAATTATTGGTTGAGAATACCCAGATTTTTTTAATTAGAATGCAACGGACTTATGGTGCATCATGGGAGTGGAATAATATCGACTCTACTCTCACCTGCGTTACACAAGAATTACTAGATACTATACTTGCAAATGTGCGTCAATGCGTTTTACAAGTCAAAACTGAAACTGAACAACAGCTTCAAAATCTGAAACAACAATTAAATGAGCATCAGAAAAACGAAGTTAGCCAACAGCAAATATCCATTACTCAAGCTGAGGTAGAAAAAGCACAGCGAGATGCTAATTTGCAACTTTTTCAAGTTATTAATATCTTGCAAAAACTTAATAAACAGCCAAATATACCTGCTCAATTACGCATTCTAGTTGAAAAATATCTTGCAACACAATTAAATATTTGGGAACAGCCCCAAGAATTTGCAAATCAAGTGAATTATTGGGAAACTTCCATTAGTCAGCTTGAAACCTTAATCTTATCATTAGAACCTTTTGCTGTGTTAGAAACGATTAAAAATTCTCTACATGAGTATCTCTCAAAACTGAAGCGAGAAACTGAAACTTTTCTACAGCAGCTTCAAAAATTACAAGCTAGTCTACGCGAAATAGAACAGAAATTACAACCACAGCCATCAGAAAAATTAATAATAGAAAGAAACTGGTGGTTGACAGAATGGCAAACAATACCTGATAAATTTAAACCAGAAAATTCTCAATCTGACTTATTTAATCTAGAGTTTTTAGGCAAAATTAATACTCAGTTTGAATCTTGGCAAGAGCAACTCCAAAAAGACAAAATTTACCTGAATAAATATCAGAATTTTGTACAAGATTGGATAGGTAAATTAAGACAGCCAAATGAGCGCGACCGCGACGATTTAAGGCGAATTTATTTAGATAATACTAATGTCGTTGGCATTACCTGTGTTCAGGCTGCAAATAGAGGTTTTTCTGAAGAATTCAAATCTTTTGATGTCGTTATTATTGATGAAGTTAGTAAGTGTACTCCACCAGAGTTACTAATCCCAGCTTTAAAAGGCAAAAAGTTAGTCATGGTAGGCGATCATCGGCAATTACCACCCATGCTTGATACTAGCACTTTAGAAGAAGTTGCTCAAACAATAGGCAATACAAGAGACGAACTACAATTTTTAGAAGAATCACTGTTTAAAAATCAGTTTGAATCGGCTGATGATAGTATCAAACAAATGCTAACTACACAGTATAGAATGCATCCATTTATTATGGGAGCAATCAATCAATTTTATGACGGTAAACTAGAATCTGGTATTTTGGAACCGGACACAAAACGCGCACATCATTTAGCAGATGAAATTATCCGAGATTCTCAGCATCTTATCTGGGTAAAAACACCTATAGAGAATCATTTTTTAGAGCAACGAAACGGAACTTCTTACTTTAATACTTCAGAAATTGATGCGATTGAACGCTTGTGCCATCAGTTTGAGAATACTTGGGCTTCTAAAGTTGCTAATGGTGAACCAAAAAAAGAAATTGCTGTAATTACATTTTATGGCGCTCAATTAAGAAAAATCGATGAACGTCTACAATCTGAACTTTTTCCTTCGCTAGAAATTCGTACTGGTACAGTAGACAGATTTCAAGGTATGGAAAGACCTGTTGTAATTGTCAGTATGGTTCGCAACAATAGCAAAGGAGATGTAGGATTTGCCAAGAAGCCAGAACGGGTAAATGTTGCATTTTCCCGCGCTCAAGAACTGCTAATAATTGTGGGTTGTCATAATTTATTTACCCATCAATTAGGTAAAGTCGGAAGTATGTATTCTGAAGTTTCAAATATTGTAAGTCTTCATGCAGGTTTTGTTGATGTTTCTTGCCTCTTCAGCTAAACCTATTGATGATAATATCAAGAATTTGGTAGAATAAATTAAGGCTATTTACTAGGCAAATTAGCCCGTGGAGTAGAGGTTAGCCGCCTACATCATTGGTGAAAGTTATGCTGATGAGATGAAGTTCCTCGTATGGTGTCACTTTTTTATAAGATTAAAGCGATAAATAATTAAGTTCTTTCCTTTTGCCCTTACCCGCAATGCCATTCCCCTTTTCTCCTTCAAGCGAGAAGTATTCAGATAACAGACATTTCTGGAAAAGAGATTGTGGCATGTGTAGTCTAAAGCAAATATAACTTGATGCTTAATTTAGCTCAAGGGGGTCTAATGATTGATCGCTTTGTGAATCTAATTTTTATTGATTCCTTTGCCCTAGCAATTAACCTGACCTTTGGTACATTGCTTCGGACTAAAATCTGCAACTATTCATGGGATGGAATTATAGATGATAAGCTTCCAACACCAGAAAATAGTGCCAGTTCTTCTGAATTGCCACCATCCTTGGAGGGGGTAGATATAACCACTCATATTTGATGAAGCCTGCCTGCTATTGTGATCAAATTACTTTAGTTGACGTTTTGCGTGATTTGTAAATATTTGATTTGTGAAAATTGAAAGGCTCAGATTCCCGACTTTTCTCAATACTTCTCGGTTAAGAACAAAAACAAGGAAAAGTAATAATTGTTGACCAAGTAGTGCGCGAGAAAAAACTGGTGCTGCTAAAAGATTTCTC
>NZ_JBALDD010000044.1:0-61820 GCF_036917555.1 Nostoc sp. | reverse complement strand
AAAACGTCCGGATATTCCTATGTTTATTGTCTAGTTGTTTGGCGCTTGGCACGGCTGCGCCGCGCCCTCGCTTGTGACAGTTGCGTAAGTCCTGACTTATTCTGAGCAGATGCTGTTGAATGTTGCATCTCGCTATGGCAAAAATAGTGATGAGTATGAGATGGCTGGTGGAACGCGCAGGTCAGACCGCAAAAAACCACGCCTAGTAGTAAACCAAGCAGTGATATCAGTGAAGTAATTGTTTGGACTCGCCGCTCCTTTAGATAAGGGTGCGTTGTCACAAAGGTCAACGCACCATTTACCTGCTATTCTGATTCCAAGCTATGCGGTTATGAGGTATACGAATCTTGCCAACTGCGGAACAAGGCATCAGGTGTGTCATACTATGTCAATCTTTGACCAATACATTCACTCCTATTTACATTGTCCGCCTCGATGAAGAAACAGGTAATGTGTTTATTTTGGCAGGAGATAACATAGAGGTAGAAATCTATCGCAATGGTCTTTGGAGGTTCTTGTGATTGAGCCAGACTTTAGCAGCATGAGCAAAACTGAGTTAAGAGCCTTCGTCATTGCTCACCCCGATAACAAAGCAGCGTTTCATGCTTTTGTTGACCGCTTTACATCTGAAGCGTCTCCAGAGACTTTTGACATCCCAAAATCGAATGCTGAGATTGAAGAAGTTGAAATTTTGATTAAACAAAAATTAGAACAATTAAAAATGAGCTAGATTTTAGAAGTTTCTTTTAAATGTCGCAAAATTAATTGAGTCGAACAACTGTTCGGTTTTGCAACCTACCAAGCTATCCGACTCGGTTTTATATTCGGAGGTTGTCGCCTTCCTCACTGGTTCAGGTCTGGACTCCCTGGTGTACGCTCGATAAATTCCCATTTATCAACTCTGACTTTGGGGAGTACTCACGCCACAGCCACCGCCACCACGCGAAAACCAACATTGTTGTTACGATTTGCGCGCGCGTTCCTATTGCGATTGGCAGAACGGCAATTCCTGGCATTGTTGATCCAACTACCGCCACGCAGCAGCTAAAATCGATCTGCCCCATGCTCAAATTCTCAAACTAAGTGAGAAATTTGATTAAATGTAGTGTATAATAGTTTTGATATCTATACACCACTTTTAGAAAAAAATTTTTTATCCGCCTGTGGCGGCGAGGCAAAAAGAAGGGAAAAGAAAAAGAAGTGCAGAGGGCAAAAGGGGAAGAGTGTAAAGAGCAAGGAATCCTCACCCCACAGCCACCGCCACCACGCGAAAACCAACATTGTAGTCACGATTCGCGCGCGCGACCCAATCGCGATTGGCAGAACGGCAACCCCTGGCACCGTCGATCCAACTGCCGCCACGCAGCAGCTTTTGGTCATTATTTTTACCAGTCAGCCACGCACTACCATCTTTTGGTGCGTCTATGTAATTATTATTATACACATCTTCACACCATTCCCATACATTACCATGCATATCGTATAAATCGAAAGAGTTAGGCGGAAATTTTCCTACATCTATTGTTTGTTTACGATATTCGCCCTTTGGTGCAGAGGCGTAAGGATAGTTACCGTTGTAGTTAACTAAATCTGTGGTTATCGTTTCACCAAAATAAAACGGTGTAGTTGTTCCTGCACGGCAAGCATATTCCCATTCAGCTTCACTGGGTAGCCTATAGGTTTTTCCTGTCTTCTGACTCAACTTTTTACAAAACTCTACCGCCTCATCCCAAGTAACTTGTTCTATAGGTCGTTTCTCACCTTTGAAGTTAGAAGGATTACTGCTCATAATTGCTTGATACTGTGCCTGGGTAACTGCATATTTCCCCATGAATAACCCAGGCACTTTTACCTGATGCTGTGGACTTTCATCTTTATCTCTCCCTGCTTCTCCTTCTGGCGAACCCATCATAAAGGTTCCCCCTCGTATCTGCACCATTTCCAGGGTGATACCATTTCCTAAGTTTTCAATGAAGTATTTCGCTTCACGATTGCTACGGTTGGTGATGTTTCCCTTTGCATCCACCGTGACAACTTCAAATTGAAAGCTTTTTAGGCTAATTGCTTCAGTCGTGTGGGAGGTGCTGCTTTCTCCTGAGTTAGGTGATATTAGGTTTGATGGCGAAGAAGGTGTTGAAGATGTTGGAGTTGTAAATGTTGAAAATTGTCCCGCACTAGAAGCCTGAGTATTATTAATCGGGGATGGCTTAGAAGATGGAATTTGAGGAGGTTTACTTATAGGTGTATTTGTGACTGACTTAGATGCTTGTGGAATTGTTTGCTGAGGTAAATCAGGATTTGCAGAATTATTTCGCAACCGGTCAATTCTTTGTAAACTTCTCACCGCCTCCATATCTTGCCCTGAAGGCGCAGCTAATACCCGAATCCATAATTGCTCTGCTAAATTTAAATCCCTATTTACTTCTGCTTGGTAAGCATGATTTTTTAAGGTGATGATATCCGGTAGAGTTGCATATCGTGGCATAAGTATTAGGTGAGATTTATTCACAGGTTCAGCAATCACGTAAGGCGTTTGCTTTGTATTCTTATACTGGCGAACCAGTTCAGGTACACGAAACTTAAGATATTGATCTAAGCGTTCAACGGTGGCGCATTTACCTTCAATTCCTAATCCTTCTAGTAGTGCAGTAGTAAAAGCACCTTTTTCTAAAGCATCAATTTCATAAGAATACTCCTGTGGGCTACAGGAAAATATGCTGATAACTCCTTGTTGACGTGCTTTTTCTGCGGTTTCTCGCCCAATTCCTTCACCTGTTTTTTCGCCTTCATTGCGACAAGCGTCCAGAATTAGGACAACATTATCAGCACCGCAGCGACGCAGGCGTTCAGCAACGAAGTTAATAGGAATTGCCGTTGCTTCAATGTCTCCTGGATTGCCATCACAGGGCATGAGATAATCACGGTCAGCGTGTCTTATCCCATGACCACTGAAGAAGAACCAGAAATTATCCCCTGCTCCCATAAAGGGATTTTCAAAGCGCTCACACAAGACTTTACGCAAATTTGTGTGAGTTGGGCGAGTCGATTTTCCAGCAACATCAGGGGAGTCATCAGAGAAGAAGAATATCCGCTTAAATCCTGCTTCATTGCCCAGAAACTCGTGCATTAATTGTGCATCCCGCTTGGCATAGTTTAGCGGTTGCAGATTCTCATACTGGTTAATTCCGATCGCGATCGCCCAATTTTTTGCCATCTCACTGTGATTCTTGACGCTTGAACTTCAGCTTAATCGCTCCTTTGCTCCCAGCTTTGACACCACTGCCAATTAATTTAACTTCTCCTTCGGCACTAATTTCCACCGACAGCTCAATTTCATCTAGCTGCATCCTGGAGTTGATTTTTGCTTGCTGTTCAGCTTGACTAAACAAACTTCCGACTACTTTGAGAAAGTGAGTCATATTTTGCTCTAATTTTTGAGGGCTAACTTGAACGGCATCTCCTACCCCTTTGCTACCAGTGCTTTCCCTGATAGCTTCGTCTCCCCAACCGCGTGTATTCGTACTGCCGCCTTTAGCACCATCAGGAATCGATATTTGCGGCGTTTCATCGGTAACAATCCAAATGCCGTCTGGAAATGTTTCTGACATATTACTTTAAATATTTAGATGAAATTTTCCCATAAATTATATATACAACGGTAGAGATAGCGATTCCGATTCCGATTACTGAGAAATCTCACTGAATATCTTAGATATTGTACCAAATACCATAGAGATGCCCAGAGCGATCGCACTATCCAAAATTATCTCAGATTGGGTGCGATGTCTACGACGGGCTTTGCCTACGCTTTCTCTAAATAGTCCAATCAAAAATCTGAATATCTGTAATCCAGTCTTAAGTACAATCATTTGATAACTTTCAGTGCGTTTACAACCCCATGATCAAACCCGCCGATGTCAGCACCAAACGCTTAATCAGCCTTGCACCTGATAACTGGGTAAAATGGGTAACACAAATTCCTGATATTGTTGCTGGCGAAATTCTCAACTCAGAATTTCAGTGGATAAGTCGAGAAAGTGATGTTTTAATCCGTGTCGAAAGTCCCCAGTATGGAAAATTTCTCGTTCTTAACGAATTACAACTCCGCTATAAATCAGAAATGCCGCGTAGGATGCGTGCTTATGCAGCACTTGCAGAAGAAAAATATAATTTGCCAACGTATCCAGTACTAATTAATATCCTCAAGGCAAGTGATGCTGAAATACCTACAAGTTATGCATTAAATATAGCTGGTTTACGTGCTATTTAAGATTACCGTGTCATTAATCTGTGGGAAGTTGATGTAAACATTGCCTTTGCACAACCATTACCATCACTACTTCCATTTGTACCTATCCTCAAAGGAGGTGATAACGAGTCTACAATTCGAGATGCATTGCGAATCTTACATGCAGATGAACAATTGAATCAACTAGAAACAGTATTAGGATTTTTTGCTACGTTTGTATTAGATAGTGCAATAGTTCAACAAATTTTGAGGTGGGATATGGCACTTTTAGAGCAGTCACCTTGGTATCAAGAAATTTTTAGCAAAGGGGAAGAACGAGGAAGAAAGGAAGAGTTATATTCAGGGATTGAATTGGCATTAGAAATTAAGTTTGGCAATCCAGGTTCAGAATTGATGCCGATAATCTCTCAAATTACGGATTTGCAGAAATTAAAAGCAATTCAACAGGCAATTAAAACTGTAAATACAGTCAATGAATTACAGCAAATTTTGTCAACTAATTTTATATGAAATACCAAAAATATAACCCCTCTCCGCCACCGGAAAGGGGTTAATCACTGCCGAAACTCAGCACTATATTGTACAGACGCGATTCATCGCATCTCTATTCAGCAATCTCTAATAAGCGTCCTGCAACTCGTAAAAATCAGGCGAGATATAATCCTTCCGCAAAGGCCAACCTACCCAATCTTCCGGCATCAAAAGCCGTTTGAGATTTGGGTGTCCTTCGTAGATAATGCCCAACATATCGTAAGACTCGCGCTCTTGCCAATCTGCGGTCTTCCAAATCCAGTATACAGAAGGCACTACGGGGTTTTCCCGTGGTAAGAACACCTTTACCCGTACTTCTTCGGGGCGATCGCTATTATCACCGACTTTATTCAAGTGATATACACTCACCAATTCCTGTCCTGGGCCAAGGTCAACACCACCTTGAAACTGGAGATAATTAAACCCATAAGCATAAAGGGCTGTAGCGGTAGGAAGCAAGAAATCTGCCGCCACCTTAATTATCTCTACACCATTCTTGTCTGGTGCTAAAAACTCATGTTCAAAGCCATTTTCCGTCAACCACTGGGAAACTTTACCCGCTTGTACCAATGACTCTTCTTTCGCTGCTGCTGCTGGTTTAGACTCTTCTTCGTCTGCTGCTACTGGTTTAGATTCTTCTTCAGCCACGAGTTTGTTCCTCCTTTTGTGCCTTTGCTGTCAGTAGTGCAGGTGGTATTGGCATACCGATCGCTTCCGCCAATTCCTTCGGTGGTGCAGAGCGAGTTGCAGACTGCAAATACTTACCAGTTAAGATTTCTTCTACTGGCTTCAAATTATGAGTCGTGCTGTAGTAGCGGTGAGTTTGCTTAATTTTACCCCGCTCTTGCATCGATTCATTGGCGATTTTCTTCCGCAGCTTAATGATTGCGTCAATAATTGCTTCTGGACGGGGAGGACAACCAGGTAAGTACACATCCACAGGAATCAGTTTATCAACTCCGCGCACTGCCGTGGGGGAATCAACGCTGAACATTCCGCCAGTAATTGTACAAGCTCCCATCGCAATTACATACTTCGGCTCTGGCATTTGTTCATAAAGACGCACCAGTTGCGGAGCCATCTTCATCGTAATAGTCCCTGCCGTAATAATTAAATCGGCTTGGCGGGGGCTAGAACGGGGAATTAGCCCAAAACGGTCAAAGTCAAATCGGGAACCAATTAAAGCTGCAAACTCAATAAAGCAGCAAGCAGTACCAAACAGCAACGGCCACAGACTAGAAAGCCGCGCCCAGTCATAGAGATCGTCAACCGTCGTCAGAATGACGTTTTCTGAAAGTTCTTGAGTGATTGTAGTCCGTTCAATGGGGTTGATGATTCGTTCTTTGCCCTGGGTTGTTAAGTTAGAATTCAAGACCATTCCAAAGCTCCTTTACGCCATGCGTAAACTAAAGCGACTACAAGAATTGCAATAAAGACTAGCGCTTCAATAAATGCCAATAGCCCCAAACGGTGGAAAGCTACCGCCCAAGGATACAAGAATACAGTCTCCACATCAAAGACGACGAAGACCAGAGCAAACATGTAGTAGCGGATATTGAACTGAATCCAGGCTCCCCCGATGGGTTCCATCCCAGATTCATAAGTGGTGCGACGTTCTGGGCTGTAACCACTGGGTCGTAGGAGCTTGGAAGCTGAGAGCGCTAAGGCAGGTACTAGGCTACAGATAATGAAGAAGCCTAGAAGGTACTCGTAACCGCTGAGGACAAACACAATGAGTATCTACCGCTTATGGAGTATTTTAAGTAGTGAGTGGAGATTGGGTACTGACGACTAGAGATTAGGGATTTAGGAGTGGGAGGACAAAGAAATTTTCTTTCCCATGACGCCAGTTGCTTCTCCGTAGGAGTACAAGTCGGGCATTGCCCGCCCAACGCACTGGCTCCCCAATGCCCCAATGCCCAATGCCCCATGCCCAATCCCTTAACTGCGTAACTTTCTTTTACATTATATCTGTTTGGTTTTTCTGAAATCTGGGAAACAGACGCACTTCAGGTATTTGATTCGCTTTTGCTAGTGATAGAAAAGTCTAACAATTATGTCATAATTTTTAACGTATATTTAAGATTTATTCTCTGCGAGGCCTTAGCCATGAGCGAACCAGCTGTTGAGACTACAGTGTTAGACCGCTACGAGTGTCGCGCCTGCGGTTATGTTTACGAACCCGAAAAGGGAGACGACAAGGATGATATTCCTTCAGGGACAACCTTTGCAGAACTGCCCATTAATTGGCGCTGTCCAGTTTGTAGTGCTAAGAAGACCGCTTTTGCCAACATCGGCCCTGCCGGTACTGCATCCGGCTTCAAAGAAAATCTTGGTTACGGTTTGGGTGTCAACAACCTAACGCCAACCCAAAAGAATATCCTAATTTTTGGTGCTTTGGCTCTTGGCTTCTTGTTTTTTATCAGTCTCTACGGCTTACAATGACAGCCCTTAAGCAATTCAAAATGACGCTCGCGGACTCGCTAACGCTGCGCTAACAAAATTCAAAATTCAAAATGAGAAACCCAGGACTGTACAACATCCTGACTGCCAACTCCTACAGAAATTTAGAAATAACTAAGAAATACTGATGCATTCAATTGTGAAAAGTTGGCAACGAATATTTGCCTTGTTAATAGTAGTCCTGATATGTATAGGTTGTGGCCAAGTCCCCTCTGTTAGCTACAACCCTTGGAAAGTCATTTCTGTGCCAACAGACTCGAATTTATTGGATATTGCTTTTACTAATAACCTTGAGCATGGCTACTTAGTAGGTAGCAATGCCACCCTATTGGAAACCAATGACGGTGGTAATACCTGGAAACCAATAATACTGCAACTGGATGAGCAAAAGTATCGCTTTGACTCAGTAAGTTTTGCAGGTAAAGAAGGCTGGATTGCCGGAGAGCCTGGACTTTTACTACACACTACCGATGAAGGTGCTTCTTGGTCGCGTATTCCCCTGAGCGAAAAGCTACCAGGTAGCCCGATCGCAGTTAAGGCGCTAGCAGACAATACAGCTGAAATGGCTACTGATGTGGGAGCCATATATAAGACCACAGACGGCGGCAAAAACTGGAAAGCCCAAGTGGAATCAGCAGTGGGTGTGGTGCGTAACCTAGAGCGTTCTGCTGATGGTAAATATGTTGCAGTTTCGGCCAAGGGTAGTTTCTACTCGACTTGGGAACCAGGGCAAGATGCTTGGGTACCCCATAACCGCAATAGTTCTCGGCGGGTAGAAAACATGGGCTTTGGTGAAAATGGGCAATTGTGGTTGCTAGCTAGAGGAGGTCAAGTTCAGTTTAGTGACCCAACTAAACCTGAAGAATGGCAAAAGGCAAAATATCCAGAGTTATCTACCAGCTGGGGTTTGCTGGATTTGGCATATCGCACACCCGATGAAATTTGGGTAGGTGGCGGTAGCGGTAATTTGCTACGCAGTGGCGACGGTGGCAAAACCTGGGAAAAAGACCGTGACATAGAAGAAGTTGCGGCTAATTTGTACAAGATTGTTTTCTTAGAGCCAGAGCGGGGATTTATAATTGGCGATCGCGGCGTTTTGCTCAAATATCTACCAAATCCTGAAACAACTTCCCCAGAAGCAGCTTAATGGGGACTGGGTACTAGGGACTAAGGACTAGGTAAGAGTTTTCCTAATCCCCAATCCCCAATTCCCAATCCCCAGTCCCCACTACCTAATTTCTGAGAAGAACGTTGCAACTTGTAACTCTTTCTTAACTTTGTAGGATAATAAACTCAATAACACTCTATGTATAAGGTAGGGATCTAAATGTCAGGTACCACTGGAGAACGTCCGTTTTCGGACATCATTACCAGCGTTCGTTACTGGGTAATCCACAGCATCACCATCCCAGCATTATTTATTGCTGGTTGGCTATTTGTCAGCACCGGACTGGCTTATGATGCTTTTGGTACACCCCGTCCCAACGAGTATTTCACACCAGCGCGGCAAGAAGTGCCCATTGTGAAGAATCGTTTTGAAGCTAAAAAACAAGTTGAAGAATTTATTGGAAAGTAGTTTGAAATCATGACTAGCGGCAACAACATCAATCAACCAGTTACCTATCCAATTTTTACTGTTAGATGGCTGGCGGTTCACACTTTAGGTGTACCAACTGTATTCTTTTTGGGCGCGATCGCCGCAATGCAATTTATTCATCGTTAGGAGCAATTATGGCAGAAAGATCGCCCAATCCCAATAATCAGCCGGTTGAACTAAACCGGACTTCGCTATACCTAGGATTACTAATGATTTTCGTTCTGGGTATTCTGTTTTCTAGTTACTTCTTTAACTAATTAGAAGTACTGTTGTTAATCTTTGTTTATTGAACGTGTGTTAATTTGTTGTTAAGGGAGGAGAGAAGCTGTGTCTGGAAGTGGGAGAATTCCCCTGTGGGTCGTCGCTACGATCGCAGGTTTAGGTATAATTACAGTCTTGGGCATTTTCTTTTATGGTGCCTACGCCGGACTCGGTTCTTCGATTTAACATGAGTTAGTTTGAACCGAACACTATAAGTTAGAATTTTCTAGCATTTGTTGAGAAATCAACGTTAAAAAAACCGCCTGTCTCTATGAGATGGGCGGTATTAATTTTGGTCATTAGTCATTTGTCTTACCCTGCGGGTACTCCGTTGGAGAACTCGAAGAGTAGCCCTTGGCGCATCTATATCATTTGTTTTTTGCAAATGACTAATGACTAATCACTAATGACTACATCAGTATCAGTTGATATCACTGATATCGTCACTTTCAGTGTATAAAAACAGAGATGCAAAGACCACACCTGGCAAAACCCAACCAATTATGGGAATGAAGATAGCAGACAAGTACGAAGTACTAGCCAAGACAGTAGGCAAAAAAGAAGCTGCCATAGTAAAGGTTCCTATTAAATCACACTACGATTCAAAATGAGCTTACTGCAAATTCTGCCAAATTTTTGAAATTCTTTCATATTTTTAACACAGGGGAGATGGGGACAAGGGGACAAGGGGGAATTATTGAACAAGTCTCTTCCTTGTCTACCTTGTCTCTTCTCCATGCCCAATGCCCACTTGCCCTGAGCGTTCGCGTAGCGTCTCGTAGAGAAGCCGTACCCCTCCGGGGAAGCAAGCTAGCTACGCGTAGCGTCCCGCAGGGAAGGGATGCCCAATGCTTAATGCCCCTCATACCTGAGTTACATACCCAGGAGTTCATCTAGCTGCAAGTCTGGCAAGTCTGGAGGAATAACGGTTCGTACTATTGTGACTTTGTGACTCTCCTGTTGGGTTGTAAGATCGAGTGCGATCGCTTCTAAGCGAATTTCCAAACAGCCAAAGGGAATGTTTAATTGTGTCATCACTTCCAACCCTCCCGATGCATTAGGAAGTAAATTTGTCAATAAATGGGGACCATCTAGTAAGTAGCGAGTTTGATAATCTTCAAGCCATAACTTGACAACAACTTGCAGAGGTACTTCTGGTAGTACTACGCGCACTATGAGAGACTTGCCAGCAATTAATTCGCCTTCTGGTACATACAAATGTGGAGTTGGCAAAGGCTCAGTGGCTGCTGCAATTATAGGTAAGGAAGAAGATGAATATAACAGTGGATGCTCCTTTTCTTCAAAGGTGTAACTCCCAGTTGTATCGGCTTCTAGTTCGGTATCTGTATCATCTACAACGATTTCTTGCGCCAACCAAGCTGACGCTATATTTATTTTTATCGGAGGAGGAGGGGGCGGTACTTGTGTTAACAGAGCCGATGAAATTGTTGGTTCTTCTAGGACTTTTTCTATTTCCGTATTTTCTCCAATCCCTAGTTCCACTTCCTGCGCTGTGTCTATATCTTCCCCAAAGTTCTCTAGTTCAAGAGCCAATCCTTCAACTTCTTCCCATGTCTCTTGTCCCTTGGGCGTTTCAGTTAGGAGAAGTTGTGAACTGCTCCAACCTTCGCTCAGATTATTCTCCGTGTTGGCATCTAGGTCTAACGGCAAGTTAATATCAATATTCGCATTTTCTGCACTAGGAGAAAGGGGTATCTGCTGTGCTGGAACATAGTTATTGTAATCTTGAGGTTGCAGATCGTTGATAGATTCAGGCAAGGAGTATCCTTGGCTCTGCATCCACTTCCTCAGCAGGGGAGATGAATAAAGGTTTCCTGTTGTAATTAACTGTGCATTTTGCGGGGCTTCAACTTCCGAAACAGATTCTTCCTGGAATTGTGCGTTTTGTAGGGCTTCGACTTCCGCAACAGATTCTTCGTGGAATTGTTCATTTTGCGGGGCTACTACTTCAACAACAGATTCTTCCTGGAATTGTGCATCACCTACTACTAATTCAGGTATATTTTCATCTTCAGCCACAGTTGCATCCAACTTTGGAAAATCTTCAGCCGCTTTAACTTCCAACGCATCTGGAGAAACATTATTTTCTACTTTTTCTTCTGCATCACCTGGCAAAGCTTGTAGCCGTTTCAAGTATGGCAAAGTAGTCTCGATTATTGGCGTTCGACGTTGCTTGATGACCAACTGCTCCAAGTTGATGGTGGCTATAGTAGCATCCTTTTCTACAAGCTCCTCGGGTGTCTGTAGTTCTGCAACAATATCTGTGGGAATGTTGGCATCACTTTGAATAGGGGGCAGTTTCGGTAATTGAGGCAACAAAATGCTTGAATTCTTGAGCTTAGATGTTCGCAGGTTAGCTTCTCGCAAAACTTGCAGGTTAATTTGTGGTGGTAGAGGTGTGTTTGGGGATGGATTAACTATCTGAAACTGGTCTGTTTTTGGAGTCTTGACCAGATTTAATAGTTTCAAATCGAGCCTAACAGGTGTCTCTCGTTCTGTGAGAGCAGTAGATGAGTCCGATAGTACTATGTTGTCATTTAAAGATGTACTGGGTTTTGCTGCGGCTGTGATTGCCAGTAATTCTGTTACATCTGCTGTAATGGTGAAGGACTGGCTGGCTAACCGCATGACTTCACCAGCATCGGCAAATTTACCATACAAACTGATATCTGCCAAAATTAACTTGGATTCACAATCAGCAGGAATATCAATTGAGGTATTGATGTTGAAAGGCAATTCCTGATCTGATAAGGGTTTCCGTACTTTGGTCAAGATTTTCGAGTTCTTGGGCGATCGCAGTTCAATTTCTACTTCAAGCGCCCGCAAGCTTTTTGAAGATAATGTTTTACCCCAATCTAGATTTGTCTTTTCTTGGAATTCTATGTACCCGTTGATTATAAGAGCTTGTCCCCAACGAGCAATGTAATTATCCTGACTTAAAGTTAGCAGTAATGGTGGCGGTAGTTGTGTTGCCGAAGAATCTGTAATCTTTTCATCTTTGAGCAGCAGTTCAGAGGTGGGTAAAGCTAAATCTATTAAATTTTGTAAAATCTGCTCTGCCGTCTCTCCTTTTAGCCACACAGGACTCACAGGCTGATCGATAACTATATCTTCATCTTCTTCCATTTTCTCTGATACAACAGTGATATCAAGGTTTCTGTCTGTAGTTGCCAGTTCTTCGGAAACAGCGATCGCTTTCTCTAGCTCAATTACAGTTTCTGCTGGGGCATTAGATTCCAAGTTCCCTTCATCTAGCACAACAGTGGTAGCAAGGTTGCTATCTGTAGCAATTGCCAGTTCTTCGGAAACAGCGATCGCATGATCTAGCTCAATTACTGTTTCTGGTGGGGCATTAGATTCCAAGTTCCCTTCATCTAGCACAACAGTGGTAACAAGGTTGCTATCTGTAGTAATTGCCAGTTCTTCAGAAACTGCGATCGCATGATCTAGCTCAATTACTGTTTCTGGTGGGGCATTAGATTCCAAGTTCTCTTCATCTGAGGCAACAGTGGTAGTAAGGTTGCTGTTTGTAGTGATTGCCAGTTCTTCAGAAACTGCGATCGCTTTCTCAAACGTAAATAACGTAATTGCAGTTTCTTCTGGGGCATTACATTCCAAGTTGTCAGAAACATTATCTGGGCGCTCGCCGGGTGAACTTGATTCTAAATTTTTCCTCGGCTCTCTCTCTGCTAACAGCGAGAAGACTTGCACTTGCACGCTGTATTGCCAAGATTTACCGAGCAGATCCGACATCAAATCGCCAGAACACCGCAACTCCCAAACTCCTGGTTGGAAGTAGGTAAAAGGAATTATCGGCATTAAGCCTTCTGAATTAGTGCGACGCGATCGCTTGAAAATTCGCCGCGTTGGTTGAACTTCCTCGGTTGAAGAGTGAGTTACCCGCACTTCCACGTCTGTATTCAGAAGGTTAGAACGAGCCAAAACTCTATACTGTCCTTCCAAAATTTCCAAATTTGGCGATTCTAGGATATGCCACGAGCGAGCGCCTTGTTTCTGTATCAGAAATTGCCAGTGTTCCATTGTAAGTGATGCCCAGACCGACGAGCCGCTGAGTAATATTGTGGATTAACTTGCTTGCAAGTTTACCTCAGTATTTTAGAAATGCCTCACTTAAATGGCTATCAAGTTAACTCAGTTTTACTGACTTGACTTCTCACACTTTAACTACTCACCTCAAGGGAATTTCAATAAGTCACTGTGTTGCTTGTGTGTAAAGCTTTTGTTGTTTTCTGAATATTAAGTTTGACACATCCTAGTGCTAAATTAACAGGAATGCAATGAATACCTTTAGTTGTCTTTGCTCAACTTAATGCAAAATTTTTTGTATTATTTTTTACTAACATTCCCACTTTGTAATAGACACAACGTACAATAAATTAAAATTCACTTGAGAATTGTTATTGAATCGTAATTGCCTACATTTTTGTTACAAAGAGGTAGGATGTGGTTTTTAAGTGTCTTCTGCGATCGCCCAAGTTAGGCGCAAAGCGAGATCGCAAATCACAACACTTAACCACACAAAACGCATCCAATCTATCTGAAGTGGCTCTTTAAACCGCTACAAAACACGTCTTCCCTTGAGTGAAATGTGGGTTGACAATGAGGATTTACAGGAGGGATTCGATGCTAGTCATTTTAATGGACGAGCAAATCCTTGCCCCTGAGCAAGTTTGCCAGTCTTGTTTACTCGCTGACGGGAGTGGTCAACCCCGTTGGCGTGGGGGTCAACTGCGCTGTGGTCAAGCCATTCGCAAACTTACTCAACAGCAGCCAGACCAATATGAATGTATGATGGGCTTTCGCATCGCCCATATAGAATAGTAGAATTTCTCAGCAAGACCAAGTAACTGCGTTATCCTAAGCTCAAGTAACTATTGAAATTTAACCACAGGAGAACGCATAATGTCTTGGCGCGGGTCTACAACAGTTTCAGATCGGATTTTTGCTTCCTTGCCTTATTTGCTTCCTCTAATTGAAGTTTTTGTATTTGGTAGATATTTGCTCTCAGAGTTTCCACCATTACAACTACTGTTTCTACCGCTTCTGCCATTATTGAGAATTTACTATGGCGTGCGTTATGCAGGAATGATTATTTTCTTTGCTTTATTTTTGCTGGTAGTAAGAAACGAAAAAATTAGTCACTTTATTCGTTTCAACACCATGCAAGCAATCCTTTTGGACATCATTATCTTTTTGTTTAGCATCCTAACTGATGTTGTGGGACTAGTTCCCTCCGGTGGTTTTGCAATCCAAACCCTATCCACAACTATTTTTATCGGCATAGTGGGAGCAGTCGCATATTCAGTCATCCAGTCTGTGAGCGGACGTTATGCAGAAATTCCAGCGATTTCTGATGCAGTGTATATGCAAGTGCGTTAGAAGTTAACGGGTCGCTACGATGTTTTCCAGGCGACCGATACCTTCAATTTCTACGCGGACGCGATCGCCTGGATGCAAAGCACTTACACCCTCTGGCGTACCTGTAAGCACCAAATCACCAGGTAGTAGCGTCATTACCTGACTGATATAGGAAACTAAAACATCGGGGGAAAACACCATCCGATCAATACAGGTAGATTGAACTGGATTAGCGTCGTCATTGACAAAAGTCTGCAATCTCGCTCCTGGATTTAATTCCCGTACAATCCAAGGGCCCAAGGGACAGAAAGTATCAAAACCTTTGGCTCGCGTCCATTGACCATCCTGTTTTTGTAAATCCCGTGCTGTTACATCATTGGCGATGGTGTAGCCCCAAATTTTGGTTTGGGCTACTTCTGGTGTACATTCAAAGGCGTAATCGCCAATTACTAGAGCTAACTCTCCTTCATAGTCAACTCTTTGTGACTGGGGAGGATACTTAATTTCCCTCTCCGATGGAATGATCGACGTAGGTGGCTTAAGAAAGATTAGTGGCTCAGAAGGTACTGGAGTTCCCATTTCGGCTGCATGATCTGCATAATTCTTACCCACCGCCACAATTTTTGAGGGAGCGCAGGGAGCTAGAATTTGGTAATTTTCTGGTGTCAAAGTTAAATCAGTGGGTTGTCCTTGTAACCAGGGTGGAGCATCTAACACCTGCACATTCAGGGATAGCTGTAGTAACCCATAGTAAATTTGTCCTTCTGGATTTTGAATTCGCACGTAGCGCTGCGCCATAACCTTGATAAATATCCTTTTTTCTGCGATTAGAAGCTGTGAGCAGGTAGCAATCGTCAGTTAGCTGTTTAGGGAACCGATTGAGCTTTGAACAAAAAAGCGATCGCTATAAGATGCCCTTAAAGAAAGATACCCCTTAGCGAAGCTAATAGCTCGATCAATCTTGTTAAAGAAATATCAGGGTTACCTCCCAACCTAGTTTTCATTAGCAGGGTGGTTTCATACAAGCAGAGAAAAACTAAAACTGGGTTTCAAAGCCTCTCCCCCCGTGGGAGAGAGGAATGTAAGTGAGGGAAAAAGCCTGGACACAAAACGAGAAATCAAGACTTATGTATTTTTCTTTTTTCGTATGAAACCACCCTGCCAACCTAGTTTTCATTAGGGACATCCAAAAATCCAAACTTCGGCGATTTGGCTAATTATTCAAATTGAAAACTGGTAAGATTATAGTTCCTTGTTGCTTCAGATGTTGATTAATACTGGCATTTTAAATAAAATATAGGTATAAATTAATATCAGCAGCCACTTTTGTCCATGAGGAAACTGAAAAATATGACTACAAATTACGAAACAATGTACATCCTCCGTCCTGACCTAGGAGAGGAACAGGTAGAGCAAGCAGTTACTAAATATCAGAATTTGCTTCGCGATCAAGGCGCCCAGGAGATCCAAATTCAAAATCGTGGTAAGCGCCGTCTGGCTTACGAAATCAAAAAACACCGGGATGGCATCTACATCCAATTAAACTACAGCGCGCCTGCAACTGCGATCGCCCCCTTTGAACGCGCCATGCGCTTGAGTGAAGAAGTGATTCGCTATTTGACAATTAAGCAGGACATTGAAGAAGAAAAACCCCCTAAAGAGGAAAAAGAAAAGCCCACTAAAGTAGCTGCAACAGCTGCAACAGTCTAAAAGACTGAGAACTGGGGACTAGGAACTAGTAACTAGGAAAGAAACTGAATGTCCAATCCCCACTCCCATTCAATAAAATTTTGTCTTTTTCTTTTTTCGTGACTTGTTTGGGAATGCTAAATTAACAAATACTTGCCAAAGGTAGTACTCCCGCAGTTATACCTAAGAGTGGACAAGATTCTGAATGGGAGCTTTAAGCTACTGTGAGCCAATCTGATACACCTAATATTCAAGTTCTCTCGACAGAAGTATCGCAGCTACGCCAAGAGTTGCAACTTCGCGATCAATTAGTGCAGCAACTATCTCAAGAACTCTTCCGGCTGGTAAAGGGTAACACTAGTTTTATGCCCCAGCAGCCGGAATTTGAGCGCGATCTGACTCAGTTACACGCTTTACAAGAACAACTTCAAGCTGTGGAACAGCAGGTGGCGTTCTACCAAGAGCAAATTACAACTCGTGACTCCGAAATTTACCAATTGCGACAGTCAGTTCAAGAACTTACCGATCGCACTCGGATGTTGGAGCAAGTAGTACAAGAGTTACCTCAAATTTACCGTCGGAAGTTTGAGGAGCGGATGACACCAGTGAGAGAAAAGGTAGCAATGCTACAACGGGAAAACCGCCAACTGCAAGCAGAACTGCAAAGTGTGAGTTACCGTTTAGCACTCAAGACTCGCAATGCTAGTCACAGCGGTATTGATTTACCAAATTTTCCCCGCCCAGCATCCGAACAAACTAATATTTCGACTCCCCAGAATGTCTAAAATTACCATTATGGTAGAATCTAAGAGGTAAAAAATTGGTGCATCAAAGCATCTTGGAGGCATCTAAGTAGTAGATCGAGGCAAACAAAACAATAACCATAGAGTTAGAAATAACGTAGAAGCTGATATTCTAACCTTTCTTACCTCCTGCTTCTTTTCACTAGTTACGCCGCATATAAAACAATTAGCTTAGAGTAATTTAAAAAACCCTGTCTTTAAAAGGCTGGGGAGTGTCACAAACAGTTGCATTTGCTTTGACTAATTTTGGTCATTTCTGAACTTTACTACTTTAGGTAGATGACTTCCAATAAGCAGATTCATTCATCTGTAATTTATACTACCTAGCTCAAAGCCATGAGTTTCCCTCAAGATTCTTTTCTAGACAAGAAAGAAAATCAGCCTGCTAGCACCAGACTGTTATCTTAGAGAATGTGAAAGAATGCAAATATTGCTTGACTCCGCCATCCTTCTTTAGGTAGATTTATTAGTTAGTCTGCTAGCACCAGACTGTTATCTTTGACGGTGGTAAAAATATCTTGGTAAGTGTGAAAAATTTCAAACACTGTATCGAGTTGGGTAAGTTCCAAAATCAACCGTACAGGAGCTTGTACGTTGCATAGAACCAAGCGGCAACCACTTTGACGTGCGGCTTTTAACCCTTTTACTAAAGGAACTAACCCAGAGCTGTCCATGAAGTTAACTTCTGCTAGGTCGATAACCCAGAGTTGATAAGCTTGAGGAACTACTCCAGCCATCTGTTCGCTTAAAGCCTTACCGCCTTCCAAATCTATGCTTCCTTGGGGTTTAAACAAAATCACTTGAAGTTCTTGTGTGAAAGCCATGAATTTAACAGGGTAATTGGAACACTTGACAAAAAATTGAAAAAGACATCAATACTTCTTCTCTTTCAACGGTGAAATGACTCTTTTACCCAGATATTTGGGCAATTGCAGTCCTACAGTTGAGAGAGATTATTTCAGTATTCATGTCGTATAATTTGTGATAACTTTCATCAATATAGGCATAAGCGCCTAACAATTTCGGTATCAACCGTATCTTTTACAAAATTTTCACAATTTAAACGGATATTTATAAATTTTCTATAAAATTTTTAATCTTTTTTTAATAAATTATGAACATGTGGTAGAAATTCCAAAAATATTCAAAAGTTAACAGTTACCATAGAGTAAAAGTTATGGATTAGTCAGTATTAAACTAATGACTTAATGACTCTATGTATTAGTTTGATTGACACCCCACCCAAAAACAAGCAAAGATATAGTAAAAGTAAAAATTTGTAAAGGCGGCGGTGCGGAATGTCTTTAGAGCTGATTTCACTAGAAAATATCCAGGAAGTTGCTCATAATTACGGGTATTGGGCAATCTTTTTCGGAATTTTGCTAGAAAATTTAGGCATTCCCCTTCCTGGTGAAACCGTGACCTTAGTGGGCGGGTTTTTAGCTGGCAGCGATGAACTAAATTTCTGGCTGGTTCTCGGTGACGCAATCATGGGTGCTGTCATTGGTGGCACTTGTGGCTATTGGATTGGTAGAGTTAGCGGTTGGGCTTTTCTGGTAAAAGTTGGTGGCATATTTCGGATTTCTGAAGTGCGGCTGCTGAGTATTAAAGATCAATTTAGTCAAAATGCTGCTAAAGCAGTGTTTTTTGGACGTTTTTTGGCATTGTTACGAGTTTTTGCTGCACCACTAGCTGGTATAGCTGAAATGCCCTTTGGAAAATTCTTTTTATACAACTTGTTAGGAGCAGCAGCTTGGGCTAGTTTGATGGTGACGTTAGCTTTTTTTGCAGGCAAAATTGTCTCTTTAGAACAATTGGTTGCTTGGGTAGGTCAATTTGCGATCGCAGCGTTACTAATCCTCGCTGCCTTAATTTTTGTGCCCCTGTGGCTAGAATCTCGCCAGGTTAAAAGTGCAACAGAAGAGTAAGTCAAGCATAAATAAGTGAGGAGTGAGGAGTAAAGTAAAAAGTGAATTTTTTAACTTTTACTTTTGTATTTTGCTTTTTTAACTCCTAACTCCTAACTCTTAACCTCTAATCTGCTTTGACCAAATGCGAGTTGGTAGTCCCCAAACATAGATAAAGCCTTCAGCGGCTTTGTGGTCAAATTTGTCTTCGGCTCCGTAGGTTGCCAAATCGGGAGTATAGAGAGAATTATCACTCGAACGCCCAACTATCGTAGAGTTTCCTTTGAACAACTTCACTCGCACAGTTCCAGAGACTCGCTCTTGTGTCTTTTGAATAAAGGCATCAAGTGCAACTTTGAGTGGACTGTACCACAAACCGTTGTAAACAATTTGGCTGTAAGTTTCTTCAATCCCACGCTTGTAATGGGTGACATCTGCCGTTAAAGTCAAGCTTTCTAAATCCCTATGTGCCTGAATTAGCACCAACATCGCAGGTGATTCGTAGATTTCCCGCGATTTGATCCCCACCAGACGGTTTTCAATCATATCGATCCGTCCGATGCCATGATTTCCTACCGCCTGATTGAGTTCTTCAATTAGCTCAACCGGCTCTTTGGCTATACCGTTGATGGTTGTGGGAATACCACCGTGGAAACCAATTTCGATGTACTCTGGCTCGTTGGGAGTGTGAGCGATCGCTTTGGTCATCTCATAAATTTCTTCCGGTGCCTCAAATGACGGATCTTCGAGTAAACCAGCTTCAATACTACGACCAAGCAAATTCTTGTCAATACTATAGGGAGAAGATTTTTTGACTGGTGAGGGAATACCAAACTTTTCCCCATAAGCGATCGTTTCCTCACGACTCATTCCCCATTCTCTGGCTGGTGCAAGGATCTTCAAGTTTGGGTTTAAGGCGGTTACAGAGACATCAAAGCGAACCTGATCGTTGCCTTTGCCGGTGCAACCGTGAGCGATCGCATCAGCACCATATTTTTCGGCTGTTTCTACTAATACCTTGGCAATCAGGGGACGAGCCAGGGCGGTTCCTAGAGGATAACGATTTTCATAAAGGGCGTTGGCTTGAATCGCTCCAAACGCGTAATCTTTTACGAAGCTGTCTTTGACATTCGCCACTAGGGATTCACTTGCACCCGATTTCAGAGCTTTTTCTCTGATTGGCTCTAATTCATCTCCCTGACCTAAATCTGCTGCTAGGGTAATCACCTCTTCCACACCCCACTCCTGCTTGAGGTAGGGGATGCAAACTGAGGTATCCACTCCGCCAGAATATGCCAGGACAACCTTTTTGGCGCGACCCATTAATTTCTCCAGTTAGGACAACAAAGAATGAGTCATTATTATATCTAAACTAATCCATGTATATTTTATTCATGCAACAACCTATAAGGTAATTTAGGAGTTAGGAGTCAAAATTATAGTTCACTCTTAATCCAGTTCGGTTAAGCTCTAAGCAGTTATTGAGTATAGAAAAAGAAAATTTTTTTCAAGCTTGCTATGCGTAGCATTGATCGTAGAAAAAGGCCGGATCGTAAATAGCAAAAGGATTAGGGCGAGTTTACCTAAGTAAGCTCACCCTAATTTGTATTTAATATTAACTTAGCTTTGAAATCCTTATACAGACTAAGGTTAGAGTGTAGAGAAAATCAGGAAAATCTTACTGAGCTAAGATTGATATATTTAATGAAATTGCCTTACACTTTGCAACTTCTCGTTCTTGCGCTTGCGTAGAAACATACCACCTACAGCCAGCATACCTAAGGTAACACTAGGCTCAGGAACAGACTTAGGGTCAAAACCTGTAAATCTGTCAGTTCCTTGATGGAAAGAATGGTTGTCACTTTCAAATCCACCACCACCTGCTTGGGTAATGACAATCTTGTTGAAAATATCGTTGCTACTATCTGAGTAGAAGTGAAGGTAGCCATTTCCTTCACCGCCATGCTGTGATGCATGAATTGGAGCAACTGGGTTCACATCCTCTGTTGAAAATGATTTTATTAGATTATTGCCATTGTAGAAGGAAAAAACGTTACCAGAACTAATAGCTCCCCAGTCAATACCGAAATAATTGAGGGATTTTGCAAGGTTAATTGTGACTTGATCGCCGTTGAAAACTGCCAAATAATTACCCTTATTATTCTCTTCACCGTTTGCCCCAGCAGGTGCCCATCGATCTAACTTAACACTGCTGGCTCCACTGTTATTCTCAAATGAGTACTTAGCGAAACCAGTGGTTGGTGCTTGACCATTATTGAAGTCAATAGTTGTTGTACCAGAAAGCTGAGTAAACTCAGAAAAAGCACCTTTGTCAGTTTTTCCATCAGGGGCTGCAATACCAGCGGTTACTTTGAAGGAAATAGCCTGGGCAGAACCTGCACAGATAAATGAGGAGATTGCAGATAAAGACAAGGCCGCGATACAAGCAATTTTTGTAAGAGACATACTTTTGAGATTCTGTATTTTTATTTATTGAAAAACTCGCTGTGCGATTTGAGTTCATTATGTAATGTCTTTTATCAAAAGGAATAGGATAAAAATACTGGATTTATATTTACTGAAAACCTGCTATATCTAGTAAAGCACTTGCTTGATTTTTGAACAAAAATAAGTAGTTTCACTTGCTGAGAAAGTGGAGAAAGTATCTGTTCTTTATCTGAAGATAAAAAAGTTGTAAAGTTAGCTCGTATATATTAAGAATTTGTATCTTCGGATGTTGTCTTGATTAAGGAACAATCAAGATAACAAACAAAACTATATGAAATTATTTGGTTGCTGATAAATAGAAATAGATTCGCGGTCATTACTATTGGTTTTGATATTCTTCCCTTGCTTTATTTACTTTTCCTTCTGTAGTCAACTATGCAACCTGAGTGTTTTGACATAGCTAGTAACATGAATTAAACTAAACTCTTGCAATCAACAAAAGAATCTCAATCGATGCATCCAACTGAAAAAGCTGTTGTCCCTACTCGCGTTATTGGTTTAATTAGTGGCACATCCGTAGATGGCATAGACGCTGCGTTGGTAGAGATTTCCGGCACAGAATTGGATCTCAAAGTTGAGTTGCTAACCGGGGCAACATATCCTTATCCAGCCGAACTCAGAGAAAGAATATTAGCAGTTGGTGCAGGCGTTGCCATCTCAATGGCAGAATTAGCAGAAATAGATGATGCGATCGCCCAAGTCTTTGCCCAAGCCGCCCAAAATATTCAAATTGGTTATCAGCCCGCCACTCTCATTGGCTCCCACGGTCAGACAGTTTATCATCGACCACCCAAAGAGGGAGCAGGGGAGCAGGGGAGTCGGGGGAGAGAAATGCTCACTACCCACGGGCTAAACCCTAGCTATCCGCTAACAGCACAGGGTACTTCCTTGGGTTACAGTCTTCAACTAGGGCGAGGTGCATTAATTGCCCATCTTACAAGCATTGCAACTGTGAGCAACTTCCGCGTTGCTGATATTGCTATTGGTGGTCATGGTGCGCCTCTCGTGCCCAGAGTAGATGCTTATTTACTCAGTCATCCCCAGGAGGGGCGTTGTATTCAAAATATTGGTGGTATTGGCAATGTTGCTTATATTCCGCCTCAGCATGGAGACTGGCTCTCAAAAATTCGCGCTTGGGATACTGGCCCAGGAAATAGTCTGTTGGATCTAGCGGTGGAGCATTTAAGCGCTGGTGCTAAAACTTATGATCAAGATGGGAATTGGGCAGCGAGTGGTACTTTTTGCCATCCTTTAGTAAAACAATGGCTCAACCAAGACTACTTTCATCTACCGCCACCAAAATCGACAGGACGTGAGTTATTTGGTGTGACTTACCTACATCAGTGTTTAAAAGATGCTCAAGCATACCAACTCAATCCAGCTGAGATTCTGGCAACTCTTACAGAACTTACAGCTGCTTCAATTGTTCACAGTTACCGCACTTTTTTGCCAGAAATGCCACAACGAGTACTATTATGTGGTGGTGGTAGTCGCAATCTCTATTTGAAACAAAGATTACAGTTGTTGTTGGAATCAATACCAGTCTCGACGACAGATGAGGTCGGCTTAAGTGCAGATTTTAAAGAAGCGATCGCTTTCGCAGTTTTAGCCTACTGGCGACATTTGGGTATTCCTGGCAACCTACCCACTGCCACAGGTGCACCTCAAGAAGTACTTTTGGGAGAAATTCACCAAGGTCAATCCTGAATGCTGAGTCAGGATAAATAAACAAGATAAAAAATTTCTTCATTCTCACTCGCAACTCAACACTCGTAACTTAGCACTGCTATAACTATAGTCTTGACGGCACTCAAGCAAGACAGGGAATAAAAGGTGGCTCATACTTTTTTATTGGAACCAGGACGCTGGGCAATGGAAGGAAATTGGCTGGAACGCAATGGTATGCCAATTAGCGTCAAGGGTATGACCTTGGTAGCTTGGAATCGAGATAACTGGTTTACTATGGCCACAAAACTGATTTTCCCAGGTAGCGATCGCTCTGAAATTTCTCTGCAATATAAGGGGCGGTTGCATGATGGAGAGCGTCAGTATACTTTTTTACTACAACATAATATTTTGGGGCAGGTTGAAGGCGAAGGCTGGATTGGTCTGGATACTATCGTACAGCGTTACTGGGTACTAGGCGATCGTCAGCGTCGTAGTGGCTTTGAAACCCTACACCGGATTTCGCAAGATACATATCACCTCAGTAGTGGTATTTTGGCTGGTCATTTTTTAACTAACACAATGGAAGCTAGGCTAGAGCGTCAGTCAGCTTAAAGGCAACGCTGCCTCACTGCTTTGCTGTTCTTCTGGGCCAAAAACCGCCGTTCAAAAAACTCTGGCAACACACTGATTTCCCAACGCCTAATATCTCCTGCCCAACTTTAACCACTCATCGTTTATTCTCACTGACCTACTGAGTTGTATAGTAAAAAAGAAATGATCAAATTATCGTCAGGATTTTAGTATTTTACCTAACCGTATAGTCAGGAGTTCAGTTTCGTGAATCCTAAAGTCTCCGTTATTATGCCTGCTTACAATACAGAAAGTTATATTGGGAAGGCAATAGAGTCAGCCTTAGAGCAAACACTCACTGACATTGAAGTTATTATTGTCGATGATGGCTCAATTGATAAAACTGTAGAAGTCGCTAAAAGTTTTACCGATCAACGTCTCAAAGTGATAGTTAATCAGCAAAATCTTGGAGCGGCAGCTGCACGTAATCGCGCCTTCAGAGCAGCCCAAGGAGAATGGATTGCTGTACTTGATTCAGATGATTGGTATGCTCCCGAAAGATTGTCCAAGCTTGTGTCTCTGGCAAATAAAACAAATGCAGACATGATTGCTGATGATGTTTATTTTATCAAAGACGGTGCAACATCTCCTTGGAGTACATTGATTCAAGAAAGTGGAGAAAGTATAGATAAAATTCTCCAAATTGATATCGTTTATTTTGTAGAAACTGATATCTTTGGGGAAGCAGGATTGCATCTTGGCTTAAGCAAACCTCTATTCAAACGAGAATTTCTAGTTAAGCACGGCATTGAGTACGATGATGAAATCAGGATGGGTCAAGATTTTTGGCTTGATATGAAATGCTTAATTAAAGGAGCTAGGTTTTTTATTGAACCTAAACCCTATTATTTTTACCGTTCACGCCCTGGTTCTCTTGTATATCAAAGCCAATTACCACGTCTAAATCAATCTTGCAAAGCTGCTAAATATTTCATGCAACAAGACGTTGTGAAAAAAAATCCTGCTCTAATGCGTGCTCTATCTTATAATCTCTCAGTCTATAAGAAAAATCTAGCTTACCTTCAAGTTGTAGAACCTATAAAACAAGGAAAATGGTTAACAGCATTCACAGAAATCAGGAAATATCCGGGCTTCTTTTATGATTTTATGTGCCGATTTAATAGTATTGTCAAACGTCGAATTCAATACTATGTGATGAATAATAAATCAAGTTTTGATATATATCCTAACCAACAGAGTAAACGAAAAACTACCTCTTAGCCTATTACAGTTTTATCAATAAATAATGCATCCTTATATAGTAACAATGAGCTTGAGGTTAAAAATATTGTTAGGTAATTAGAAAATGTTTTAAAAGTATTGGGCGAATATAATTCGCTATTACACAAACAAAGTCTATCTCCGTGGACTAATGCAAATTTAAGGGTTTGTTAACCTGCAAAGGCAGGTAAGGTTTCATGTAGCCAAACTAATGCCGTCTTCTCCCAACACAAAGCGACGTCTCCAAGAGTTGAGGAGATACCAAGAGTGATAGCGCATTAGCTAAAATTGGGCAAACTAAAACTACACCACAATTAAAGTGCAAAATGGTACAAAGCGTCATTATAAATCTACTCTTTATGCTTGTTTGATTTGGTATGTTGCACCAGTTGCAATAGCCGTCTCGGTTGTAAACGGTCAGATCGATCGTGGTTTCAATCTTCTAAAAGAGGACTGAAAAGCTAGTACAGCACCGCGTAAATAGACCAACGATTGGAAATCGCACAAAAGCCTAGCTTATAAGCTTTTTGCCTTTTGACTTCCATTTCTGTCTTGCAGTACGAGCATAAAAAGTCATTTCTAGGCGCAATAATCAGATATCAGTTTGAATGCACTTGTCCTCCCAAACACTTACAACCTGCTTTTGGAGTCGAATTTTCTATGTCAGACCCCAACATTGGTCGCTTACTCAGCAAACGCTACCAACTCCAAGAGTTAATCGGTACTGGAGCAATGGGTCGGGTTTATCGTGCTAAAGATACATTGTTGGGAGGTGTACCTGTTGCGGTTAAGTTTCTAGCTCTATCAATCCAAAATGAAAAGATGCGATTGCAAGACCGCTTTGAGCGAGAAGCAAAAACCTGTGCTTTACTAGGGCAAAAAAGTATCCATATTGTCCGAGTTATGGACTATGGCGTAGATGACAATAACATCCCCTTCTACGTCATGGAATACTTACAAGGACAAAGCCTGAACAATATTATTCGCAAGCAACGATTACCTTTACCAAGATTCCTCAGTATGGCGCGTCAACTCAGCCTGGGGTTACAGTGCGCCCATGATGGCATCCCGGTTGATGGCACTATTTGCCCAATTATCCATCGTGATGTTAAGCCAAGTAATATGCTGGTGATTCAAGATCCCAGTTTTGGAGAATTGGTCAAGGTTCTAGATTTTGGTATTGCTAAGTTATTACAGTCAGATGGCGACCATACAAAATTTTATTTGGGGACATTGGCTTATTCTTCTCCCGAACAGATGGAGGGTAAGGAATTAGACAACCGTGCTGATATTTATAGTTTGGGCGTCATGATGTTTGAGATGCTCACAGGCAAAATGCCACTGGTGGCACCAACTCACTCTTTTGGTGCGTGGTATAAAACACATCATCATCAAAAACCACGTTCTTTTGCTGAGGCTGTGCCTGGATTAGAACTACCAAAAGAAATTGAAAATTTGGTGATGAGTTGTCTAGCTAAAGTAGCACGCGATCGCCCCCAAAGTATTACTGAAATCCTCAGAGTTTTAGCATCTTTAGAAAAGCCTGAGCATACACGCAAAATTCAGCAAGCGGGTCATGCCTTAGTTCCTACTACTACAGCTAGCACCGAGCTTGAACAAAAGACCAAAGCTGATTTGCGAGTATCTTGGTCAAACGATGAAATTGCTCGTGCCATTTCCTGGCCCCAAAATAAACCAATTGCCGATATTGTGTTTCCCCAGCCCATTCATATCAATGGTGAGGTTTTACCAGCTTTGTGGGTGATGCTACCGCAAGAGGAAATTCAAAAACGCTTACTCTGTACTCGCTATAACCAATTTCTGTTCATCTCTATGCCTCATCCCATGCTGCTATGGATTACTGTCATCTACAATCGCAAGCATGGCGCTAAATGGTTGCCTTATTACCTCGATCTCAAAACCAGCCTTGGTCAAGAAATTGCCCGGTTATTACAGCACACTGGTTACTACCGCCTCTTATTCTTTGCACGAGAAGCACCAAATCGCTGTACCCACATCTTACTTTCAAGCGTCGCTTCTGCCCAGCGGCAACGACTGCAAGAGTGGGTCGCAATGAGCAATACGTTGATGTCCTCTGCCGACCCGCAAATCAGTAAAAGTTTACTCAAAAACGAGTACGAAAAGATTAAGCCCCAAATTATAATAAAACTGGAAAGTATTGATACAGATTCTCCATACGATCTTTCCAGCTAAGCATAATTTCTTAATGTTACGTGTTTTATAGGTGGTCGCTCCAAGAATGTAACGTTTTATAAACAAAATATATATAAAGATGTAAGTTCTAGTTATATGTATAAAGAGTGAAATCATTAGCTTGCTAAAGCAGTGGTATCCAAATTATCTCTGAATTATTCCTGTGCAAACATTCCAGTGAAATGTAAACGTATACAAATGTGATTCTCACACTAGACAAAACAACAAAAAGTTTGGCTAAAGCAAACAACGGATTGAGCCTGCAATGCTAAGGTTAGTCTAGACTCCAGCAAATATGCCGTAGACAGCGTTTACTCATTGTTAGTTAACTTTCGTGAATTGAACTTTTGCGCTATCTTGTAGAATTGCTTATCGAAGTTGACGCCCCGACATCCCCAGCTCTTTTCCTCCTTGGAACCAAGCAAGAGAAGGAGGTCGCCCACTGCGACATTAGAACGACTCTATGCCATAGTGGAACCGGAATCTAAGCCCCACTGGTGCTTAAGAAGCTCTTGATAAGTTGCCTCGCGCACGACCATTTGCTCATAGAGCTTGACTAAAAAATCTTTAGCTTGATCGTGGCTCATATTCTGCACCTGAGTAGCAAATGAGCAGATGCTGAATTGCTGTTCCAAGGATAGTTTCATTGGTTGACTCATAATTAATTACTCCGAAAAAACAACGCGTAAAGGTGATATCACTCACAGAAGTCCAAATGGGATAAGATTTGGACTCATATCTGTCCAGCATTTGTTCCTCCGTATTACGAAAGATAACAATTGTTTGACAGATTGCCCACATCCAAAGTGTGGACTTTTTCTGCTTTGATATCTTGCACCTAATCCTACTGATATACCACCCAAGTCAGCTGAACCATATTCCGGAAAATAAGCTCTATTTGGTCTCAGATAGGTATAACTACCTCCCTAATTCCTTCCTGTTTTCCACAAATCTCCTTTAAAGAGAATATCTGGTGCTATGCAAAACCCGTCTTAGTCTTTGTGTTTAAAAAGTCTAAGATGCTACCTCCCCAAGCGTGGAGGAAGCTTCGGAGGGTGGAGATTTTAAGGAGGTTGGGGAGTTAATGGTAATAAGCGTGAATTATAGTCGTTTTACCTTATTACGTGCAAGATGTCAATTAACCAATTTATACAAATTTAGCCTCTTTAGGTTATTTTAGAGGCTAAAAATATTTGTATCAAATTGTAAAAAGGAAAAATGCTCACGCTGAACAAATTACTGAGTATATTTACCGGATTAGTTATTTGTCCTTTGTTTTTGGACGAAAAGCAATTACTAATGACTATTTTCTTCAAGGGAAACGATGACAACTGTGATGTTATCGTGTCCTCCATGCTCTTTGGCAGCCTCAACAAGAGAGATGGCGGCTTTATCAAGCCAAGGACTATCTTTGAGGCAGTTAGCAATCTTCTGCTCGACAAGTTCTTCTGTAAGACCATCACTACATAACAGCAAGCGATCGCCAACTTTTACATCTAGTGGTTGCACATCAATTTGATGCAAGTCTTCGCGCCCCAAACAGCGCGATAATACATGGCGAAAAGGATGTAATCGTGCTTCATCTAAGCTGATGTCACCGATTTTGATTGCTCGTGCTACCCAAGTGTGGTCTTCCGTCACCTGTTCTAAGTGCGACTCTCGGAAGCGATACAGCCGCGAATCGCCAACATGAGCGCACCAAGGCGACTCTGGGGAGCGAAAAATCACTGCTACAACAGTTGTCCCCATATCGGCGCGTTCAGGATGATTTTGCTGATCCTGCAAAATCGCTTCATTGGCTCCCCACAAAGCTTGCTCTAGTAATTCTTGAGAAGACTTAGAAGTTTCCCAATTTGCTACCAAATACGCCTGAATTTCTCCAGTAGCAATGCGACTTGCTTCTTCACCTCCGGCATGACCACCCATACCATCGGCAACAACGAAAAATCGTCCTTCTGGGTCTATATAGTAAGCATCCTGATTATTAGAACGAATAAGTCCCGGATCGCTAAAACCCGTGAAATTAAGTTTCATAATTTTTTGCAACAATTAATACGTGCGATCGTAACGGTCGAGGCGTAAAAGCAATCGGATCATGATCGCTGATAGCGCTGCTGCAATTAAACCAGGCAGCAGTGCCAACCATACATAATCCTTAACCACTAAAATAGTAGCTGAAAGCGTGAAACCGCTGATTAACAGAGCATAACTTATTGAGAGCTGAATACTGCTCTGTCGCCGCAGCAGGCGTTCGGTTTCTATAGACCGAACGCGCAAGCGCATGTCTCCCTGCTCTAGCTTCTCTAGTGTATCCTCTAATCTACGTGGTAGACCAAAGGCGGTACTACTTACCTGAGCTGCTTGGCGACTTAATTCGTTCAGAAAGCTATTCCCCTCAGAACCATTCATATCGGTTATAAGCTGCATTGCATACGGTTGGGCAACTTCCATAAAGTTAAACTCTGGATCTAAACCTTTGCCTACCCCTTCTAGAGTAGAAAAGGCTCGCATCACGAAAGTGAAAGTTGCTGGAAATCTAAATGGCTGATTATAAGCTATTTCGTAAAGGTCGTCACTAATTGCCGCGACCGATTGATTTTCAAAGGGCTTATCCATGAAATGATCCAGCATATACTGGACGGAACGCCGCACTGGGCCCATGTCATCGGTTGGGGCGATCGCACCTAAATCGATCAGAGACTGCACAACGCGATCGCCATCTTTTTGAGCAATGCCAAACAGTGTTTGCATCAGTCCTTCACGGACGTTGGACTTAATCCGCCCCATCATGCCGAAATCATAGAATATTAAAGCACCATTTGCACTAACGGCAATATTGCCTGGGTGAGGATCGGCGTGGAAAAAGCCACTATTGAGTAATTGTAGTAAGTAGGCTTGAGCGCCTTGACGAGCGATCACCTTTCGATCTAAACCTGCTGCTTCTAAAGCTTCGTATTGGCTAATTTTAATTCCAGGGAGATATTCTAAAGTCAGCACTCTGGAAGTAGCGTAACGCCAGTATATTCTGGGGACGTTCACCCAATCGTAGCCGCGAAAGTTCCGGCGAAAAGTATCGGCGTTACGACCTTCGTTAAGATAATCAATTTCTTCCCAAAGAATGCGACAACATTCTTCATAAATACCCAACCAATCTCGTCCACGTCCCCATTTGGGATGGCTTTGAAAGTAGCGGGTAATTCCTTTGAGAATCTGTAAATCTATTTCAAATAATTTCTTTAGTCCAGGACGTTGCACCTTGACAACAACCGATTCCCCAGTATGTAGCACAGCTTTGTGTACTTGCCCCAAGCTAGCAGCAGCTAAGGGAATCGGTTCAAAATTATGAAAGAGTTCAGGAATTTTTTTGCCTAGTTCTTTCTCAACGATCGCTTCTACTTGCTCATAACTAAATGCGGGTACTTTGTCTTGTAACTTGGCTAGTTCTTCTACATATTCACCAGGGAATATATCAGCACGGGTAGAAAACAGTTGCCCAACTTTGATGAAGGTTGGGCCTAAATCCAGTAGAGTATTGCGAATCCAAACTGCTTGGGTTTTGCGTCTTGTAGCTTGCTTTAGATCAGTCACACCTCCCGGATAACTCCAAGATTTGTTGTATAGCCAAAGTTTGAACAATAAGGTCAAGACAAAAGACCAAATGTCCACAAAACGCCGTTTGCTAGAGTATTTTTCCCGATTCCAACGGTATGCCTTGTCTGAATAACCTTGTTCCATATACTTTGTTTACCGTTGGTTTGCAACCGAATCACTTGGAAGAAAAGACACTCTGATTCCTAAACTGTTTTTTTCTTAAATGTCCTTTGTCACTTGTCTTTTGTCATTTGTACATAATTTTTGACCAATGACCAATGACTAATGACTAAAATTTATGCAGAAGTTCGGCGATAATGTTGCAATTCTGTTCGTAAAAGGGCAATTTCGGCTCGTAATTCGTCAATATCTGCTTGCAAGTCACCTGAATCAGAACTGGCTTGCCCAGTACCTGCGGTAGCTTGACCTGCATTAGTTGCTTCTGCTACCCGATTTGCCCGCTCTAGGACTTCTTCTGTAAACTGGCGCAACTGCTCTCTAGCTTCTGCATCAAATTTGCCCAGATCGCTCAAAGCATCGGTCAAGGCGACCTCTAAACGCTCATTAACTACTTCAGCTACTGCTCTGCCTACGAAAAAGGCTTGCACAAGGGGGTTACTCATAAATTTTTGTTACGTTGATCCGCAAGAGAATTATAACTTGCCTGTATGCTTTGCGGCTTCTGTTGTTGAGCTAGAAATTTACATAAGGCGATCGCTTTATTTATCATATTCCAGCAACTCTTGATAATATTGCTCTGGTGTACTCGGTAAATAAGTTGTCATTTGCAAGATTTGTTCCCTCAACTTGAAACCTTGGGTAATGTTAATCCGGCTGAGGAAATCGATATCGTGGGAAATTACCCAAAGCGCTCCCTAGTAATCATTGATACCTATTACCATTTGTTCAACAGTTTCAATATCCAGGTTATTAGTTGGCTCATCAAGAATCAGTAGATCGATTTCTGAGATACTGATCATAGCGATCGCTAATCTTGCCAATTCACCTCCACTCAGTACAGAGGCGCTTTTGTGAACGTCATCATATTTAAAGAGAAAGTGTCCTAGTTGTTGACGCAAAAGCTGATAGCTGAGACGAGGATTGGTAGCTTGCATATTTTCCAGAATTGTGTATTGACAATTTACCAATTCGTAGGTTTGATCGAGATATACAGCTTTCATTGCTGGTGTGAGCAAAATCTCACCTGATTCTAAAACTGCTGTTTGGTTTTCCACCCCCAAAATTGCTTTGACCAGACTCGATTTACCAGAACCGTTTGCACCAATAATGGCTATGCGATCGCCAGATGATACATACAGTTGAATATTTTGAATCATTAGACGTTCTGATATTCTAAGATTTGCACCCTGGATATTAATTAAATTTCTGCGTTTTTGATTTTTTTCTTCTAGCTGAATACTCGTTACTTTAGTAGTTTTGACCTTCGTCTCTGCAACTTTTTGATTAGCCTTTGCTACTGCTGCTTCATGTTTCTTTTTCGCTGTTCCGGTAGACACCTCAGCTTTGGTTTTAATCAGTCCTGCTGCCATTCTATCAATACTACCATTCAGAAACTTGGCGCGACCGTTGCGACTAGATTGGGCTGCGTGTTGCTGTTCTTGCATCGCTGTGGCTTGGGTACGTTTGAGTTCCTTTCTGGCGGCTTCGTGCGATCGTAATGCTACCTCTAACTCTATTTCTTTTTGTTCTCGATAGTACGAGAAATTACCACCATATATTTTCAAGCCAACAGGTGTAAGTTCCCACGTTACTTCTGTTACTTGGTCTAAAAAAAAAGGCTTATGTGAGACAATTACAAAAGCGCCTGTAAAATCTTGAAGAAACTGCTTTAAGTTTTCTAACGCTTGCAAATCCATGTGATTTGTTGGCTCATCAAGTAATAGCAATTTTGGTTCTTGAGCTAAACCGATTGCCAGAAATAGTTTAGTAAGTTCTCCACCACTCAAGTTAGTAATTGGTAGTGACAGGTCAAGGGTGGTGTGAAATTGTGTTTCTAAAATATCCTCAATATTCCACCATTCATCAAATATAGAAATCAAAAAATTAAGCACTGTCTCTGCTTTAATTTATTGTCTGATAGTGCTGATTTGTGGCAAATAATAGACTAGACCATGACACAAAACTGAGCCTATATTGGGGCTGAATTGACTTGCAAGTATCTTGAGTAGGGTTGATTTTCCTATTCCGTTGCGACAAACCAAGGCAATGCGATCGCCCGCATCGATATTCACATGAACTCCTTGAAACAAAGTTTTATCTATACTGAGTTTATATGCTAAGTTCTCAGCTAACAATATTGATTTTTTCGACATTCTTCTCAAACCTCAATTCGCAAAATTCCACCCGCGTATTTCCAAAAGCTGCGGGTAGATTAGACACAAAAAAACCAGCCACAGACAATCGTCAAGCGGTTCTATGTAGATAGGAGTGATGACAATATTTTTAGTACATGACTATGTGAAGTAAACCTGTCAAACTAGTTGCGTTTATTCTTCGTTGACATTTGTTGCTTTAGTGCAACAGGTGTTTGGTACTACTTCATTTGTGCTATCTCATTGGAGTTGTGATGAGGTTTGATATTGACTACAATGTAGCACTAAGGGATTTCGGAAAGCAAGAATGCGATCGCCTGTTTTTACCAAGCGTTAATGTAGCGCAGTAAAGGATAGCTATGCTGTCAGGCTGATCGCTAACTACGACAGTGGTAAAATAAATTAATAACTACTTTATGCCCTATCTATTCTATGACCATTGCTCAAGAATTAGATTCTCAAGAAGGCATTTGCCAAGATGTTATATTTCCCCCTGGTGATTTATATAGTGACGAACCTCCCTTGGAAAGCGAACTGCATTTACGGCAAATAATCCTACTTTTAACATGTCTGGAATGGTTGTGGCGAGATAGAAATGATTTCTATGCAGCGGGAAATCTGACTATCTACTACAGTCCACGCCAACGCAAATCAGAACACTTCCGGGGGCCAGACTTTTTTGTTGTGCTGAGAACAGAACGTAAAACCCGCAAAAGTTGGGTAGTCTGGGAAGAAGATGGCAAATATCCGAATGTAATTCTAGAAATTTTATCCAACTCAACAGCTAATACTGATAAAGGTTTAAAGAAGACAATTTATCAAGATGCCTTCCGCACACCCGATTATTTTTGGTTTGACCCTTACACACAAGAATTTGCGGGATTTCATTTAGTAGATGGAGAATACCAACCTCTACAAGCAAGTGAACAAGGATATTTGTGGAGCCATCAGCTAGGGTTATATTTGGGAGTTGATGAAGGTTTATTGCGGTTTTTTACACGAGATGGGCAACTAGTACCAACACCGGAAGAAACGGCAGAACAGGTACAGCAAAAAGCTGAACAAGCTGAACAAAAAGCTGAACAAGCTGAACAAAAAGCTGAACGTTTAGCAGCAAAACTGCGGGAGTTAAATATCAATCCAGATACAATTTAGACCAGAGCTATTTTATTTAGGATAGTGTTGGGCTAAAAACTCCTCAGCTTCAGTCTTATCTTTAATTACTCCATCCAAAGTAGCAGCAAGCATATCATCTAATATTTGCCGATATTGAGGCCCTGGTTTGTAACCAAGTTTCTTTAAATCATTGCCATTCAGTAGTGGCTGCACATTAGCCCAAACAGTTAAATATTCCCAAATCTGATGTCTAAGCGATCGCGGACTTTGCACAGCAATTAAAATCAGCATTGGTAAATCATACTGTCGTAACAACTGCATTACTTGACTAGGACTTTGACACTTAGGCAAAGATTCCATTACCTCAGCTTGGGCAGAAGCCAAGTTTTGCAAGCGTTTAATGCCATCTTCTTGCAATTGCAGATTTTTTGCTACTTTTGCCCGATATTGTGGTGCTAGATGAGCAATTAACGCTTCTAAACGCATTTCCCAATGAATCAGGGTTGGTTGCGGGTCAAATCGTCGCAAACAGCGTTCTAGCAAACGTAATTGTCGCAAGAGTTCTGCGTCTAGCTTCAGGGTAGGATGGATGCATTGCAATGCCTCTAAGTTATCGAGTAACTGTAAAGCTGATTTCCAGTAGGGCGCTTCTAGGATGTGTTTTAGTTCTGTTTTCAGTCGAGTTTGCAGGGCTGGAGTTCTGCTATTCTCTTGAGCAGTGCGATCGTAAACACCACTGTTGATGGCATAGCGGATAAATTCTTCAGTTTGCAGTTCTATTTGAAATCCGAAGCGCACGGCAAAGCGCACGCCACGAAAAATGCGGGTGGGGTCTTCAATAAAGCTATTAGCGTGTAAAACCCGAATTTGTTTAGCTTGTAAATCTAGTAATCCACCAAAAAAATCGAGTAATTCACCAGTACGAGGGGAAGTCAGGCGCAAGGCAAGGGCGTTAATGGTAAAATCTCGGCGATACAAATCTTGACGAATGGAACTCGCCTCAACTTCTGGATTTGCAGCTGGATAAGGATAGAATTCTGTTCTAGCAGTGGCAATATCTACCCATAGAGAATCTAATTCTGGGTCTTTGTGCCACAACAAAGCCGCAGTTTGAAAAGCCCCGTGGATTTCTAAGCGAGCCATAGGGTAAAGTTGTTGGAATGCCTTTGCTAATTCCACACCAGCACCGACATCTGCTGATTTATGAAAGCCATCAACCACAAGATCGATATCTTTAATCATCAAAGTACCCGCTACTGCTTCAGCCAATAGCAAATCCCGCACTGCACCGCCCACTAGATAAAGATGCCAACCCCGTTTTTCTGCCTCTTGTGATGCTGTAGTGAGTAATTGCCACAGTTGCGGAGCAAGGCGATTTTGCAATTCAGTGCTGAGAGAAATTTTAAATTTTGTTAGCGCAGCGTTAGCGAGTCTGTGAGCGTCATTTTGAATTTTGAATTTTTGCTCTCCCTCTTGGTCTTCATCCCTTTCTTGATGCAATTCCCGCAAGACATCAGTACGGGTGACAATGCCCATTAACTGCTCATTTTCCAACACTGGTAAGCGTCCAATATCATAAGTCACCATCAGCGACTCAATTTGTGGCAATGTTGTATCTGGTGTAATCGTTTTGAGATTCTTAGTCATGTAGCCCTTGACTGGTGCATGACTAAATCCGTGGTGTAAGGCGATATCAATATCCCGCCGCGAAATAATACCTACTAGTTGCCCTTGAGTATCGACTACGAATAAACCAGAGTGTCCATAGCGTAATAAAATGCGCTGGGCTTCGGCAATTGTCGTTTCAGGCAGAATCGTGCGGACAGGAGAAGACATCAAATCCCTAGCAGTGAGGGGATGGGGAATTTGTGCTTTTATCCCGTCAAGGAGTTGTTTTAATATTGCCTGCGAATCAACTCCCCTTAGATTTAGCGATGCGGCTTGCGAATGACCGCCGCCACCCAATAGTTGAAATAATAGGTTCAGATTCGTTTTGGGAATTTGCGATCGCCCAATTACAGTTAAGCGTGAATCCTCTTCACCTAAAGGATACTCGTTAGCCAACAGTAGGGCATCAATTTCGGTTAATTCCACAAGTTCCGAAGCTAGGCTCGATAGCCCTGGCACAAAAGCCTCAGTTTTCAAAATTACCCAAGCAACCGTATATCCACGCAGACAGATATCTTCTAAACTTTCCAGTGCCTCAGTTAATAGCTGCTGTAATTGCGGAGATAATCCGGGGTCACGGTAGGTGGAAATTACTGATAAACTAGCCCCTTGTTGCATCAACCAAGCCAAAGCTAGGGCATCCCGTGGTGTGGACTGGTCATATGTCAAAGATCCAGTGTCAACGTGGATACCTAAAGCCATCACAGTTGCTTCGGCAGGAGTCAAGGAAATTTCTTGTTGTTGCAATTGCTCGACGATTAAAGTTGTGGCGGCTCCTACTGAGTCAATATGCGATCGCGTCGCGGGAATATCTGATTCTTGTCCTAAGTGATGGTCATAAACTATAATCTCTTTTAGACTAGATAAATCTAACCACTCAGCAGCTTTACCCAAGCGATCGCGCTGTTGTGTATCCACCACACTCAGAGAGCGAATTTTTTCTGGATTCACCGAACGGCGTTCAATCAGCGAATATTCATCCCGATGCAATGCTAAAAAATCCCGTACAGTAGGATGAGAGCCGCCAGTTAGCACAATCTTGCTTCCCGATAGTAGGCGCGTTAACCCTACTGCTGCTCCTAATGCGTCAAAATCTGCTGTCGTATGGCAAAGAATTAAATCCATAGTTAAGAGTCATTAATCACTTGTACTTAGACAAAGGACAAATGACAAAAATGTTGCAATTTCTGCTAGCTTAAAAATAATCAGAAAGTGTCAGTGTCGCCCTTTAGGATATTCTATCCTTAGTATTTCGCTGTATTGGGAGAAGCAAAAATGACCATAATATTCCAATTTGCCTTGATAGGTTTAGTCTTGTTGTCTTTTGTCCTAGTTGTGGGCGTTCCGGTTGCTTACGCCACTCCCCAAAATTGGGGTGAATCTAAAAAACTGCTCTGGGTTGGTTCTGGGGTCTGGATTGGTTTGGTATTTTTAGTTGGTTTGTTAAACTTTTTTGTCGTGTAGGTGACGGCTTCGCTCTGGCGCAGGCACATAATATAAGAACTAGAGGGGCAGAAAAGCCAAGGTCAAAGGTTAAGGGAAATAAAGGATTTTTTCTTTTTCCTACTAACTTCATCCTGACCGCGCTTTCCTGCTCCTTTACAATTTAAATATGAAATGTATATTGGCCAGAAGTATAGTTGATAAAGAGGCAGTCATGGCAGTTTTCGAGGGAACTTTTACCCAAACGGAGCCTTTGCGGTTTGCAGTGGTGATTGGTCGATTCAATGACCTCGTTACCGGAAAGCTGCTAGAGGGATGTCAAGATTGTTTAAAACGCCACGGTGTAGACCCTAATCCCCAAGGTAATCAGGTGGACTATGTTTGGGTTCCGGGAAGTTTTGAGGTACCTTTAGTAGCTCGCCAATTAGCACTTTCCCATCGTTATGATGCTGTAATTTGTCTTGGTGCAGTCATTCGAGGACAAACACCCCATTTTGATTACGTATCTTCAGAGGTTTCTAAAGGCATTGCTGCCGCTAGCTTTCAAACTGGGGTGCCAGTAATTTTTGGCATTTTGACAGTAGATACTATGCAGCAAGCTCTAGAACGGGCAGGTATAAAAGGTAATCATGGCTGGGATTACGCCCTGAATGCCTTAGAAATGGCTAGCCTGATGCGGCAACTGCGTTCTAACCTAGCAGAGCCATATTCTCGTAATAGTCAGTCTTTACCAGCCTCTTTTCCAAGTGCCAGCGTTGGTAATTTAACTGTGGAGTCAGAAGAAGTGGGCTAAATTCAGTTATGAGTGCTGAGTTATGAGTTAAAAAACTCAGCACTCATAACTGAATTAAGGGGTTGACAATTACAGATAAATCTGAGATATTACTATTTGGGTGATGATCGCGGGTATAGCTCAGTGGTAGAGCGTCACCTTGCCAAGGTGAATGTCGCGCGTTCGAATCGCGTTACCCGCTTCCAACTAAAACCTCTTGAATTTAACAGTTCCAAGAGGTTTGGTGTTTTTAGGGTGTGTTGAAGTTTTCGTAGATTAGATCTGCACTCTTGTAAACCCATCCAAATGTGGACAAGTAAGTCAACATTAGTCACAATCCTTATACATTTGGACAAAGAGTTACACACTACAATAGATATTTTAGCAATTCCCGCTCTGTAAACGCTTGTGAACTCCAAGGAGTAGATATTGGACATAATGCCGATCTAACCTTGAGAACTGATAGTAATATATAGTTACAGTGACCCAAAGGTAAATTAGCGGGTTTGTTGATGTGTGTTGTTTACGAGCGTAGCCTTCCCAAAGGATTTGCTTTCGGAGTGGTAGCTACCTATGCTTAAAATTGTACCAGGTCTGTCAGCATAATAAATCCCCAAAAACGCAACCACATTACCTTGAAAGTGACAGATGAAAAGAAGAAAGTTTTTAAACAAGATCGCCAGCTACGGAGAAAGACTACAAATAGATAACTCCGTACTAATTTGGCAACTAGTATACTAAAAGTTAGCTGCATCTACTATATTTAATCAGGACAATGTTTGTATCGCCTTTCTATGTATATAAACACAGAAGCCTCTAAGGCATCATATTCTCGCAGTTCATGTAAAACACGCTCAAGTTATTAGAACGCTTGTGCAATCTCAAAAACCCGAAAAAATCGATTTTAATACCGAATACCCCTGTCCCTGTCGTCGCCGGGGTCAGTTAATTCCGATTACGCTGACAGAAGCATTTGGTTGCGATCGCTGTCAGCAAATCTTTGTGGTAGAAGATAATGGTCATGTCCTAGAACAGCTTTCTACCACCTATCCCTACAAACGGGCTTGGCGTTGGATGGGAAATAGTTGGCATGTTGTCCATCCCCGCTTGGGAGAAAGCTATCTGCCTATAGCGCTGGGCATTATTTTCGTGCTAGTGATTATATGGCTGCCATTAGCACTGCGATTGGCAAATGGTTCCAGCATTATTGCTTGGGCAATGGTGGCGGTGCTATTGGCTATCTTACCAGCACTAATGGTCTGGCTGACCTACAGACGTTAACTCAATGACTGTTGAAGTTTTGGATGACCACCCCGAACCGATTACTAGTGCCCAACGAGCCTATCAAGCTTCCCTAAAGTTGGGACTCACAAAGGGAGCAGACCGAAGTCGTGCAGTATTGGCGATGGCACAGGCGATTGAGCGCTCATTTGACGACATTCTAGAAGCCAATACCTTGGATTTAGAAGCCAGTCGGGAAATGGCAGTACCTGAGTTGATATTGGACTGGCTGAAGCTGACTCCCACAAGGCTAGAGATGACAGTAGACATTTTACAACGGTTGGGGGAATTATCAGATCCGTTGCGACGTGTCAGAACTGCTGATTATCAACTGGAAGATTCCCAGAGTTATACCCAGTTAATGCCCTTGGGAGTAATTGGATTTATTTATGAGGCGTTTCCCGATTTAGGGGCGATCGCAGCGGGTTTTTGTATCAAAACTGGCAATTGTATAATTCTCAAAGGCAGCACCGAAGCTAGCCATTCCAACGCCGCTATCGCTGAGGCACTGCAAAATGCGATTGCAGAAGTTGGTCTAGCTCCGGGCTGTTTAGAACTGATCACAGCAGAACATGGGGCTTCGATTCGGGATTTAGTCACCCAAGACCAGTACGTGAATTTAGTTATTCCCTACGGACGTTCTAGCTTAGTACAGCAGGTAGTCCGACAAGCAACTTGCCCAGTTTTAAAATCAGCGATGGGTAACTGTTACCTCTACTGGTCGCCCAATAGTAGCTTAGAAATGGTGCGCTGGATGATTCTTAATAGTCATCAAAGTGAACCCGATCAAGTCAACGCCATTGAAAAGGTACTAATTCATCGTCAGGCCTTGCCATCATCTTTAGCTGTTTTGTGGAACAGTTTGATGGAAAAAGGCTTTGAAATTAAAGGGGATGCAGAACTAGTACAAGCCTTTCCTCAGTTGCAGCTGGTGAAGGAAGGCGAATGGGGAAACCCTTATTTAACCAAAACAGTAGCTTTTAAACTGGTGGATAGCTTAGAGGCTGCAATCGCCTGGATTAATGAATACAGTAGTGGTCATGCTGACTCCATCGTTACTGAATCTTACCAGGAAAGTCGGCAGTTTGCCTTGGGAGTTAACAGCGCCTCTACCTACATCAACACTTCCCCACGTTTTTCCCGCAACCCCTCACGGGGAGATTCAGTGTTTCTCGGTATGTCTAACCAAAAAGGTCATCGTCGGGGATTTATCAGCCTGGAAACCTTAACCACCGTTAAGCACATTGTTCAGGGGAATGGCAGATTTTAAATAATTCGTAATTTATACACTAGAATTCTGAAGTAAAACGATCTCAAATCACCGTGAATAATTAAATTCCCCCGACCTCAACGGTGCAGTTAAGCAAATCTCACAAGTCATCAAACAAACCTTGCAAATAGAAATTGGGGGGTTTCAATATAGTATTAAATATAATTTCGACTATAACAACATCCGAATTCGGATGTTGTTATCCTGCATTTTGCGAATGTTTGGATATAGCAATCCTATCTGAGTTACCAAAACTGCAAAAGACTTAAAAAAGGTAAAAAATATGGGTAATTCAGGAGGAGTGTAGACTATTCAAGTCGAAAGCGATCGCCTGTTAAAGATTACACTAAATCAATTTTGCTGAAGAGTTGTTTTAGCATTTCTTCGCAATACTTAACTAACTCTTAATTAAAAAAACTTAACCTAGATTAAAAATAATAACTAACATTATAATTTATTAAGTTCATCGGGCTACATTGAGAGTATCCTTAATAGTTGAAGTCTAGTTGAAAGTTTAAGTAACTAAGTGCAAATAAACTTAAATATTTGTTTAGTTTTTTATCCTTTGCTATTTGTTTGAGTGTTAAATACTAAAAAACAAAGTTTATTTGTGCCAACTTACTAACAAGGCTGTCAAACAAGGTGGTGAAAATCCGACCAGAGCCAAGTACCAACAGCGAAAACAAAAGTAAACTTCACAAAAATTACGTAAGATGATCAGAAGAATTTTGCTGGCTGTATCAGGATTGGGACACGCAGAGGAAATGCTCAAAACCCTGAAAGAAATCCCTTCAATTCAATCTGCAAAAGTTACAATTTTGCATGTTGTTCCTGCACAAAGAACTGCTACTACCATGACAGCTAAATGGGAAAATGGTGGTAAAATCCTGGCGAATGCCATTCAAACCTTGAACTTAGATCCTAGCCAAGTTTCTTCAATTTTGCGTGAAGGCGACCCCAAAGATGTAGTTTGCCAAGTCGCCGATGAAATCGACGCTGACTTGATTATTATGGGTTCACGCGGACTGAAGCGGCTGCAATCGATTTTATCAAACTCAGTCAGTCAGTATGTTTTCCAACTATCTTCTCGCCCCATGTTGCTGGTAAAAGATGACATTTATGTTAAAAGAATTAAGCGCATTATGGTGGCAATAGACAATTCTGATTCAGCAAAAAATTGCTTAAAATTGGCATTGTTTTTACTCCGAGATATTCCGGGCGGCGAATTAATTTTGGCAAATATTAGTACAGATTTTGGCGGTAAAAAATCGGAAATAACCCAGGTTAACTCAGATAAAAATCCAGTTTTAGCAGCTGCTGTTGCAGAAGCTGAAAAACAAGGCATCCAATCTCGTTCTTATATCAGCAGTGGCAAGCCTGGTGAAGAAATTTGTCGATTGGCAGAAGAGTTAAATATAGACTTATTATTGCTCGGTTCTCCAGATCGTCGTCCATCGATCGCTAAGAGTTTTGTTGATATAGATCGACTCATCGGATCTTCTTTGTCTGACTATGTTCGAGTCAATGCCACTTGTCCAGTATTATTGGCGCGGACAATCGCTTAAAGTTAACAGTGCTGAGTATAATAATTGTTGTCATAGAATAGTAAAGTAAGACTTGTGTTGCCTTTACTATTCAGCGCTAAGTTGCTGGTTGATAAATAAAAACCCCTTCACCAATAGTGCAGGGGTTATTTATTTTATGCACAAACTCTTAATCTTAACTATCTTTTCCACCTTCGCGGCTAGCAGTTTGGATGTACAGAATTAGTAAAAACACAGCGGGGACTAGTACGAACAAAATGCTCGCTATGAACCCTAGGTCATTAACTTGCATGGCAAGAAAGCCTCTCTTAAATTTCCAGTCAATAACATTAGGATAGCATCAACGATGACAGAGTTATACCAATTCAAAATTCAAAACTTGTACTGAGCTTGTCGAAGTATTCAAAATATCCGCGTAGCGTCTCGTAGAGAGGAAACTCAATTTTGGTAAGTATTTTGACTACTGACTAGATATATACATGACAGATTTGAGAATTTAAGGCTTCGTGACTACGCTGACTGAGCCATTCACTAAAGTTTGACAGGCAAGACGGTAATTTTCCGGCTTTTTCTTAAATTTTCGGTTTTCTACGTCTGTGCGGGGGGAAAGATTTTCTAGTCCTTCGACTATTTCCACAACACAAGTACTACACTGACCGTTACCACCACAATTAGTCATTTTGCCAATCAATGTATATATGTCAATGCCATTTTGTATCGCCTTGAGGCGGAGATTAGCGCCATCTGCCGCTACTACCTCTTTATTTTCTTTAACGAATTTGATATTACCCACAACTAATTCCTTTTTGACTATAAGCTTGGCTTTCAAGGCTTCATATTGACATAGCTTGATTAACATCTTATTTCTTATAATAATTTGTTGCAAAATATTAATAAATATTAACTTTATCAAACACAGTGCTGCAAAAAAAATAGGACAGGTAGAGTACCTGCCCTATAAATTGAACAATAAATTAACTTATCTAAATCCCACAGCTGCTTGCCAAACGAAAGCAAGCAACAAGAAGAATACGGGGATAACTGGGAGAACGTCTACCAAAGGATCGAAGATTTGGTAAGCTTCTGGCAGTTTTGCTAATAAAAGTGCTGCTTCCATTTTTGTTTAAATCCACCTATCCAACACAGCTTTCATAATTGAGAAGTATCTTAACATGGTTTGAGTCTCGATCATTGATCAATAGTCATTTGTAATTTCACCCTTATCTGATGCTGATTCAGATGAGTTGAGCCAGTAACCAAATTCTGCAACAAAGCGATCGCTCAATATTGCTTCTCTAATTTTTTGCGTAAAGCGAATTAGTTCGGTAATGTTGTGAATGCTCAACAAGGTATAAGCTAAAATTTCCTGCGATCGCACTAAATGAGATATGTAAGCACGGCTAAAATTTTGACAAGTGTAGCACGGGCAAGTTTCATCTAATGGCGTAAAATCTTCACGAAATTTAGCATTTTTTAAATTCCAGCGTCCGCCTTGGACTATCGCTGTACCATGTCTTGCCCAGCGAGTGGGAATGACGCAATCAAATAAATCTATACCAGATGCGATCGCGATCGCCATTTCCCGATAAGTACCTACACCCATTAAGTAACGCGGCTTTTCGGGGGGTAAAAGCGGTGCTGTCACTTTGACAATCTCAGCCATTAATTCTGGCGGTTCTCCCACACTCACGCCACCAATGGCATATCCGGGCAAATCCAACTTAGCCAAAGCTTCCGCCGCACGGCAACGCAAATCCAAATACACACCCCCTTGCACAATCCCAAACAACGCCTGATCGCTGCGTTGATGAGCCGTTATGCAGCGTTCTAACCAGCGGTAAGTGCGCTCAGTTGCAGTTTCTACCTCTTGGCGAGTCGCTGGGTAGGGCGGACACTCATCAAAGGCCATAATCACATCAGCCCCCAAAGTATTTTGAATCTCAATGGAGCGCTCTGGTGTTAAGTTAATAATTTGTCCATCATGGGGCGAGCGAAAAGTTACGCCTTCTTCAGTAATTTTTCGCATCTCGCTTAAGCTGAAGACCTGAAACCCACCCGAATCTGTGAGCATTGGACCGTTCCAACCCATAAATTTGTGCAACCCACCACCCCCAGCCACGATCGTTTCCCCTGGTTGTAGGTGAAGATGATAAGTATTGGATAAGATCATTTGTGCCCCAGTATCTCGTAGCTGGGCTGGAGTAATAGTTTTGACATTTGCCAGCGTTCCCACTGGCATAAATCTGGGGGTTTCTACAAGACCGTGAGGGGTGAAAAACACTCCTGCTCTAGCTTTTGTCTGACTACAGCAAGCAAGACATTGAAAAGAAAAATTCGCACTCATGCCATTTGGAATTTTAGATTTTAGATTTTGGATTGTGAAACACTAATCAGTAAAGAGTTTCAGAAATCCATAACTAGTACAACGCGGCAGAAATAAACCTACCATTTCATTACAGCCAGAAAGCTTAAGATGAAAGCTTTTTGACTTTTGATTTTTGACTTTTGACTTTTGCCTTGCGCTACTAGCAGCCATAAAACCAAATGGTATTAGGGCAAAATTAATATTATTTGGCTAAATTATGGACAAACATCAAAATTGGTAATTGAGTTTTAGTGAACACTTAAGCATTCATTACTAACCTAGTTACCAACTTTACGAGTATATACTCTAAATAATTGTTATTTAGAAAGAATCAGAACAGTCATCGTCAATTTCTGCATCCCACCTGGCTGAGAGTACTTGTTCCATCATCGCTTCTATGGCGCTGACATTGAAGCTTCGTTCTCGTCGCTCTTGTAAAGGGGTTGATCGGGGAATTAACCGCAGACACACTCCTTCTTGCATCAAATCGAAGTAGGTTTCTTGTTGCAACGACTGTTTTAGTTCTAAGTAATCAAAACTACAAACATTCAGATATAGCGCGCGGTTAGCCACTAAGGTAGACCTTTGCGGATTGGCAAAAACTTCCATCACATCTCCTTCACCCTCGCTCAGTACCTTATCTTCTTGGGTGTAGATGTAGTGGACTCGACCTAAATCTGCCAGCAATCGCCGGATGTCGAGCTTATTCACAATGATGCCCGTGTTAATAATGCACGGAGCTGGTATCCTGGTGTCGGGTAGATGGTGACTCATAGGAAAATTGCGATTGAGCTAAGGAGAGCAGTAACATAGCTAAACTGTCATAATTGAATAGCTTGTTTACTCCCTACATTTAAAAAAATATCAATTTTATGGGGCAATCGTCTAATAATTTGGAGTAAGTTTTTAGTTAAGGAATACAAAACACAAATTTTGCTCCGTGATGGAATTTTAACTTCCTAAATCACTTATTTTTGTATAAGAAATTACTCAAAAGTACTTAATTGCCACTTAGACCAGCATAACAAAATTTTCAACGAGAATGTTTAATAGAAGTAAATCTTATTTAAAGTTTTAAAGTCTGCTCATGTCGGTTGTACCGAAATCAAGACTATTATCCAGCAATTTACCAAAAATTAATGTAATTCAGATGACGAAACAGCAACAGTGGTGGAAAAAGCTGCTGTTAAAGCTGGCAGCTAGTATTATATTTTACACAAGTATTCCATTACCGTATTTAAACGGATTGGATTTTCAGGGAGTGGCACGTCTTGCTTCCCTTGTTGGGTTGATAATTGGGGGAATTTTAGGGTTACTGGATACAGGGATGGATTATCTGGGGATGCCCGTGCTAACTCGTAGTGCTTTGGTAGTAAGTGTTTGGATTGCCATCACTGGAGGATTGCACTTAGATGGGGCAATGGATACTGCCGATGGTTTAGCAGTGGGCGACCCAGATCGGCGACTGGAGGTGATGGCAGATAGTGCTACAGGAGCCTTTGGAGCAATGGCTGCGATCACCTTGGTGATACTGAAAATAACAGCTTTAGCGGATATGCCAGAAAACCGTTGCTTATTGCTGATGGCTGCTTGTGGTTGGGGACGTTGGGGACAACAACTAGCGATCGCCCGATATCCTTATCTGAAAGCAACTGGTAAAGGCGCATTTCACAAACAAGCCATTCGTTCTTACAAAGATTTGTTACCGGGATTGTTGTTGTTGTTTAGTTTGAGTGGTTTACTTTGGCTAATAGATAAACAGCAGCTATTTCTCGCACTGACAATGATAGTTGTTGGAAGTGCGATCGCCACTTTAACTGGTGCATGGTTCAACCACAAACTAGGTGGACACACTGGAGATACCTACGGCGCAGTCGTTGAGTGGACTGAAGCCCTATTTCTTTGTGTATTAACCGTTTTTTAAGATGAGGAGAGTGGGGAAGGGGGAAGGGGGAAGCAGAGGGAGCAGGGGGAGAAAAGAATTAATAACTAATAGCCCAATGCCCAATGTGCAATGCCCTATGCCCACTTCATTTAATCGGTTGCAACTTTGTCACCTTGAGTTTAAAAGCCCCAACCCCAGTTTCTCCAAAAGACCGGACACGAATCACATAACTTCCTGTCTCCACGATGCGAGTAAAGAGTAAGGAATTGCTACTACCATCAGGGCCATCATCATTTTCTGCTAAAGTCGAACCATCAGGTGCCAGCAGTGTGATGATACTGTCAAAGTTTTCCGATGACAGGTCAACTGCTAAATTATCACCCTTCTGCAACTTCACTGTGTAATCACGGGCAAACCCACCTTGACCTGTGGGAATGTCTTTGTCAGACAGGCTATCAGAAAGTTCAGTACTGTTAGATAAAGGAATTGGACTATATAATTTATTTTGAGCAAAAGCTGGACTGGTACTAATGCCTATTGCCAGCAATGTGGCAGGAATGATGATGAGTTGTTTTAAACCTGCTGCAAAAACTTTATTCATACATTTCAAGCAATTTTTCTCCAAAAATAGGGTAATTCAGTCAATTTATGCATTTATCTGTCAAAGCTTGCCCATTATTTCTTAATTTATCCGTCTTTGACGGCAGTAGCTACAGCAACTAATCCTAAGACCACAATTCCATACTGACGAAGTGTTTGCACAGCAGCCCTGGCAGTAGCACCAGTAGTATAAATGTCGTCCACTAACAGCACTGGGACATTTGGAGGACGATGGCGAAATTCTTGCCCAATAGCAAAAGCTTTGTCCAAGTTTTTTTCTCGTTTAGATACCGACAAACCAAACTGCGCTTCAGTTTCTCGCACTCTTGCTAAACCGTTTAGTTTCAATTTTAATCCAGTTATTTCGCAGAAACTTTGTGCTATCAGTGCGGCTTGATTGTATTTACGTTGTTTTTGTTTGCTAGCGTGGAGTGGGATAGGAACTACTACAGGCTGGCTATCTTGCCTCGGTGAATTTAACAACCATGCTTCTCCTAACCATTGACCCAAAGGACGAGCTATTTGGGGTTGATTTTCGTATTTCATCGCTGCGATTGCTCGTTTTACCGGGCCACCATATTCCCCCCAGCCAAACACAGGTATAGGCTCTTGCCATAGAGAAATCGGGTCTTTACGTTGACATTTTTGCAGTTGTCTGGTGCAGTTCTGACAGAATTCTTGGGAAGTTGCGCGTTGACATAGAGGGCAATGGGATTGGAGAAAAAGATTGAGTAAGCCTGTGAGATTTTTAATCCAAGGGTGCATTTAGAATTGTCCTTTGTCATTAGTCATTAGTCATTAGTCTTTGACCAATGACTTAACATACACGCGATCGCACCTTGTTGTTTCTACTCCTGTTGCTGGAGTGTAGCCATTGCTTTCATACAGCTTGACTGCTTCCACCAAAACGCTGGCGGTTTCAATCCAAATTTGCTGAAAACCACGCTTTGCGATCGCTGCTTCTAGCTGTTGTAACAAATATTTCCCTAATCCTAAACCCCTGATGCTGGGTAAAAGATACATTTTGCGGATTTCTACAGCTTTTTCGCCTCGGTGTATGGGGTAGTATGCTCCAGTACCTACTAACTGACTTTGGTGTTCAATTACCCAAAACTCTCCCCCAGTAGCTAAATAACATTCCTCTACGCGCAGCACATCTCGGTCAGCACCCTTTGGTTCCCAACCCAGACCGTATTCTGATAACACATAACTGATCACTTCAGCGGCTCTTGTGCGATCGCTTTTCACCCAATCACGAATTAAAAAATCTTGATAATAGTTTTTCATTACCATTTGCTGGTCAAGTTTACACAGAAAAATTTTCTGCATCTATATCCCAATTTACTCAGCAAATAGCAATTCTTGCAGAGTTCATTTCAGGCTGTACTCTCAAGGTGTGAATTATGTCAGTGCTAAGAAAAGTCATCAATAGACCTCTTGCATAAATCAAAAATAAGAACTCCACCCCAGCAAGCTACGCTATGTCTCCCCTCCCGAAAAGCGGGAAAGGGATTAAGGGGTGGGTGTTAGGGATTTTTGCAAGATATAATATATCTTATTGATGTTTTAAATCAGTGGCTCAGTGTCACCCTTTGAGGAACGACAGCAGGTCTGTGTTGAGCCTGTCTGCATGAGTATTAGTGAGACCGTGCGGTGCGCCCTCGTAGACTTCTAAACGGGCATTCTTGACGATCTTAGCTGAAGCCAGCCCCGCAGCCTTGATGGGCACGATCTGGTCATCATCACCGTGGATAATCAGGGTCGGCACATCGAACCGTTTGAGATCCTCGGTGAAATCCGTCTCAGAGAACGCTTTGATACAGTCGAGTGCGCTTTTGTGTCCTGATTGCATCCCCTGCAACCAGAAAGAGTCGATTAGACCTTGCGAGACTTTTGCACCTGGGCGGTTGAAGCCAAAGAACGGGCCGCTAGCAAGATCCTTATATAGCTGCGAGCGATCAGCGATGGAACCAGCACGGAGGTTGTCGAAAACCTCGATCGGTAGTCCGCCGGGATTGGACTCCGTTTTCAGCATCAGCGGCGGGACTGAGGAAATCAGTCCTGCTTTGGCTACCCGTGCTGTACCGTGGCGACCGATATAGCGGGCGACTTCACCACCACCCGTGGAGAAGCCGATTAGAGTAATACTATTCAAGTCGAGCGTTTCGATCAGCGTACCGAGGTCGTCGGCATAGGTGTCCATCTCGTTACCATTCCAGGGCTGGCTCGATCTGCCATGCCCACGGCGATCGTGGGTGATGACGCGATAGCCCTGCGATGCCAGGAACAGCGCTTGGATTTCCCAGCTATCAGCATTAAGCGGCCAGCCGTGTGAGAGAATAACTGTGGGCCCTGTTCCCCAGTCCTTGTAGTATATCTGCGTACCGTCTTTGGTAGTGATTGTACTCATGTGACTCCTTTGTATATCGAGAGCAAAGACAACTGCTTGAAAGCGATCGCCCATGTTGAGTTTGTTGAAAATTATAATAGGCAGTTGTTGCTTCTATGATTAAAAGCTTCTGTGATTGGATTAGTGATGATGTTTATGCTTCATTTTTCAGTTTGCACTTAATTCAAAACACTCAAGTTATTGGAGTTAATTCAAGAGTCAGAAACCCTTGAATCAAAACACCAATTAGCATTCATGTCTTGTGGCAAGGACTGACTTTTCAAGCTATTTGGAAAATTTTTATATTAAACAATCGCTCGCAATATAATTTAATAAATAAATAAGAGGGGTAAAGGGTAAAAGGTTGATAATAGTCCTCCACCATAGGAGCAATAGCTTTTTACCCTTTTCCTTGCCCCTTACCGTTCCTGATAAATAACTGATGATACACTTCCTGCTTCTGCCTTATTGTATTAGGGCAATGTTGCTTCAGAAATGCTCAAAGTGTTGTTGGCATCAGCTTTCGAGGACTCATTTGCTGGAACGGATGCAGTTATCTCCCCAGTGGCGCTGTCGTTTATCCCGGTACCAGGACGCAAGGCACTTAAAGCAGTCTTAATCACAACAGCTGTAGGTACTGCTACAATTACACCCAACAGTCCGCCAATTCTTGCCCCTGTTAAGACTGAAATTAAAATCCAAACTGGATTTAAACCAGTAAAACTGCCTAAAATTCTGGGAGCAATTAAATTTTCGAGAATTTGCTGTACAATTACTGCTGCGATCAACACTCTCACACCCATTGAAAAATCTTGCAACGCTACCAATAGTGTAGTCAGGGCGATGCCTACAGAACCGCCAAAGGGGACGAGAGCCATCAGACCAATAGTTAGTCCGAATAGCAATCCAAATGGTACTTTCAGCCACAAAAAGGTAGGAATAAGGGCTGAAGCCATACAGGTAGATAAAATCAACTGGGTGATGAAGAAATTTTGGAAGCTTAAGCGGACTGTTTTAGAGAAAGGCTCGCGAAATTTATTAGGTAGCCATTCGACTAAACTTTCCCAGAGTTCACCCCCGTGCTGTAAAAGATAAAAAGTCAAAACCATCGTCAAGAGAATATCTAGCAGACTAGTAACTGTAAGTACAGCCAGATTTAAAACTTGTCCAGCGATCGCTTGTAATTGTCCTTTGACGCGATCATTGATTTGCACCACTAGAGCATCGAGGTTAATCGGTAAGCCAAAAGTCTCAGCTTTTCCGTTTAATATCATTAACTGAGAGCGTCCAGAGTCGATTAACTCTGGCAAACGCGCCACCAGTTGTTGAGCTTGGGTAAGAGCCAGGGGAAAAAGTGTCACACCCAACGCCAATAAAATCGATAAAGCCAAGAGAAATACTAGGATAGCAACTTGCTCTCGCTTGGCACCATGATGCTCCATCCAACTCACGGGGTAGTTGAGTAGAAATGCTAGCACTGAGGCTCCGACTAAAATGACTATGAGAGAATGGAAATAATTGAAAAATACCGAAATTGCCCAACCATTGAGAACTAGCAGCGGAAGGAATAACGCGATCGCCCCGATTCGCGCTATTGGTGTGAATCTTTGCCACCAGTCGAGTAGCTTACGTGTCTGCATTTTGAGCTGATTGCGGAATAGGACTAAATGAAATTTTTCTTTACAGCTTATTATCTCTAACTATATGAGTCTTATTCATCCTTCTAGTTTAGGAGTTAGACTAACCCCAATGAAGAATTTTGAACTAAAAGAGAATGGGGAGTGGGGAATGGGGAGTAGGGAAGCAGGGGAGCAGGAGAGCAGGGGAGCGGGGGAGCAGGGGGAGCAGGGGGAGAATAATAATGCCCCTTACCCCTTATCCCCAGAGGGGACCCCACCATCCCCAATGCCCAAAACACAGTTGCTTTTACATTTAATTCCGATCGTCGGCTTTTTTCCATCCTTGTGGACGCTCTATCGGGGCCAGGGTAGTCGGGAACAACTTGCTATTAGTCGTCTGTCTATTACTTTGGCACTTATTTGGTTGTTGAGTTATCTATTATTAGCTACCGGAGCAGCAACTTCAGATTTTTTTCCGCTACGTCTATTTATCCTCAATAGCTTTCTCACATCAGGTTACTTTTTAGTAAGTGTTTGGTTGATTTGGCGCTTAATGCAAGGCAAATCTGGTCGTTTACCAGGGTTTAGTAGTTTAGCTGAACGAGTGCTTGGCAAGTATTTATCTTAATTTTTTATGGTGATAATTTATCGGTGTTTTTACTGATTTTTGGAAAATTTCTGGCTTATTTATTTATATATCTAGTCAAATCCAGTTTATTATTGCCATACTTCAGTAAAACATCTCCAGGTTGTCCCAAAAAGAGAATAAATGCTGCTATAAGTGTTGTGGTTGACACTACATTAAAAAAGTTAGCACCGATAATTAAGAGTTAGCTATTATGGGTTGATTTGTTTAGGTGTTTTTAGTCTGCAAAATTACTGAATTTGATTAGTTGAGTAAGTGTGAGGAAGTCTGTGACGATTCAAAGAAGTTCGGCGGAAGAAAACCAGTCGGGAAAAGCCTCAAAGTCCAATAAAAAAATTTCCCAAAACTCGACATCAGGACGTTGGCTGTGGTTTTGGGTAGGTATGAGTGGTATTGCGATGGTATCAGCAACTGCGGGGGCGCTTTTAGCAGTGTCTTTGACCAGTACGCCTTTGCAACAAGCGCAGCTAACTCCAAAGGATGAGGCGGCCTTTGATAGCGATCGCATTTCTGGAGGTGTGCTGCGATTTTCAGAATTAACTCGTCCGGTAAATCTTTTGGTGATGGGAATGAGCGTACTTCCCCCAGATATCCAAAACCCTCCTGAAGATACTAAAAATCTCAAATACCTCCCCCAAGTCAACTCCTTTGATGGTCTTTCTGATGTGATGCTCTTGGTCAAATTCGATCCAGAGACGAAAAAAATAAATATGCTCTCCATTCCTAGAGATACCCGCACGGAAATAGAGGGTTATGGAGTAAAAAAAATTAACTCCGCCAACGTTGAAGGTGGGCCAGCTTTGACTGCCAGAACTGTCAGTAATCTCTTAGGAGGGGCAGGAATTGATCGCTATGTGCGAATTAATGTTTTGGGAGTTGCCAAGCTGATTGATGCTTTAGGTGGCGTGACTGTCTACGTCCCTAAAGATATGAAATACCAAGATGATTCTCAGCATTTGTACATCAATTTGAAGGCGGGTAAGCAGCATCTCAATGGCGATCAGGTACTACAATTGCTGCGTTTTCGCCATGACGAACTCGGTGATATTGGTCGGATTCAGCGCCAGCAAATGGTCATCCGCGCTTTGATGGAGCAAACACTCAACCCAGCTACTGTTGCTCAATTACCCAAAGTTCTTGATGTCGTCAAAGAACACATTGATACCAACTTGACAGTTGAAGAGTTAGTGGCGCTAATGGGTTTTGGGGTGCGGACAAATCGCTCTAATATGCAAATGTTAATGCTGCCAGGTCGCTTTAGCGAAAAAGGCGAGTTTGATGCTAGCTATTGGTTGCCTAACAAAGATGGTATTGCGAAACTGATGGCTCAACACTTTGGTTTGGAGTCAGAACAGGAACAGCTAGCGACTGCGACCGACCCCCGCTCTTTGCGTGTAGCAATTCAAGATAGTACAGATAGCAATCGCTCTAACCTCCAACCGTTAATTAGAGCCTTGGAAAAATCTGGATATCGCAACATCTATGTGGCCAAGGCATGGGGTGAACCTCTAGAGGTAACTCATATTGTCGCCCAACAAGGAGATGGTGACAGTGCTGAATCAATTCGCAACACTTTGGGATTTGGAGAAGTGCGCGTGGAAAGCACTGGCAACCTTGGCTCAGATATTAGTATCCAAGTAGGTAAAGATTGGTTGCAACAAAAATCTATTTTAGAGAAGTCATTGACACCCTAAAGGATATATCTGCTGATACTGAATTTACTACCTGGCTTAGTTCTTGGAGTTTAGCTGCTACTACACCATTGGTTAATAATTCTTCTGCTTTAACTAAACCCTCTGCCATATCTGAACAAATACCACTCCGCCAGAGATAAAATCCGCCATTCCACAAGGCTGTTTGCATCAATTCACCTGGTTTACCTGCCAAAACCTCTTGAATATCCGCCACCAGTTCTTCAGTAGTTCCAAGGGGTACGTTCTTGGTAGTAAAGCCATAATCACGCGGTACGAGGTGCAATCGTTCTACCTCTTGGGATGCTACGGATGAAGATAAGCTGATGATTGCAGTGCGATCGCGCGGTAAGTCGCAACTACCTTCCAATCCTTTGACTAATGTAAATTTTGTTACTCCCCGCAGTCCGAGAGCTATCTGAAACATTCCTTCTGTCGGCGGATGGACAAACCCAGCAATTACGTGAGCATCCCCAGCATAAGGACACCAAATTAGCTCCATTGTCGCCAACGGCGGACGTTTGCCAAGTTGGTCGCGGTAGTCCCAAATACTTGTAGTTAAGGGAAAATGCTGAGGTAAATAAATAAAGCCGATTCCCGTTTGCTCAAACACTTGTTGAGTTTGTGCTAGGGGTAGGGTAGTCCAATCGACTCCTAAACCCTGCCAAATATCTATCACAGGTAAGCCGTACTTCGTTGGTAGGCGATCGCCACCATGCATTACCACTGGTTGTCCCACTGTGGCGAGTAATAAAGCTGTTACCGGACTAATTGGTGCTGTGCGTGTCCTACCATCATAAGGGATGCCAAGAGCGATCGCTGGTCGCCCAGAGGCTATGGGTTGCAGTTTTGGCCCCAGTTCTTCATAAGCATCCAACATTCCAGCTAACTCTTCTCCCGTAGGACGCTTAATTCGGTGAGCAATCAAAAAGGCTCCAATTTGGGCTGGTGTCGCTTCACCCAGCAGCATCATTTTAGTAGCAGTGGCTGCTTCAATACGAGTTAAATTCTCGGCTGTGTGGTTTCCGCTGCCTACTTTTTGCAGAAATTCCCGAAATACATTGCTCATTTTTCCTTTATCCTCTGTCCACCGTCATTTGTCCATTGTCCTTTCTCTTTCGTGATAACCGAAAATGACTCATGACCGAATATTGGATTTTGGCAAACCAATTGGGAAGGGAGAAAAAGCGCAGACTACTGCCAAAAAATTGCAGAGAAAATTGGGTTTGTTTTGCGTCATTGCTTTGAACACCAAAGCTTATACTTACCGGTGCTGTGGCAAGGGAAACAACCGCTAGGCGCGATCGCAAACTTAATGGATTTTGATCGGAAAACGGCTCTCTTCTTCATCGCAGGTCGTGACGATACCGTGAGAGAGCTTTCTTCTGGTCTGGTTCTTCATGCCTATGGGATTCAACATGCAATCGACAATAAATTTAAAGTCTATGATTTTTTGATGGGCAATGAGGCATACAAGTTTTCGTTTGGCGCCAAAGCCCGTCAGATCAAAACCATGCTGATCCAGCCCAAGCGATCGCACCAAAATCAAGCGCTAAATTTAAGAACAATTCCGGAAGCGCTCCACCGTTTTGCCCATTACCAACAAACCAACCAACTCGATCGAGCAGAGCAAGGCTATCGTCAAATTCTGAACGTGCAACCTCAACACCCAGCCACACTCTATCGGTTAGGAGTCTTGATGCACCACAAAGAAAAGTACTCAATTGCTGAAGAGTTGTTCAGATATGTCCTTGAGCTGCAACCTGAAGATGTGAAAGCCTGGTTTAGTTTAGGCAACTTGCACCAAGCTCAAAATCAATTACCAGAAGCAGAAACAGCCTATCAGCAAGCTTTAGCACTCCCCTCCGAATCCTCAATGCTTTCATCAGCAATCCATCATAATCTTGGCTATACGTTGCAACAACAGAATCAATCGGAGGCTGCGATCGCACATTACCAAAAATCCCAAGAACTCCAGCCCAACTCCATCGAAGCAGAAGTAATTTTGGCAAATGCCCGATATGCTCAGGGAACATTATCCCCAGAAAAGCAGCTGCATTACGCCACTCTCAACTATGAATTGGGTAGCAAACGAAAACAGGTAGGTGATTTAAAGGTTGCGATCGAATACTATCGCCAATCCATCACAATGCAGCCTACTCTAGCAGAAGCTCACTATCACCTTGGCATCGCATTCCAAAAACTAGGAAACTTGGACGAGGCGATCGCACATTACCAAAGGGCCCAAGCCCTGCAACCCAACTACCTTGAAGCCGAAGTGAGTTTAGCGAATGCTTTTTATGCTCAGGGAAAGCTGCCCTCAGAAAAACAAGCGCATTATGCTGCCCTCAATTATAAATTAGGCAACCACTGCAAACAGGTAGATGATTTAGAAACTGCAACGGAATACTATCGGCAATCTCTCGTCCTAAATCCAAACCAACCAGAAGTTCACTATCATCTAGGATTTACTCTACAAGAACAAGGAAACTTGGACGAGGCGATCGCATATTACCAAAGCGCCCAAACCCTGCGACCCAATTACCTTGAAGCCGAGGTAGGAATCGCAACTGTCCTCTATGCACAAGACAAACTATCCGCAGCGGATCGAGATCACTATGCTGCACTCAATTACGATTTGGGCAAGGTTCACCACCAATCAGGAGATATCAAAGCTGCAATCAAATACTATCAGCACGCGATCAGACTAAAACCAGATTTGACAGAGGTTCGCGATCATCTACGCCAAGCACTGCAAGAAGAGGACGGTATTAAAATTAAGGTCAGTCGTGCGAAACAATAGAAGCCATTCCCATGCTCTGCATGGGAACGAGATAAACGAGAGAACAATCGACCTCTTGCAAAAGTCCCTAACACCCCACCCCGCTTTCCGGGAGGGCTTGGGGGTGGGGTTCTTATTTTGGATTTATGCAAGAAGTCTAATGGAAAATCAAGCTTTTTTCGACTTGTGTGTAAACCGCAGCCCTTTAGAACCACTGCGTTGGCCGGGGCAATGCCCAACTTGTTCGCTTTTAGCCTTCCCGCTATGAAAGCAAGTAGCGTGAGGATTGGAGAGGGGTATACTTCATGTAGTTGCAAAACAGAGAATGCTGATTACCAAATCAACTTGTTACTACACAATATATACAGTGAAATTGACTAGATTATCCTGACCAAATCGCAGTGAATCAGCGTTAAGTAGGCGATACTGCATACCAGGAGTCAGAAAATTGTTGTTTAAATAAATCCCATTTGTACTCATATCAACAATCATGTAGGAATTTTGCGACCAGTCCCAATCGACTCGCGCATGACGACGAGAGACTATTCCCTCATTGGGAATACCAGTCAAGTCAATTTCTGGCGGTGCTATTCCTGGACTCTGACTGCGGCGACCAATATAACCTCCTTCCCCAACGAGGTGAAATTCTCTGCCAGTGCTATGAATCAGCTTTAAGGCTGGCGCTCTTTGAGTGGGAGGGGTATAAACAGGCGGTGTTGGTTGATAGGAAACTCTTGGCTGATAGACTGTTGAATAATCAACGGGAGCTTGTTGGGGAGGTTGGTAGTTAGGTTGGTCTGTGGCTGGGCGCTGATACTGAACAGGCGGTTGTTGATTGGGCGGTGGTTGACTAGGCGGTTGTGGTGTAGGGGCAACTACATTACCCACAGGAGCGGAACACCAGGGACAAACCTTAGCATTGTTAGGCAGGATGCGGTTAAAATATTCGCAACTGGAATTAGGGCACCGATTTGCAGGCATAATATTTTATATCATCAGGCATAGGTTGTAAAGCTACAAGACCTACTTTATTAAGTAAACACTGACCCTGACGAGTAGTTAGCATCTGGGCAAATGTAGAACCACCAGGCAGGCGGTTGCTGTCTTTAGGGTACACTACAAAAATAGGGTATCCCAGAGGGTAGCTTTGGAAAGTTGTGACATCAACATAATAATCATCATGTTGACACAAGTCATCTGAGGGATTAATTGAGCGCCGATCACGCTTTTTGAAACAGAGGTTGAATAGCAGACTTTTTAGCATCTGCGATCGCTAGAGGATAGCCAGTACACTGAGTCGAAGTTTTACTGATAATCCTAAAACTGATAATACCAGTGGTTCGCCCCTCTAAAGTCTCACTGCATATTAGGTTTTGGGTTTTTGTCGTATCAAGTTTAGTAACTTTCGCTGCAAATAAAGCTTCGTTTTGAGGGGCATTTTTCAGGACTATTTCTTGAAATTTACTGATTGCTTCCGGTTCAGTTGGGGCAAAAGGTTTTACAGGTAGATTTGGAAGTTTGGGACTAATTTGCTACCAATTAGTAATTTTGCCTGTGTAAATTTGACGCAATTGCTCAGTAAATTCTCCCGAAGCACTTCTTCATAATTGAGTCAGGCATATAGTGCTTCTCGTTTACATGAGGTACACCTGTAGGGGTACAGCACTGCCCATTGGTGTCAAATTAACGCGAAATGGGCGGTTAGAAACCACGTCTATACAAACAAAACCCACCTCCGTGGGTTTCAAAACTTTGATTTTTCGTTAGTTTGCGGCGGCGGACGAGAGCCTGTGTAGCCGCGAATGGAATGAGCCTTGGCTTAAATTGACACGTAGGGGCACTGCCGTGCCCCTACACCCTGCAATATAATGTTGTACCGCATCTGAATGGGAACCACTATAGTACTTTTTCTAAACACTAAAGTGTTTAGAAAAAAGCTTAGTCACTCGCATGACCAAGCTCTTAACTATTTCAATCAATCATTGCAGGTAAAGTAGTGCGATGGTGTAACCGCCTAGCGTAGCTGATCGCAAACTATTAGTTAACAGACTGTTCTAAATTTACCTTGACAACTTTGTTCTTTTCTTGCTCAGTTTTAGGCAGTATTAGATTCAAGATGCCATCTTTATAATCTACCGTGACTTTGGTGTTTTGAATCCGAGCAGATAGAGGAATTACGCGTTGAAATTTACCGTAATGAAACTCACTTCTGGTAACACCTTTTTCCTCTGTTTTCGTTTCAGACTTGCGCTCACCACTAATGTAAACAGCATTTTCTGTGACTTGCACATCTAGGTCTTTAGCTTCTATTCCTGGCAGTTCTATCTTCAGATGAATCGCATCTTCAGTTTCTTGGATTTCAGCAGCAGGAACTTTGCTTAAGCCTTTGTCAAACAATGCAGATGGTAGTCTGGTATCTTCAAATAAACTATTGATTTGGTGTTGTAGAGTGTCAATTTCTCTCCAACGGTTCTAACGAACTAGTGTCATAACTCTTCCTCGCATTAGTTAGCTTTATTTAATAATTTTTGCACTTAACTTTGTGCTTACATATTCATATTATATATAGTTAAACCTGCTGTAAATTCGGTTTATTACACCAATTAATTGATGATTACCGTAATAAATTAGATAGAAAAAATTTTACGGTCTACTGTAATTTGTATGTTCAGTAAACCCGAATAGACAAATTAGATTTAATTTATACTAAACCAATAAGCTGCTGAAGGGATAGCGCAGAAATATGATGCCTCAGTTGGGCTATATCTACAACTGAGTAACAGCTTTGCATAAATTTTTAGATAACCTCTGTTAAATATATATCTGTTCAAGTTTGTCCTAAACTTTACTCCCAATTTATTAACCAACACAGCATCAATAATGAAACTCTTTCCCCCGCTCAATTTTGCACACATTCTTGATTCTAGTGTCCTACCTAGAATCGCTAGGACTCAAATAGCTACTCATAGCAAGAGTGGCACATCAATCAATACAGGTATCAAATCTACTACTTTACACAACCATTCCACAGATATTAATTGCCTCAAAACCTTTGATACTGCTGTTCTTGCTTATCAGATGATGGGTCTTAGCAACTTTGAATGAACCGTAGGATGCGCTCAATTAAATCACCCGAATGGGTGAGCAGCAAATCAACCGTTCAGGTGAACTGAGTGCAGGAAGTTAAAACAGATAAAAAATAAGACTCTATTACTCAAGAACACTAATTGCACTTTACTATAACTAAGGATAATCCTATGAAACTCTCTATCTTGATCGATTCTGCACTCATTGTTACTTCTATTGCTTTATTGCCTAGAATCGGTGGCGTTCAGATAGCTACTAACAATAGTGGCGAACCTATAGCTATCAACTCTAACAATTTATCTACTCATTCCAATAAGGTCAGCTACTTCAAACCCTTTGATGCTGCATTTCTAGCTTATCAAGGTAATCTAAAAGCACAGGGTATTCCTAGCGGTAGCGCTTTGGTATCTCAATATCAAACAGGAAACCTGACTGCACTAAATGTGGTTAAGGCTGCTGTCAACGCTAAAAAGTTACCAGCACAAGCTTTGAATAATGAAGGTTATCTAAAGGCTGTCGAGTCGCAGCTGACATCATACAACACCACTAATGATTTCTCTTACTAAGTACAGACTTGCAGAGGTTCGTAATGGATTTATGAAATGCTGTACTATCATCTAGTTGCTTTGACAAGAAAATGCGTAGCCGAGCAGGAAAAGCTGCTGTCTCCCCCTAATCACCATCTCATTTGCAAAAATTACTTTGACCCCTCCAATACAAAACCTTGGAGGGGTTTTTAGTTAGTGCTACGGTTGCTACTTGGTATAGCGTCATCTCATGCACAGTAGCACTGGAATGCTTTCTGCTCACACAAGGGCGTGACTTATCACACTTTTAGAAAAAAGGGACGGGTCATAAATTATTTACTGTTCTATCAAATTAACGTTGTTAAGTTACTCAGCAGGTGTAGTTTTCACCTTCAGGCTGTGTTAGATATTGTGACGCGAAACAGGAGTATAGATACGTTGCTAAAGCTTTCTCCAGAATCTCCTCTATTTATTGTATTAATCATTATTAGTTTTCTAGTAGTAACTTTATCAACTTGGTTATCATCTAAACCATTTGTTTTAAAACCATTTGGGGTTAATGATATTGTCCAACTGCTCACATTACAATTATTCATTTCTTTGCTATTAGAGCGTTCTTTAGAAGTTTTTATAACTACTTGGCGTGGGCCATTCATCGAACAATTAGATATTAGTATTGAGCAAAAAAAGGCTCTCCTGTCTGAGAAGATAAGACTTATGGAAGCACAACAGAACCAATTCTCTTCTTTAGAATCTAATCAAACCAGTGGACTCCCACCTGAAGGAATGAGTTTAGAACAGCAAATCATCCAAAACTTTACACAAAACCAACAAGAACCATTAAAAATATTCAAGCCACAAATGGATGATATAAATGAAAAAGAGCGCCAAAGAGCAGCCTATAAATCTGATACACGAACAATTGCTCTATGGACATCTCTTTTATTTGGTCTTTTAATGAGCGCAATAGGTATTCGCTCAATTGAGCCGCTTGTAGTAATTGATTTAGATAATCCCATACAAGTAATTATTTTTCGTTGTTTAGATGCATTGCTGACAGGAGGTTTAATTGCAGGAGGTAGCGAGGGAATTCATAAGCTCATAAAAGTTTTTATCGACTTTATGGAAGCTACATCTAAACAAATAAAAAATCAGGGATCGTCTTGATAAAACTCTGAATATAGGATAATCTTACCAAGATTTTGGTAATTACATTAATATGTATTATAAATATATAGTACCATCTTCCCATAAATAATCTTTAATTTCTACAAAACTTTTGTTTAAATTATTTAATAAATCTGCTTTAGATAAAACCTGAACTTTTTCCATTTCCAACTTATTTTTTTGTTGGCTCACATAAGTTATCAAATAACCTTTAGAGTCTAATATTCTATGTACTGGATAATCAACAGGTGAAGTTTTTTTCAGGTATATAGGAATAGCTCTTAGATAGCTATTATCTACTCCTATAGCTTTGATTATCTGTTTATATGTAACTACTTTTCCACTTGGAATTTTGATAATAAAATTTAGGAATCGTTTATATGGAATTTCAGATAATGCTGGAAATTTATTAGTTTGAACCTGAAAATTACTACCAACCTTGATTTGACCTGATTTAATAACTACACCTAAAATTCCTCTTTTACCTTGGATGCTTTTTAATGATTCTACCAAGTGAGCTATTCGCTTACATGGTTCGCAGTGAAAAGTTAGCCGAATTGCTGCACCACTTTCAAAGGTTAGCAGAGAGCCAGGGATAAAATTATCAATTTCTATACCTTGAACCACAATATTTTCTCGCAATTCTCCTGGTTGAATTGATAAGTCGAAAATATCTTCGTACCTAACAATTAAAACTTGCCTGGGACTTATAGGATCGGCATTAATATCTCCTTCTATACCATGATTTACCTTTAAATTTAGTGTTTTAAGCTCTACCATCGCCGAACCTGGTTTTATTTTGCTGAAAAGGTAAGGATTCAGGTCTAATATTTAGGAAGCAGTGATGGGCGAGACAGATAATTATTATTAGAGTCAGCCAGTAGTGCTTGTACAAAAAAATCA